>NZ_JBAJMW010000021.1:0-867 GCF_036881825.1 Tersicoccus mangrovi | reverse complement strand
CGGTGGGGCAACGACGACACCTACTACAGTGCCGTTCTGGCCCAGTTCTGGGCCGACCAGGCCAGGGCCCGGCCGAAGGCCTTCAAGCTGGAGGCGTTGCCGCTGCTGCGGCACCTGGTGATCGACCTGCTCAACGAAAAGATCTCCCCGCAGCAGATCAGCGTGCGGCTGCGTCGGCTCTTCCCCGACGATGAGGACATGCAGATCAGTCACGAGAGCATCTACCAGGCGCTCTACGTCCAGGGCGCCGGGACGCTGCGGCACGAGCTGAAAGTCGAAGGCGCGATCCGCTCGGGCCGCACGAGCCGCAAACCGGTCTCCAAACTACCGGCCCGGTCCAAGCGCACGTGGTTGGCCGGGCACCGGCTGGCGGACCGGGACGAGGTCACCGCTGCCGAGCACGCGGGCCGGAAGGTCCCCGGGCACTGGGAGGGTGACCTGGTCGTGGGTCCGAACAATTCCGGGATCATCACCCTGGTCGAGCGGGCCTCCCGGTTCACCCTCCTGGGCCGGCTGCCCGGCACCCGGGACTCGACCACCGTGATCGACAAGCTCACGACCATGATCGAGACACTGCCCGACGCGGTCGCCCGCTCGATCACCTGGGACCAGGGCACGGAGATGGCCCAGCACGCCCGGTTCACCGTGGCGACCGGGTGCCCGGTGTACTTCTGCGACCCGCACTCCCCGTGGCAGCGGCCCACGAACGAGAACCTCAACGGGCAGCTGCGCTGGGAATACCCCAAAGGCACCGACTTCAACCACATCAGCGACGACGAGCTCCGCTCCGTCCAGGACATGCTCAACGCCCGCCCCCGCGTCATCCTCCACGGAGCCACCCCCAGTGAGACACTCGACGAACTGATA
>NZ_JBAJMW010000020.1:0-1106 GCF_036881825.1 Tersicoccus mangrovi | reverse complement strand
TGTTGTGGGTCATGACGTTGCCGACGGTGGGGTGGGGGTGAGGAAACGGGCTCCTGGTCGGCACGATGGGAGGTGCTGAAGCCATCCACGTTCCGAAGGAGCCCGTTCCATGACCCACGCTAACGCCCCGCTGACCCCAGCCGGCAGGCTCCGCCTTGTCGACCGTGTCCTGGCCGGTCAGGGCCGCCCGATCGCACACGTCGCCGCGGAGGCCGGCATCGCCCGCTCCACGCTGTCCACCTGGGTGGGCCGTTACCGGGTCGGCGGAATCGACGCGTTGGAGGACCGGTCCAGCGCCCCGGTGAACCGGCCCACTCAGCTGCCGGCGGTGGTGGTGGAGTTGATCGAGGCGTGGCGGCGGGCGCACAAGTGGTCCGCGCGGCGGATCCACCACGAGCTGGCCGCCCGCGGGCATCACTGCTGCCTGCGGACCGTGTCCCGGTGGCTGGCCCGACTCGGGATCGCCCGGCGCCGGGACCTGGATCCGACGGGGCAGTCGAACCGGGCCCCGGGCAAGATCACCGCCCGGTTTCCCGGACACATGGTCCACCTGGACGTGAAAAAGATCGGCAAGCTGCGCGAGGGCGGCGGGTGGCGGGCTCATGGCCGCGGCTCGGCTGCGGACCGGGCCAAGCACGCCACCCGGGTCGGCTACACGTTCCTGCACACCGCGATCGACGGGTTCTCGAGGCTGGCCTACACCGAAGCCCACGAGGACGAGCGCGCGGTCACCACGATCGGGTTCTTCCACCGGGCGGTCGCGTTCTTCGCCGCCCACGGCATCACCCGGCTCGTGCGGGTCGTGACCGACAACGGGAACAACTACCGGGCCAAGGACTTCGTCCGGGCGGTGCTCTCGGCCGCGTCCCGGCACCAGCGGATCCGCCCCTACACGCCCCGCCACAACGGCAAGATCGAACGGTACAACCGGCTGCTCGTCGACGAGGTCCTCTACGCCCGCCCCTACGCCTCCGAACAAGCCCGCCGTGACGCCATCGACGTCTGGGTCAACCACTACAACTACCATCGACCCCACACCGCCTGCGCCGACCAGCCACCCGCCTCCCGCGTCCCAACCCGCGTCGCCAACGTCATGACCTCCTACA
>NZ_JBAJMW010000019.1:0-1111 GCF_036881825.1 Tersicoccus mangrovi | reverse complement strand
TGTTGTGGGTCCTGACGTTGCCGACAGTGGGGCGGGGATGAGGAAACGGGCTCCTGGTCGGCACGATGGGAGGTGCTGAAGCCATCCACGTGCAGAAGGAGCCCGTTTCATGACCCACGCTAACGCCCCGCTGACCCCGGCCGGCCGACTCCGGCTCATCGATCGTGTCCTGGCCGGTCAGGGCCGCCCGATCGCCCATGTCGCCGCCGAGGCCGGGATCGCCCGATCCACCCTGTCGGTGTGGGTGGGCCGGTACCGCGACGGCGGGATCGAGGCGTTGGAGGACCGGTCCAGCGCACCGATCAATCGTCCGTCCCGGCTGCCGGCGACGGTCGTGGACTTGATCGAGGCGTGGCGGCGGGCGCACAAGTGGTCCGCCCGGCGTATCCACCACGAACTGGCCGCCCGCGGACACCACTGCGCCCTGCGGACCGTGTCCCGGTGGCTGGAACGATTGGGGATCGCCCGACGCCGGGACCTGGACCCGACCGGGCAGTCGAACCGAGCACCGGGCAAGATCACCGCCCGGTTCCCCGGGCACATGGTTCACCTGGACGTGAAGAAGGTCGGCAAACTCCGGGACGGCGGCGGGTGGTGGGTCCACGGCCGTGGGTCCGCTCAGGACCGGGCCAAACACGCCACCCGGGTCGGGTACACGTTCGTGCACACCGCGATCGACGGGTACTCGAGGCTGGCGTACACCGAGACCCTCGAGGACGAGCGCGCCAAGACGACGATCGGGTTCTTCCACCGGGCGGTCGCGTTCTTCACCGCCCACGGCATCACCCGGCTCGTGCGGGTCGTGACCGATAACGGGAACAACTACCGGGCCAAGGACTTCACCCGGGCCGTGCTCTCCGCCGCGTCCCGGCACCAGCGGATCCGCCCCTACACGCCCCGCCACAACGGGAAAGTGGAAAGGTACAACCGGCTGCTCGTCGACGAGGTCCTTTACGCCCGCCCCTACGCCTCTGAACCGGCTCGCCGGCACGCCATCGACGTGTGGGTCAACCACTACAACTACCATCGACCCCACACCGCCTGCGCCGACCAGCCACCCGCCAGCCGCGTCCCGGCCCGCGTCGCCAACGTCATGACCTCCTACACCTAG
>NZ_JBAJMW010000018.1:0-1515 GCF_036881825.1 Tersicoccus mangrovi | reverse complement strand
CCCTGTGCGTCAGGATGGGGTGAGACACCAGCACTGCTGACCTTCGCACTGCACGGGGCGAGAACGGACCAATACTGAGATGACGATGACGGTTGCTGACGTCGGCACCGATGATGGGGCTATGGCTCCTCGTGCTGACCGGCCCAAGAGGCGGACGTTCACCGCCGAGTTCAAAGCGGCGATCCTGGCCGAGTACGACGCCGCGGACCGCTCTGGGCGTGGGGAGATCCTGCGCCGGGAGGGCCTGTACACCTCCCACATCATCGAGTGGCGCAAGGCCGCGGCCGCCGGCTCGCTGTCCGGGCTGGGCAGCAAGCCGCGGGACCGGCGCGAGCGGGAGCTGCAGGCGCTACGGGCCCGGGCGGAGAAGGCCGAGGCCGAGCTGGCCAAGACCAGGGCGGCGCTGGACCTGATGGGAAAAGCACACGCGCTCTTGGAGACGCTCTCCGAGAGCGCGGACAAGCCGCCGCGGTCGCCGCGGTGATCAACCCGGCCGTCGACGGGCTGGCCGAGCACGTCGGCACCGCGGCTGCGTGCGCGCTGCTGGGTCGCTCCCGCGCCAGTCACTACCGGGCCAAGAACCCGCCACCGCCACGTCCACGGACACCGCGGCCGGCACCGGCGAACAAGCTGTCCGCCGCCGAGCGGGCCCACGTGCTGGCCGTGTTGACCAGCCAGCGGTTCGCGGACAAGTCGGTCGCCCAGGTCTGGGCCACGCTGCTGGACGAGGGCACCTACCTGTGCTCGATGTCCACGATGCACCGGATCCTGCGCGAGCACGACATGGCCGGGGAACGGCGCCGGCAGGCGAGCCACCCGCCCCGGACCCGGCCCGAGCTCGTCGCGACGGCGCCGGGGCAGGTGTGGAGTTGGGACATCACAAAGCTCAAGGGGCCGGAGCGGGGCGTGTACTACGACCTGTACGTCGTGCTCGACATCTTCTCCAGGTTCGTCGTGGGCTGGACCATCGCGGCCCGCGAGGACGCCGAGATCGCCAAGAACCTGCTCGAGCACGCCATGGGCATCCATGGCGTGCCGGAGGCGATCCACGCCGACCGCGGGACCTCGATGACCTCCAAACCGGTCGCTCAGCTGCTCGTCGACCTCGGGGTGGCCAGGTCGCACTCCCGCCCGCACGTGTCGAACGACAACCCTTACAGCGAGGCGGCGTTCAAGACGCTGAAGTACGCCCCGGTCTTCCCCGAGCGCTTCGGGTCCCTGGCCGACGCCGGCGCGTTCGCCGAGCAGTTCTTCGCCTACTACAACCACGAGCACCGCCACTGCGGGATCGGGCTGCACACCCCCGCCAGCGTCCACTTCGGCACCGCCGGGCAGGTCCGCGCCCAGCGCCAGGCCACCCTGGACGCGGCCTACGCCGCCCGTCCCGAGCGCTTCGGCCACCGCCGACCCCAGGCGCCCAAGCTGCCCGAGGCCGCCTGGATCAACCAGCCCTCACAGGAGGCCCTCATACAGACCGCCTGACGGAATCTGTCTCACCCGCCTTGACACTTTCCG
>NZ_JBAJMW010000017.1:0-2910 GCF_036881825.1 Tersicoccus mangrovi | reverse complement strand
ATCGTGCCGACCAGGAGCCCGTTTCCTCACCCCCACCCCACCGTCGGCAACGTCATGACCCACAACACCTAGGCTGGGGGAGTGATCCAGACGTCCGCCCGCCTGCTGGCCCTGCTGTCCCTGCTCCAGGTGCGCCGCGAGTGGTCCGGGCCCGACCTGGCGGATCGGCTGCAGGTCACCGAGCGCACCGTGCGGCGCGACGTCGACAAGCTGCGCACCCTCGGCTACCCGATCCGTTCCTCCCCCGGGGCCTCGGGCGGCTACCAGCTCGGCGCGGGAGCGAACCTGCCGCCCCTGCTGCTGGACGACGACGAGGCCCTCGCCGTCGCGCTCGGGCTCAACGCCGTCTCGATCAGCCCGGTCGCGGGTGTCGGTGAGGCCTCGGTGCGGGCGCTGGCCAAGCTGCAGCAGGTGGCCCCGCCCCGGCTGCGCGGCCGGTTCGCGTCGCTGCGGGACTCCGTCTCCGCCCTCGGCGGCCCGTCGGCGCACATCGACGCGACCGTCCTGACGGCGATCACGACCGCCATCACCGACCGGCGGGTGCTGCCGTTCGACCACGTCGGCCGCGACGAGACCCCCACCCGCCGGCTCGTCGAGCCGTACCGCCTCATCGACGCCGGACGCCGCTGGTACCTCGTCGGCTTCGACCTGGACCGGGACGACTGGCGCACCTTCCGGGTCGATCGGATCGAACGCACGGGGACGCCGCGGGCCCGGTTCGCGCCGCGTCCACTGCCGGCCGCGGACCTGACCGACTACGTGCAGCAGACCATCACCCGCTCCCCCTACCGGTACGACCTGTGCGTGCGGATCGGCGCCCCGGTCGAGCGGGTCACCGAGCTGCTCGGCCCCCTCGTGGCACAGGTCGAGGCGGAGGACGGCGGCAGCACGCTGGTCAAGGTCGGGGCGGACTCGCTGGACTGGGCACTCGCGCAGTTGATCGGCACCGGCGAGCCGTTCACGTTGCTCTCACCCCCGGAGCTGCTCGAGCGCGCGCGTGAACTCGCCGGCCGGCTGGCGTCCGCCGCGACCGAATCGAGACCTTCCAGCCCCTCCTCCCCCGTTCCCCCGGACGCTGCCCGGACCTAGGCTGGAGCGCGTGCCCACCTTCCGCAAAGAGCGCTCCGGCGCGCCCCGCGGGTTCTTCGCGTGCGAGGCCGCCGGCCTGCGCTGGCTGGCCGCCGCGCACGGGGTCCCCGCCGTCGAGGTCCTCGAGGTGGACGAGCAGCACCTGCTCCTGGACGGGCTGGTCGAGGTCGCGCCGACCGCCCGGGCCGCGGTCGAGTTCGGCCGGGGCCTCGCCGCGACGCACGACGCCGGGGCGGCGGCGTTCGGCGTCCCGCCCGCCGGGTGGCACGGCGACGGCTTCTTCGGACCCATGGACGACCCCCTGCCGATGCCCGCGGCGGCCGAGGAGAACTGGGGCGCCTTCCTCGCCCGGGCCCGGCTCGAACCGCTGCTGGACCACCCGCGCGCTCACGACGCGTTCGCTCCCCGCACCGTCGCCGCCATCCGCGACGTCGTCGACCGCCTGCTCGACGGCGACTTCGACGACGGGGACACCCCCGCGCGCCTGCACGGCGACCTGTGGAGCGGCAACGTCCTGTGGACGGCCGACGGCGTCACCCTGATCGACCCGGCCGCGCACGGCGGCCACCGGGAGACGGACCTGGCCTTCCTCGCCCTCTTCGGGTGCCCGCGGTACGACGAGGTGCTCGCCGGCTACGAGGAAGTACACGCGCTCCGGCCCGGCTGGCGGGCGCGGATCCCGCTGCACCAGCTCCACCCGCTGATGGTCCACGCCGTGCTCTTCGGCGGTGGCTACGCGGACCGGACGGACCGTGCGGCGCAGGCCGCCCTCGCGCTGCCCGGGGTCGCCGCGGGCCGGCGTCGGTGAGCGAGGCCGTCACCGGCTCGCTCCGCGAGGACGTGGTCGCCCGGCTGCGTCGCAGCGGCTGCGTCTTCGCCGAGGAGGAGGCCGACCTGCTGCTGGCCGCCACACCGGACGGGGCGGCGCGGGAGGAGCTGGTCCGGCGCCGGGTGGCCGGCGAACCGCTCGAGCACCTGCTCGGGTGGGCCGAGTTCGGGGACCTGCGCGTGGCGGTGCGTCCCGGCGTTTTCGTGCCCCGCCGCCGCACGCTCCTGCTCGCCCGGCTCGCCGAGACCGCCCTGGCACGGGCGGAACGCACGGTGCACACCCGCCCGGTGACGGTGCTCGAGATGTGCTGCGGCGTCGGAGCGATCACCGCCCGGCTCACGGCCCGGTCGGCTGCCTCGCCCCGGGCTGCCGCATCCCCGCCCCGGCTGATCGCCGCCGACATCGACCCCGACGCCGTCGCGTGCGCCCGCCTCAACGCCCCGGACGCGCTGGTCGTCGAGGGCGACCTGTTCGCGGCGCTGCCCGCCGACCTGGCCGGCACGATCGACGTCGTCGTCGCCAACGCCCCCTACGTGCCGACCGCGGCGATCGGCTCGATGCCGCCCGAGGCCCGCGACCACGAGCACCGGGTGGCGCTCGACGGCGGCGACGACGGCCTCGACGTCCACCGCCGCATCGCTGCGGAGGTCGGCCCCTGGCTCGCCCCCGGCGGCACCGTCATCGTCGAGACGAGCGTGCGGCAGGCGCCCACCAGCGCCGCCCTGTTTCGCGCCGCCGGGCTGCACACCCGCGTCGTGCGGGACGAGCGGGTGGAGGGCACCGCCGTCGTCGGCCGAACCCGGCACCGCTCGACGGACGGGGCGGCACGCGAGCACGCCGCAGGTCCGACCACCGATTCAGCCCGCCGAGAAGCGGGCCGCCCCCACGACGGGGCCGCCACGGGCGCCGCCTAGATGTAGGAGGTCATGACGTTGGCGACGCGGGTTGGGACGCGGGAGGCGGGTGGCTGGTCGGCGCAGGCGGTGTGGGGT
>NZ_JBAJMW010000016.1:0-4652 GCF_036881825.1 Tersicoccus mangrovi | reverse complement strand
TGGCTTTGGCGGTGAACCCCAGCGACGTTTGTCAGTGAATCCTGACGTCGGTCAGGTGTTCGGTAAGAGCGTGTTGCTGAATGTCGACGTCATCACGGGTTATGCGGCTGGGTGGTCTTCGAGGTCGACTTGGAACGTTTCTTCGAGTTGATGCCGACCGTTCGTGGTGAGGGTGAGGGCCCGTGGCTGCGTGGCGGGCTTGATCCACCCGTGTTCCTCGAAGCTGGTCAGTAGATTCCGGCCGAGGACGCCCGCGGCGTGGTGGCGGTGCTCAGTCCAGTCGACACAACAACGGACTGCCGTGTGGGCCGGTGTGGCTACCTCTAGTCGCTCGGTGATGAAGGCCGCGCCGGTGTCGGTCAGGGTGTAGGCGATCGGGTCGAGCACGCCGCCGGCGGGCCGGGGCCCGGGCATCCGGTCTGGGTCGATGCTGCCGTCGTGGCCGGCAAGGTGTCCGTCGCGGATGAGCGCACCGGTGATCGTGACGGCGATCCGGCCGCCCATGTGGTCGTAGCAGCGGCGGGCGCGCCGGATGGCGTGTGCCCGGGTGCCCTGGCGCAGGGAGGTGATCGTCAACGTCGGGGCGATCTTGGCCATGACCTCGACGAGCTCGGCGATGTGGGGACCTGCGAGCCGGTAGTACCGGTACCGGCCGTGCCGCTGCACGGTGAGCATCCCGCCGTCCACAAGCCGGGTCAGATGACCGCTAATGGTGGAGTTCGCAACGCCGGCTTCCAGGGCGAGCATGCTGGCTGGGAGCCATCGCCCGTCGGTCAACGCCATAAGCACGCGGGCGCGGGCGGGCTCGGCGAGCAGGCGTCCGATGACGCTCAGGTCGGCTTCTCCGTGGCTGCTCATCCCTCTACGGTAGGCCGCCATCGGTTCGGGATAGCCCGAACCAATTCGCACCTAGCGTCGCTGAGTGTGCGAACCGACTCCACTCATCTGCCATCCCGGATCACTTTCGGCTGCTGCGCGTTCGCGCTGGTCACGCTCATCGTGGGGACGAACCTGCCGTCCCCGTTGTACGCCGTGTACGCGCAGCGGTTCGGGTTCAGCCCGGTCGTCCTGACGTTGGTGTTCGCCGCCTACGCGGCAGCACTGGTGCCCGCACTGCTCCTTGCTGGTTCGGCCGCCGACGCGTTCGGCTACCGACGGGTGCTGCTTCCCGGACTGGCGTTCGCGGTGGCCGGCGTGCTCGTGTTCGCCTACGCCGAGGGCACCGGATGGTTGTTCCTAGCCCGTGTCCTGCAAGGCGCGTCGGTCGGGATCAGCTCCGGCGCGCTCACCGCCGCCCTCACTCGTACCGAACCGGCCGGACGCACACACCGGGCCTCGCTGGTGACGTCCCTGGCGACCACCGGCGGCGGTGGCCTCGGGCCGGTACTGGCCGGGGCATGCGCTCTGTGGTTACCCGCGCCGACCCGCACCTGCTACCTGATCGAAGCCGTCACCCTCATCGCCGCGGCCGCCGGACTGGCCACGCTGCCAGGGGCATTGGGCCGGTCCGGGATCAGGTGGCGGGTCTCGCTGCCGACGATCCCGGCCACCGGGCGAGCGGTGTTCGTTCGCGCCTGCGCAACCAGCTTCACCGGATGGGCCGTCACGGCGGTGTTCTTGTCGATCGTGCCCTCCTACGTCAGGTCACTGACCGGCAACCGGAACCTGCTGTTGGCAGGGGTCGCCGCCGGACTCGTGCTGCTGGTCGCGGCCGTGACCCAGCCAGTGGCCACCCGCGTCGGCGCGCGGCCGCTGCAACTGGTCGGGCTGCTCTCGCTAGCTGGCGGGACTGCCCTGCTGCTGGTCGCGGGCACGACCCGGTCCCTGGTCGTGGTGATCGCCGCGGCGGTACTGGCCGGCATTGGGCAAGGGCTGGCATTCATGGGCGCGATCCGGTCAGCGAACCACACCGCACCCTCCTCGGCCCACGCGGCGGTCATCTCCACGTTCTACATCGCGACCTACCTCGGCGTTGGAGTTCCGGTCGTAGGCGTCGGGCTGTTGGCCACCAGCACCAGCACGACCACCGCCGTCGACGTGTTCGCCGTCATCGCCGGTCTCGGCAGCCTCGCCGTCGCCGCCGTGCACGCCCGCGCCGGCCGGGCCGTGGTGGCATCTGCCGTCGGCGAACAGCCCACTTGTCGGTGAGCCCCGGCAGTGGAACCAACTTCGCGGGTTGAACTCTTCGCAGCGATCCGCCGCGATGCCCGCCAAGGGATGTCGGTGCGCGAGATCCAACGCGCACACCGGGTGGGGTGGCGCACGGTGCGCGCGGCGTTGGATTCCGTATGGCCGACGCCCCGAGCGCAGTACCCGAAGCGGGCATCCCGGCTGGATCCGTTCAAGTCGGTGATCGACGAGTGGCTGGTGACGGACCTGGACGCACCACGCAAGCAGCGGCACACGGCGACCCGGATCTTCGACCGGCTCATCAAGGAACAGCAGGCCGCCGGCATCACTTACGGCATGGTCCGGACCTACGTCGCGAACCGTCGCCCACAAATCCGGCTGGAGCAGGGCCGCGCACCGGTGGAGGCGTTCGTCCCGCAAACCCATCTGCCGGGCCGGGAGGGCGAGGTCGACTTCGGTGAGGTCGCCATCCGCCTGCGTGGGGAGCTGGTGACCTGTTACCTGTTCTGTTTCCGATTGTCGTACTCCGGCAAGTCTACCCACCGGATCTCTGCGTCGGCCGGGCAGGAGGCGTTCTTCGAGGGCCACGCCCACGCCTTCCAGGTGCTCGGCGGGATCCCGGCGGGGAAGGTGCGGTACGACAACCTCAAGGCTGCGGTCGCCCAAGTCGTCGGGTTCTCCCGGGCACGCACCGAAGCCGACCGGTGGACTGCCTTCCGCTCCCACTATGACCTGGAGGCGTTCTACTGTCAGCCCGGGATCAAGGGCGCACACGAGAAGGGCGGCGTCGAAGGGCAGGTCGGCTGGTTCCGCCGTAATCACCTGGTCCCGGTGCCCGAGGTCGACTCGATCACCGAGCTCAACGCGTTGGTCGACCAGTACGACCGCGAGGATGACGATCGACGGATCGGCGGTCGCGCGCACACAGTCGGGCAAGCGTTCGAAGCCGAGAAGTCACTACTGAAGCCGCTGCCGGTGGAGGTATTCGAAACCGGGCGTTGGTTCACCCCGCGCGTCGACCGATATGCCCAGGTCAGTGTCCGCGGCAACAAGTACTCCGTGCCCGCGCGGTTGATCGGCCGCCAGGTCCGCGTCGTCCTCAACGCTTCGGACCTGGTCGTGCACGACGGACGAACTCCGGTGGCCACGCACGAGCGACTGATGACCAAAGGGGCCGTCCGGCTGGAGTTGGACCACTACCTGGAGGTCTTCACCCGCAAACCCGGCGCGTTTCCCGGAGCCACCGCGCTCGAACAGGCCCGCGCCGCAGGCAAGTTCACACTCACCCACGACGCGTGGTGGGCCGCAGCCGTCAAGGCTCACGGTGACGCCGACGGGACCCGCGAACTGATCCGGGTGCTGCTGCTGCACCGGCGGATGCGGCACGAGGACGTCGTCGCCGGGATCGCCGCGGCCCTGCGCGCAGGGGCGCTGACCGCCGACGCCGTCGCGTTGGAGACTCGCAAGGCCGCCGCCAGTCCCGACGACCCGCAACAGACAGACGCTCGGGCACCGTCGGGTCCGGTCGCGTCGCTGACCGAGCATCGCCTGAAGACGCACCTTCCCCATGACAACCGACCTTTGCCGTCGGTGGACATCTACGACGCCTTGCTCACCCGACGACACTCGAAGAAGGAGACATGACCCATATGACACGTAACGGGATCACCACCGAGGCCGCGAACGCCTCGATCGACCGGGCCTGCCGGATGCTACGCCTGCCGACCATCCGGTCCACATTCGAACAGGCCGTCCACGACGCCACCAAGGACGGGCTCTCCTACCCGGCGTTCCTGGCCGAACTGCTGATGGCTGAGTGCGACGACCGTTCCCGTCGCCGGTCCGAACGCCGCGTCAAGGCCGCGAATTTCCCGAGGGAGAAGTCGCTGCGCGCGTTCGACTTCGACGCCAACCCCGATATCGACCCCGCCGTCGTGCACCAACTCGCCACGTGTGAGTGGGTCACCAAAGGCCAACCGTTGTGCCTGATCGGCGACTCAGGCACCGGCAAATCGCACCTACTCATCGCGCTGGGCACCGAGGCCGCAATGAACGGTCACCGCGTCAAGTACACCCTGGCCACCCGGCTGGTGAACGAGCTCGTCGAGGCCGCCGACGAGCTGGTCCTCTCCAAGACGATCGCCCGATACGGCCGCGTGGATCTCCTGCTGATCGACGAGCTGGGCTACATGGCCCTGGACAAGAAGGGAGCCGAGCTGCTGTTCCAGGTCCTCACCGAACGCGAGGAGACCAACAGCATCGCCATCGCCTCCAACGCCAGCTTCAGCGAGTGGACCAACACCTTCACCGACCCACGGCTGTGCGCCGCGATCGTCGACCGCCTCACCTTCGGCGGCAACATCATCGAGACCGGCACCACCTCCTACCGCCTCGCCCACACCAAAGCCGACGCCGCCGCCACGAAATGACGTCAACATTCACCGACAGGACCAAGGGTTCTGGCGGTTGGGATGACGGCAACATTCACCGACAAGCGACGTCAGCATTCACGTGCGTAGCCA
>NZ_JBAJMW010000015.1:0-5174 GCF_036881825.1 Tersicoccus mangrovi | reverse complement strand
TGTCATTGCCGGGATTGTTTTTTCGTTTTTTTGACGGAGAGTTTGATCCTGGCTCAGGACGAACGCTGGCGGCGTGCTTAACACATGCAAGTCGAACGATGATGTGGTGCTTGCACCATGGATTAGTGGCGAACGGGTGAGTAAGACGTGAGTAACCTGCCCTTGACTCTGGGATAAGCCTGGGAAACTGGGTCTAATACTGGATATGACCTCTCCTCGCATGGGGGGTGGTGGAAAGCCTTCGGGTGGTTTTGGATGGACTCACGGCCTATCAGCTTGTTGGTGGGGTAATGGCTCACCAAGGCGACGACGGGTAGCCGGCCTGAGAGGGTGACCGGCCACACTGGGACTGAGACACGGCCCAGACTCCTACGGGAGGCAGCAGTGGGGAATATTGCACAATGGGCGAAAGCCTGATGCAGCGACGCCGCGTGAGGGATGACGGCCTTCGGGTTGTAAACCTCTTTCAGCAGGGAACAAGGCCAGGCTTTTGTCTGGTTGAGGGTACTTGCAGAAGAAGCGCCGGCTAACTACGTGCCAGCAGCCGCGGTAATACGTAGGGCGCAAGCGTTGTCCGGAATTATTGGGCGTAAAGAGCTCGTAGGCGGTTTGTCGCGTCTGCTGTGAAAGCCCGGGGCTTAACCCCGGGTCTGCAGTGGGTACGGGCAGACTAGAGTGCAGTAGGGGAGACTGGAATTCCTGGTGTAGCGGTGAAATGCGCAGATATCAGGAGGAACACCGATGGCGAAGGCAGGTCTCTGGGCTGTTACTGACGCTGAGGAGCGAAAGCATGGGGAGCGAACAGGATTAGATACCCTGGTAGTCCATGCCGTAAACGTTGGGCACTAGGTGTGGGGAACATTCCACGTTTTCCGCGCCGTAGCTAACGCATTAAGTGCCCCGCCTGGGGAGTACGGCCGCAAGGCTAAAACTCAAAGGAATTGACGGGGGCCCGCACAAGCGGCGGAGCATGCGGATTAATTCGATGCAACGCGAAGAACCTTACCAAGGCTTGACATGGACCGGAAAGGCGCAGAGATGTGTCCCCCACTTGTGGCCGGTTCACAGGTGGTGCATGGTTGTCGTCAGCTCGTGTCGTGAGATGTTGGGTTAAGTCCCGCAACGAGCGCAACCCTCGTTCCATGTTGCCAGCACGTAATGGTGGGGACTCATGGGAGACTGCCGGGGTCAACTCGGAGGAAGGTGGGGATGACGTCAAATCATCATGCCCCTTATGTCTTGGGCTTCACGCATGCTACAATGGCCGGTACAAAGGGTTGCGATACTGTGAGGTGGAGCTAATCCCAAAAAGCCGGTCTCAGTTCGGATCGTGGTCTGCAACTCGACCACGTGAAGTCGGAGTCGCTAGTAATCGCAGATCAGCAACGCTGCGGTGAATACGTTCCCGGGCCTTGTACACACCGCCCGTCAAGTCACGAAAGTTGGTAACACCCGAAGCCGGTGGCCTAACCCTTGGGAGGGAGCCGTCGAAGGTGGGACTGGCGATTGGGACTAAGTCGTAACAAGGTAGCCGTACCGGAAGGTGCGGCTGGATCACCTCCTTTCTAAGGAGCACTTTGAGACCCTGGATGGTTGCTCGCCCTGTGTGGTGGGTGGCTGGGGTCGAGGAGATTGCCCGTTGACTCACCAGTGTGTGGGTGCGGGTGCTCATGGGTGGAACATCAACAAGACTCGTGTCCGTCACCGGTGCTGGTGACCGGCCGCCTAGTACGCCTCGGCTGCTTCTTCGGGAGTGCGGGGGTTGGAAGGGTGGTGGGTTCTTCGGTGGGTGGTGGGCCTAGGCAACACACTGTTGGGTCCTGGGACAACAGGCCCCGGCGCCGTCCCCTGCGTGGTCGTCCTCCTTTGGTGGAGGTCGGGTGTGTGGGGGTGGTGGTGGGTCTGGTTGTTTCTGGTGTTCCCTGTGTCTGGCGTGCCGGCATCCCTGGTGGGGTGGTCTGGCGGGGTATGGGGGTTGTTGTTTGAGAACTGCATAGTGGACGCGAGCATCTTAATTCTGATTGTTCTGTGTGTAAGTTTCTAAGGGCACACGGTGGATGCCTTGGCATCAGGAGCCGATGAAGGACGTGGGAATCTGCGATAAGCCTAGGGGAGACGATAACCGGTCTGTGATCCTAGGATTTCCGAATGGGGAAACCCGGCCGCATGTCATGTGTGGTTACCGCCGTCTGAATATATAGGGCGTGCGGGGGGAACGCGGGGAAGTGAAACATCTCAGTACCCGCAGGAAGAGAAAACAACAGTGATTCCGTTAGTAGTGGCGAGCGAACGCGGATGGGGCTAAACCGGTTGCGTGTGATACCCGGCAGGGGTTGCGTTTCCGGGGTTGTGGGACCGTTCGTCCAGGGTCTGCCGGCTCTGGCGCGTGAGGTGCGGGCGTATAGGTGAACAGGTTTGAATGCCTGACCGTAGAGGGTGTGAGTCCCGTAACCGTAATGCGTTCCGCCGCGTGGTGATGTGTTCCCGAGTAGCACGGGGCCCGAGAAATCCCGTGTGAATCTGCCAGGACCACCTGGTAAGCCTAAATACTTCCTGATGACCGATAGCGGACCAGTACCGTGAGGGAAAGGTGAAAAGTACCCCGGGAGGGGAGTGAAATAGTACCTGAAACCGTGTGCTTACAATCCGTTAGAGCCTGACACCCTTGTGGTGGGTGGGTGATAGCGTGCCTTTTGAAGAATGAGCCTGCGAGTTAGTGTTACGTCGCGAGGTTAACCCGTGTGGGGAAGCCGTAGCGAAAGCGAGTCTGAACAGGGCGTTCAGTGGCGTGATCTAGACCCGAAGCGAAGTGATCTACCCATGGCCAGGTTGAAGCGACGGTAAGACGTCGTGGAGGACCGAACCCACTTCAGTTGAAAATGGAGGGGATGAGCTGTGGGTAGGGGTGAAAGGCCAATCAAACTTCGTGATAGCTGGTTCTCCCCGAAATGCATTTAGGTGCAGCGTTGCGTGTTTCTTGCCGGAGGTAGAGCTACTGGATGGCCGATGGGCCCCAAAAGGTTACTGACGTCAGCCAAACTCCGAATGCCGGTAAGTGAGAGCGCAGCAGTGAGACCGTGGGGGATAAGCTTCATGGTCGAGAGGGAAACAGCCCAGACCACCGACTAAGGCCCCTAAGCGTGTGCTAAGTGGGAAAGGATGTGGAGTTGCTTAGACAACCAGGAGGTTGGCTTAGAAGCAGCCACCCTTGAAAGAGTGCGTAATAGCTCACTGGTCAAGTGATTCCGCGCCGACAATGTAGCGGGGCTCAAGTACACCGCCGAAGTCGTGGCATTCATACGTTCCCTAGCCTTCGTGGTTCAGGGGTGTGGATGGGTAGGGGAGCGTCGTGTGGGCAGTGAAGCTGCGGGGTGACCCAGTGGTGGAGCCCACACGAGTGAGAATGCAGGCATGAGTAGCGAAAGACGGGTGAGAAACCCGTCCGCCGAATGATCAAGGGTTCCAGGGTCAAGCTAATCTGCCCTGGGTGAGTCGGGACCTAAGGCGAGGCCGACAGGCGTAGTCGATGGACAACGGGTTGATATTCCCGTACCGGCGAAGAACCGCCCATACTGATCCGGGGACACTAACCACCCCAATCGATCACCGGGTTCCTTTCGGGGATCCCACCGGTCGTGCGGCGTGGGACCTGATCCGGGGAGGTAAGCGTATTAACAGGTGTGACGCAGGAAGGTAGCCAGGCCGGGCGATGGTTGTCCCGGTCCAAGCAGGTAGGCTGTCCCATTGGCAAATCCGTGGGGCGTGAAGGCCGAGACGTGATGGGACCCCCTGTCGGGGGAATCTGGTGATCCTCTGCTGCCGAGAAAAGCATCGACGCGAGGTTCTAGCCGCCCGTACCCGAAACCGACACAGGTGATCAGGTAGAGAATACCAAGGCGATCGAGAGAATTATGGTTAAGGAACTCGGCAAAATGCCCCCGTAACTTCGGGAGAAGGGGGGCCTGCCCCGTGACGGCACTTCGCGTGCTCGAGCGGGTGTGGGCCGCAGAGACCAGGGGGAAGCGACTGTTTACTAAAAACACAGGTCCGTGCGAAGTCGCAAGACGATGTATACGGACTGACTCCTGCCCGGTGCTGGAAGGTTAAGAGGACCGGTTAGCGTTTCGGCGCGAAGCTGGGAATTTAAGCCCCAGTAAACGGCGGTGGTAACTATAACCATCCTAAGGTAGCGAAATTCCTTGTCGGGTAAGTTCCGACCTGCACGAATGGAGTAACGACTTCCCCGCTGTCTCAACCATAAACTCGGCGAAATTGCACTACGAGTAAAGATGCTCGTTACGCGCAGCAGGACGGAAAGACCCCGAGACCTTTACTATAGTTTGGTATTGGTGTTCGGTGCGGTTTGTGTAGGATAGGTGGGAGACTGTGAAGCCGGCACGCTAGTGTTGGTGGAGTCATCGTTGAAATACCACTCTGACCGCTTCGGATGTCTAACTTCGACCCGTGATCCGGGTCAGGGACAGTGCCTGATGGGTAGTTTAACTGGGGCGGTTGCCTCCTAAAGAGTAACGGAGGCGCCCAAAGGTTCCCTCAGCCTGGTTGGCAATCAGGTGTCGAGTGTAAGTGCACAAGGGAGCTTGACTGTGAGAGAGACATCTCGAGCAGGGACGAAAGTCGGGACTAGTGATCCGGCGGCACCTCGTGGAAGGGCCGTCGCTCAACGGATAAAAGGTACCTCGGGGATAACAGGCTGATCTTGCCCAAGAGTCCATATCGACGGCATGGTTTGGCACCTCGATGTCGGCTCGTCGCATCCTGGGGCTGGAGTAGGTCCCAAGGGTTGGGCTGTTCGCCCATTAAAGCGGTACGCGAGCTGGGTTTAGAACGTCGTGAGACAGTTCGGTCCCTATCCGCTGCGCGCGCAGGAAATTTGAGAAGGGCTGTCCTTAGTACGAGAGGACCGGGACGGACGAACCTCTGGTGTGTCAGTTGTACTGCCAAGTGCACCGCTGATTAGCTACGTTCGGATGGGATAACCGCTGAAAGCATCTAAGCGGGAAGCCTGCTTCAAGATGAGATTTCCATACCCGTAAGGGTTGAAGGCCCCCAGCTAGACCACTGGGTTGATAGGCCGGATGTGGAAGCGAGGACTGAAGACTCGTGAAGCTGACCGGTACTAATAGGCCAACAACTTACACCACACACCACCCAGG
>NZ_JBAJMW010000014.1:0-5746 GCF_036881825.1 Tersicoccus mangrovi | reverse complement strand
TCCAGGACATGCTCAACGCCCGCCCCCGCGTCATCCTCCACGGAGCCACCCCCAGTGAGACACTCGACGAACTGATAACCACAGTCGCACTCACCCCCTGAACCGGCCGGCGGAGACCGACATCTATTGACCAGTCAGCGGAACGGGGTGGGGGTCAGAGGGCGCCGGTGAGCCAGAGGCCGAGCGCGGCGGCGCCGACGGTGACGACGGCGGTGCCCACCGCATTGCCGGCGGCCGCGAGCCGCCGGCGGCCCTGTGCGAGGCGCACCGTCTCCACACTCGCGGTGCTGAAGGTCGTGTAGCCGCCGAGCAGTCCGCCGCCGAGCACGAGCACCCAGGTGCGGTCCAGCCCGTGCGCGGCGGCGAGACCGGTGACGACGCCGAGCAGCAGCGAACCGGTCACGTTGATGAGCACCGTCGCCCACGGGAACGTGCCCCGGGTGCGCGCGCGGACGAGACCGTCGACGACGAACCGCAGCGCCGCGCCCACACCGCCGCACGCGGCGATGCCGAGGAACAGGGCCGACCCGATCACGACGCCGCCCCCTTCGAGCCCGAGCCGCTCCGGTCGACCGTCCCGCGCCCGGCCGTCCGGCGTGATGCGGACCGGTGTGCCGTTGCCGCGGCCGTCGCGATGCCGGTCCACGCCGTCATCGTCCCCACGAGCACACTTCCGGCGATGTAGAGCAGCCCGACGCCGGTTGCGGTCCCCGCCAGCTGGGCCGTGTCGACGGCCAGGGCGCTGTAGGTCGTGAACCCTCCGAGCACCCCGGTGCCGATGCCGAGCCGCGCGGCGCGCCGGCCACCCTCGTCCGGCCCGCGCCGGGCGAGAGACTCCAGCAGCCAGCCGAGCACGAACGCCCCGACCACGTTGATGCCGAACACGGTGAGCGGGAACCCGTACGGCGGGGCGGGGAACGTCAGCGAGAGCGCCTCCCGCACGCCCGTCCCGATCATCCCGCCGAGTGCGACGAGCAGCACCCAGCGCAGCCGCAGGTGCACCGGCCGGTGGCGTGCGGGCCGCGCGGAGTCCGGCCGGGATGCCGGACGAGGCCGGCGGGCAGCCGTCTCCGGTCCCCCGGTGTCGGGGTCGATCGGGTCGGACGTCCGCCCCGCGTCGGCACCACTCCGGCCGACCGACGCGGCGAGCCCGGCCGTCCTGGCCGTCCTGGCCGTCTCCGTGCTGTCCGTCTCCTCGATCCGTCGCTCGCTCACGCGCGGCCCCGCGTCCGGGCCGTCGGCACGTCAGGGCTCGGAACCACGAGCACCGGCACCGGCTGCCGGTGCGCCAGGTGGGTGGCCACGGATCCCTCGAAAAACTCCCGCACGCCGGCGCGGAAGGACCGGTCAGCAGTGCCGACGACGATGAGCTGCGCCCCGACGGCCTGCGCCACCGCGGCCAGGGCGTCCGCCGGGTCACCGGGCAGGAGGCGGATGGACGGGTCGAGGTCCCGGTCCGCGCGCAGGGCGGCGACCCGCTCCTCGAGCGCGGCGCGCAGGCGCGGGCGGGCGTCGTCGTCCTGCTCGTCGGGATCCAGCGCGACCACCGGGGCGTCGGGGTCCGCGGCGGTGCGGGGGTCGGCCGGAAGGTGCGTCGGATCGGCGGCGACCAGGATCAGCGGCCCGCCCAGTCTGACGGCGAAGTCCGCGGCGGTGTCGAGCACGGCAGCCGGTTGGTGATCGGTGACGCCGACGACGACGGCGCGATCACCGGGGGAAGGCGAGCGAGGCGAGGCGGGCACGGAAATCTCCTGTCCGGGGTGACGGGGCCACCCGAGGACGAGCAGCCCGATGACGGGACAGGGACCGTTGTCGGAACCGCGCGAACACCGTGCGGCCGAGGTTGGGGACGGCGGGCCCCACCGCCGTGACGCCGACCGCGACCGAGGTCCGTGGCGGTGACGCCGCTCCCATTGAACCACCCGGGCACACGACGACGCAGCCCGGGGCCACGGACGGACGCGGCGCAGCCGGATCGCCGCATCGCCCCATCCCACGACACGCCGTGAATTTTCGGGACCTGACGTCAGATCCCGATCCCTCTCGGAGAGTCGTGGGATGGAGCGCAGCGGGAAGGCAGCGGTGCAGTGTGTCCGGGCGTCAGTCGGCGACGACGAGGGTGCGCTGCACGACCTCGGCGCGGCCGTCGGCGACGAGCGGCGCAACCAGGTCCGCCAGATCGCCCATCGACTCGTCCACCTCGAGGGCCACCGGGTAGCTGGCCACCAGCAGCGCGAGCAGCTGCTCGAGGGCGAACGTCGGGTTGTGCGCCGTCGTGTCCCAGCCGAGCAGCACGTCGGTCGGCTCGTCCGTCGGGGCGTCGAGGGCGGGGTTGTCCGGCGGTGCGGCGGCGTAGCTGACGGCGAACGCGGTGATCGAACCGTTCGTACGGAGCACGACGGCGCCGTGCGCGCCGGCGGCCTCACCGAGGAACAGCTGGTTGACGCGCCCGACGGACAGGTCCGCCGGCGGGTCCCACTGGTGCACCGACCGGTAGAACTCCCACAACGCCGTCGTCAGCTCGACCGAACCCGTGGCCAGGTCCTCGATCACCTGGGAGCCGTCCTCGTGCAGCGGCACGAGCGGCAGCGCCTGGCGGTTCACGACGACGATCTGCGAGTGCTGCAGCGGGCCGAAGCCGGCGGAGGCGGCGAACGTCGCGCCGGGCGAGTCCAGCGCGACCTTCCCGCGCAGCCGCTGCACGGGAGCGCCGCCGATCTCCTGCTTGAGCATCGCGAGCAGCGTGGAGCCGATGCCCTCGCGCTGCCGCTCGCGGGCGACCTCGATGTAGACCCACAGCCGCTCCGGATGCACGGAGGCCTCGCTGACGACGCCGGCGGCGACGGGCACGCCGTCGTCCTCGGCGACGATCGTGCGCACGAACGGGCTCTCCGATGCGGGCCGCAGGAGCGCCCTCCCCTCCGCGAGCGCCGGGTGGGAGGCGTCGCCGAGGATCTGCAGCAGCTCGAGGTCGTCGCCCTCGGCCCACGGCCGGTAGGTGATGCTCATGCGCCGGCCAGCCGCTCGGACAGGTAGGTGGTGACCTGATCGAGGGAGACGCGCTCCTGGCCCATGGTGTCCCGCTCGCGGATGGTCACGGCCTGGTCCTCGAGGGTGTCGAAGTCCACGGTGACGCAGAACGGGGTGCCGATCTCGTCCTGTCGCCGGTAGCGGCGGCCGATGGCGCCGGCGTCGTCGAAGTCGATGTTCCAGCGCTTGCGCAGCTCGGCGGCGAGGTCCCGCGCCTTCGGCGAGAGGGTCTCGTTGCGGGAGAGCGGAAGCACGGCGGCCTTGACCGGGGCGAGCCGCGGGTCCAGCTTCAGCACGGTGCGCTTGTCGACGCCGCCCTTGGCGTTGGGGGCCTCGTCCTCGGCGTACGCGTCGACGAGGAACGCCATCATCGACCGGGTCAGGCCGAAGGACGGCTCGATCACGTACGGGGTGTACCGGTCGCCGCTGACCTGGTCGAAGTACTGCAGCTTCGTGCCCGAGGCGTCGGAGTGGTTGGTCAGGTCGAAGTCGGTGCGGTTGGCGACGCCCATCAGCTCGCCCCACTCGTTGCCCTGGAAGCCGAACCGGTACTCGAGGTCGATGGTGCCCGCCGAGTAGTGGGCCCGCTCGTCCTCGGGCACGTCGAAACGGCGCATGTTGTCCGGGTTGATGCCGAGGCCCACGAACCAGTCCCAGCAGGACTCGACCCAGTGCTCGAACCAGCGGTTCGCCTCGTCCGGCGCGGTGAAGAACTCGATCTCCATCTGCTCGAACTCGCGGGTGCGGAAGATGAAGTTGCCCGGCGTGATCTCGTTGCGGAACGCCTTGCCGACCTGCCCGATGCCGAACGGCGGCTTCTTGCGGGCAGCGGTGACGACGTTGAGGAAGTTGACGAAGATGCCCTGCGCCGTCTCGGGACGCAGGTAGTGCAGACCCTCCTCGTTGTCGACCGGGCCGAGGAAGGTCTTCATCAGCCCGGAGAACTGCTGCGGCTCGGTCCAGTTACCCTCCTGGCCGGTCTCCGGGTCGCGGATGTCGGCGAGGCCGTTGACCGGCGGGTGGCCGTGCTTGGCGATGTACGCCTCGACCAGATGGTCCGCCCGGTACCGCTTGTGGGTGTGCAGGGACTCGACGAGCGGGTCGGTGAAGGTGGCGACGTGGCCGGAGGCCTCCCACACGCGTTTGGGCAGGATGATCGACGAATCGAGGCCGACCATGTCCTCCCGGCCGCGCACGAACGTCTGCCACCAGGCCGCCTTGATGTTCTCCTTCAGCTCCGCGCCGAGCGGGCCGTAGTCCCACGCCGAGCGGGACCCGCCGTAGATCTCACCCGCCTGGAAGACGAAGCCCCGGCGCTTGGCCAGGTTGATGACGGAATCGAGGCGGGATGCTGGCATGAGGTGAGAGCTCCAATGGGGTCGTGGCCGCTGGATGCGGGCCCAGGCCGGGGACGCCGTCCCGGGGCCGTCACGCCGCCGTGCGCACGGGTGCGCCACGGGGTGGGCTCGGCCCGACGGGCTGCGTCATGCTGGCTCGGGAAAGGCAGCTACCACCCTACCGCGCAGGCCGGTCCGCGTCGGTGCGGGTGCCCGGGGCGGCGGCGTCGTCGTTCCCGTGCTGCTCCCGGTCCTGTCGGGCGCGGCGCCCGGCATCCGCGAAGCGCCGTTGGGACCGCCACGGCAGGGTCGCGACGGCGACGGCGACGAGGGTCAGCGCGGTGCCGCCGACGGTGGAGAAGGCGACGTGGGTCCCGGCGGCGGGGGCGATGACGTCCAAGCCCAGCGAACCGACCAGCTGCCCGGCGATGATGCCCAGGCCGAGCAGCAGGACGCCGAGGCGGGGCGCGAGCATCGCGCTGAGCGAGATGACGGTGATGCCGAGCGGGCCGGGCAGGTAGGCCCACCACTGTCCGGGCAGGGCGGCGGGCGCCGGCGTCGCGAGCTGCTTGATGCCCCACGCGAGGATCAGGACGAGCGCGCCGACGGTGAAGTTGGTCAGCGCCGAGATCATCGGGGTGCCGGCGACGCGGCCGATGCGCCCGTTCATCGCCTGCTGGAACCCGTAGAACAGGCCGCCGATGAAGGGGAAGAGGAGCGGGCCCAGGATCGAGCCGAGGTCCGTGCCGCCCGTGAAGCGGGACTCGACGGCCCACACGACGGCGACGATGGTGAGCACCGAGCCGACGGACCGGGGCAGCGTCGGACGGCGGCGCTGGTGGGTGCCGAAGCCGGTGGCGTCGACGAGGATGCCGCTGATCGTCTGGCCCGCGACGAGGGCGATGGTGAAGATGGCGACGCCGAGGACGCCGATGGTCACCCCCTGGGCGAGGACGACGCTCGCGCCGATCGCGCCGGCGACGAGATACCAGACGGGCGGATTCGCCTCGCGCAGCCCGCCTCGCAGCCGGCCCAGGGCCCGGCGTCCGGCGGGGATCACCGCGACCCCGATCACCATCAGGACGGCCCCGAAGCCGAAGCTCAGGGCCGCCGCGGCGAACCCGTCGTGCAGCTGGGCCGCGACGGCCCCGGTGATCCGGGACTGCAGCGCGAAGCACATGCCGGCGACGATCGCGAGCAGGACGCCGACGGGCGCGGGGATGCCGTGCCCGCCCGCATGCTGGCGCTGGGTCGGGGCGGTCGCGGTGGCGTCGGGGCTCGTGCGGTCGGAGGTCACACCCTCCAGCCTAGGTGTTGTGGGTCATGACGTTGCCGACGGTGGGGTGGGGGTGAGGAAACGGGCTCCTGGTCGGCACGAT
>NZ_JBAJMW010000013.1:0-6533 GCF_036881825.1 Tersicoccus mangrovi | reverse complement strand
GATCAACCAGCCCTCACAGGAGGCCCTCATACAGACCGCCTGACGGAATCTGTCTCACCCGCCTTGACACTTTCCGCTGCCCTGGTGATCTCCTTCATCGATGATCACCGTGACCGGTTCGGGGTCGAGCCAATCTGCCGCGTGCTCACCGAGCACGGAGTGAAGATTGCCCCGTCGGGCTACTACGCCTTCAAGAAACGCCCTGCATCTGTTCGGGCTCTGCGCGATGAGGAGCTGATCGCCGAGATCGAGCGGGTCTTCTGGGACCGGAAGCTTGGCCGCGGCATCAGCGGGGTTCGCAAGATGTGGCATCTGCTGCGCCGCGAAGGCATCGTGATCGCCCGATGCACGGTGGAGCGCCTCATGCGCCGCCAGGGTCTGCGGGGCATTCGTCGCGGGAAGCAGTTCATCACCACCAAGGCTGATGCTGCGGCGGTGCGGCCGGAAGACCACGTCAACCGTGATTTCACCGCCTGCCGGCCGAACCAACTTTGGGTGGTCGACTTCACCTACGTGCCCACCTGGTCGGGCATGGCGTTCACCGCGTTCGTCACCGACGTGTTCTCCCGCCGCATCGTCGGCTGGAGAACCGCCGACCGGATGCCGACCGAGCTGCCGCTGGACGCGCTGGAGATGGCGCTGTGGGTTCGCGGCCGGGCAGGCGAAGACGTCACCGGGGTGACTCATCATTCCGATGCCGGCCGGCAATACACCGCTCTGCGCTACGCCGACAGGTTGGCCGAGGTCGGCGCGATCGCCTCGATCGGATCCGTGGGCGACTCATACGACAACGCTCTGGCCGAGTCGGCGATCGGGCTCTATAAGACCGAATGCGTGAAGATCGACGGCCCCTTCCGCACCGTCGATGAGCTGGAGCTGGCGACGCTTTCCTGGGTGCACTGGTTCAACGAGAACCGGCTGCACTCCTCGATCGGGTATCTCACCCCGATCGAGATGGAGAACGAGTACTACCGTGAGAACACCTTCCGACAGCAGCCGCTGCCGGGAGAACTCGCCCTCCACTAAACCCGGGGCGATTCAGAGGCCCGCATCGGGGCTCGTCAGCTTTTCGATCTTCTCAACGGACAGGGCCATCGATGCCGTCAACCCGACGGCGCCACACAGCGCGAGGAACAAGCCGAAGAAGAATTCACGGCGCATGAGCTGGGACAACTTTCACCATCGCTAGATACATACGGAACAGATGGCAATCATGCAGTGATGCGTGTATGTTCATTGCGTGCTGACTATTACCGATCGTCTGACCACCTGACCTGCCTTCGTGACTGTGGCATCGTTGTTGCGGAGCCCGAGGGTCGCCGAACTCGGTACGAGGTCGCAGATCCCCGTCTCACCCGGGCGCTCACCGCTCTGCTGGACACGACCTTGGCCGTGGACCATGCAGCCGGGTGCATCGATCCCTCCTGCGCGGCCCCGGAATGCTGCACGACGGAGGCGACGGCATGATCTTCCTCTCCATACTGCAAGCGATCGGCCTGTTCATTGTCACGAACATCGACTACATCATTGTGCTCTCGCTGTTCTTCGCCCGTGGCGCGGGACAACGGGGCACGACCGCTCGAATCCTGGTCGGGCAGTATCTGGGATTCGCAGGCATTCTCGGCGCGGCTGTACTCGTAGCTCTCGGCGCCGGAGCATTCCTGCCTCCAGAGGTCATCCCCTACTTCGGTCTGATCCCGTTGGGCCTGGGACTATGGGCGGCCTGGCAGGCATGGCGTCGACGTCACGACGACGACGATGACGATGAGGGCAAGATCGAGGGTAAAAAGGTCGCGGTCTGGGCCGTAGCGGGTGTCACCTTCGCAAGCGGCGGGGACAACATCGGGTTCTACGTGCCGGTCTTCCTGAGTGTGGGACCCGCCGCCGTGGTCGCCTACTGTGTAGTGTTCCTCGCGCTCGTCCCAGTCCTGGTGTACGTAGCCAAGTTCATCGCTACCCGACGTCCGATCGCGGAAATCCTGGAGCGCTGGGGGAACATCCTGTTCCCGATCGTTCTGATCGGCCTCGGCATCTTCATCCTGATCAGTGGCGGCGCATTCGGGCTCTGATCACCAAAAGGAAGCAGGCCGAGCCGGGGACCTACGTTCCGATCATTAGCGTTCACCCGCAGTGGTTAGACGGGAATGAGCACAAACCCGTCCTCGGGTTGCGCCGGGAATCGCCGCAGGTCGACTCGAAAGTCCTGGCCGGGGACTGTGTACTCCGCAGTGTGAGTATTCGCACCCTTCAGCGCCACCGGATATTGCCTTCGAGCACCAGTCGATATCGCGATTCAGCGCCACCCAATATTGCCGTTGAGCACCAGGGCCGATGAGTAGGTCGCGAGAACTGGCGACGGCACGCACGTGTCCGCCGTCGACGGCCCCATCTCGCCCGATCCGCAACCGGACGAAGTCGACGGCAAGGGCAGGCGGAGCCTGGCCGCGGCAGCACAAGACTGGGGCTGGTGTCCTCTTTGCCGGGAACGGTCCCCGCGTCCTGTGCGTCATCGTCCGTGAGGACGAACAGGGTGGTGCTGAGATCGAATATCGCGTGGCGCTCATCGCCGCTATCGCTGCGGTGCGTGGGTTGTGCTCAACGGCAATGCCGGTGGTGCTCAGAGACGCGAATACTCAGCAGTGGCCAGCCGTCCCACAGCGGAAGCGAGGAGGTCTACCGTCGCCGGTTCGCCCGGGCAGCGGTGGCCGTCCTCGTAAAAACCACCGCCTTGCGGCACAAGCGCGTTGTGGTGCGGCTCACCCGACATGAACCGGGTGGGAGCAAAGGTGCACGGATTTGGCCAGAGCTGAGGATCACGATTGGTGGCGAAAAGATCAAGGATCACCCAATCACCGCGCCTAAAACGGACACCGTCCCATTCCACATCGCGTGCGGCGGTCCCGCCGACCACGGGGAAAAACGGCGTAGTGCGGCGCACTTCCTGGGCGAAGGCGAGTCGGGACTCCTCGTTCTCGGCGACACGCGAGCGCCATTCGGGATGAAGATGCAACGCGAGAGCCGCGAACATGATGAAGCGCGCGATCGCAACGGTGGGTCGAAGCAGGTTTAGGAACTCCACGGCTGCAGTACGCTCGTCGAGCGACTGACCGTCTGCGTCCCGATGGCCTGCCACCCTGGCCGCGATGGTCTCCGGCGGCGCGTCGCGAAGCACCTGTCGCGCCCATGCTTCCGTGCGCAGCCGGAGCGCCCGTCCTCGCAGGTTTCGTGGCCCGAAGGAACCTGCGCCATCGATCATCCCTGCAAATTCTCGGACGCTCTTCGATCAAGGTCGCGGCCGCTGAGCGGAGTACCCGCCCAAGTGCACACCCCAGCGGTCAGAGCGCGCCCAGCCAACTCCAGCAGAGATACGCGGTTTCCGGACGCCGCGGCCCATTCTTTCTGCCACGCCTCCGCGACATGGCAATCCAGATCGAGGCGAGCTGACGCATCGAGCACGTCAATGAAAAGTGCCTTCCGATTCCGGTGCTCGCCCCCGGTGAGGGTCTGCACGCTTCCTTCGTCCTGCAATGAGTGCTTCACCGAGCGAGGCATCGCCCGATCCCGAGTAAATCGGTCACCCTCGTAGAAGAAGCGCACCCAGCCGCTGCCGCGGGCGAAAATCACACGTCTCCCGATCAGGCGAGTCGTGAACGCATCGCGTCCCACCGCATCGAACCCGTGCTGCCCGAACGCGTATCCGCGCACGAGGAACTCGAGCGTTCGATCGACGGGAAGAACGGGAAGCGCAGATCTCCTGTCCTCGGGCATGCTCTAACGGTATTCACGAAGTTGTTTGTGGCAAGGGACTTGACCTCCGGCACTGCCGGGTGCTGCACCCGGCAGTGCCGGAAACGATCGATTTCGGCACGAGTGCCAACCCCGGCCCGTCGACGTCGACACGCCGTGCCGAAACTCCGTGCCAAAACCTCCCTTGTTCCGAAACCCAATCCGACCGTTTTCGGCCCGTAGCTGATAGAATCGAAGCACGCCACGAGAGGGGCAATCATGGTCCGTACGCTCATCGCCGCACCGCCGGCACAGACCACCGCCGACGACCGTCTGGCGTTCGCGGATGCAGCTCTCGCCCTGGCCGGCCACGAGGTCACCGACCCGGCGCTGCGCGCCATCGTCGAGCGGGCCGCCCGCCACGAGCTGACGGGGGATGAGGCGCGCGCTGCGATCCGCCGCCACGTCCAGGGCTGATGCCTCGCGGCACCACCTTTCGTACCTGGGATGACTACTTCATCCCAGGTACTTCTGTGTTGAAGAACAAGTTCACCACTCCCGGCAACCCGCACGGGGAACCCGACCCCGACAAGATCCGGCAGTTGGAGGAAGCGTTCGCGCACACGCGCCTTCAAGAGCTGCACGAGAACCCGATACCCGGCCAGTTCGACTACGACCACATGAAGGCGATCCACGCTTACGTGTTCCAGGACGTCTACGAGTGGGCCGGTCAAGAACGGGTGGCCCCGGCCGGGCAGTTCATGACGAAGGATGGACACGCCTACTACGGCGCCGGCCCTCACCTGACGGCGGCCGCCGAGGCCGAGTACGCCAAGCTCGCAGGCAAGGACTATCTGCGCGGACTGCCGCAAGCGAAGTTCGTCGACGAGCTCGCGGAGAGCTGGGGGGAGCTGAATGTCGTGCACAGCTTCCGCGAGGGCAATACGCGGACGCAGTTCGTGTTCTTCTCTCAGCTCGCAGAGCAGGCCGGCTATCGGATCGACGCCGCGCAATTTGCCCCCGGCTCGCCGCTGCGCGAAGAGTTCGTGCAGGCACGGTTTCACTCACAGGACACCGGCCGTAATGACCGGCTCGCCGCGGTGCTGGGGAAGGCGATCACCCCTTTCGGCCGTGACGCTTCGGCGTCTCGAATGAGCGACAACGGCGTGGCCGACGCCCTCCGGGCAAGCTTCCCCATGAGTGCAAGAGGGGCCGTGCGATCGGCACCCACATCGGGCTCGAACGTCGCAGGGCATTCGTCGACCCAGCGTCCCGGCCGAGGCAGAACCGACGCAGGACGGAGCGGACGTGACTGACCCGATGACTACTCGACTCGACATTGAGCAGCGCTGGCCGGACTTGTTCGACGGCCTGACCGAAACGCAGCGCTGGTCCGTCGTGCAGTCCCTCGCGGCCGCTTGGCATGAAGGCTGGGAGCCGAACCGCGCCGACGTCGCCAACCTCACCGACTATGCGGCCGGCCGGGTCGATCACGCCGAGTACGCCCGCCGATCAGACGCACTCACAGGGCGAGTGCGGGGGAGTGCGCGATGAACGTCGTCGGCTACGCCCGCGTGTCCAAGCGGGAGCAGAACCCCGCGGCGCAGGAGGCCGAGCTGCGCGCGGCCGGAGCATCCCGAGTGTTCGTCGACCACGGCGAGTCGAGCCGCATCGCTGACCGCCCGCAGTGGCTCGCCTGCCTCGACTACCTCCGCGAGGGCGACACCCTTCTGGTGCGCCGTCTCGACCGACTGGGAGGCACGGAGCGAATCATCATCGAGACGCTGCACGACCTCGACCGACGAGGGGTGAACATCAAGAGCCTGACGGAGCCGATGATCGACACCACGACCCCGATGGGTCGTGCACTGTTCGGGATGGTCGCCGTGTTCGCGCAGCTCCGCGTCGACACGATCCGGGAGAACACGATGCGCGGCCTCGCCCACGCCAAGGCGCAAGGCCGAGTCGGTGGACGGCCGTCGAAGATGACGCCGGAGAAGATCGCGCAGGCGCAGCGGATGCGCGCCGAGGGCCGCAGCCTCGACCACATCGCCGCGGTGCTCAGCGTCGGCAAGTCGACCGTTGCGCGAGCGCTGAGCAGAGCCGATCAGGGATTCACTCAGACGCAGCGGTAGCGCCGCTCTGGTCGTCGCGGAGTAGGACGCCGGGGGCGACGTCGAGAGCGCCGGCTATCGCGTTCAGCTCGTCGACGGTGAGGCCCGCCGGCTTGGTCAGGTGTAGCCGCCTGGCGAGCGTGCGCAGCTTGATTCCGGTCGCGTCCGACAACCACTCGACCAGTGGCGTCCCGCATAGTGGTGTAACCGTTCGGTGGCCGGCCTCGTTGTGAACGTGGGCGCGGTCACCGTGTGATCCTTCGAGGAATCTCCTACAACCCTCTCGAATGGAGTCATCACGATGACCGCTCCTCACATTGTCGACCCTGCTGGCCTGCTCGGTGAAGCCCTCGCCGAGGCGTCGCCGGATCTGATGCGTCAGCTGCTGCAGACGATGATCAACGCGCTGCTGTCCGCGGACGCGGACGCCGTCTGCGGCGCCGAATGGGGCAAGGCGTCCCCGGACCGGGTGACGCAGCGCAACGGCTACCGGCACCGCGAGCTGGACACCCGTGTCGGCACGATCGACGTCGCCGTCCCCAAGCTCAGGAAGGGCACCTACTTCCCGGAATGGCTGCTCGAGCGCCGCAAGCGCGCCGAGGCCGCGTTGATCACCTGGCTACGCACGTGAATGCTGACGTCGCTTGTCGGTGAATGTTGCCGTCATCCCAACCGCCAGAACCCTTGGTCCTG
>NZ_JBAJMW010000012.1:0-8865 GCF_036881825.1 Tersicoccus mangrovi | reverse complement strand
GGATCAACCAGCCCTCACAGGAGGCCCTCATACAGACCGCCTGACGGAATCTGTCTCACCCGCCTTGACACTTTCCGGAAGACCACGGCCTGCTCACTCGCACCGTCTACCCCGAGGTTCCCGCTCGCGTGGAGTACGAACTTACTGACCTCGGACACAGCGCAGCCGCCCCGTTGAAGCATCTGCGCGACTGGGTTGAACACAACGTCGGAACCGACCAGTAGCGACCCCCTCGGCGCTACATCGAGCCAGGAGTCCCGGCCTCCGCGTAATACCGCGTCAACACAGACGAGGCGTCGCGGTCGCCGTCACCGGACACGACAGAGTTCAGCAGGTACCGGTACCCGTCACCGGTCGTCATCACCCTAATTGATAACGTCACACCTAGAAGGTGCGAAGTAACCGACGCGCGAGCACAGGAGCGCTTCTGTCATTTCGAAGGCGAGACTTCGCGCGATTGGGATTCGCCGGGCCATCCTTCTTCTCTTTCGTCGAACGTCACCGCAACACCGTGTCGCTGGGGTTCGTGAAATCTTCTTCCGGAAGCGAAACCCAGGTACTGCGCCATGAGGAACTCGCCGCAGCGATGCACAGGCGTTCGACAGTTCGGTCGCACGAACCGATCGTTTGTTAACGGACGGCACTGTACGTCGATCGAAAGTCGCGCCGACACCCCCTGCGAATTCGCGTCGCGGGATAGTTTGCCAGGATCCGGCGATCAGCGTGGTGCGCATCAAGGAGGTGCGCAGCGGCCTCAGCACGAGGAGCCTGCCCGCGAGGCCGACCACCCCGCCCCTAGGAACGGTAGGAGTGCGACGTCGGGGCGAGCTGGGGGCCACCCCCCGAGACCGAAAGTAGCACCGCAGCGACGATAAGCGCCACGCCAACCAGGGTGGTCGTCAGCTCCCCGACCAACGAACCGATCCATCCGCGTTCCTGGAGGTCTTGGGCCGCCCCCTTCATTCGGTCCGGACGCTCTGTGAGTCGTCGGTTTCCATTTGATGGTTGCACTGCCGAGCGTACTCGACTGGGGGTAGGTAGCCGAGCGAGGAGTGCCGGCGGTGATGGTTGTACTCGTCCTTCCAGTCGCCGATCACGACCTGCGCGTGCAGCAGCGAGTAGAAGCTGTTGATGTTGAGGCACTCGTCACGGAGCCGGCTGTTGAACGACTCGACGTACCCGTTCCGCCACGGCGAGCCCGGTGGGATGTAGGACAGGCCGGTGCGGGTGCCTGCCCAGTCGGCCATCGCTTCGCTGATGAACTCCGGCCCGTTGTCCGACCTGAGCACCGCCGGGGCGCCCCGGGCGGCGACGAGGTCCTCGAGGTGGGCGGTGAGTCGGTCGGCGGTAATCGAGCGCTCCACCAGCCCACCGATGCACTCCCGGGTGTGCTCGTCGACGATCGAGCAGATCTTGATCGGTCGGCCCTGCTCGTCGGGGTCGAACTGGAAGTCCACCGCCCACACCACGTTCGGCGCGTCCGCCGTCGGCGCGTCGACGGTCGAGGACCCGACGCGCTTGCGTCGACGCCGCTGCGGGACCCGGAGCCCTTCGTCACGCCACAGGCGTTGGATCTTCTTGTGGTTCACCACCCACCCCTCGGCGCGCGCATCGTGATACGCGCGTCGGTACCCGTAGCGGGGGTGCTTCTTCGCCCAGGCGCGCAGCCAGTCCCGCAACGCCCGGTCCGGGTCTGCGGTCGTGTCGCCCTTGAGTGGCCGCCGGTACGCGGAGCGGGACAGCCCGACCAGACGGCACGCCATCCGTTCACTCACCTGCAGTGTCCTGATCAGGTGAGCGACGGCGGCGCGGCGCCTGCCCGGGCCTAGAAGTTTCCCTCAGCCAACTCCTTGAGCGCGGACTTCTCCAACTCCGCCTCGGCGAGCAGCCGCTTGAGCGTCGCGTTCTGCTTCTCGAGCTCCTTCAGGCGCTTCGCGTCGTCGGCCTTCAACCCGCCGTACTGGTTACGCCACCGGTAGTACGTCTGCTCGGACACCCCGAGCTCCCGGCACACCGCCGCGACATCCGCGCCGTCGGCGAGCATCCTGTCGGCCTGCCCGAGCTTGCGGACGACCTGCTCCGGGGTGTGACGCTTCCTGCTGTTCGACATGATCTGACCAGTCTCCCTGCCCGAACCCTCGGGCAACAGGACGACTCTCAGAACCACCGGACCTACGAAACGGGGTCAGCCCAGTCTCGGAACATCCTTATGCTCAGCCCGAACGTTCCGTTCGAGCTGCGAACCGATCGTCTCGATGCGTCGTGGCAGACGCCTCAGCTGTCCACCGATGACCTGGAGTTGCACGCGGCCGTCGGCGAACATCTCCCTTGAGTCCATCGCCAGACGTATGAAATGAGGAGTTCGAGCAAGGGCCCGATCGACCAAGTCGTAGTCGGCAACGAGCTGGCACAGCGTTCCCTCGAGTGACACGAAGGAAACGACTGGCGTTCTCCTCCGCTGTTGGGGACGTCGGGTCGGCTGAAATAATGGCCGGGACGATACGGTGGCGAGTCAGAGCGCCGTGATCCACCGCGCGATCTCGTCAGCGATCTCGTCGCTATTGTCTTCGACCATCAGCGAGTGGCCGTTCCCAGCGAGAAGAGGCAGTTCGGACGACCAGAAGGTGACGGCGGCGCCCTGATCGGTGAGCCAGGCCACGATGTCCTGATCCAGCTGCGAGGGGTGGTCGGTATCGGCTCCACCCGTGAAGACGAGAATCGGCTTGTTCGTGAACGCGTCGGTCGGCCCGATCCTCATTTGGCTCCCACCGATGTTCTGACGCTGATAAAGCATCCGGGCCGGGATCGGCCGAAGGGTGCGGCGGAACACCTCGATGCACTCGCGGGGGAACCGCCGGCTGGGTCCGATGGCCTTGTCGTTCACGAAGGCGCTTGTGGGTTCCCAGAAACCCATCTTCGGGATGGTCCAGTCGATGGCCGCTCCACGGATGGAGACCTCCTGGTCGGACTCCCTCACGATCTCGGGCACCGCCTGTATATTTCCAGGCGGGCCCGGAGCGACGGCTACGAGCCCGTCGATGAGATCGCCATGCGTCTCTAGGAGGCGGAAGCCAATCGGACCTGCCATCGAGTGCACGACCAGCACGACGTTCCGGCCGAGACCAGAGAGGAACACGCCCATCCCTCGGCACACGCTCTCATAGTCCAGCCGCGCAGACGCCGCACGATCATCGACGTGTTGGGCCGCCTCATAGGACAACCCCAGCCAGTCCACCACCAGCACACCGTAGCCAAGCGATACGAATCGTGCCGCCCAGCCCTGTCGGCCGTCGGGCGTCTCGAGATAGTACTCGTTCGAGGCACCACCCCCGTGCACGAGGACGATCCACCGAGCAGGCGCACCCGACGGCGCCAGTTCGGTGTACGAGATCGGCGCGACGTCGTCTGGGCGTGAAATCGAATCCATAGCTTCCCCAGGCCTGTTAGGCAATGACGGCGTCGAGGGCCCGTGCGAGCCTCTCCGGATGCGTGAGCATCACCAAATGGCTTCCGTCGATCTCGATCGTGCGCGGACTATCAAGCCGCCCGGCCGCGGCCTGGTAGATCTCAGCGGGAACGGCCTGGTCCTGAGCGAGGAACACATAACTTGACGGGATGCTGCTCGCCCAGAACCGGTCGAGGCGGATCGGCTCATCGGACCAGCCTGCCGGCGCTGGGACGAGCCTCGGCTCGAGCGCGGCGAGCTGCTGCTGCTCGAACGGAGACATGTCCTGCATAGACGCGGCCCAGAGCTCAGGCGGCATGACGATGGTGTTGTCGTCGGACTGACTCGCAAGCGCCTTCGTCGCTGCGACCAACGGATCGGGGAGCACGTCGTTAATGGTCTCGCCGTCGCGCAGCACCCAGGCGTCGACGAAGACGACCCGGCCGATGCGCTCGGGCATCGCCTCAGCGACGAGTTGGATGAGCGGACCTCCGCCGCTATGACCGACGAGCACGATGTCGAGCTGGGTGAGCTCTCTTACCTGATCGATCAGATCGCGCGCCATCATGCTCATCGTGACGCCGGAGCGGTCCACGTCACCGTCTTCGAGACCGCGCAGCGTCGGCGCGATCACCTCGTGCCCCATTCTGCGCAATTCGTCGGCGACGCCGTCCCACACCCAGCCGCCTACCCATCCGCCGTGCACCAGTACGATCTGCATTGATCATCCTCTTCGCATATTTATCTGCTGAGCAGAACTTGTTCCTAACTAGAAGACACAATAGCTTGCGCGGCGCCAACAGTCCAGCATGGCTCGAGCTCTCTTCAGAACGCGCCGAACGACCCCTGCACCAGGTCGCAGGGGAAAGAGACGACGAGCCTTCAGGAGGTCAGGTCGGCCAGACGTACGGCTGCCTCATCGAGGAGTGCGACGAGGGTCTTCACCTTGCGGGGAGGCAAGCGGAACACCGGGGCAGATGCGTTGATCGCCAACCGCAGCCCGCTCGCCGAGGGAACGGCCACGGCCACCGAGGCCACGCCCTCCTCGCTCTCCTCCCGGTTCGTTGCATAGCCCTGCTTCGCGACAAGATCCAGTTGTGCGAGGAGCTCGGTCTTGGTACGGATCGACTGCGGAGTCACCTGTGAGAGTTGCTCGTCGGGGTAGAGACGGTCCAATTGTTCTCGCGGGAGCTGCGCCAGGAGAACCTTTCCCGTGGAGGTGCAATGGGCCGGCATCTCCTTGCCCAACCGTGAAGCGACTCGCACCGCCGTCGTCGGTTCCGAGACTGCGAGAAAGCGAGTGGAGTTGCCGTCGAGCGTGCCGAGGTGAACCGTCTCGCCGGCTTGGTGGCTGAGTTCCTCGAGGATCGGTTGCACGATCTGCGGGATGTCCATCTTTCTCAGCACCGAGAAGGCGATCGTGGTCAACGACGGCCCTGGCCCGTATGTCTTCGTTCGCGGGTCTTGCCGCACGAATCCTCGCCATTGAAGCATCGCGAGGATGCGATGCGCCGTTGAGGTCGCGACACCCAGGTGCTTGCTGGCGTCCGTCAGTCGAAGTTCGTTCTTCTCACCGAGCAGGAGCAGGAGTTTCAGGGCATTGTCGACCGACTCGATCGGTATTGCGGAGCCGCATCGACTCCGTCGGCTGCTCTATTTCTCTGCACAACAGAAACTGTATCGTTCCTGCCGGCCCTCAGGGCCGCCATCAAGGGCAAGGCGATCCCGTCCAGGTCTATCCGGACGCCGATTCGAGCAGCCGGCCCAGTCGTACACGAACGTCGGAAAGCGACGATCCCGCTGCGATGGACCGGCGGACTTCGACGAGAGCGCGGGGCCAATTCAGTACCACTGCCCCGTCGAATGACAGACCATTCTGAGAGTACAGAGACGCGATCCGGTCGGGTGTTCGAGGGTCCGTCACCATCTCGGGGTTGACTGCCGTCGTGCGACCGACGATGTGCAGCTTCCAGTTGAACTGGTCACTCCAGACATACTCGACAGGCAGATATGAGCGTCGGTCGTCGGGATGAGCGATGTTGTGCGCGACACAGCGCGCCTGGTCGACCGCATTCGTCCAGTGCTCAAGACGGGTGAGATCGCCGCGAACCGGATGCCGCCACCGCGCAACATCGCCGATCGCATGGATTTCCGGGGCGCCGAGTGCCGTGAGGAATTCGTCGCAGACGAGACCGTCGTCGATCTCGAGCCCTGAGTCCTCGAGCCATTCGACGTTCGGCACTGCCCCGATGCCGATGACGACGACATCACCGTGGAGCTCGGAACCGTCATCCAGGAGCACGCGGAAGTCTCCCTTCGCACCGTCGATCTGCGCGACCGTCCGTCCGAGAACCGCATGTACGCCATGCCGGGAGTGCTTCTGCGAGAAGAGGGCGCCAATCTCGTCACCGAGCCGGCGTGACATCAGGTCGCGTGTCGCCGAGACCAGGGTGACATCGACTCCGAGCCCAAGAGCGGTCGCGGCGACCTCGGCGCCGATGAAGCCCGCTCCGATGACGATGATCCTGCGATCGGGAACTAGCTCGGCGCGCAGCCGGTCTGCGTCGTCGAGTGTCCGCAGCACATGGATTCCCTCGCCTTCACCCCACGGCGACGGCCGCGCGCGGACGCCGGTCGCCACCACGAGGTCATCGAAGCCGACCCGCCGTCCATTCGCCAGCCGGAGCTCCGACAACGCACGGTCCAGACCTACCGCCGGCACACCGAGACGAAGGTCGATGTTAAGCTCGAGCGCCTCCGCCGCCGTGAGGAGCGTGACCTCGGCTGCACCTGCACCGACGAGGTATCCCTTCGACAGCGGCGGCTTGTCGTAGGGCAGCACGGGCTCGGAGCCGATGAGCACAACGTCTCCGCGATACCCCTCTGCCCGAAGCGCCTGCGCGGCCCGTACCCCCGCGATCGACGCACCGACAATCGCTGTCGTCATTCGTCTTCCACCCGGAGCGCGGAAACCGGGCAGCTGTTCGCCGCCTCGGTGACCCGTTTCCGGTCGGCCTCGTCGACCTCTGTTCTGAGCAGGATCACGACGCCGTCGTCATCGAGATCGAAATAGTCTCCCGCGGCCATGATGCAGTTGGCGTAGCCCTGACAGAGCCCGAGATCCGCTTTCACGACAGGCATGTGTCACTCCTCTCCTGCTTCTTCAGGCGTTATCTCAGGGAACATCGGTGCGAACGGTTGGGCGATCATGGCGGAGAACGTCGCCGTAGTCTGCCAGGTCAGCGCCTCGAGCTCGAGCGGATCGAGAGCGACCCACTGCCCGGATCGCGGCGACTCGATCAGGAGCCGGGAGCCGTTGCGTGTCTCCACGCGAGATACCCGGATCTCCGAGAACTCATTGGCGATCGAGATCGGAGCCCCTACCCGCTGGTCTTCGAGCCGCTGACGTTCGTCTGCTGCTGCGATGGCCGCGATGCGGTCGTCCTCTTCGCCTTCCCATTCGAGTTTCATAGGAAGATCGCCAGATTCTGTGTGCGCAAGACCGACTCGTCGACCGTGATGGTTCGGCGTGCGAGCTGCAACCCGCCGCCGACACGTCGCAGAACGTCTTCGCGGCCGGCCGAGATCACCGCGGGCTCGTGCACGTCGCCGCGACTGCGGAAAAGAAGCACCGCAGAATCGACGACGACCTCGCCCGGGACGTCGCTCTCGAAGGTGCGCACGTTCGTGACGAAGTGACGGAGCCGGGAGGGCGGATCCTCTGTCCAGGCGTGTTCCGTGAGGAAGCGGGCGACCCGCCGGCTCAGGGAGTACTTGTTCTCGTCCCAATGCGCCATGCCCGGAGACGTCGAGTACCCGGCGCCGAGCGCGGTAGTGACCTGCACGGGCATGATGTAGTGCACATCGTCGGCGATGAGGTCGAGCCAGTCCTCGTACCGCTGCTCGTCGAGGATGTATGCCTCTTCGACGAGCCACCTGTGCGTCTCCAGATGCAGGCCGTCCGAGAACGACAACGAACTCCCCACCCGCGTGGCTTTGGTCGTATGTGCTCCGAGCGGCGACTCTTTCAGTCGAACCCAGCGCGCCTCGGTCATGACAGCCCCTCCGGCATCCCCACCGACGAGATGATCAGCGCGGTCGGCTCCGTCTCGAGGTAGTCCGCCCAGCGCTCGAGCAGATGCCGCTGGTTGTACTCTCCGTAACCGACGTGGGCCACGCCCGGGCCAGAGAACGCGTCCGGTCCGAGCGGCTCCACGACGAATCTGCCGTCTTTCAGCACGCCCATCCGGCTGTTCAGCAGCAAGCGCCGCGCCATATTCCCTTTCGCGGTGTTCGTAAGGGACACCCAGTTCTCCACATCGTCCTGCTCGAACATCCCCGTGCTGCCGAAGCACATCAGGTACGCCTTGTACGACAGAGCCTTGAACTCCTCCGGTGCCGCTGCGTCGACGGCGAACCAGGAAAGCACCTCGGTCTCGTTCTCGCTGATCGGCTGCCAGGTACGGATCGAGATGAACGGGAGCACGTCGTCGCCGTCTTCCACCTTCGGCCAGTTGTGCACGAAGCTCATGTTCGGGAAGATCGAGGCCGCCGAGATCATGAAGCCGTTCTCGCCGATCACATTGAGCTGGTCCTGGGACCAGACCTCCTTCATCCGGTCGATCATCTCGTCGGGGTAGCCCACGTAGCGCAGCCGCTCCTCGAGCGTTCCCTCCGGAAGCTTGTAGGTCGTGCCTCCGCCGTTGCCCGCCCAGTACGTGTTGCCGTCTTTACGCTTCTCCGCCTTCGGTTCGCGGAAGAGGCCGATCTCGACCACCGAGGTGTGGGTCTGTGGCGTGTGGTACATGTCGCCGGCGAAGTTCTCTGCGCCGATCTTCCAGTTCGCCTTCACCCGCCAGCGCTGCGGGCCGCGGAGCTCGATGCCCGAGGAGCTCTGCTTCGTGTAGTAGTCGAGATAGAAAGCGAAATCGCCGAGGTAGTCGATCAGCGGTGGCGCATCCGGATCCATGCTGATGAAGATCAACCCGTTGTAGCTGTCGAGGCTCGGCGCCGGAAGCAGGCGGGCTCCCTTGCGATTGAAGCCAGCCTCGCCACCGTACGCCTCTTCGTGGAACGGCAGCCCCACGATTCGTCCGTCGTTGCGGTACGACCAGCCGTGATACGGGCAGCGGAAGTGCGAGGCGTTGCCCATTTCCGCCCGGCACACCTGCATTCCTCGGTGCAGGCACATGTTGAACATCGCCTTGACGGAGCCACTCTCGTCGCGCACCACGATGAACGAGTCGTCGAGCACTCGCCGCACCACGTAGTCGCCGGGCTGAGGGATCTCTGATTCGTGACCCACGAAGATCCACGCGCGACTGAACAAGCGCTCCCGCTCGAGCCCTGTGCGTCAGGATGGGGTGAGACACCAGCACTGCTGACCTTCGCACTGCACGGGGCGAGAACGGACCAATACT
>NZ_JBAJMW010000011.1:46193-112402 GCF_036881825.1 Tersicoccus mangrovi | reverse complement strand
ACACCGCCTGCGCCGACCAGCCACCCGCCAGCCGCGTCCCGGCCCGCGTCGCCAACGTCATGACCTCCTACACCTAGACTGGCCGCATGCCCGAGCTGGCCCCGCACGTCCGCACCGTCCCGACCAACCAGATCCGCGAGATCACGCAGGCCGCCTGGACCCTCGGCGACGCCGTCGTCCTCTCCATCGGCGAGCCCGGCTTCCCCACCGATCCGCACGTCCTGCAGGCCGCGATCGAGACCTACGAGCGGGACGAGACGTTCTACACGCCCAACGCCGGGCTGCCGTCGCTGCGGCAGGCGTTCGCCGACCGGGTCAACGCGCAGCAGGGACTGAGCCTGGACGCGTCCCGCGTGTACGTGGTGACGGGCGCGCAGCAGGGCCTGCACCTGGCGATGAGCCTGACCCTGGACGTCGGCGACGAGGTGCTCGTCCCGGACCCGGGCTACCCGACGTTCACCATGACCGCCTCCCTCGTGCACGCGGTGCCCGTGACCTACCGGCTGCGGCCGGAGGACGGGTTCGCGCCGCGGGTGGAGGACCTGGAGGCGCTCGTGACGCCGCGGACGCGGGCGATCGTGCTCAACTCCCCGTCCAACCCGCTGGGCGCGGTGTTCGACCCGGCGACCGTGCGGGCGCTGATGGACTTCGCCTCCGCGCACGACCTCTGGGTCATCTCGGACGAGTGCTACGAGGCGTTCACCTACGACGGCGTCGAGCACGTCAGCCCGCTGCGGTACGACACCGACCACCGGGTGATCGTCTCGCACACCCTCTCGAAGACCTACGGCCTGACGGGGCTGCGGATCGGGGCCCTCGTGATCCCGCCGGGCACGGCGTCCCTGATCGACCCGGTGATGGAGGCGATCGTCTCGTGCGTCAATCCCGCCGTCCAGCACGCGGCGGTCGCGGCGCTGACGGTGCCCCAGCACTACATCGACACCGCGCGCACGCACTACCGGTCCAACCGGGACCTCGCGCAGCAGCTCGTCGGCGAGAAGGGGTACCCGTACCTGCCGGCCGCGGGCGCGTTCTACCTGTGGGTGGACGTGAGCGCCGTCAGCGGCGGCGACGTGCGGGCCTGGTGCCACCGGCTGCTCGCCGAGCACCGGGTCGCCCTCGCCCCGGGCACGGCCTTCGGGCCGAGCGGCGAGAGCTGGGTGCGGGTGGCCCTGTGCGGGTCGCGCGATGACCTCGTCGAGGGCCTCTCCCGCCTGCCGACCCCCTGAACACCGGCGCCGGGCGGGCCCGCGTTCTCCTGCTGACTGGTCCGAAACCGGGCGTTCTGCCGCCGTCGGCCGCGTAGAACGCCCGGAAACTGACCAGTCAGCGTGGAGGCGGCGCGAGGATCACGCCAGCGCGGAGGTCGAACCAGGGCGTCAGCGCTCGGCGTCGAGCTCCTCGTCGTCCTCGGCCGGCTTGCGGTAGGGGTCCTCCGCCCCCGCGTACACGGCGCCGGAGGCCTGGGCGGCCAGCTCGGCGTCACGCTCGCGGGCGGTCCGCAGCAGATCCTCGACGTGGGAGGCGTTGACGGGGACCTCGTCGGCGACGAAGGTCAGCGTCGGGGTCAGCCGGGCGGTGATGTTCTTGCCCACCTCGGCGCGCAGCACGCCCTTGGCGGACTCGAGCGCGGCGCGGGTGGACGCCTGCTGCTCCTCCTCGCCGAACACGGTGTAGTACACCGTGGCGTGCTGCAGGTCGTTCGTCACCCGGCAGTCGGTGATCGTGATGAAGCCCAGCCGGGGATCCTTGACCCGCCGTTCCAGCGCCTGCGCGACGACGACCTTGATCCGGTCGCCGAGCCGGGCGGCCCGTGCTGCGTCGGCCATGGTGTTCTCTCTCCTTNCCCGCCGTTCCAGCGCCTGCGCGACGACGACCTTGATCCGGTCGCCGAGCCGGGCGGCCCGTGCTGCGTCGGCCATGGTGTTCTCTCTCCTTCGTGATGGGGGTGGCACCCGGACGGACGACGGCGCACCGCAGTCGGCACCGGTGAGTGCCGACCGCGGTGCGCCGAGGCACGCCGTCCGGTCGCGGACGATCAGACGCGCGGCTTCTCGCGCATCTCGAAGGTCTCGATGGTGTCCTCTTCGCGGATGTCGTTGAACGAGCCCAGGCCGATACCGCACTCGAAGCCCTCGCGGACCTCGGTCGCATCGTCCTTGAACCGCCGCAGCGACTCGATGGTGAGGTTGTCGCCGACGACCGTGCCGGCGCGCAGCACACGGGCCTTGGTGTTGCGGCGGATGGTCCCGCTGCGCACCAGCGAACCGGCGATGTTGCCGAACTTGGAGGAGCGGAAGACCTCGCGCACCTCGGCGGTACCGAGCTGCACCTCCTCGTACTCCGGCTTGAGCATGCCCTTGAGGGCCAGCTCGATGTCGTCGATCGCCGCGTAGATGACCGAGTAGAAGCGCATGTCGACGCCCTCGCGCTCCGCCAGTTCGGCGACGCGCTCGGCCGGCTTGACGTTGAACCCGATGATGATCGCGTTGTCCACGGTCGCCAGGTTGACGTCGTTCTGCGTGATCGCACCGACACCGCGGTGGATGACGCGCAGCTGCACGTCGTCGTCGCCCACATCGATCTTGAGCAGCGCGTCCTCCAGCGCCTCGACGGCACCGGACACGTCGCCCTTGAGGATGAGGTTGAGGGTGTCGATCTTGCCCTCGGCCACGGCCTTGTCGAAGTCCTCGAGGCTGATGCGCTTGCGGCGCTTGGCCAGCTGGGCGTTGCGCTCGGCGGCCTCCCGCTTCTCGGCGATCTGCCGGGCGGTGCGCTCGTCGTCGGTGACCAGGAAGCTGTCACCGGCGCGGGGCACCGAGGAGAGACCGAGGACCTGGACCGGCCGCGACGGCGTCGCCGCGTCGACCTGCTCGCCGTCGTCACCGAACATCGCCCGCACACGGCCGTGCGCCGTGCCGGCCACGATCGTGTCGCCGACGTGCAGGGTGCCGGAGTTGACCAGGACGGTCGCGACGGCACCACGGCCACGGTCGAGGTTGGCCTCGATCGCGACGCCGCGGGCGTCCTTGTCCGGGTTGGCCCGCAGGTCCAGCGCCGCGTCCGCCGTCAGCAGGACGGCCTCGAGCAGCTGGTCGATGTTCAGGTTCTGCCGGGCGGAGACGTCGACGAACATGGTGTCGCCGCCGTACTCCTCGGGCACCAGACCGTACTCGGTGAGCTGACCGCGGATCTTGTCCGGGTTCGCGCCCTCCTTGTCGATCTTGTTGACGGCGACGACGATCGGCACACCGGCGGCCTGGGCGTGGTTGAGCGCCTCGACCGTCTGCGGCATCACGCCGTCGTCCGCGGCCACGACGAGCACCGCGATGTCGGTGACCTTCGCACCACGGGCACGCATGGCCGTGAACGCCTCGTGACCCGGGGTGTCGATGAAGGTGATGGCCCGGTCGACGCCCTCGTGCTCGTGATGCACCTGGTAGGCGCCGATGTGCTGGGTGATGCCGCCGGACTCGCCGGAGACGACGTCGGAGTGACGGATCGCGTCCAGCAGGCGGGTCTTGCCGTGGTCGACGTGACCCATGACGGTGACCACCGGCGGACGGGCCTGCAGCTCGTCGTCGCCCTCGGCCTCGAGCTCGGCGTCCAGGTCGATGTCGAAGGAGTCGAGCAGCTCGCGCTCCTCGTCCTCCGGGGACACGATCTCGATCTTGTAGCCGAGCTCGTCACCGAGCAGCGCGAAGGTGTCCTCGTCCAGGGACTGCGTGGCCGTGGCCATCTCGCCCAGGTGGAAGAGGACGGTCACCAGCGAGGCGGGGTTCGCATCGATCTTCTCGGCGAAGTCCGTCAGCGAGGCGCCGCGGCGCAGCCGCAGGATGGTGCTGCCGTCACCCCGGCGGACGGAGACGCCGCCGACCGTGGGAGCCTGCATCTGCTCCAGCTCGGCGCGCTTCGCCCGCTTCGACTTGCGCTGCTTGCCCCGGTTGGCGCCGCCCTTGCCGAAGGCACCCTGGGTACCGCCGCGACCGCGACCGCCCTTGCCGAAGCCACCACCGGCGGGACCCGAACCGGGACCGCCCCCGGGGCCGCGACGAGGACCGGCACCGGGACGGCCGGCACCCGCACCGGCACCGGGCCGCTCGGTGGTGCGCTTGGGCATCATGGCCGGGTTGGGACGCGGACCACCGGTGCCACCGGGACGCGGGGCACCCGGACGCGGACCGCCCGTGCCACCCGGGCGCGGGGCACCCGGACGGGGACCACCGGCACCGGCCGGCGGACGGGGACCCGCCGCACCGGCAGCGCCGTTGCGGCTGCCACCGGGACGCGGCATGCCCTGCGACGGGGCGAACGGGTTGTTGCCCGGACGGCTGCCCGACCGGGGCATGCCCTGCGAGGGGGCGAACGGGTTGTTGCCCGGGCGCGGGGCGCCGGGACGGGGACCGGGCTTCTGGCCCGGGGCGGGCGCCTGACGACGGCTGTCGTCACGGCCGCCACCGTCGCGCAGGGTCTCCTCCCGGGCGGCCGGCGTCTCCGGCTTGGGGCCGGGACGTGCGCTCGTGGGGGTGGCCGACGCCGGACGCGCGGACGCACTCGCGGCGGGCGTGCTCTGCTCGCGTTGCGGGGTGGGTGCCGGGGCCGCCGCAGCGGCCTCGTTCGCGGTGGTGGACGCCGCGGGAGCCGGAGTCTCGGCGGGCGCGGACGGCGCTGCCGGGGCGGCAGGCCCGGGCCGGGGCCCGGAGGGGCCGGGACGGGCGGACCCGCGGGCGGCGGTGGTGCCGGAACCGGCGGACGGCTTCGCCGCGCCACCGTTGCTGGCAGCGGCTCCATTACCGGCGGCGGACGCGGCCGGGTAGGCCGAGCGCAGCTTGCGCGCGACCGGGGGTTCGATCGTGGAGGACGCCGACCGGACGAACTCGCCCAGCTCCTGCAGTTTGGCGAGGGCGTCCTTCGACGTGATGTTGAGCTCCTTGGCGAGCTCGTGAACGCGGACCTTGGCCACATTTCTCCTGTCTCGGCCCGCACCGGACAGGGGGCGGACCGTCTATTCCGTACTGCCGCTTCCGTTGCGCGAGGCGCGGTCAGCGGCGGTGAGAGAGCACAGTGACGTACTCATCGGGAGGCACTCATCGGGTTTCCATCAGTGTTCTGACCCGCTTTCAGGTTGACGGTCGTCCCTGGTCGGGTGATGACCCGGGACGTGCTGTGCGATCCAGGACTCGACGTCGGTGGCGTCGACCGCGGCCCGGAAGGCCCGGTCGAACGCTCGACGCGAGAGCGCCCGTTGCAGGCACTGCGGCTCGGGATGGAGCCACGCCCCGCGACCGGGCAGGCGGCGCCGCGCGTCCACCTGCAGTCGAGGACTGGAAGCGGAGAGACGGACCACACGCACGAGCAGATGCTGGGAGTCCCGCCGACGGCAGCCGACGCAGGTGCGCACGGGCCCCTCACGGTTGTCCCAACCGTTCAAGTCTAGCCCCTGTTCCCGGCGCGCCACGAACCGGGGCGTGTCAGCGGGAACCGGCCGCGCCGTCGGCCGTCGCGTCGGCGGTGCCACGTCCCGCTGCGGTGTCCGCGGCGATGTCGATGTGCCACCCGGTCAGCTTGGAGGCGAGCCGCACGTTCTGCCCCTCCTTGCCGATGGCGAGCGAGAGCTGGAACTCGGGAACCACGACCTTCGCCGACCGGCTCGCCTCGTCGACGATGGTCACCGAGGTGACCCGCGACGGGGAGAGGGCGTGCGCGATGAACACGGCGGGGTCGTCGGCCCAGTCGACGATGTCGATCTTCTCGCCCGAGAGCTCGCTCATGACGGCCCGGACGCGGGAGCCCATCTCGCCGATGCACGCGCCCTTGGCGTTGACGCCGGGCACGCGCGCGGCGACGGCCATCTTCGTGCGGTGGCCGGCCTCGCGGGCGAGGGCGATGATCTCGACGCTGCCGTCCGCGATCTCCGGCACCTCGAGCTCGAAGAGCTTGCGCACCAGGCCGGGGTGGGACCGGGACAGCGTGATGGACGGGCCCTTCATGCCGCGGTGGACGTCGACGACGAACGCGCGGATGCGGTTGCCGTGGCGGTAGTCCTCTCCCGGCACCTGCTCGGGCGGCGGAAGGACGCCCTCGACGGCGCCGAGATCCACCTGGACCATGTGCGCACTGCGGCCCTGCTGGATCAGGCCGGAGACGAGTTCGCCCTCCTTGGCGCGGAACTCGCCGACGACGGCGTCGTCCTCGACGTCGCGCAGACGCTGCAGGATGATCTGGCGGGCCGTGCTGGCGGCGATCCGGCCGAAGCCGGCGGGGGTGTCGTCGTACTCCCCGACCGCGTTGCCCTCGTCGTCGGTCTCGACCGCGTAGATGGTCACGTGACCGGTCTTGCGGTCCAGCTCGGCGCGGGCCTGGTGGGTGTGGCCGGTGCCCTTCTGGTAGGCGACCAGCAGGGCCTGCTCGATCGCGGGGATCAACCGGTCCAGCGGGATCTCCCGCTCCTGCTCGAGGAGTCGCAGGGCGCTCATGTCGATGTCCATCTCAGGCCTCCTCGTCCTCGATGAAGTCGTGCTGGTCGGTGTCGTCGTGCTGGTCGTGATCGCCTGCGGCGGTGTCGTCGGGGGCCGTGAATTCGACCTGGACGCGCGCGGAGGTCACCGTGGCGTACGGCACCGTGACCGGGTCGCCGTCCTTGGGCTTCGTGCCCTTGGCGCCCTCGAGGCGCGGGACGATGGTCGCCTCGGTCTCGTCGGCCTCGGTCAGCCGGCCCAGCAGGGTGGCCCCGGACGTCGTGACGACGGTGACGAGGCGGCCGCGCGACCGGCGCCAGTGGCGCGGCTCGGTGAGCTTGCGCTCGGCGCCCGGCGAGGAGACCTCCAGGTCGACGGGGCCCGGGACGACGTCGGGGTCCTCGTCGAGGGCGTCCGAGAGCCGGCGCGCCAGCTCGGCGACCTCGTCGAGGCCGAGCGACCCGGTGCGGTCCTCCGGGAGGTCGACGACGACGCTGAGCGTGCGCAGCGCTGCGGGCCCGTGGACGCGGACCTGCTCGAGGAAGAGGCCGGCGTCGGCGACGATCGGCGCGAACAGGGCGTCGACACGGTCGGTGTCGACCGCCGCCGGCTGCGGGTTCCGCCGGGGCGCCGACGCCTGCTTCTGGCCGGACCTGGCCGCCATCATGACCTCCTGCTACGTGGTTGTGCTCCAGCCTAACGACATTACCGTGTCCCGGCGTGGGCTCGGAACACGGTCTCCTCCGCCCCGCCGGCGCCGCGCCGGACGCTGCGCCGGACGCCGCTGCACGGCAGAGCAGCATGGCAGGATCGAGACTCATGGGAGCACGCGACCGGGCCGGGTCACCGACGCCGTCACGGGGCTCCCGTCGCCGTGTCTGGCTGCTGGTCGTGGCCGGCGTCGTGCTGTTCGCGCTGGTCGCGGTGCTCAGCGCCGTCGTCCTCAAGCCGCTGTTGCCCGGCTCGGATCCGTCGGCCGCGCGGGAGCGCAGCCGGGCCGAGTCGGCCCGGCACGATGCGGCCACGGCCCTGCGGCGGGTGGACGCGGACGTGCACCTTCTTCTGCGCGGGGCGGGCACGACGACGGCGCAGCGTTCGGATCTGACGGGCATCGCCGCGGCCGTCGCGGTCCAGCGGCGCCTGCTGGCCGGGGACGACGGGTCAGGTTCGGCTGCGGGCACGTCGGGTGCGGCCTCGGGTCCAGGTGCGCCGGGGGCGGCCTCGGCCACGGCCGGTTCGACCGCAGCATCGACCGGGTCCACCGCGTCGTCGCCGAGCGCGCGACCGGTGACCGCGGCGTCAGTGGCCCGCGAGCTGCAGGACGTCGCGGTACGGAGCCTGACCGCGGCGGCGACCCTCGGCTCCCCCGCGCCCACGTCGTCCCCCGGTTCCGGCGCGGGTTCGGGTGCGGTCAGTGCGGGTCCGACCGGCGCGGACGCGAGTTCCTCGGCGACCGGCGCGGCTGCGGATGCGGCCGACGCGGGCTCGGCCGGGGCCGCTTCCCCCCAGTCCGACGCTCCCGCGGGCGCGTCACCGTCCGACGGCGGACCGGACGTCAACACGCCGCCCGTCGATTCGTCTCCTGCCGGGTCGTCACCGGCGGCCCCGTCGGCGGCCTCCGCACCGACACTCCCCGCGGCCGGGTCGCCGGCGTCCTCCGCGTCGGAATCCGTCACCGCTGGGTCGTCCACGAGTGGCTGGTCCACCGCACCCGAGGGCGGAATGGCCCGGGTCCTCGCCGCGACGGGGGGCGCCCAGGTGCAGTGGGCCGACCGGCTCGCCCGCAGCGCCGGCGTCACGCTGCCCGACGCGGCGGCACGAGTGCGGGCGGCCGTTCCGGCGGACGCGTCGCCCTCGGCCTGCCCGAGCTCGACCGGCCGCGCCGCGTCTCCCTCCTCGGACCAGTCCTCTGCCGGCGCCCAGTCCCCCACCCCGTCGGACGCCCCGGCGTCGGCGGTGTCCTCCACGACCGGTGCGGCCTCCAGCTCCTCGACTTCCGGTTCCGCCGTCCCGGGACCGACCGAGGCGCTCGCCCGGGTCGAGCTGGCCGAGCAGCGGGCCGTCTACACGTATCAGGTGCTGCGCGCACGAACCGGGGACACGCTCCCGTCGGCGACCGCAGCCGAGCGTGCCCACCGGACCCGGCTGACGGCTGCGGTCGAGTTCGCCCGCCATCACTGCCGCGCCGTGGAACCTGAGCGGCCGGCGTTCCCGGTCGACCGCACGGTCCTCGACCAGCCCGCGCGGGCGACGGCGGCGACCGCCCGGCTGGAGCGCGACGCGATCCTGGCGTGGGGCGATGCGGTCGCGTTCGGCGACGCCGCGACGCGGGCCCGGGCAGTGCCGCTCCTCCTCGACGCGGCACGGGCCGGCACCGCACTCACGGGCGTCATCGCCGTCGCCCCCGGACTGAGCGACAGTCTGCTGCCCTCGTCGTCGCCGGGCTCACCGGCGGCCGGTTCGGTACCGTCCGGTCGGGCAACGTCCGGTTCCGCTCCGTCGAGCACTGCGCCGTCGGGCACGGCGTCCTCGGGTGCTGAATCCGGTCGGTGACATCGAGCTCGGTCCACCCCGTCCCGCGACACGCCGATTCCGATCGGGATAGAGCGCCCGGTCCCCGATCCACCAGGCATGTCCTGGGATCCAGTGCGCGGCCACCCCTGACCCAGTACCCGGTCCCAGCGTCGGCCGGCATGTCCTGGGATCCAGTGCGCGGCCACCGCTCACACCACACCCGGTCCCCGTGTCGGCCGGCGTGTCGTCGGAAGACCGGGTGCCGATCCGCCAGCCGTCGACCGAATCCGACGCCGCCCGCACCGGACGCCGCACCGTTGAGGCAAGCCCAACCTTGCTGGCGGGATCGGCGCGCCGGGTGTTGGATGCCCTCATGGACCAGCCTCAGTCTCGCCTCCACGACCATCCCGAACCGCACGCCGCTTCTGGCCTCTCCCAGCGCCTCAACCGGCTCCGTGCGGGGGTGCTCGGCGCGAACGACGGCATCGTCTCCGTGGCCGCCGTCGTCGTCGGCGTCGCGGGGGTCACCACCGAACCCGGCCCGATCCTCGTGGCCGGTGCCGCAGCCGTCGTCGGTGGCGCTGTGTCGATGGCGCTCGGCGAGTACGTGTCCGTCAGCAGCCAGCGCGACTCGGAGGAGGCGCTGATCGCCAAGGAGACCGCCGAGCTGCGGGACGACCCCGAGGGCGAACTCGTCGAGCTCGCCGAGCTGTACCGGCAGCGGGGACTGAGCGAGGAGACCGCCCACCAGGTCGCCGTGGAGCTCACCGAGAAGGACGCCCTCAGCGCCCACCTGTCCATGGAACTGAACATCGACCAGGACGACGTCGTCAGCCCGTGGCACGCCGCGTCCGCGTCGTTCGTCGCCTTCCTCATCGGGGCGGTACTGCCGCTGATCGCGGTCCTGCTGCCGCCGGCCGGCCTGCGGGTGCCCGTCACGGTGGTCGTCACCCTCATCGCCCTCGCGATCACGGGGGCCGTGTCCGCGCGCCTGGGCGGGGCACCGCAACTGCGGGCGACGCTGCGCGTCGTCATCGGTGGCGCGCTCGCCCTGGCCGCGACGTTCCTCGTGGGGCGGCTGCTCGGCGTCTCGGGCGTCGGCTGAGCCGGTATCGAGTGCAGTCGTGCGGGGCCCGGGAGACCGGGCCCCGTTCGCGTCTCAGCGCCGGAGATCCCCGAGGACGTCCGAACCGAGCTTGAGCACGAGCAGCCCGACGACGACGAGGAACACGACCCGGATGAAGCGGCTGCCGCGGGCGACGGCGGTCCGGGCACCGAGGTAGCCGCCGACCATGTTGGCCGCGCCGAGGATCAGGCCGAGGCCCCACAGCACCGAGCCGTGCGGGACGAAGAAGAGCAGGGCGCCGATGTTGGTGGCGACGTTGACGATCTTGGCCTTGGCGCTGGCCTGCAGGAACGCATACCCGAGCACGGTGACGAGCGCGATCACGAGGAACGATCCGGTGCCGGGCCCGAGCAGCCCGTCGTAGAAGCCGATGACGGCACCGATGAGGGCGGCGAGGCCGTGGTGCCGCCGGCCCGAGTGCCGCAGCCGGGTGACCTGCCCGGCGTCGGGCTTGAGGGCCGTGAAGACCGCGACGGCGATCAGGGCGACGAGGATGACGGGCTTGAACACCTGCTGCGGCAGGCTGGCCGCGACGATCGCCCCGCACACGCTGCCGACCAGCGCGAACCCCGCCATCGGCAACGCCGTGCGCAGGTCCGGCCGCACGCGACGGTAGTACGTCACCGCGCTCGTCGAGGTGCCGAACACCGAGCCCATCTTGTTCGTCGCCAGCGCCTGTACCGGGGTGATCCCGGGCACGAGCAGCATGGCGGGCAGCTGCAGCAGACCGCCCCCGCCGACCACGGCGTCCACCCAGCCGGCGGCCAGGCCGGCGACGATCACCATGACGATGACGGCGGGGTCGGCGGCCTCTAGGCCGGTGGTCACAAGCCGGTCGTCACGGGCGGGGCCGTCACGCGGCGGCCCTCAGGAGCCACGGACGACGCCGCGCAGATGCTCCACCGCGTCGGCGACCGGCACGGTGACGCTCTCGCCCGTGCGCCGGTCCTTGACCTCGACGACGCCGTCGGCCAGGCCGCGGCCGACGACGACGACGCTGGGCACCCCGAGCAGCTCGGCGTCGCCGAACTTCACGCCCGGCGAGGTGCGCGGCCGGTCGTCGAAGAGGACGTCGATCCCGGCCGCCTCCAGGTCGGTGGCCAGCTGCTCGGCGGCGGCGAAGATCTCCTCGCCCTTGCCGGTGGCCATCAGGTGCACGTCGAAGGGGGCGACGGCGCGGGGCCAGACCAGCCCCTTCTCGTCGTGGTTGCTCTCGGCGAGGGCGGCGACGGCGCGGCTCACGCCGATGCCGTACGAGCCCATGGTCACGATCACGCGCTTGCCGTTGGCGTCGAGCACCTGCAGGTCGAGGGCCTCGGCGTACTTGCGGCCGAGCTGGAAGATGTGCCCCATCTCGATGCCGCGGGCCAGCTCGAGCGGGCCGGAACCATCGGGGGCCAGATCCCCGGCGCGCACCTCGCTGGCCTCGATCACACCGTCGGCCACGAAGTCGCGGCCCGCGGTCAGCTCGAACACGTGCCTCCCCGGCTGATTGGCGCCGGTGATCCACCGGGTGCCGTCGACGATGCGCGGGTCGAGCAGGTAGGTCAGGCCGGTGCGGGAGGTGGTGCCCAGGACGGGGACGTCAAGGCCCACGCCGGGGCCGATGTAGCCCTTGACCAGGCCAGGATGAGCGGCCAGGTCGGTGTCGGAGGCGGCCTCGACGCCCACCTCGCCGGCCACGCCCAGGTGCTCCCCGACGGTCGCCTCCACGCGCTTGAGGTCGACGGCGCGATCCCCGGGCAGACCGATCACGACGATGCGCCGCTCCCCCGTCGGGAGGGTGACGGCGATGACCACGTTCTTCAGCGTGTCCGCGGCGGTCCAGTCCCGGTCGTCCCGGGGGAATCGCTCGTTCGCGACCGCGACGAGGGTCTCGATGGTCGGCGTGTCCGGGGTGTCCTCGATGTGCGCGGCGGGGGCGTCCGCGGCGTCGACGGGGGCGGGCGCCACCGTGGTGACGGCCTCGACGTTCGCGGCGTAGCCTCCGGCGGAGCGGACGAAGGTGTCCTCGCCGACCTCGGTGGGGTGCAGGAACTCCTCGCTGCGGGAGCCGCCCATGGCCCCGGAGACGGCGTTGACCGCGACCACCTCGAGGCCGAGGCGGGCGAAGATCCGCACGTAGGCGGCCCGGTGGGCGTCGTACGCGCGCTGCAGGCCCTCGTCGTCGGCGTCGAAGGAGTAGGAGTCCTTCATGATGAACTCGCGGCCGCGCAGCAGGCCGGCCCGGGGACGGGCCTCATCCCGGTACTTGGTCTGGATCTGGTACAGGTACACGGGCAGGTCCTTGTAGGACGTGTACATGTCCTTGACCAGAAGGGTGAACATCTCCTCGTGGGTGGGCGCGAGCAGGTAGTCGGCCTCACGCCGGTCCTTCAGCCGGAACAGGTTCTCCCCGTACTCGGTCCAGCGGTTGGTCACCTCGTAGGGCTCCCGCGGCAGCAGGGCCGGGAAGTGCACCTCCTGGGCGCCGATCGCGTTCATCTCCTCGCGCACGATGGCCTCGACCCGACCCAGCACCTTCAACCCGAGCGGCAGCCACGAGTAGATGCCCGGGGCGGCGCGACGGATGTACCCGGCGCGCACGAGCAGCCGGTGACTGGCGACGTCGGCGTCGGCAGGGTCCTCGCGCAGCGTGCGGAGGAAGAGCTGGGAGAGGCGGGTGACCACGGTGCGGTTGATCCGATCGTCGGGGGATGGGGCCGATCCCGGCCCTCAGCGAGTGTATTACAGGGCGTCCGGCGGCCCGTGGCGGCCGTCCGAGAGGCCGGGACCCCGGCACCCGGTGACGGCACCCGCGCCGGAAGGCTCCGTAGACTGGCGCCTGCGTTCGCCCCGTCCCCACCGGAAGGATCCCCATGAGTCACGAGACCACGACTCCGGTCGCCACCACCGTCGCCCGCACGATGTTCCGCGTCGGCCTCGGCGGCGTGCTGGTCGCCCACGGGTCGCAGAAGCTGTTCGGCTGGTTCGGCGGCGGCGGCATCGAGGGGACGAGCCAGGGCATGCACGCCATGGGGTTCCGGCCGGCGAGGACCAGTGCGCTGCTGGCCGGCGTCGGTGAAGCGGGGGCGGGACTGGCCCTCGCGCTGGGACTCGGGACACCGGTGGCCGGCGCCGCGGCCGCCACGACGATGGGCGTGGCCGCCAGCGTGCACACCCCCAACGGCTTCTTCGCCACCGAGGGCGGCTTCGAGTACCCGGCGGTGCTCGGCCTGGCCGCCACGTCCTTCGCCGTCGGCGGACCCGGCCGGGCCTCGCTGGACGCGCTGACCGGCCACGTGCTCGACCGGCCGTGGATGCGGGCGGTCGCCGTCGCCGCCATCCCGGTGGCGATCGGCGTCCAGGTCCACCGCCGCCGTCAGGCGCTCGCCGCGGACGCGACCCCGGAGGCGGCGGTCACTCCGGTCGAGGAAGGCTCGACCGACCCCGCCTGAGCCGACCTCCGAGGAACGGCCGCAGCGGCACCAGCACCGGCTCAGACCCGATGGGGGTGGGGCTTGGAGGTCTTGTAGGCCCAGGGCCTCACGGTGCAGATTCGTGGATCATCCCGAGCAGTGGCCTTGGGATGCCGACATGCAGCGGAGGCCCTGGTGTTCAACGAGCGTACGGCGGTGGGATTGGATGTGCACGCGCGCAGCGTGCGGGCGGCGGCGTTGGACACGTCGACCGGCGAAGTCATCGAGGTCAAGCTTCCGCCCGGTAGGGCCGGTGTGCCGGGCGACCGCGGCCCGGATCACCCCGCCCTGGTCGGCGTAGGCGCCGCGACGGGCGTCCAGGCCCCGGAAGGAGTCGTCGATGGAGTAGACCTCCTGCCAGGCCGCGTGCCGGCCCAGCAGCTCCATGGTTCTGGAAGACGGGTCTCCGTACAGCTCGTAGTTCGAGGACTTGGCGACCATCCCCCAGCTTGTCGCCCGGGCGGCGAGCTGGAACCACGGGGTGCGGGCACGCGGAGGTCGGGGTAGGCCGGGTTCTCCGCGGCCAGGACGACACCGGCCCGGGTGAGGCGGAGACGTGCGAGGGTCAGCTCACCGTCGAGGATCGCCATGACCACGGCACCATCGGTGGGCCGGCGGGCGCGGTCGACGACGAGCTCGTCGCCTTCGCTGATGCCGGCCCCGGTCGTCGAATCCCCCGACACCGGGACCACGAACGCGGAGGTCCGGTCCTGGATCAGGCGGTGGTTCAGGTCGACGGAGCCGTCGTAGTAGTCCTGTGCCGGCGAGGGGAAACCGGCCGGGACGGCGATCGGGGCGACTTGGATACCGTCCCCGAAGTGCTCGTCAGTGAGGGTGCCGATCTCCACCACCACCGCCACGCTCACGGCCCACGCTCCCGCTTCGAAAGTATGTTCGACTGACGAGGCATCGGGCTAGCACCGGGGTCCGACGGAAGCGTGAGGAAGGATTGGCCCCTGCTCCGGCATGCAGTCCGTCTGTTAGCGATCTTGTCGGGTGCAGACTGTTCCCTTATGCCAGCATTCGGACGCGAAGATGTGCCTTCTCGAGACGGCTAAGCCAGCCGCCGTTCTCCCGAGCGTGCCGACGTGGCAGGCTCAGTGGTGACGCCGGCTCGGTCCACGAACCAGGCGATGTGGTCGCGAGCGAGCCGTTCTGCCGCGTCCCCGTCGCCGGCCACCACGGCATCGAGAATCCCGTGGTGTTGGCGGCGTAGTTCCGCGGCTACATCGGCCCAGTCGTCCAGTTCGGTGAATGCCTCGATCACGTAACGTCGGATCGTCTCGCCCAGGGAATCCATGACGGTGCTGATCACCGCGCTGCCGGCCAACGCCGAGACGGCAAGGTGAAACTGAGAGTCGAGGATGTGAAACCGCACGCGATCGACGTCGTCGGCGCTCATCCGTTCCAGCAGGGCAGAGGCTTCTTCGATCTCCGGAAATTGCTTCTCGTCCGCGGCGACCCGGTCGGCGGCGGCCCGTGCCGCCCAGCCCTCCAGGAGCATTCTGGACTGCACGATGTCGTCCAGAGGCAGAGTACGTGCCGCCATGTGCAGGCGCATCGCTCGCGCCATCCCGCCGGCGGGATCAGAGATCACGATGGCCCCCGACCCCGGACCGGATCCGACGGCGGACCGGACCAGTCCGATGGTGTCCAGGACCCGCAACGCCTCACGGACAGAGGCCCGCGAGATCCCGTACTTGGCGGCGAGGGCGCGCTCCCCCGGCAACCGGTCACCGGGAGAGAGTACGCCACTGCGCAAGTCCGCCTCCACGCCGTCGAGCACGACCTGGTATGAACGATCCGACGGCACGCGGCTTCCTCCTGATCAATGGACTGGTCTCATTATCCCCGCCTCAGCGGCGATGTTTCCCGGTCTTGGCCGAGGCGGGGACGCGAGGTCATCTCAAGGAAGCATCCAGCCCAGGACCGGAGTGGACTGCAAGAAGACCAGGACACACAGCACGAGCAGCAGGCCGACGGACCACCCGACCACCTTGCGCAAGATGGTGCCCTCCTGCCCGTCCAGCTGAACCGACGTGGCGGCGATGGCCAGGTTCTGCGGGCTGATCAGCTTGCCGACGACACCGCCGGTGGTGTTGGCCGCGACCAACAGGTTCGGGTCAATGCCGGCGTTGACGCCGGCGGTCTGCTGCAGCTTGGCGAACAAGGCGTTCGCGGAAGTGTCCGACCCCGTCACGGCGGTGCCCAGCCAACCGAGGATCGGGGAGAGGAAGGCGAAGAAGCCGCCCGTCCCCGCCAGCCACACGCCGATGGTGACCGTCTGCCCGGACAGGTTCATCACATAGGCCAGGGCGAGGACGAGGAGGATGGTCGCCGCGGCCCAGCGCATCCGATAGACCGTGACCCCGATCTCGCGGATCGCGGTGCCCAAGGGCAGCCGGAAGCGACCACCGTCGTCGTTCAGGGAGTACACCACGGCAACGATGAGACCCGTGATCAGCAGCAGCGTGCCCGGGCTCGAGAGCCAGGTGAAGGTGTAGGTGGTGGAACTGAGCGGCTTGCCGGCGGCGTCGACCAGGCGCTCGGACAGGCCCGGCCACGGAATCTTCACGTCCGTCGCCGCGAGAGCGGCCGGAATGTTCACGCCGAGCTTCCACAGCTTGGCGATCCCGAAGACCGCGATGACGAGCAGGTACGGGAACAGGGCCATGCCGATCCGGCCGGAGGAGAGCGACCCGCCCGTCGTGACGGTGGCGATGCCGAACCGTTCACGCGCCTGGTCGCGACCGCGCGGGGTGTAGACACGCAGGATCAGGACGGCGGCGGCGAGCCCGACGAGGGAGGCGACGATGTCGGTCAGCTCGTAGGAGAAGAAGTTCGAGCACAGGAACTGCGCGAGGCCGAACGCGACACCGGTGCCCAGTGCGATCGGCCAGGCGTCTTTCACGCCGCGGCGCCCGTCGAGGATGAAGAGCAGGATCACCGGGACGATGACCGCCAGCAGGGGTGCCTGCCGGCCGACGATGGCGCCGATGTGGGCGGCGTCCAGCCCGGTGAGGCTACCCGCGGTCGTGATCGGGATGGCGACCGCACCGAAGGCGACCGGGGCGGTGTTGGCCAACAGGACCGCGCATGCAGCCTTGAGCGGGGAGATGCCGAGGGCGACCAGCATCGTCGCCGTGATCGCAACCGGGGCGCCGAAGCCGGCGAGGGCTTCCAGCATGCCGCCGAAGCAGAAGGCGATGAGGATGGCCTGCACCCGCACGTCACCGCCACCGATCATGTCGAACACCCGCCGCAGGTCATCGAACCGGCCCGAGAGGACCGTGACCTGGTACAGCCAGATGGCCATGATCACGATCCACAGCACCGGGTGGGCACCGAACACTGCGCCTTCCGCCCCGGCCAGCAGCGCCAGGTCGATCGGCATCCCGAATGCCGCGACCGCCACGATCAGAGCGGTGACCAGGGCCGCGAGCCCGGCGACGTGCGCCCTTACCTTGACCACGGCAAGGAGGATGAAGAAAACCACCAGGGGGATCAACGCGATCAGCGCGGACAGCGGCACGCTGTTCGCGACTGGGTCGGTCACGGGAGTGAACATGGATATGCCTTTCCGTCAGGAGCCGCCCCGGTCAAGACGGCGGTCTGCCCATAAATGGTCTGACCAATGTGGTCTGACCATGTACTCTAGCTCACACTCTTGCCACTGTGAAGTACCCCACGTAGCATGGTCTGACCACATGAACGGGATCCATTTGCTGGGAGGCCGTCGATGAGAATCGCCCTGTTCGCCACGTGCATCGTGGATGCCATGTACCCCCAGGTCGCCGTCGCGACCGTGACGATCCTCGAGCGGCTCGGCCACGAGGTCGTGTTCCCCGCCGGGCAGGCCTGCTGCGGCCAGATGCACGTCAACTCCGGCTACGCGGACGCGTCCGTGCCGGTCATCCGCAATCACGTGCGGGCGTTCGAGGCGGAGGAGTGGGACGTCGCCGTCGCCCCGTCGGGCTCCTGCGTCGCCTCCGTCAAGCACCAGCATGCGCAGATGGCCCGCCGCGTAGGCGACGCGGACCTGGCGACGCGGGCGGAGGTGATCGGTCGCGGCACCTTCGAGCTGTCGGCTCTGCTCACCGATGTCCTCGGTGTCACCGACGCGGCCGCGCAGCTTGGTTCGTGGTTCCCTCACCGGATCACCTATCACCCGTCCTGCCACGGGATGCGACTGCTCCGGCTCGGTGACCGGCAATTGGATCTGCTGCGCAGCGTCGAGGGGATCGAGGTGAATCCCCTGCCCCACGCGGAGGAGTGCTGCGGGTTCGGCGGCACGTTCTCGGTGAAGAACGCCGCCGTGTCCACCGCGATGCTGGACGACAAGGTAGCCAACGTGGTCGCGACCGGAGCCCCCTTGTGTGCCGGCGGCGATGCGTCCTGCCTGATGCATATGGGCGGCGGCCTGTCCCGCCAGCACACCGGCGTCGGCACGGTGCACCTGGCGCAGGTGCTCGCCAGCACTCGGGAGGACCCGCTCGTCTTCGACGGCGCGGCCCAGCTGCAGGGAGGTGCGCTGCGATGAGCACGGATCTGGGCATGCCGCGGGTCCGCCCCGCTCACGGCGTCGGGAACATCATCGAACGCGAACCCTTCCCGCAGTACGCCGAGCGAGAGCTAGGCAACGAGCAGCTTCGCGCGAACCTGGGCCGGGCAACCTCGACGATCCGCGCCAAGCGTGCCGCCGTCGTCGGGGAGCTCGACGACTGGGAGGCCCTGCGGGACGCCGGCTCGGCGATCAAGGCCGCGACGATGGCAAACCTGCCGGCCCTGCTCGAGCAGTTCGAGGCGAACGTCACCGCCCGGGGCGGCGTTGTGCACTGGGCACGCGACGCGGACGAGGCGAACCGCATCGTCGAACAGCTCGCCACCCGGTACGCCCCGGTGCTGCCGAACGGGCGCCGCGAGGTCGTCAAGGTCAAGTCCATGGCCACCCAGGAGATGGGCATGAACGAGTACCTCGAGGGCGTGGGCATCGACGCGTTCGAGACGGACCTGGCCGAACTGATCGTCCAGCTCGGGCACGACACCCCGAGCCACATCCTCGTCCCTGCGATCCACCGGAACCGGAGCGAGATCCGCGAGATCTTCCTGCGGGAGATGACCGACGTGGACCCCGCGCTCTCCGACGACCCGCGCCTGCTCGCGATGGCCGCCCGGAAGCACCTGCGCGCCAAGTTCCTCGCCGCGAAGGTCGCCGTCTCGGGCGCCAACTTCGGCATCGCCGACACCGGGACGCTCACCGTGGTCGAGTCCGAGGGCAACGGCCGGATGTGCCTGACGCTGCCGGAAACGCTGATCACCGTGATGGGCATCGAGAAGCTCCTGCCCAGCTACGCCGACCTCGAGGTGTTCCTCCAGCTGCTCCCCCGCTCCTCCACCGGCGAGCGGATGAACCCGTACACGTCGATGTGGACGGGCGTGACGCCGGGCGACGGGCCGCAGAACGTGCACGTCATCCTGCTGGACAACGGCCGCACCGCTGCCCTGGCGGACGAGGACGGCCGATCCGCGCTGAACTGCATCCGCTGCTCAGCGTGCCTGAACGTCTGCCCCGTGTACTCGCGGACCGGCGGCCATGCCTACGGGTCCACCTATCCCGGGCCGATCGGCGCGATCCTGTCCCCGCTGCTCACCGGGGTGGAGCAGGGCGAGAACGGGTCCCTGCCCTACGCCTCCTCGCTGTGCGGGGCGTGCTACGACGTGTGCCCGGTCAAGATCAACATCCCCGAGATCCTCGTGCACCTGCGCGGGAAGGACGTCGAGGCGCGGAAGGAGGCCGGAACCCTGAAAGGTCAGCTGGACACGGCGTTGAAGGGCGCCCAGTGGATGATGAGCGACGGCCGTCGCATGGCCGCCGTCGAACGGGTCCTGCCGCTGGGATCCCTCTTCGCCGGACGCGACCGGAAGTTCTCGACGCTGCCCGGCATCGCCGGGGCATGGACATCGAGCCGGGACATCCCCGCCCCTCCCGCCGAGTCCTTCCACACCTGGTGGAAGAAACGAGAGAAGAACGACGGCGATCGCGGGACTCGGAAGGAACAGGCATGAGCGAGCAGTCCAACGACGTGCCAGTCTCGGCGCGGGAAACGGTGCTGGCACGAATCCGCGGCGCCCTCGCCGACGACGGCGCCGCTACCGGCGACGACGCTCGGGAGGCGGCACGGACACCGGCGGACATCCCCCGGGACTACCGGCACTCATCGTCGCTCAGCCCTGACGAACTCGTCGAGCTGCTGGTGGACCGCCTCGTGGACTACCGGGCCGACGTCGACGTGATCGATGCCGCCGATCTGCCGACCGCGGTCGCGCGGCGCTTGGCCGGCGCCTCGTCGTACGTGGTCCCACCGGCACTGGACGAACCGGGCCACCCCCTGGCCAATCTGGAGACGGAGGCGCGCCGCCTCGTCGACTCCGCCGATGCCCCGTTGGACGTGCACATGCTCGACCACGTGGGTGCGGTGGTCACCAGCAGTGCAGTCTCGGTCGCCCAGACCGGCACGATTTTCCTCGACGGATCCCCCGACCAGGGCCGACGCGCCATCTCCCTGGTGCCGGATCACCACATCTGCCTGGTTCCGGTGGAGTCGATCGTCGGACTGGTGCCGGAGGCCGTCGGCCGTCTCGATCCGGTCCGGCCGACGACGATGATCTCCGGGCCTTCGGCGACGAGCGACATCGAGCTGGAGCGCGTCGAGGGAGTTCACGGGCCTCGCCACCTCGACGTGTTGATCGTCAGGTGAGGATTCGAAACATCAGGACGACCCCCTACCTGGGATCTTCCGGTCAATCTGACGAAGACTCTAGCCAAGCGATGGTTTTCTTGCCTTCGCTCTCGTCGGGTTACCGCCCCTCCGACCGCAGGCCTCGCCACGGCGGGAGAACTTGGCGTGGTTAGCCGGCCCTCTTCCAGGCAGTCCGCTGCCCCGTTGATGTGGACGACGGGGTATCTCTCTCGTCGTACCCATCGGCAGGTGGTCCAACTTACCGAGCAGGTGTTCGCCTGGATCGCTGCCGGGGAGTTCGACCGGCTCGGGGCCGTGATGCACGCCGTCACGGCTGATGAAAATCCGCGAATCTTTCTCGCCAGCGCATGGCGGGCGATCCAGTTCGATCTGGGGGCGCTGGAGCGGCTGAGCGCCTCCCACGTCGAGCTCCCCGGGGGGGGACGACGGTTGATGAATCTGCCTACCTTTCCGGCACCGTCGTCGGAGTGACCGCCATCCGGTGCGAGGAAGGTTCCCTCGAGGGACGCGTCGCCGTGACCGAAGACCTGAAGGTAATCGGGATTCTGATGGTCCCCCCGAAACACGGACGCCTTCCCTTCTAGTCATGCAGTGGCGATCGTTCTTCTGAAGATCGACGCCTCACGACACGGACAGCGCCGCCGGGTCGGTGGCAGTCAATCGTGCAGGATAGGCGAACGCCTATCGGACACTTCCCCACCCCTCAAGGGCGACTGTGCGCTGCTGCGATCCAAACCGTCGGAGCGTCTGTGATCGGCCCAAGTCACTCCAAGCCCGCCTGTTGACGAGTGCCCGCGCCCGGCGGTGCCAGAAGCGGACGATTGTCTGGCACCGACAGAAAGTGCCGGACCACCGTCCCGCCGGACGCCCAGCGATCACCACGCCACCGCCACCAGCCACCACGTCAGGCGTAGCTACAGGGACAACGGCATCAAAGATGCCCCGGCGTATCAGCGCGAGCCAGTTTCCTGATTGATCGTGGCGAACGAGAAGGCGACGAGATAGTCGATGAGCGCGTGTGACGCCTGTTCCGCTCCATCCGGATCGCGGGCGGTGACGGCGCGGAGAATGTCTGCGTGCAGTAACGACCCTCGTTGGATCTCGGCCTGCACGTCGCGGACGTGCGCGTGCCAGAAGCGGCGGGACAGTCCCTGCAGAGGGGCCATCGCGTCCTCCACGTATTCGTTGTGGCAGGCCGCGACCAGGAGGTGGTGGGTGGTGGTAACGGTGTCGAGGTAAGTGCTCAGGGTGAAGGTCTCGGAGTCCAGTCTTTCGATCATGGCCGTCATCCGGTCATGATCCGCCGGAGTTGCTCTCTTGCAGGCGAGTCGGACGGTCAGTGCTTCCAGAGCACGCCGCAGTTCGAGCATGCGCAACTGGGCCTCGACCGACGCGGGTGGGACGAGGACGCCCTTGTTCGGGTGCACTTCCACCATGCGGTTGCGCGCTAGCTGTTGCAGTGCTTCTCGCACCGGGGTCCGTCCGAGGCCAGTCATTTCCATCAGCACCGATTCCGACACCAGGGATCCGGGGGCGATGTCTTCCACGACGATGAGCCGCTCGATCTGCTCATACGCCAGCGCGGCCTTTCCCTGCAGCATCAGAGGCCGCCCGGAAAGCCGAGCGGAATGGCTGTGGCACGGTCGGGGATCGTGGTCAGAGGAGTTCGGCGTTGCGGTGGCATGCCGTCACCCTAGCTCCGAACCCTTGCACAACCGATATACCGGCTGCATACTGGTGTGATCCTGGCCACTCACTCGATCGAGGTCATCATGGCGAAGGCAGTCGAGCTGGAGCAACGCTCCATCGATTTCATCCCGGCGGACGAACGGTACGGTCACCCGCGCAGCTTGCTGTTCGTGTGGTTTGCGGCCAACACCTCCATCACCGCCGTGGTGACCGGTGCGTTGTTCGTGATCCTTGGCAACAGCGCCCTCTGGTCGATTCCGGCGATCATCATCGGCAACGCGGTGGGCGGGTTCGTGACCGCGCTGCACTCGGCGCAGGGGCCGCGGCTGGGGGTGCCGCAGATGATCCAGAGCCGGGCGCAGTTCGGCTACTACGGGGCGATCCTGCCGCTGATCCTCGCGCTGATGATTTACATCGGCTTCTACGCCACCGGCCTGGTGCTGGGGGGTCAGGCGATCGGCACGCTGGTGGGGATCCCTCACCAACTCGGGTCGGCGGTGTTCGCTGTGCTGTCCACGGTGCTGGCCGTGGTCGGCTACCGCTACATTCACCGCTTCTCCCATTTCGCTGCCGCGCTGAGCTTCGTGGTGTTCGTCGGGCTGCTGATCCGAATCTTGTCCGACGGGCGCATCGGCCAGGTGGCTGGGGAGCCCGCGTTCGACGTCGCGACCTTCGTCCTCGGCATCTCCCTGTCGGCGTCGTGGCAGCTGACCTTCGGCCCCTACATCGCCGACTACTCGCGGTACCTGCCCGCCGACACGCCGAAGCGGTCGACGATCGGGTGGACCTTCGCCGGCAGCGTGATCGGCGGGTCGCTGGCGATGACCCTCGGAGCCCTGGCCGCGGCCCTGGGTGGGGCCGCATTCGGCCACGATCAGGTCGGCTATCTTGCCGGCCTGGGCGGTGCGCTGTGGCCGATCGTTCTGCTGGCGGTGATCTGCGGCAAGCTCACGGGTAACACCCTGAGCTCCTACGGCGGGTACATGTCAGTGGCAACCATCATCACCAGCCTCGTCGGGCAGAACCGGGTCGGACCCCGGGCGCGCACCGTCTACGTCCTGATCATCTCGGTCATCTCGCTGGCGATCGCGCTAGCCGCGACCGATAACTTCCTCAGCGCGTTCACCGACTTCCTGCTGTTCCTCCTGTACTTCATGACCCCGTGGTCGGCGATCAACCTGGTCGACTACTACCTGGTCCGCAAGGAGCGATACAGCATCACCGCCCTGTTCGACCGCGACGGCGAGTACGGACGGATCAACGGCGGCGCCTTCCTCGCCTACATCCTGGGCGTGCTCATCCAGATCCCCTTCATGAACAGCAGCCTGTACGTCGGGCCCGTGGCCCAGCTCTTCGGCGGCGCTGAGATCGCCTGGATCATCGGCATCATCGTCGCCGGCGGCGTGTACTGGGCGCTCTCCGGACGTGTCCGCCGATCAATGACACGCGACAGGGACCACGCCCGCACCCTCGCCACCGCCGGCGCATCCATCACCCCCACCAGCACGTCCACTGGCCAAGGAGCCACCCCGGCGGACGTCCGCACCAACACCACCAAGGAGACCCCGTGAAGTACGACCCCTCCACCGACCGCAGCCCACTGCCCTACTCGCCCTTCAAGAGCTGCACCGTGCCCCGCCCGATCGGCTGGATTTCCAGCGTCAGCCCGGACGGCGTGGAGAACCTGGCCCCCTACAGCCAATGGCAGAACCTCACCTTCGACCCCCCGATGGTGATGTTCTCGGCCAACCAGTACCCGGACGGGCGGCGCAAGGACAGCGTGCTCAACGCCGAACAGACCGGTTGGTTCGTGTGGAACATGGCTACCTACGACCTCCGCGAGGCGGTCAACATCAGCGCCATGGCCCTACCTCCGGAGGTGAGCGAATTCGATCGCGCCGGCGTCACCCGCTCCTACGCCGAGCTCTCCCCGACCCCGATGGTGGCCGAAAGCCCCGTCCACTTCGAGTGTCGCTACCTCTCCACCCACCGCATGTCCGGCAACTCCAACGTGGGCACCATCGACATCGTCTTCGCCCAGGTCGAACGGATCCACATCAACGACGAGGTGATCACCGCGGACGGGAAGCTGGACATCCCCCGTATCCGGCCCCTCGCCCGGATGGGTTACTACGACTACACCTCGATCACCGAAACCTTCGAGATGCGCATCCCGGAGGCCTCCGACGCCGAGGCCTCCGGCCTCGAAGGCGCACCCGCCTAGACCCCTCCCGCACCATCGGGCGCTTGCTCGGGACGCCACGCGGGCGGTCCCGAGCAAGCGATCCGCGGTCCGATATGGGCACCTGCGGTGCGGCGCCAAGGAAAGGGCCGAAAGGTGAGTACGTCAATAGGTGAACCGCCCCGGGTTTGGTGGAGGCTCCTGACCTTGGAAACGAGGATGGAGTCATGCCGAAGGAACTGGCGAATGGGAAGCCGACGACGCGTCGCTACTCTGACGAGGAGAAGGCCGCCGCGGTGCGGATGGTGAGGACGCTGCGCGCCGAGCTCGGGGTCACGCAGGGGACCGTGCAGCGCGTCGCGACGCAGCTCGGATACGGGGTGGAGTCCGTGCGGATGTGGGTGAAGCAGGCCGACATCGATGACGGCGTCATCCCGGGCGTGAGCTCGACCGAGGCGCAGCGGGTGCGTGAGCTCGAGCAGGAAGTCCGGGAGCTGCGGCGGGCCAACGAGGTGCTCAAGCGGGCCGCGTCTTTCTTCGGGGCGGAGCTCGACCGCCACTATCGGAAGTAGTCGCGTTCATCGACGCGAACAAGGACGACACGGTCGACCGTCGCCGGCTCGGAGTCGAGCTCATCTGCAGGCTGTTGCAGGTGGCTCCGAGCAGCTACTACGCGACCAAGACCCGTGCCCCGTCCGCCCGTGCGGTGCGGGACGAGGAGCTGATCCCGCAGCTGGTCGAGCTGTTGGAGACCAACTACCGCGTCTACGGGGTCCGCAAGCTCTGGAAAGCGGCCCGGCGCGCGGGGATCGTGATCGGCCGCGACCAGACCGCGAGGCTGATGAAGCTGGCAGGGATGGAAGGCGCCAGGCGGTCGAAGAAGGTGAACACGACCCGGCCGGATCCGGCGTCGGCGCGGCACCCGGATCTGGTGCAGCGGGAGTTCACCGCGACTGCACCGAACCGGCTCTGGGTGACTGATCTGACGTTCGTGGCGACCTGGGCCGGCGTCGCGTACGTGTGCTTCATCGTGGACGCGTTCTCCCGCATGATCGTCGGCTGGCGGGTCGCGTCACACATGCGCACCGAGATGATCCTCGACGCGATCGAGATGGCCCGCTGGTCCCGAGGCCACCATCACGCCGACCTGCGATGTCACAGCGATGCGGGGTCTCAATTCACCTCGATTCGCTACGGCGAACGACTCGCGGAGATCGGTGCCACCCCGTCGATCGGGACCGTCGGGGACAGTTACGACAACGCCCTGGCCGAGACGGTGAACGGCTACTACAACGCCGAACTCGTCCGCGGGCCCGCGCGATCAGGGCCGTGGAAGACGGTCGAGGATCTCGAACTCGCCACGCTCGGCTGGGTGCACTGGCACAACACGCAGCGCCTCCACGGCTACCTCGGCGACGTCCCGCCCGCCGAGTTCGAGAACACGTTCTATGCTGTGCAAACCGGCCGCGAACAGCTCGTCGGAATCAAATAGCGCGAGTCTCCATCAGACCCAGGGCGCCTCACAGGTAGCCGCAACGATCAGTTTGATCGCCGCGGTGAGGTATTCCGCGGACGCGCCGACGCCGTTCTCGGCAACTTGTGCAGGAGTTCCAGCGGCGACGACTGCGCCGCCATCATCGCCGGCGCCGGGTCCGAGGTCGATGACGTAGTCGGCTGCTGCCACCACCCGCATGTCAAGCTCCACCGCGACGACGGTGTTTCCTGCGTCGACGAGGGTTTGCAGATGCGTCACGAGCCGGTCAGCGTCAGCGCAGTGCAGGCCCGAAGTTGGTTCGTCGAGAACATACAAGGTGTCCCCTCGTTGTGCGCGCTGTAGCTCGCTTGCGAGCTTCACGCGTTGTGCCTCACCTCCAGAGAGCTCGGTTGCCGGTTGTCCGAGTCGCAAGTATCCGAGACCCACGTCTGACAGTGCAGCTAGTGAGCGAGTGATGTCGTCTTCGCCGTCAAAGAACGGGTGGGCTTCCTCAACGCTCATCGCGAGCACGTCGGCGATGGTGCGCTCCCGCCAAGTGATCTCGAGGGTCGAGGCTTTGTACCGGGTCCCGTGACAGTCGGGGCATTCGGTGTACACGGATGGGAGGAAGAGTAGCTCGACCATCACGGACCCTTCGCCCTCACAGGTGGGGCAGCGGCCGCCAGAGACATTGAAGGAGAAACGGCCGGGCTTGTACCCACGCGAGCGAGCCTCGGGCGTCTCAGCGAAGCGTCGACGGACGTGGTCGAACAAGCCCGTATATGTTGCAACGTTCGATCGGGGGGTTCGGCCGATGGGTCGTTGATCGATGTTGACAACCCGCCGGACCCCCTCGAGACAGCCGTCGAAGACACCGTCGAGCCGCTCTGGGGTACCGGCAAGGAGCAGCTCGTCGCCGGTCGGTTCGTCCTCCGCCGGAATGCTGTGACCGAGGCGGTCACCGACGAGAGCCGGGAGGACCTGGCTGACCAAGCTCGACTTGCCGGAACCCGAGACTCCGGTGACCGCGGTGAAAACACCCAGGGGAATGTCGATGGAGACGCCGTGCAGGTTGTTACGAGTCACGTCCTTCAAGTGGAGCCACCCGCGCGGGTCGCGAGGGGTGTGCGGGGGCAGTCCACTGCCACCGAAGAGGTAGCCGCGTGTCACTGAGTCCTTGACGTCGGCAAGCCCATCGGTAGGGCCGCTGTAGAGAACGCGGCCGCCATGCTCGCCCGCGCCGGGGCCGATGTCCACGAGCCAGTCCGCGTGCCGCATGACATCGACGGAGTGCTCGACGACGAACAGGCTGTTTCCGCTTCTCTTGAGCCCGTCGAGGATCTTCAAGAGCGCTGTCACGTCTTGTGGGTGAAGGCCTGCGGATGGTTCATCGAGGACATAGACGACGCCGAACAGGTCGGAGCTGAGCTGTGTGGCGAGCCTGATTCGTTGCAACTCGCCACCCGACAGGGTCGGGGTGGTTCGACTTAACGACAGATACCCGAGGCCAAGATCGGTCAGTGGGCGGAGTCGCTCGATCAGCCCGGAAGCGAGCCGGGACGCAGCGGCGCGCTTCTCCGGCGAACGGTTTGCGGTGCGGCGCACATCGGGTGCGGCGGCGTGCGCGGACCCTCCGGCGGCGATGCGCTGCTCCGTGGCTGCGCGACGGGAATTGGCATGCAGCACAGCACCATTCGGAACGGTCTCGGCCTGTTGCGCTCTCGCAACAACGTCGGAGAGCATGTCAGCAAGCTCTCGAAGCGGCAACTGCGAGAACTCCGCGATGTCCAGGCCCTCGAACGTGACCGAGAGCGCTTCAGGCTTCAGCCGCTTCCCGTGACAGACCGGGCATAGGGCAGCGTCGAGGTACTGCGCGACGCGACGCTTCATCGACGCGCTCTTCGAGTTCGCGAATGTGTCCAACACATACCGGCGGGCTCCGACGAAGGTGCCCGAGTAGCTCGGCTCGACCCCGGCCTTGGTCGCGGCGCGAGCCTCAGCAAGCGTCAACCGGGAGTGGACCGGAACGAACGGGGTCTCATCCGTGTAAAGGATCCAGTCCCGGTCTTTTCGTGGCAGATCTTTCCATGGCACGTCAACGTCATAGCCGAGGGCCACCAACACGTCGCGGAGCTGGTGTCCGTGCCATGCCGTCGGCCAGGACGCGATCGCGCGCTCCCGGATCGTGAGCGACGGATCCGGCACCATCCGCTCCTCGGGCACCGCGTAGACACGACCAATGCCGTGACACTCCGGGCAGGCCCCCTGCACCGTGTTCGCAGAAAAATCCTCCGCGTAGAGCATCGGCTGCCCATCCGGATAGTCCCCGGCGCGGGAGTACAGCATCCGCACGAGACTGGACACCGTGGTGATGCTTCCCACCGTGGACCGGGCACTGCGTCCTCCACGCTGCTGCTGCAACGCCACGGCCGGCGGCATCCCGGTGATGGAGTCAACATCGGGAACGCCCGCCTGGTCGATCAGACGGCGAGCGTACGGCGCCACCGACTCCAAATACCGTCGCTGCGACTCCGCGTACAGCGTCCCAAACGCCAACGATGACTTCCCGGAACCCGACACACCCGTGAACACCACTAACGAGTCCCGCGGAACGGAGAGGTCCACATTCCGCAGGTTGTGCTCCCGAGCACCCGAGACCCGAACCTGCGCGTCGGCGGCGGGTGAAGAACCAGACGAAGTCATGACCGGATCGTACGGGACTGCGCGAGCGAGGTCTGACCGTCCTCACAGAGATGTGCGCACAGATGGACAAGTACTACGGCTTTCTCGAGAGCACGCCACTCGACGCCGCGGGCCGTGCAAGCCTCGTCGATCAGCGACGGTGGCTGACCGAACGCCGTGGTGATGTGACCTCAATCCGAACTACGACGGCGACGCTCAACCTCACTGAGATCATCGGCGCCGCAGCTGACCACGCGTTCCTGGACCGGACGTCGCGCGACGCCGCCCGGCGGTTGTGGCGTGAGATGAGCGCTGACGCTCACGTTCTTGGTTGGTCGCTCTTCCAGCGGACAAACTTCGGACCGGCTGAGCGACGCACGGGTGTGGGCGAGGGAAAAGCTCCAGGAACTCTGGAGCACGTCGCGGAACCATTCCTAGCGTCGTACCGACGATTGAAGTGTGGGTGGTCGTTGTCCGACCGCCGCTGCGAGGAACCCTAACCAGGACGAACCGCTGCTCAATGCGGGCAACACGGCCGTCGCCGCGGAGCTGGACATTCGTGTCATCGCGGTGGCCGATCACGTGATCGATCTTGAACCCGGTGCGGGCGACGCTGGCGGGATCGTGGTTGCAGCTGGTACGCCCGAGCACGTCGCGGACAAAGGTGTCGGTGCTTCCGCGGGCTACCTCACCGCCGCACTGCAGGCAGCCACCAACGTGACCCCATCGTGACGAGCGTGCCGCTGTGCGATGTGAGAATCGGACCGCGGCACGCTCGACGAGGTCGTGGTCTCGGGCGGGGAGCTTAGAGGCCAGGACGTCCAATTTCTCGATCGTGGGTTCGCTGAACAGTTTGCCGGCCAGAATCGCGGGTCCCCCGCGATTGGGAGACACGCCCTAGCTCTGGGCCTCGCCGAGGCGCGCTTCGGGCGTGAGGTCGGCGCGGAGACCGCCGCCGGTCGCAGCCCGGGCAAGAGCGCGACCCAGCGCAGGTGCCTGCTTGAACAAATTGTGACCAGCCACAAAAAGGACAGAGCCTGCCTCCCACACGGCCACGCCGTCCTCACTCCACGGGAGGTCGGTCACCCAGCAGTGAAGGAAGTCGCGCGGCTCTGGGTGGAGACCGGGCAGCGCCCGTGTCACGTATTCGCGTGCGCGTTCGTCCAGCGATCGAATCGCCGCCGGGTCGATGAAAGTTCCGTCGTCGCGGACGCCGACGGTGTCGCTGAGTCCGACCGAGTAGTTTCTGTTGCCCGGTAGCGGCGTCGCGTAGACGCCGACTTCGCCGAAGACGCCGCTGCTGTCCTGCAGGCACGCGACTCGTGCCGGGGCGGCGGCTTTCACGTCGAAGGTCAGCCTGACGTGTGCGGCAAGGCGAACCGGCAGCGACAGGCCGACGCTGCGTGCCAGGCGGGCGGTTTCGCGGCCGGCGCACACGACCACCTTGGAGTAGACAGCCCGGTCGGTGACGCTGCGCACCTCGACCGTCCCGTCGGCGCGGGGATCGATGGAGATGACCTCACCGGTGGTGACCGCATCTGCGAGGGCACCCGTGAGTGCCGTGATCGCGGCTCGGGTGCGGATCGCGCCGCCCGACTCGTCGAGCACCGCTGGCCCCGAATACCCAGCGAGCAGCGGCATCCGCTGGGCGACCTCGGCCGCGTCGATCTCGTGCGCTTCCACGCCGCCGACCTGGTCGAGCACCCGCAGCCGCGCCAGGGCGCTGTCTCCGATCGCCAGGACACCGTCTGATGAGACCAGCTCGACGTCGAAGTGTTCGGCCCACTCATCCCATACCCCACGGCTTTCGCGCGCGAAAGCGACGAGTCGCGGGTCGTCGTGAGCGTGCCGGAAGATCCGCGACTCGCCTGCGGACTGACCCGTCCCGGGCAGACCAGCCTCATACAAGCGCACCGGCACGCCCTGCTCCCGCAGCGCGTACGCCGTCGACAGACCGACGATCCCGCCCCCGATCACTGCTACCTCGGGTGCACGCGTCGTGGCAACGCCGTCGTCAGTTCCTGTCATCGCGGTTCCCCGATCTGTTGGTGACTAGCGATAGGGCGCAAAAGAAGGGGCCGCTGCCACGACGTCAGCGGGCTGTGTAAGCCCGAAGTCACCGCGCGCAGCGACCCCTCCTTTCTGTGCCAGTACTCCCGGTCTGCGGTGTCAGGCGGGGAGTTTGGAGCCCAGGAGGTCCAACTTCTCGATCGTCGGCTCGCTGAACAGTTTGCCGGTCTGCTCGCCGAGAGCGGCAGCGACTGCGCCGGACAGGTGCGCGTCGCGGCCGGCGTCATCGGGGAACACGTCGAAGATCCCGAAGGAGGACGGGCCGAGACGGATCGCGAACCACGCGACGGTGGCCGGTTCCTCCTCGACGAGTCCTCGCCCGATGCCGAGGAATTCCTGGACCTCGTCTTCCTTGCCGGGCAGGGCCTCCAGCCTGACAAGCAGTCCCTTCGTCACGCTCACGACGTCACCTCTTCCTGGGTCGAATTGCTCGCAAATTTCACCACGACCGTATCGCAGAACGCAGGCAGGTCATCGGGCGAGCGGCTGGTGATCAGGTTCCCGTCGACCACGACATCCTGGTCAACGACCTCAGCACCGGCGTTGCGGAGATCCGTGCGGATGCTCGGGAAGGACGTCAAGGTGCGACCTCCGACCACACCAGCCTCAATCAGCGTCCACGGCCCGTGACAGATCGCCGCCACGGGCTTGCCACTCTCGACGAACTCGCGGACGAAGGAAACGGCGTCCTTGTCGACCCGGAGCTGGTCGGGGTTCACCGTGCCGCCCGGGAGAAGCAGGGCGTCGTAGTCGCCCACCGAGGCGTCGGCGACCAACCCGTCGACGGTGAACGTGCCCGCTTCATCCAGGTCGTTCTCACGGGCCTGAATCTCACCGTCATGGATCGAGAGAACCTCTGTCTGAGCGCCGGCCCGTTCCAGCGCCTCGCGGGGCTGCTCGAGCTCGACTCGCTCGACCCCGTCGGCGGCGAGGATGGCGACTCTCTTGCCCTGCAGCGTCTCGGCCATATCAGTTCGCCTTCTTCTCGGTCGACATCCCGGGCTTGATGAGGACCTTGGTCCAACCCTCGGACCGGGCGTCGAAGTTCTTGTAGGCATCGGCAGCCTGGTCCAACGAGATCTCGTGGGAGACGATCCACGAAGGGGTCGCCTTCCCGGCCGCGATCAAGTCTCGCAGCCGGCGGTTGTACCGCTTGACCGGGGCCTGACCGCTCCCCATGGTCTGCCCCTTAAACCAATGCGTTCCGAAGTCGATGGCCGCCTTGCCCTGCTTGGCCAATTCGCCCTTGGCCCCCGGATCCTGGGGAACGAACACGCCAACGGTGCCGATTCCTCCGGTGAAACGCACCGAGTTGATGAGCATGTTCAGCGTGGCGGCGGTGTCCTCGTTGCCCTGGGGATCGTGGGCCTGGTAGCCCACGCATTCGCAACCACGGTCAGCTCCGAGCCCCATCGTCTCGTCCAGCACAGCCTGCACGGGGTCGACCTTGGAGTCGTCGATGGCAATCGCACCGATCTGCTCGGCCAGCGCGAGCCGGTCAGGGTGGCGATCGACCACCATCACCTTTGCTGCGCCCTTGATCATCGCGGACAGGGCGGCCATCAATCCGACCGGACCCGCCCCAGCGATCACAACGCTGTCGCCGGGTATCACGCCGGCCATCTCGGTGGCATGGTAGCCGGTGGGGAAGATGTCAGAGAGCATGACGTAATCGTTCTCCCTCTCCTCCGCATCCTCGCCCAGGCGCAGCGCGTTGTGGTCACCGAAAGGCACGCGGAGCAGCTCCGCTTGGCCACCGCCATAGGGACCCATGTCGGCGAACCCATAGGCCGCTCCGGCGAATGATGGTTCGGGCTGGGTGGTGAGACAGTAGTTGGTCAGGCCGCGTTCGCAGTTCTTACAGAATCCGCACGAGATGTTGAACGGGAGCACAACCCGGTCTCCGACCCTGACCTTCTCCACGCCACTACCGACTTCGATGACCTCCCCCATGTTCTCGTGACCGAACGTCCGGCCTACTTCGAAGGAAGTCCGCCCCTCGTACATGTGGAGGTCCGAGCCGCAGATGTTCGTCGTCGTTACCCTGACCAGGACATCGGTGGGTCGCTCGATCTTCGCGTCCGGGACGTCCTTCGTGCTGACCTGACGGGGTCCCTCGTACACCACTGCTTTCATGTCTACTCCGATCCGATCGTGTTGCTCGATGTCTTTCCGGCAGGCCTCTCCGACGCCGGCCCCGCTAGACAGCGAACGCCCCCAGGAACCACGTGTCAAGGGGCTCGCCTTGAGTTGATCTGTAGCGATCGAGCCGGGATAGTGCCCGGGTCCGCTGCTCGATCCCAGGGCATACGCTCTGTACACGCTTGCGGTGGTCGCGCCATTCGTCCTTGTGCTCGTTATCATCGTGACGTTGACAGCGGTTCTGATGATGAGCCGGTACCGCAAAGGGGTAATCGTCACGACCGCGGTCGTCAGCGCGGCCCTGTGCCAACCAACGCGGCTGTGCGAATCAGCGGCGAGTTGCAGGCCGCTTGCGCTCGCTGGGCAGGAAGCCGAGCGCCAGTGGAACAATGACTGATAGTGCGTCGTGGGTAGCGGAACGATGCGCCGACTTTTTCGGCGATCACGAGGCGGCTCCGCCGTAGACGATCGTTTGCGGCGAGGCTACCAGACGTCGGTCGGGTCCGAGATTCGCTGGCATGCGCCCTGCCATATCCGGCTCTTCCTCCTTGAGGTGGGGGTGGGCGGCGTTGACGAACCGAGCTACATATCAGTCGGTCGGGGCGCCGGTCAACGCGGCGAGCTGGATGAGGTTGCCGCACGTGTCGTCGAACACCGCGGTGGTGACCGGCCCCTGGCTCAGCGGTTCCTGGGTGAACACGACGCCGAGGCCGCGCAGGCGCTCGTACTCCGCGGCGACGTCGGTGACGCCGAAGCTGGTGAACGGGATGCCGTCGGCGACGAGCGCGTCCCGGAACGGCCCGACCGCGGGGTGCTCGGCCGGCTCGAGGGAGATCTGGACGCCGTCGGGGTGCTCGGGCGAGGAGACGGTCAGCCACCGGTACGGCCCACCGAGCGGGATGTCCTGCTGCGGCACGAAGCCCAGCGGGCCGGTGTAGAAGTCGAGCGCGGCCTGCTGGTCGTCGACGAAGATGCTCATGGTGGTGATGATCATGGCTGCTCCCGGGTGGACGTGATGGGGTGCTCGGTGGGGTTCTCGATGCGGGTGGCTCCGGCCTCCGGGAGGCGGGCGAACCAGTCGCGGACGGGCGCGAGCGCGCCTGCGTGCAGGTGATGGATGGTCGTCCGGCCGCGGGTGCTGACCGTGACGACACCGGCCTCCTTGAGGACGCCGACGTGCTTGGCGACGGCCTGCCGGGTCAGGGGCAGTCCGTGCCGCTCGAGCAGCCGGATGGTCAGCTCGAACAGCGTCTGGTCGTTCCGTTCCGCCAGCTCGCCGATCAGGGCCCGTCGGGCCGGATGGGCGATGGCGGTGAACCCGTCGTCCACGGCATCAGAATACGCAACCTTTGGGTTTCTTGTCCAGCGGTGTATGACCTCGTGTGTCCCGTGCGCGCCACCGCGGACTTGCGACAGCACCCGGTCGTCGTCTGGGCTGAGCGTGTCCCCCCGGGGGCGCCCACCATCCCGAGCGGCCGAGAGACCTGGCTCCACGACGCCGCAGCAACCACTCTCCGGAGCCGGTGCTACCGCCAGGTGCGATGGAGCTGATGTGCCGATGACCACGACCGTTTCCCCTGCGCCCGCGTCCTCCTCCCCGCCGGTCGACCCCGCCGCCGAGTACGCGCGGGTGCACGCCCGCTTCGCCCCGATCATCGCCCGCATCGCCGCGGACGCACTGCGTCGCGACCAGGAGCGGACCCTCCCCCACGATCCGGTGCGGTGGCTCGACGAGGCCGGGTTCGGCGCGCTGCGGGTGCCGGCCGAGCACGGCGGCGCGGGGGCCTCCGTCGAGACGGTGATCCGGCTGCTGGTCGACCTCGCGGCCGCGGACTCGAACATCGCCCACCTCTACCGGTCCCACCTCGGGTTCACCGAATCGCTGCGCTGGCAGCCGGAGGCGGTGCGCCGGCGCTGGTACCGCCGGATCGCCGGCGGCCAGACCGTGGGCAACGCCTCGACCGAGCGCGGCGGCAACGCCCTCGGGACGGTGAACACCACCCTGCGCCGGGACGGGGCCGGCGCCTGGCGACTCGACGGCACGAAGTACTACACGACCGGCACGATCTTCTCCGACCACACCCGCGTCAGCGCCGCCCTCGACGGCGCGCTCGGCCGCCGCTTCGCCGTCGTCCCCGTGACCGCGGCCGGCGTCACCGTCGAGGACGACTGGGACGGGTTCGGGCAGCGCCTGACCGGCACCGGCACCGCCACGTTCACCGACGTCCTGGTCGACGACATCGACGTGCTGGACCGGGTGGTCGGCTCGGCGGAGGCGGTGCACGAGGCCGCGTTCTTCCAGCTCGTGCTGCTCGCGGTGCTCGCCGGCATCGCCCGGGCCGCCCGGGACGACGCCGCCACGATCGTCGCCGGCCGGACGCGGACCTTCAACACCGGCTCGGGCCTGCCGTTCCGGGAGGACCCGCTGATCCAGCAGGTGGTCGGCCGGATCGCCGCAAACGCGTTCGCGGCCGAGGCCACCGTGCTGGCCGCCGCCCGCAGCCTCGACCGGGCGCTGGTCGATGCCCCGGCCGCCACCGGCGCGGGCGAGGAACCGGCGCCGGCCACCCCGGCGCAGCTGCGGGCCGAGGTCGACGTCGAACAGGCCCAGGTGACCGTGCCCGAGCTCGCCCTCGCCGCCGCACAGCAGCTGTTCGAGGCCTCCGGCGCGTCCGCCACGAGCACGAAGAAGGGCCTGGACCGGCACTGGCGCAACGCCCAGACCGTCGCCACCCACAACCCGGCGGTGTTCCGGGCGCGCGCCATCGGCGACTGGTTCGTCAACGGCACCCCGCCCGAGGGGCTGAACGCCATCGGCGAGGCCCGCCCCTCCCCCGGGTCGCGGTTCTGACGCGGCGCACTCCGCGGCGGCCACCAGCGCACTCGCGGAGCGCTGCCGCGACGTGTTCAATGGCGGTATGGCGAACGGACACGAGCGACTCGACGACGACCAACTGGCCCCCTACCTCGTGCACCACCTGCTCGCCGCCGGTTCCGGCCTGCGTCTCTTCCGGGCGGTGAGCCGCACGTGGGCGTCGACCGAGCACGGACCGGCGATGCGCCGCCTGACTGCGGACGTGGACGCCGACCGCCGCGACCTGGCGGCGCTGATCCGCCGGCTCGGCTACCGGATCCCTCCGGTGCGCCGGGTGATCGGCATCGCCTCGGCCACCGTCGCCCGGCTCGACCCGATCAACCCGCTACGCCGCCGCGGCACCCAGGCGGCGCAGATGGAGATCGAGGCGCTGGAGTCCGCGGTCGACATGAAGGAATCCCTGTGGGACACCCTGCTGGCGCTGCCGGCGGACGCGGGACTGGACCGGCCGGCCCTGCAACGGCTGCAGCGGCGCGCCGGTGACCAGCGCGAACAGCTCACCGCGATCCGTCGCACCACGGCGCCGGCCCGCTTCCTGCGCTGACCGGTCCTCAGAACAGGACGGTGGCGAACCGGCCGACCGGGGTGAAACCCACGTGTTCGTACACGGCGCGGGCGCGCGTGTTGAAGTCGTTGACGTAGAGGCTGACGACGGGCGCACGGCGCCGGGCGAGGGTCACGACGTCGGCCATGAAGCCCGCGGCGAGGCCCTGACCGCGGTGCCGCGGATTGACCCACACCCCCTGGATCTGGCTCGCATGGGCGCTGATCGTGCCGAGGTCGGCCTTGAACACGATGTCGCCGTCGCGGTCCCGGTGGATGAGGCACTGCCCGGCGGCGATGAAGCCGCGCACCCGCTCCCGGTAGGACTGCTCCCCCGCCTGCAGGGGGCTGTACCCGACCTCCTCGGTGAACATGTCCACGGAGGCGGGCAGCACGACGTCGAAGTCCTCCTGGCCGGCAAGCCGCACGAGGCCGGGACCGCGCACGGGCACGTCGGGCCCGACGGCGAGCAGCGGCTGGTCCGGCCGGACGTCGAACGGGTGCGGGCTGCGGCCCTTGATCGCGTCCCACAGCGGCAGGACCGAGTCGGCGGGGCCGAAGATCGAGGAGAACCGGCGACGCAGGGCCACGAGGGCGTCCGCGAGCGGCTCCGCGACGTCCGCCGTCGCCCCCACGGGGACGACGTTCGCCCCGGCCCAGCACGCGGCCGTCAGTCGGCCGCCGTCGACGTGCCCGAGGATCCGCCCGGTCCCGGCGACGATGCCGCGGGAGCCGAGCTGGGAGTCGAGGAAGATGTTCGCCACGGGGTCCGCGGCGACGAGTTCGCGCAGGGCAGCCGTGTCCGCGGCACCGAGCTCACGGACACCGTCGACGCCGACCGGCACGGGGGCGCTCAGCTCAGCTGACGCTGACCACGGGGCTGCCCGCGACGGCGTCCTCGCCACCGGTCTCCCCCATCTCCTCGGCGATGCGCATCGCCTCGTCGATCAGGGTCTCGACGATCTGGTCCTCGGGCACGGTCCTGACGACCTCGCCCTTGACGAAGATCTGGCCCTTGCCGTTGCCGGACGCCACGCCGAGGTCGGCCTCACGGGCCTCGCCCGGGCCGTTGACGACGCAGCCCATGACGGCCACGCGCAGCGGCACGGTCAGGCCCTCGAGCCCCTCGGTCACCTTGTCGGCCAGCGTGTAGACGTCCACCTGGGCACGCCCGCAGGACGGACAGGAGACGATCTCGAGCTTGCGCGGCCGCAGGTTCAGCGACTGCAGGATCTGGTTGCCGACCTTGACCTCCTCGACCGGCGGGGCCGAGAGGGAGACGCGGATGGTGTCGCCGATGCCCTGGGACAGCAGCGCACCGAACGCGGTGGCGGACTTGATGGTGCCCTGGAACGCGGGACCGGCCTCGGTCACGCCCAGGTGCAGCGGCCAGTCGCCGCGCTGGGCGAGCAGCTCGTAGGCGCGCACCATGACGACGGGGTCGTTGTGCTTGACGGAGATCTTGAAGTCGTGGAAGTCGTGCTCCTCAAAGAGGGACGCCTCCCACACGGCGGACTCGACGAGCGCCTCGGGCGTCGCCTTGCCGTACTTGTCCATGATCCGCTTGTCGAGGGAGCCGGCGTTGACGCCGATGCGGATCGACGTGCCGTGGTCCTTCGCCGCCTGAGCGATCTCCTTGACCTGGTCGTCGAACTTGCGGATGTTGCCCGGGTTGACGCGGACCGCGGCGCAACCGGCCTCGATCGCGGCGAACACGTACTTGGGCTGGAAGTGAATGTCGGCGATCACCGGGATCTGCGACTTCTTCGCGATGATCGGCAGTGCGTCGGCGTCGTCCTGGCTCGGGCACGCGACGCGGACGATGTCGCAGCCTGACGCGGTGAGTTCCGCGATCTGCTGCAGGGTGGCGTTGATGTCCGTGGTGGGCGTCGTCGTCATGGACTGGACGCTGACCGGGTAGTCGGACCCGACACCGACGCTGCCCACCTTGATCTGGCGGGTCTTCCGTCGCGGTGCGAGCACCGGCGGCGGCGAAGCGGGCATTCCCAGGCTGACCGAGGTCAAAGTCTCTCCTCACGGATCGGTGGACCGACGTCCATTATCCCCCTCGTTGTCTTCGTCGCCGTCCCGGGGGCCGGATCGTTCGCCAGCAGCGCGGACCCGCGGCGGCCCGCGGCGTCACGATGGGGCCCAGGGCCGGCCTCAGAAGAGGTTCACGGGCTTGACGATGTCGGCGAAGATCAGCAGCGCGCCCATCACGAGCAGCAGCCCCGCGACCACGTACGTCACCGGCATCAGCTTGGCGATGTCGACCGGGCCGGGATCGCGACGCTTGAACATCCGGGCGAAGCCACGGCGGATCGCCTCCCACAGGGCCCCGGCGACGTGGCCGCCGTCCAGCGGCAGCAGCGGAATGAGGTTGAACACGAAGAGGGCGATGTTGACGCTGCCGACGAGCCCGATCAGCCCCGCGACCTTCGACTTCACGTCGATCTGGTCGGTCGCGGCGACCTCGCCGGCGATGCGGCCGACACCGACGACGCTCATGGGACCGTTCGGGTCCCGCGGCGCGCTGGTGAACGCGGCCTGGCCGACCTCCACCATCCGCTGCGGCAGGTGCAGGACGACGCCGACGACGGCGCCGACGTTCTGCCCGACCGTCGGCAGCACCTCGGTGACGGGCTGCGGCACCATCGCCTGCGTCGGCCCGATGCCGACGAAGCCGGCCCGCGTCGTCTGCACGGTGCCGTTGCCGTCGCGCACCGGCTGGCCCTTGGCGTCGAGCACGGAGACGTCGTTGATGACGGGCGTGATGGTCGAGTTCACGCGGGTGCCGTGGCGTTCTACGACGATCGGCACGGTCTTGCCGGCGCTGTCCCGGATGAGGCTGGTCAGCTGGTTCCAGGAGGTCACGTCGGTGCCGCCGAAGCCGACGATGGTGTCGCCGGGCTGCAGCTTCGCGGCCACCGCCGGGGACGGCTTGTCGGTGGACAGGCACGAGGTCTGGCCCGTGCGCTGCTGCTGGGCGGCGGTGACGACGCACTGGCTGAGCGACCCGACCGTCGTCGTCGGCTGCGCCGTGCCGAACCCCATGAGCAGCACCCCGATCAGCACGGTGCCGATCAGCAGGTTCATGGTCGGGCCGCCGAGCATGATGACGATGCGCTTCCACACCGGCAGCCGGTAGAACATCCGGTTCTCGTCGCCGGGTTGCAGTTCCGCAGCGGAGGCGCGGCGCGCGTCGTCCGCCATGCTCTGGAAGACGCCGGTGGTCGAGGCGCGCACGCGGCCGTCCTCGCGCGCCGGCGGGTACATGCCGATCATGGCGATGTAACCGCCCGCGGGGATGAGCTTGACGCCGTACTCGGTCTCGCCGCGGCGGACGGAGAACACGGTGCGGCCGAAACCGATCATGTACTGGGTGACCCGGACGCCGAACAGCTTCGCGGGCACCAGGTGGCCCACCTCGTGCAGCGCGATCGACAGGACGACGCCGACGACCACGACGAGGACACCGAGGATGAAGAGCACTACAGTCATGGCCGTCCTGCGGAGTCGTCGGTCTCAGCCGGCCGGGGCCGAGCCGTGGTGATCAGAGCAAGCCGAGCAGCTGGTGGGTGCGGGCACGCGCCCAGCGTTCGGCCTCAAGAACAGTATCCACGCTCAGCTGCCCGTCGGCCCGGTGTTCGCTGAGCACCCGCTCGATGATCTCGGTGATGGCGAGGAAGCCGATGCGGCCGGCGTGGAAGGCCTCGACGCACTCCTCGTTCGCCGCGTTGTAGACGGCCGGGTAGGTGGAGCCGGCGGACCCGGCCCGGCGGGCGAGCACGACGGCGGGGAACGCCTCGTCGTCGAGCGGCTCGAACCGCCAGTCGGCGGCCTTCGTCCAGTCGATGGGCGTCTCCGCGTCGGGCACGCGGTCCGGCCAACCGAGGCCCAGCGCGATGGGCACGGCCATCGTCGGCCGCCCGATCTGCGCGACGACGGCCCCGTCGACGAACTCGACCATCGAGTGGATGTACTGCTGGGGGTGGACGACGACGTCGATCGCGTCCATGGGCACGTCGAAGAGCAGGTGGGCCTCGATCACCTCGAGGCCCTTGTTGACCAGGGTCGCCGAGTTGGTCGTGATGACCCGGCCCATCGCGAAGTTGGGGTGGGCGAGCGCCTCGGCGGGGGTCACGTCGCGCAGCTGGTCGCGGGTGCGGCCGCGGAACGGGCCGCCGCTGGCGGTGACGACGAGGCGGCGCACCTCGCCCCGGCGGCCCGCGCGCAGGCTCTGGGCGATGGCGCTGTGCTCGCTGTCGACGGGCACCAGCTGGCCGGGGGCGGCCCGGCGGGTGACGAGGGAGCCGCCGACGATGAGCGATTCCTTGTTGGCCAGGGCGAGCGTGGAACCGGCGTCCAGGGCCGCCAGGGTGGGACGCAGCCCGATGGACCCGGTGACGCCGTTGAGGACGACGTCGGCCCCGACGGCGGCGATCCGGCTGGCGGCGTCCGGCCCGTGCTCGATCTGGGGGCGGTGCTGGCCGGCCCGGCCGGCAGCCCGGGCGGCGTCGTCGATCGCGTCCTGCAGGGCGGCCGGATCGCCGGTGGCGATGCCGACGGCCTCGGCGCCGACGGCCACGACCTGCGCGGCCAGCGCCGGGACATCGTGCCCACCGGCGGCCAGGGCGGTGACGCGGAAACGGTCCGGGTTGGCCCGGACGACGGAGACGGCCTGGGTGCCGATCGAGCCCGTGGACCCGAGCAGGCTGACGGTCCGCCGGTGAGAGCCGCCACCCGGGCCGGCGTCGGGTGCTGCGGTCCGTCCGGGGGGCGTGCGGGCGTCGTCGCGCGAGTCGGGCATCCGTCCAGTATGCCGCGACGCGTCGGGCCGATCCGTCACGGGGTGCGGCATCTCACGCCGCGGGGAGGCGGTCGTCCGTCATGTGCCTCAGAGTGCCGACAGGCCCTTGACGAGAAGCGAGACCGCGCCCAGGAAGGCGATGGCGACGACGATGCGGCGGGCGACGGTGGCGGGCACGTGCGGGGCGACGCGCTGGCCGATGAGCAGTCCCCCGGCGGTGCAGCCGATGATCGCGACCCACTGCCACGGTTGCAGACCCGGCATGCGGCCGCCGGAGGCCACCCACTTGGCGCCGAGCGAGCACAGGCCGAGGGTGAGGAAGTAGGGCTGGAGGGTGGCCGCGAAGGTCCGGTGCGGCCAGCGGCTGAGCATCGCGTAGACGCTGACGGCGGGGCCGCCGATCCCGGCGGCGGCGTTCATCGCGCCGGACGCGACGCCGCTGACGACGAGCGTGGCCGGGCCGGACAGCACGACGGAGGTACGGGTGAGCAGCACCGAGACGGTCAGCGCGGCGATCAGGAGGACCCCGATGGCGATCTCGAGGGTCGGCCCCGGCAGGGAAGCGGCGAGCCAGGCGCCGGGCACGATGCCGACCAGCGCGCAACCGACGAGGGCCGCGAAACGGCGCCACTCGATGTCGCGCCGCACGAGGGGGACGGCCATCGCGGCGGAGACCGCGGCGCAGAGATTGACGAGCATCACCCCGTCGAAGGCGCCGAGAACGAGCACGAGCACCGGGGAGACCGTCAGCGCGAAGCCGAGCCCCGAGATGCGTTGCGCCGCGGCCCCGACGACGGCGGCGACGAGGACGAGGGCGAACACCCGCGTCACTCTACCGACGGGCCCCGGACGTCCGTCGTGACACCGCCACACCAGGCCGTCACGCCCGCGGGTCGGGGCCCGGTTTCGTCCACTGGTCGATAGGTGACCGTTCTCCGCCGTCGGCGGCAGGGAAACCGTCATCTATCGACCAGTCAGCACCGGCCCGTCAGGACTCGGGCCGTCAGGAGTCGGGCAGGCCCGCGAACGTCGCCTTGACGTCGTTGTACCAGGTCATCGACTGCCGCGGATGACGCCAGCGGCCCTTCATCGCGTTGCGCGCGTCCTGGTGGGTGGCGTCGCCGGTCTTCTCCGCCTCCTTCAGGTGGCGGTCCTGCGCCTTGATCACGTCGTCGGCGGTCGCGCCGCGGTGGCTCAGGTCGCAGGGTCCGCCGAGCTGACGGCAGGTCATGGTCTTCATGGTGGGCTCCGTGGGTCGTCGGTGGAACGTCGTACACCGTGATGACGAGCGGGCGGCCGGGAGTGTGACCGAGCGCGTGAAGGGGCGGGACGGCGACGCCGGTCAGGCGAAGTCCGCGCCTCGGCGCCGGCGCACCCGGGCGAGGACGGCGCCGTCGGCGCGGAAGGTGATCTCCCGGACGCGGCCGTCGAGCACGGTGAAGTCGAAGAACACGGCGGCCCGGCCCCGGTGGTACCAGGCGGAGCCGGCGCCGTCCCCGACGAAGACGGGCAGAGCCGCCCGGGCGCTGCCGTTGAAGAAGGCAGCGACAGCGTCGCGGCCCTCGACGAGTTCCGGGGTGCCGGCGGCGACGGCGGGCTCGTCGGCGGTGATGCGGGCGTCGGGTGCGAGGAGCGCGACGAGGCGGGCGAGCTCGCCCTCGCGGGCCGCCGCCATGAAGGCGTCGACCACCTCCCAGGCGGCGGGCCGGTGCTCGAACTGCTCCGACGGCTGCGTCACCTTCGCCCGGGCCCGGGACGCCAGCTTCCGGGCGGCCGCCGGGGTCGTGTCGAGCATGGCGGCGATGGCGGGGAAGTCGACCGCGAACGAGTCGTGGAGGACGAATGCGACGCGTTCGGCCGGGCTGAGCCGGTCCAGGACCACGCCGAGCGCACCGCCGACGGCGTCCGTGAGAACGGCGGCGTCGGCCGGGTCCGGCGTCGTGGCGGCCTGCTCGGCCGGCCCGGTCGCCTCGGTCGTGTCGACGGGCACGGCGATGCGGGCCTTGAGGCGATCCAGGCACAGGCGGGTCGTGACGGTGGTCAGCCAGGCCGGCAGGTTCTCGGCCGGCCCGTCGGCACCGTGCAGGCGCAGCCACGCCTGCTGCACGACGTCCTCGGCCTCGGCCCGGTCGTCCAGGATCCGTGCCGCGACCCGGAGCAGACGCGGGCGTTCGGCCTCGAACTCGTCCGTCGCGTCCACGTGGGTCCTCTGCCGTCGTCCGGTCGAGCTAGTGAGCGGCGCGGGCGACGAGGGCGCGAGCGTGCCGCAGGATCGGTTCGTCGATCATGGCGCCGCGCCAGGAGAACGCGCCGGGCCGGTGCTCCGCCTCGGCGAGCAGCTCCCGCGCGTCGGCGACCTCCTCGTCGGACGGCGCGAACGCCGCCCGGACGGTGGCCACCTGGGAGGGGTGGATGCAGGCCTTGGCCGCGAAGCCGGTGGCGGCGGCGTCCTGGCATTCGGCGGTCAGCCCCTCGGTGTCCGCGATCGCGGTGTAGACGGCGTCGATCGCGGCCTTGCCGTGCGCCCCGGCGGCCAACAGCGTCATCGACCGGGCCTGGGTGGCGACGGCCCGGTACCGCCCGTCCGCGGTGCGGCTGCTCGTTCCGCCGAGGGAGGCGACGAGGTCCTCGGCGCCCCACATCAGGCCGATGACGTTCGGTTCGGCGGCGATATCGGCGACCGCGAACACCCCGGCCGCGGTCTCGATCAGCGCGATCACGTCGTGCCCGGCCAGGGCGCGCACCTGCGCGGTGGTCTCCGTCTTGGCGAGCATGACGGTGCGGTACGGCAGGTCGGCCAGGGCGGCGACGTCGGCGTCGAAGTCCTCGGTGCCCGCCGCGTTGACCCGGACGATCGTGCGGGCGGGGTCCAGCGGGTGCTCCGCCAGATTCGCCCGCGCGGTCTCCTTGTCGACGGGGGCGACGGCGTCCTCGAGGTCGAGGATGACGGTGTCGGACCGGTCGGCGGCCTTGGCGAAGCGGTCCGCACGGTCGGCCGGACAGAACAACAGGGCGGGGCCGAGGGTGAAGGTCGAGGAGGTCGTCACAGCGTCGATGCTACGGGGCGCGTCCACCGGCGGTCTCCGGCCCGGATCGGTCACCGCATCAGTCGCGGTCCGCCACCACGACGACGTTGCCGGCCGCGTGGCCGTCCTCGACCGCGGCGATCGCCTCCTCCGCCCGCGCGAGCGGGACGGCGAAGGTGACGACGGGCGTGAACGCGCCCGCCGCGACGGCCTCGGCGATGGCGGTGAACACCGCGGTGGTGCGTCGCCGGGTGACGCTGGAGCCGCCGAGCTCGGCGGCCAGCTGCGGCGCTGCACCGCTGCGTATCCGGGCCCGGTCGCGGATCAGGGCGGCCGCGTCGCGGAGCACGTCCCCGCCGACGAGGTCGATCACGCCGTCGACGGCACCGTCGGTCGCCAGCGACCTGACGCGGTCGGTCCAGCCCTCGCCGGAGAGGACGTGCACCGCGCCGAGGCCCTCGACGAGCTCCCGCTTGCCCGCGGAGGCGACCCCGATCACGGTCAGCCCACGGCCGGCCGCGATCGCGCAGGCCGCGGAGCCCACCCCGCCGCCGGCACCGAGCACGAGCAGGGTCGCGCCGGTGGGCAGGTCGAGCTCGTCCAGGGCGTCCCATGCGGTGCCGACGGAGACGGGGATGGAGGCGGCCTGCTCGGGCGGCACGCCGGCCGGTCGGCGGGCGACGCCGTCGGCGGCCAGGAGCACGAGATCGGCGATGGCTCCGGTGCCGGCGGCCGCGGGACCGAACACGGCGTCGCCGGCGGCCCACCCGTCGACGCCCTCGCCGACCGCGACCACCTCACCGGCGGCCTCGCGGCCCATCGTCATGGGGAACCGGACGGCGAAAACGCCCTGCCGTCCGCCGCTGCGCACCTTGATGTCGCCGGGATTGACGCCGGCGGCGGCCATGCGGATCAATACCTCGCCCGGTCCGGGCACGGGCTCCGGGACGTCGACGTGCGCCGTCGCCTCGGGACCGCCGTGCGCGGAGAAGGCGAACGCGTGCATCAGGCCGGGCTCATTCGGCGTTCTCGTGCCGCCGGTGGGCGTCCTCGCACCACACGAGCACCGAGCGGGTCGCGATGGCCACCACGGAGCCGTGCTGGTTGCGGGCGGTGTGCTTGAGCGTCACGATCCCCTGGCCGGGACGGCTCTGCGAGAGCCGCTTGCCGACGACGACGGTCGAGGCGTAGACCGTGTCCCCGTGGAAGACGGGGGCGGGGAACTCGACGGCCTCGAAGCCGAGGTTGGCGACGATCGTGCCCTCGGTCAGCTGGGCCACCGACAGGCCGACCAGCAGGGAGAGCGTGAACATCGAGTTGACCAGGCGGCGCCCGAACGGCTGGCCGGATGCGAAGTGCTCGTCCAGGTGCAGGGACTGGCTGTTGCCCGAGAGCGTCGTGAAGAGGACGTCGTCGGCCTCGGTGATCGTGCGACCGGGCCGGTGCTCGTAGACGACGCCGGACCGGTACTCCTCGAAGTACAGGCCGCGCTGGCGCACCGTCTCGGTGATGGGGATCGGGCCCGTGCGCGGGTGCTCCCCCGCGCGGGCGTCCCCCGTGGCGGCGCCGCGCGTGGCGGTCTCCTCCGTCGTCATGCTCACTCCAGTCCCAGCGAGCGGGCGATGAGCATCTGCTGCACCTCGGTGGTCCCCTCGCCGATCTCCAGGATCTTGGAATCACGATAGTGCCGGGCGACGACGAATTCATTGATGAAGCCGTACCCGCCGAACACCTGGGTGGCGTCGCGGGCGTTGTCCATCGCCGCCTCGCCGGCGACGATCTTGGCGATCGAGGCCTGCGTCTTGAAGGGCTGGCCGGCCGTCATCCGCGCCGCCGCGTCACGCCACGCCAGTCGCGCGGTGTGGACGCGGACCTGCATGCGGGCGATCTTGAAGGCGATCGCCTGGTGCGCCCCGATCGCCGAGCCGAACGCACGCCGTTCCTTCGCGTAGCGGACGGCGGCGTCGAGGCAGCCCTGCGCCGCCCCCGTGCCGAGAGCGGCGATGGCGATGCGCCCCTCGTCGAGCGTGTGCACGAAGTTGGCGTAGCCGCGGCCGCGCTCGCCGAGCAGGTTGGCCTCGGGCACCCGCACATCGGTCAGGGTCAGCGGGTGGGTGTCGGACGAGTTCCAGCCGACCTTGTCGTACGCCTTCTCGGCGCGGAAGCCCTCGGTGGGGACCGGGACCAACAGGGTGGAGATCTCCTGGCGTTCCCTGCCCGTCCGGTCCGCGCCGGTGCCCGTGACGGCTGTGACGGTGACCAGGCTGGTGATGTCGGTCCCGGAGTTGGTGATGAATTCCTTGCTGCCGTTGATCACCCACTGCCCGTCCTCGAGCCGGGCCGTCGTGCGGGTGCCGGAGGCGTCGGAGCCGGCTTCCGCCTCGGTCAGCCCGAAGCCGGCGAGCGCCCGGCCGGCGGCCAGGTCCGGCACCCAGGCCGCCTTCTGCTCGTCCGTGCCGTAGTGCAGCAGCGGCGAGATGCCGAGCGAGACCCCGGCCTCGAGCGTGATGGCGATGGACTGGTCGACGCGGGCGAGCTCCTCGATCGCCACGCACAGGGCGACGTGGTCCCCGCCCATCCCGCCGTACTCCTCGGGCACGGGCAGCCCGAACAGGCCGAGCTCGCCCATCTGGGCGACGACCTCGTACGGGAAGGTGTGCGCGGCGTCGTGCGCGACGGCGGCGGGAGCGACGACGGTGTCGGCGAAGTCCCGCACCATGGCGGCCAGATCGGTCAGCTCCTCGTTCAGGCCCGCCGTGCTGAGGTCGGCGCTGGTGTGGGAGCTGTGCAGGACGTCGGTCATCGGGGGTTCTCCTCGTGCGGAACGGTCTCGGGGGTCGTGTCGGCGGGGGTCGCGTCGGCGGGGGTGACGTCGGCGACGACGGTGCCGGCGGCGACGCGGTCGCCCACGGCGACGTGCACGGCGACGACGCCGTCGGCGGGGGCGGTGAGGGCGTGCTCCATCTTCATGGCCTCGACCACGACCAGCGGGGCGCCGGCGGTGACGGTGGCGCCGGCCTCGGCCAGGACCGCGACGACGGTGCCCGGCATGGGGCTGCGCACCTCGGGATCGACGCCGGTCGCGGCGCGCACGGCCCGCGCCCGCGCGGCCGCCAGGGCCGCGGCGCGGTCGATCCGGTGGAGGGTGACGGTGTGCGGGTACGCGGCCGGGCCGCCGGACGTCCGCGTGCCGGTGCCGCCGGTGCCGGCGCCTCCGTGGGCGTGGACGGCGTCCCCGGCGACGGTGACCCGCCAGGGGCCGGACGGCGTCACCGGCTCCCCGTCGACCAGCGCCGTCACCGCGCCGTCAGGTCCGGAGGTGGCCTGCGTGACGGTGACGACGCGGTCGGTGCCGTCACCGTCACGCAGGCGCAGGCGGTCGACCCGACCGCCGAGCCGGAAGCCGGCGGCGCGGGACCAGGTCCCCGCCGCCGGGGCGTCCGGCGTTCCCCCCAGCGCACGGGACCGGGACGGTTGTCCGTCGTCCCCGATCCCTTGGCCCTGCGGGTGTCCCCGATCGCGTGCGGTGCCCTCCGCGGCGCGATCTGTCCCGTCCCGCTCCGCCACGAGCAGGGCGACGGCGATGCCGGCGACGTCGGCGTCGCCGGGACGCCACCCGGTCAGCTCCTCGAGGCTCCGGTCGATCAGGCCCGTGTCCAGGTGGCCGGCCCGGACGTCGGGGTGCGCGATCAGCGCCTGGAGGGCGTCGACGTTGGTGCCGACGCCGAGGACCACGGTGTCCGCGAGCGCACCCGCGAGCCGGTCGAGGGCCTGCCCCCGGTCCGCGCCGTGCGCGATGATCTTGGCGAGCATCGGGTCGTAGTCGGTGCCGACGACGGTACCGGGCAGCAGGGAACTGTCGACGCGCACGCCCGGTCCGGCCGGTTCGGCGAGGGCGACGACGGTCCCGGCGGTGGGCAGGAACCCGGCAGCCGGGTCCTCCGCGTAGAGCCGGGCCTCGACGGCGTGCCCGGTGAGAGTGACGTCGTCCTGCCCGATCCGCAGCGGCAGGCCCGCGGCGATGCGCACCTGCTCCTCGACCAGGTCCAGCCCCGTGATCATCTCGGTGACCGGGTGCTCGACCTGCAGCCGCGTGTTCATCTCGAGGAAGTGGAAGCGGTCCGGTTCGTCGGCGGAGACGATGAACTCGACGGTGCCGGCGCCCCGGTAGTCCACGCTCGCGGCAGCCCGGCAGGCGGCAACGCCCAGCTCGGCGCGGGTCGCGGCCGAGATCAGCGGCGAGGGCGCCTCCTCGATCACCTTCTGGTGGCGCCGCTGGAGGGAGCACTCGCGCTCCCCCAGGTGGATGACCGTCCCGTGGTCGTCGGCGAGCACCTGCACCTCGATGTGCCGCGGGGAGGTGATGAGGCGTTCGAGCAGCAGGCTGTCGTCCCCGAAGGCGGCCGCGGCGGTGCGCCGGGCCGTGGCCAGCGCGGCGGGCAGCGCGGCCGGCTCCGTGACGGCGACCATGCCCTTGCCGCCGCCCCCGGCCGAGGGCTTGACCAGCAGCGGGTAGCCGACGCGGTCGGCGGCGGCGATCAGTCGCGCGTCCCGGTCCTCGTCATCGACGCCGGTACCCGCCTCCGTCGCGAGGTCCGCGTCGTCGACGCCGGGCACCACGGGGACGCCGTGGGCGGCGACGTGCGCCTTCGCCCGGATCTTGTCGGCCATCGTCACCAGCGCGCGCTTGCCCGGGCCGATGAGGACGATCCCGGCCCGCTCGCACGCGTCGGCGAGCTCGGGGTTCTCGGAGAGGAAGCCGTAGCCGGGGTGGATGGCCTGCGCGCCGGTGTCCTTCGCGGCGCGGACGACGGCATCGACGTCGAGGTAGCTCAGCCGGGCGGCGGCGGGACCGATGAGCACGGCGCGGTCGGCCTCCCGGACGTGCCGGGCGCCGGCGTCGGCCTCGCTGTAGACGGCGACGGCCTCGATGCCGAGCCGGTGCAGGGTCGCGATCACGCGGCAGGCGATCTCGCCACGGTTGGCGACGAGCACGGTGGAGAACAGCCGGTCCGTGCCGGCCTGGTTCAGGAGAGTGGATTCGGTCGTCATGGCCTCACATCCGGAACAGGCCGAAGCGGTGGTCGTCGGGCAGCGGGGTCCGGCTGACGACGTCGAGCGCGAGGCCGAGCACCGTGCGGGTGTCGGCCGGGTCGATGACGCCGTCGTCCCAGAGCCGCGCGGTCGAGTACCAGGGGCTGCCCTGCTGCTCGTACTGCGCGACGACCGGCTCGGTCAGGGCCCGCTCGTCCTCGGCGGTGAACTCCTCCCCCGCCGCGGAGGCGGCGTCACGCCGCACCGTGGACAGCACGGCGGCGGCCTGCGCGGACCCCATCACGGAGATCCGGGCGTTCGGCCACATCCACAGGAACCGCGGGCCGTAGGCGCGGCCGCACATCGAGTAGTTGCCGGCGCCGAACGAGCCGCCGATGATCACGGTCAGCTTCGGCACCCGGCAAGTGGCGACGGCGGTGACCATCTTGGCGCCGTGCTTGGCGATGCCGCCGGCCTCCGCGTCGGCGCCGACCATGAACCCGGTGATGTTCTGCAGGAAGATCAGCGGGATGCCACGCTGGTCGCACAGCTCGATGAAGTGGGCACCCTTCAGGGCCGATTCGCTGAACAGCACTCCGTTGTTGGCGACGATGCCCACGGGGTGGCCGTGCAGGTGCGCGAACCCGGTGACCAGGGTGGAGCCGTAGTCGCGCTTGAACTCGCTGAAGGCGCTCCCGTCGACGAGGCGGGCGATCACCTCGCGCACGTCGTACGGGGTGGTGGTGTCGACGGGCACGACGGCGGTCAGGGCCGCGGGGTCCACGGCGGGCTCGACCGACGCGCGCACGGTCCACGCCGGGGCGGCCGGCTCGGGCAGGGTGGCGACGATGTCGCGCAGGATCTGCAGGGCGTGGGTGTCGTCGTCGGCGAGGTGGTCCGCGACCCCGGACGTGCCGGTGTGCAGACGTCCACCGCCGAGCTGCTCGGCGCTGATGTCCTCCCCGATGGCGGCCTTCACCAGCGGCGGCCCGCCGAGGAAGATGGTCCCCTGCTCGGCGACGATGACGGTCTCGTCGCTCATCGCCGGCACGTAGGCACCGCCGGCGGTGCACGACCCGAGGACGGCGGAAAGCTGCGGGATCCGCGCGGCGGAGAGGTTGGCCTGGTTGTAGAAGATCCGGCCGAAGTGCTCACGGTCGGGGAACACCTCGTCCTGCAGCGGCAGGAACGCGCCGCCGGAGTCGACGAGGTACAGGCACGGCAGCCGGTTCTCGAGCGCCACCTGCTGGGCCCGCAGATGCTTGGTGACCGTCATCGGGTAGTAGGTGCCGCCCTTGACGGTCGCGTCGTTGCACACGACCATCACCGGCCGCCCGGCCACCAGCCCGATGCCGGTGATCAGCCCGGCGCCGGGGCACGCGTCGTCGTACATCCCGGTCGCGGCCAGGGGCGAGAGCTCGAGGAACGGGCTGCCGTCGTCGAGCAGCTGCTCGACCCGTTCCCGGGGCAGCAGCTTGCCGCGGTCGCGGTGCCGCTTGCGGGAGGCCGCGGAGCCACCGAGCGCCGCGACGTCCAGGCGGCGCCGCAGTTCAGCGGCGAGCTCGGCGTGTGCGGCGGTGCGCCGGGCGACCATGGGATCGACGGCCGCCGTGTCGAGTGCGCCGTCGAGGGTGCTGGTCAGCGTGTCCATCGGTGCCCGTCAGACCAGCGTCAGCGTGGCGCCGGGCGCGCGCAGCACGGCACCGACGTCGGCGAGGAACCGAGAGCCGGCCTCCCCGTCGACGAGCCGGTGGTCGAAGGACAGGCTCAGCGTCATCACGTCGCGCAGCGCGATCTGGCCGTTGTGCTCCCACGGCGTGCGCCGGACCTGCCCGGTCGCCAGGATGCCCGCCTCCCCGGGGTTGAGGATCGGCGTGCCCGCGTCGACGCCGAAGACGCCGACGTTGGAGATCGTGAAGGTGCCCCCGCTCAGGGCCGCGGGAGTCGTGCGTCCCTCCCGGGCGGCAGCGGTCAGGTCGCGCAGGGCGCCCGTCAGCGCCCGCAGGTCGAGAGCGTCCGCGTCCTTGATGGTCGGAACGACGAGCCCGCGGGGCGTCGCGGCGGCGATGCCGAGGTTGACGTAGCCGAAGCGGACGATCTCGCCGGCGGCCTCGTCCCAGCGGGAGTTCAGTTCCGGGTGTCGGCGCAGGGCGACGAGCACGGCCTTGGCGACCAGGGCCGTCATCGTCGGCCGGTCCTCCCGCCAGGCCCGGTCCGCGCGCAGCGACTCGAGCAGGGCGACGCTCTCCGTCACGTCGACCGTCAGGAACTCGGTGACGTGCGGGGCGGTGAACGCACTCGCGACCATGGCCGCGGCCGTGTGCTTGCGGACCCCGCGGATGGGCTCGCGCGTCTCCCGGGCGGGCCCTCCCGCGGCGGGTGCCACCGGCGTGGTGGCGGCGGCCGCCGCGGACGCGGAAGTGGACGTCGCTGCGGGTGCGTTCACCGGAGTCGGAGCGGCGAGCACCGACACGGTCGGGGCTGCCGCCGCGGCCGTGACGTCGTCCCGGGTCACCAGGCCGCCGCGACCGGTGCCGGTCAGGGACTCGAGGTCGACGCCCAGGTCGCGGGCCAGTTTGCGCACGATGGGCGTGCTCAGCCGACGCTCGAGCAGCTGGCCGTCGCGGCGCCCGTCGACGGCAGCACCGCTGCCGCCACGGCGGGCGCTCGCGCCGTCCTGGTCGGGGCGCGGCAGGTCGGGCGCACCGGGCAGGGGCGGGATCTCGGGTCCGTTCGGGGAGAGCGGCTCGTCCGGCCGGCCGGGCAGCGGGGGGACCTCCGGGCCACCCGGGCGCAGGGGCTCGTCCGGTCCGGTGGGCAGGGCGGGCTCGCCCGGCGTGTGGCCGGGCAGCGGCACGCCGGGCTCCTCCGGGCGCGAGTGATCCGGCTGCGGCTGGTCGGGCTGCGGTTGCTCGGGATCCGGCTGGTCGGGATCGCGCGGCACGCGCGGAGCGTCCGGCACCCCGGGCTGACCGGGCTCGTCGCCCGGCTGCGGCTCCGGCTGATCGTCGGCAGACCCGGTGGAACCGGCGACGGCCACGGCCCGGCGCCGCCGGGTGGGACGACCGCTCCCCGCGGGCGCCGCACCGTAACCGACGAGGGTCGGTTCGCGGCGAGCCGCACCCACCTCACCGGTACCGGCACCGTCGCCGGAGCCGTCGGCCGCGGGCACGTCGATGGCGAGGATCGGCGTGCCGACGTCCACGGTGGTGCCCTCGGCCTGCAGCAGCCGCTGGACGACGCCGTCCCACGGGCTGGGCAGCTGGACGACGGCCTTGGCGGTCTCGACCTCGGCGATCACCTGATTCAGGGTGATGCTCTGCCCCTCCGTGACCTTCCAGCTCACGATCTCGGACTCGGTCAGGCCCTCGCCGAGGTCCGGCAGCGCGAATTCACGGATCACGAAGCAGCTCCGATCAGGGAGGTGGAGGACGACGCGCCGGCGAGCGCGTCGAAACGGGAACCGGTCTGGGAGTTCTCGCGCCCGACGAGCCGGTCGACGGCGTCGAGGATGCGGTCCAGGTCGGGCAGGTGGTGGTCCTCGAGCCGGGCCGGCGGGTAGGGGATGTCGAAGCCGGTGACGCGTTCGGGCGGCGCCTGCAGCGAGTAGAAGCAGCGAGTGGTGAGGACGGCGACGATCTCCGCGCCGAGGCCGCCGAATTCGCCGGCCTCGTGGGTGACGAGCAGCCGCCCCGTCTTCCGCACCGACGCCTCGAGCGTGGCCAGATCGAGCGGGTAGAGGGAGCGCAGGTCGATGACCTCGAGGTCGACGCCCTCGTCCTCGGCCGCGGTGGCGGCGTCCAGGGCGGTGGCCACGAGCGGCCCGTAGGCGATGACGGTGGCGTCCGTCCCGGGTCGCACGACGGCGGCGCGGGTCAGGTCGGCCTCCCGCGCGTCGTCGACCTCGCCCTTGCCCCAGTAGCGTCGCTTGGGTTCGAGGAAGACGACGGGGTCGTCCGAGGCGATGGCCGCACGCAGCGTGCTGTAGGCCTCCTGCGGGGTGGAAGCGCTGACCACCCGGAGTCCCGCCGTGTGGGCGAAGTAGGCCTCGGGGGACTCCGAGTGGTGTTCTGGGGAGCCGATGCCGCCGCCGAACGGGATGCGGATGGTCACCGGCAGAGTCACCGCACCCCGCGTGCGGTAGTGCAGCTTGGCGAGGTTGGAGACGATCTGGTCGAAGGCCGGGTAGACGAAGCCGTCGAACTGGATCTCGACGACCGGCCGGAAGCCGCGCATGGCCAGGCCGATCGCGGTGCCGACGATGCCGGACTCGGCCAGCGGCGTGTCCATGACCCGGTGCTTGCCGAAGCGGGCCTGCAGCCCGTCGGTCACCCGGAAGACGCCACCGAGAGCGCCGATGTCCTCGCCCATCAGGACGGTCTTCTCGTCCCGATCCAGCTCGGCCGCGAGCGCCGCGTTCAGCGCCCCGGCCATCGTCATCGTGCTCATGCCCGCGCCCCCCTCGACGCCGTGGGCCCCGCCTCGATGCCGTCGACCTCGCCGTGCACGGAGTCCAGGTAGAGCAGGTAACGGTCGCGCTGGTCCTCCAGCCACGCGTCCGGCGTGCTCAGCACGTGCTCGAACAGGCTCTCGGGCGTCGGGTCGGCCATCGACGTGATGCCGGACCGCAGGCCGGCGGCGGCACGGTCCGCGGCACGCGTGGCGTCGGCGTCGAGCGCGTCGACGTCGTGCCCCTCGGCCGCGAGCAGCGCGCGGACCCGGGCGAGCGGGTCCCGCCCCTCCCACTCGGCCCGCAGACCGCGGTCCTCGTAGCGCGTCGGGTCGTCGGCCGTGGTGTGCGGGCCCATGCGGTAGGTGACCGCCTCGATGTAGGAGGGGCCCTGTCCCGCGCGGGCCCGGGCGAGGGCCTTGCGGGTCACCGCGGTGACGGCGAGGACGTCGTTGCCGTCGACGCGGACGGAGGGGATGCCGAAGCCCGGGGCGCGGTCGGCGATGTGGCCCTGCGCCTGCAGGCCCACGGGCTCGGAGATGGCCCACTGATTGTTCTGACAGAAGAACACCACGGGCGCGCCGAAGCTGGCCGCGAAGACCATGGCCTCGTTGACGTCGCCCTGGCTGGTGGCACCGTCTCCGAAGTAGACGATGGCGGCCTCGTCGGAGCCCTCGGCCTTGATGCCCATCGCATACCCGGTGGCGTGCAGGGTCTGCGCGCCGATGATGATCTGCGGGGTGGCCATCTGGGTGGCCGTCGGGTCCCAGCCGCACGAGGCGGCACCGCGCCACAGGCGGAGGATGTCGACCGGGTCGACGCCGCGGGTGTAGGCGACGCCGTGCTCGCGGTAGCTCGGGAAGACCATGTCGCGGGCGTCGAGGGCCCGGCCGGAGCCGATCTGCGCGGCCTCCTGGCCGGTCAGCGGCGGCCACAGGCCGAGCTCACCCTGTCGCTGCAGCGCGGTCGCCTCCGCGTCGATCCGCCGGATGACGCTCATGTCGACGTAGAACGAGGCGAGGCCGTCCGCGTCGATGTCCTCGACGAGGGCGTCGAAGACGGGATTGACCCGGCGTTCACCGGTGGGGCTGATCAGCTGGACGAGATCGTCGACGAGCTGGCCGCCCTGGTTGAGGGCATCGAGGATGAGACTGTTCACGGACACGGCTGACACGCTGCTTTCGCATCAAGGGTCGGGATCGACGCGGTGGCGTCATCACCCGGGCGGGCTCCGTCGGCCGCCTGACTGTGAACTTACTCACAAGCATCACACCGCGCAATGATCTGCCACGCGACTGAGCATGTCGCACATCTGAGCATCGTCTAGCTTGGCAGAAGTGGTCACCATGGCTACTGTCGAGCCCATGATGCTTGCCGATTCAACCGATCTGCGGATCCTGCGGGACATGGTGCTGCACCCCCGCCGGACGGCGGTCGCGATCAGTGGTCGGCTGCGTCTGTCGCGCAACACCGTGCAGAGCCGGTTGGGGCGGCTCGAGGAGGGCGGCGCCTTCCTCCCCTTCGCGCACCAGGTGGCCCCGGCGGCGCTCGGCTACCCGCTCACGGCGTTCATGTCGGTACAGGTGCAGCAGCCCGAGCTCGAGACGATCGCCGAGACCTTCGGCCGCATCCCCGAGATCGTCGAGGCGCACGGCACGACCGGGACCGCGGACCTGCTCGTGCGCGTCGTCGGCGTCGACGCCGAGGACCTGTTCCGCATCCACGGCGCGATGCTCGCGTGCCCCGGCGTGATGCGCATCGACACGTCGATCTCGATGCACGAGATCATCCCCCACCGGGTGCTCCCCCTGATCGACCAGGGACTGGCCCGCGGCGGAACCTGACCGCCGCCGGCGCCGGAGCTGGAACCGACCCGCGACGGGGCGGAGCCGGGGCGACGCAGCGCGTCCCGTTCCCTCACCCGCAGGTGAGGGAACGGGACGCCGTCCCACGGGGTCCGCTGCCGAGGATGCGGCCGGTGGACCCGTGGATTCAGGGTTCGANGGAGGGACCGGGACGCCGTCCCACGGGGTCCGCTGCCGAGGATGCGGCCGGTGGACCCGTGGATTCAGGGTTCGATCCGGCTCAATGTTCGATCCGGCTCGGTGTTCGATCCGGCTCAGTGCTCGACGGCCTTCTCGGCGCCGACGCCGGTCAACGAGCGCACCTCCATCTCCGCCTGCTTGCGCCGGCTCTCCCCCGCCCGGTCGGTGATCGAGCCGACCCAGCCGAGCAGGAACGCCAGCGGGATGGACACGAGCCCCGGGTTGGACAGCGGGAAGATCGCGAAGTTCGCGCCGGGGATCATGGCCGTGGCCGAGCCGGAGACGACCGGGGAGAACGCGATGAGCACGATCGCCGCCGCGAGCCCCCCGTACATGCTCCAGACGGCGCCGCGCGTCGTGAACCGCGGCCAGAACAGGGAGTACAGGATCGTCGGCAGGTTGGCCGAGGCGGCGACCGCGAAGGCCAGCGCGACGAGGAACGCCACGTTCTGCCCCTGCGCCCCGATGCCGCCGATGATCGAGACGATGCCGATCACCACGACGGTCCGGCGTGCCACCTTCACCTCGCCGCCCGCGTCGACCTGGCCGCGCCGCACGACGTTGGCGTAGATGTCGTGCGCGAAGGACGCGGCCGCGGTGATCGTCAGGCCGGCCACGACCGCGAGGATCGTGGCGAAGGCGACCGCCGAGATGAAGCCGAGCAGCAGGGAGCCGCCCAGGTCGAACGCGAGCAGCGGCGCCGCGGAGTTGACGCCGCCGGGGGCGGCCTTGATCCGGTCCGCGCCAATCAGCGCCCCGGCGCCGTAGCCGAGGACGAGGGTGAAGAGGTAGAAAATGCCGATCAGCCAGATCGCCCAGACGACGGACCGACGCGCCTCCTTCGCCGTCGGCACGGTGTAGAAGCGCATCAGCACGTGCGGCAGGGCCGCAGTGCCGAGCACGAGCGCCAGGGCGAGGGAGACGAAGTCCAGCCGGGAGGTCGGCGTCTTGCCGTACTGCAGCCCCGGGTTGAGGATCGCCTCGTTCCCGCCCGCCGTCGCCACCGCGTGGTCGAGCAGCGTGGAGAGGTTGAAGCCGTGCAGGGCGAGCAACCAGACCGTCATCACGGCAGCACCGACGATCAACAGGCCGGCCTTGATGATCTGCACCCAGGTGGTGCCCTTCATGCCGCCGACCAGCACGTACAGGATCATCAGGGCGCCCACGACGACGATGACGACGGACTGCCCGAGCCGGTCCGGGATGCCGAGCAGCAGCGACACGAGGCCGCCCGCGCCGGCCATCTGCGCGAGCAGGTAGAAGAAGCAGACGGCCAGGGTGGTGATGGCCGCGGCGATCCGCACCGGCCGCTGCCGGAGCCGGAACGAGAGCACGTCCGCCATCGTGAACTTGCCGGTGTTGCGCAGCAGCTCCGCGACCAGCAGGAGGGCGACGAGCCACGCGACGAGGAAGCCGATCGAGTAGAGGAAGCCGTCGTAGCCGTTGACGGCGATGGCGCCGACGATGCCGAGGAAGGACGCGGCGGAGAGGTAGTCCCCCGCGATGGCCGTCCCGTTCTGCGGTCCCGTGAAGGACCGGCCGGCGGCGTAGTAGTCCGCGGCCGTGCGGTTGTTGCGGCTGGCCCGCAGCACGATCACGAGCGTGATGACGACGAAGACGCCGAAGATGAGGATGTTGACCCACGGGGTGCCGACCTGCTCGTTCGGGGCCATGGGGACGAGGCCGGGCATGAGGGCCGGCAGGGCGTGCGGTGCGCTCACGAGGGGTCTCCTTCACGGGTGACGGTGGTGCCAGGGGTGCTGGTGGAACGGCCCGTGCCGCCGGCGTCCCCGCGGGCGAGCACGTCGACGTCGCCGTCGAAGGTGCCGGCGGTGGTCGGCGCCCGGTGATAGGGCGAGTCGCTGCCCTCGAGCTCGTCCCGGAGGGCGGCCGCCTGCGGGTCGAGCCGGCGATTGGCGTAGGACACGTAGCCCATGGTGATGGCGAAGGTGGTCACGAACTGGGCGAGCCCGAGCACGAGCCCGACCGTGATCGACCCGACCAGCCGGGTGGCCATGAACTCGTGCGCGTAGTCGGCCAGGAGCACGTAGAGGAAGTACCAGACCAGGAACGCGGCGGCCATCGGGAAGACGAAGCTGCGATGGCTGCGCCGCAGGTGGACGAACCGTTCGTCGCGCTGGACGCCCACGAAGTCGACGTCGCGCAGGTCGGCCGGCTCGGCCGACTCGGTGGTGGTACCGGAGCCGGTACGGGCGTCGGTCGACGTGCCGACGTCGGGCGTCGTGTCGGCGCCCGTCGCAGCGGCGTGCCTGCCCACCGGCTCGTGGGCGTCGTCCTCCGCGGTCTGCGGGCCGGGCGGCAGGTCGCCGTGCCTGGCCTCGTGGCGGCCGGGGTGGTGATCGTCGGGCGTCGGGTCGAATCCCGCGCCCGGATCGGGGTCGTCGTGTGATGGATGGGTGCCCATGGGTCCTCCTTGACGGATGAGCAGGTGCGCTCGGCGGCGAACCGACACCCGGGTCCGGGCGTCGGCGGGCCGACCGGCGTGCAGCATCCCGGCCGGGCCGGTGGTGGAGCATCACGTACGAGCGACGCGGAGCACCGGGATCACCGGGATGGACCCGGCGGACGTGATCCACATCACTGCGCACAGGCTAACCGGCACCACCGACGGACGGTGGTGCCGACACGTTGCGCGGCACAACAAATCTGCGGCAGCACGACGAGGAGGCGCGGCGGCGGAGCGGCCGGCGCCGGTCCGGACACGGCCGGCGAGGGAGATGTCCCGGTCGGCCCGGGAAGGACTCAGACGCGGAAGGGATCAGCCGCGGGAGCGGAGGACGTCGATGACGCGGTCGAGGAAGAGGTCGACCTGGCCCGAGTCGTAGGCGTCGGCGCCGCGCTGCGGGGAGAAGCGCGCCGCGCGGATCTCCTCGACCCGCAGCGCCGTGCCGCCGTCGAGATGTTCGCCCACCCGGTCGCACAGGGCGTCGACGTCACGCTGCCGGTAGCCGGGCCGCCGGCCGGTCGGGACGCGGAAGCGGTGTCCCGGGCCGCGGGTGATGCGGGCACGGACGACGGCGAGGGCCTGGTCCAGGTCGGCACGACGGGTCACGTCGGCGTCCTCCCGCTCGCGCCGGGCGAAGGCGTCCTCGAGCCGGTCGAGTTCCTCGTCCACCTGCTGCGGGTCGTAGCCACCCCGCACGAGGTCGAAGACGGCGTCGCGCAGGTGGCCGCTGCCGAGCGACGCGTCGGCGGCGTCGGTCGCCCAGGCCTCACGCACGCGGGCGAGGAAGGCATCGACCTGGGCCGGACGGTAGCCGCGGCGGCGGTGGGGAACGAGCGTGAAGGCCGTCCGCGCGGCGCGTTCGGCCGGAGGCGTGACCGGCAGAGCCGCCGGTGTTCCTGCCGTGGTCGTGGCAGGACCCGACTCCCCCGTGGCGCTCATCGGCCGTGTCCTTTCAGAACCCGGGCACCGCGCCCGGGGTGGCCGCGGGTCGCGAGCCGGGCCGACGGCGGGGCCGACCTGGTCACAACTGCGGCATCAGCAGTTCGAACATCAAGAATGCCACCGGCGACGCGATAATGACGGAATCGAGCCGATCCATGACACCGCCGTGTCCCGGCAGGATCGTGCCCATGTCCTTGATCCCCACTTCGCGCTTGACCATGGATTCTGCCAGATCGCCGAGCGTTGCGGCACCGACCGTCGCGACCGCCATGACGGAGCCGACCCACCAGCTCTGGCCGAGCAGCAGGGTCGCGCAGAGCAGGCCGATCACGGCCGCTCCGACGATGGAGCCGGCGAAGCCCTCCCACGTCTTCTTGGGGCTCACGCGCGGGGCCATCGCGTGCCGCCCGAACAGGACGCCGACGATGTAGCCGAAGGTGTCGTTGGCGACCACGAGGAGCAGCATCGTGATGAGTTTGAGGGCGCCGTCGTGGGTGCGCACGAGCAGCAGCGCGAAGCTGACCATGAGCGGGATCCAGGTCAGGGCCATGACCCCGGCGCGGGCCGCCGCGGGGGCGCCCGGGCGGGGGTCGATCGCCCGCCACAGCACCGTGAGCAGGCAGGCGCCCACGAAGGCGAGCGTGAGCGCCTCGGGGCCACCGAGATAGGCGGCGAACGGCAGGACGGCCGCGCCGAGCGCGACCGGGATCCGGGGCACGAGCACCTGCCGGAACGCCATCGCCCGCGCGAACTCGATCACGCCGACGACGACGAAGGCAGCCACGAAGGCGGTGAAGAGCAGGGGCGAGAACAGCAGCCCGACGATGAGGGCACCGAGCAGCGCGAGCCCGACGGCGATCGCGGCGGGCAGGTTGCGGCCGGCACGCGACGGTGTCTTCCGCGCGGTACGGTTGGCCCGCCCGTGCGCCGGCGGCAGCAGGCTGAAGCGGCGGGTCCCCCGTCCGGGCGCTGCCGTGGCCGCGGCCTGGACCGGCGACCCGAGCGGCGCGGAACCGGCCGGGGGGTGCCCTGGCCCGTCCGGCGTCGGGAGATCGCTCATTCAGACGTCCAGCAGCTCGGTCTCTTTGCGCTTGAGCAGCTCGTCGATCGAGTCCGTGTGCCGCTTGGTCGCCGAGTCGAGTTCCTTCTCGGCGCGCGTGCCCTCGTCCTCCCCGACCTCGCCGTCCTTGACGAGCTTGTCCAGGTCGTCCTTGGCGCGGCGACGGATGTTCCGGACGGACACCTTCGCCTCCTCCGCCTTGTTGCGGACGAGCTTGATGTAGTCCCGGCGGCGCTCCTCGGTCAGCTCGGGCATGACGATCCGGATGACGTTGCCGTCGTTGGCCGGGTTGGCACCCAGGTCCGAGGCGCGCAACGCCTTCTCGATGTCGTTGAGGGACCCCTTGTCGTAGGGGGTGATGAGCAGGGTGCGGGCCTCGGGGTTCTGGAAGGAGGCCAGCTGCTGCAGCGGGGTCGGAGCCCCGTAGTAGTCGACGGTCAGCTTGGCGAAGAGGGACGGGTTCGCCCGGCCCGTACGGACGGCGGCGAAGTCCTCCTTCGCCACGTCGACGGCCTTGTCCATCTTGTCCTCGGCTTCGAGCAGAGTGTCGTCGATCACGCGCGTCTCCTTGGCGTCGTCGGTCTGAAGGGTCTCGTTCGTCATCCTATCCAGCGGACGGGGGCCGACCGGTCCGGCGGGCCCCCGCCCCGCGGGCCTCAGGCGGTGATGACGGTGCCGATCTGTTCGCCGAGGATGGCCCGGGTGACGTTGCCAGGGCCCTCCATGCCGAACACGAGCATGGGCATGCCGTTGTCCTTGCAGAGGCTGAAAGCCGTCTGGTCCATGACCCGGATGTCGCGGTGCAGGGCCTCGTCGTAGGTGAGGCGGTCCAGCTTGGTCGCCGAGGGGTCCTTGCGCGGGTCGGCGGTGTAGACGCCGTCGACCCCGTTCTTGGCGGCGAGGACGATGTCGGCGTGCACCTCGAGCGCGCGCTGGACGGCGACGGTGTCGGTGGAGAAGTACGGCAGGCCGGCGCCGGCGCCGAAGATGACGACCCGGTTCTTCTCGAGGTGACGGATGGCCCGCCGCGGGATGTAGGCCTCCGCGACCTGGCCCATCGTGATGGCCGACTGGACGCGCGTCTCGACGCCGGCCTGCTCGAGGAAGTCCTGCAGCGCCAGGCAGTTCATCACGGTGCCGAGCATCCCCATGTAGTCGGCGCGGGAGCGGTCCATGCCCTCCTGGGAGAGCTCGGCGCCACGGAAGAAGTTGCCGCCGCCGACGACGATGGCCACCTCAACCTCACCCTGCGTCCGGGCGATCTGGTCGGCGATGCCCCGCACGGTCGACGGGTCGACGCCGAGCCTGCCGCCGCCGAACACCTCGCCGGAGAGCTTGAGCAGCACCCGACGACGGTGGGGTCCGGGTTCGTGGGCGAGGTCGGGATTGTGCGTCGGCATGGGCGCCTGCCTTCCGGGTTTCACAGGGTGGACGCGACGACGGGGGTGGTCACCCGGATCCAGGTGACCACCCCCGTCGTCTGCGTGGCCCGGTCCGCCGCCGGGCGGCGGACCGGGTACTGCTGCTGGTGAGAGGCCGGGCGCTCAGGCGCCGACGCGGAAGCGGGCGAAGCCCACGGCCGTCGTGCCGGCCTCCTCGAGAACCTTACCAACGGTCTTCTTGCTGTCCTTCGCGAACGGCTGGTCGAGGAGGGCGACCTCCTTGAAGTAACCGGTCAGGCGACCCTCGACGATCTTGGTCAGCGCGGCCTCGGGCTTGCCCTCGGCGCGAGCCGTCTCGTCGGCGATGCGCCGCTCGTTCTCGACCGTCTCGGCCGGGACGTCGTCCCGGCTCAGGTAGGTCGGGGCCATCGCGGCGGTGTGGACGGCGACGTCGTGCGCCACGGCCTGGGCCGCGTCACCGGTGCCGTCGACGGCCACGAGGACGCCGACCTGCGCCGGCAGGTCCTTGGAGGTCTTGTGCAGGTACGCGTCGACGGTGGCACCCTCGACCCGGACCACGCGCCGGACCTGGACCTTCTCACCCAGGAGGGCACCGGCCTCGGTGACCTGCTCGGAGACGGGCTTGCCGTCGATCTGCGCGGCCAGCAGGGAGTCGAGGTCGTTCGCGCCGGAGGCGATGGCGGCCTCGAGGACCTTGTTGCCGAACTCGACGAAGGGGGCGGCCTTGGCGACGAAGTCGGTCTCGCAGTTGACCTCGACCATGACGCCGACGGAGCCCTCGACGCGGGCGGCGATCAGGCCCTCCGCGGTCGAGCGGCCCTCGCGCTTGGTGACGCCCTTCAGGCCCTTGACGCGGATGATCTCCATGGCCTTGGCGGCATCGCCGTCGGCCTCGTCCAGCGCCTTCTTCACGTCGAGCATGCCGGCGCCGGTGCGCTCGCGCAGTGCCTTGATATCCGCAGCGGTGTAGTTCGCCATGACATCTCCTCTGGTTGGATCGGTGCGGGCCGCTCTCGATGTCGGCCCCAGTCGTGACTGCGGACCGCCCTGGTGAAGTGCGGTCCGCAGTCGCGGCGGCAGTGCCGCCGGTGGATCAGGAGGAAGCCGCGGGCTCAGCCCGCGGACATCACTCGGCCGGGGTCTCGGTGGCCTCGGCGGCGGTCTCGGCCTGCGCGTCGTCCTGCTCGGCCGTGGCCTCGGCGGCGACCGGGTCGACGACCTCGTTCTCGGAGACCTCGACGTCGGCAGCCGCCTCGGTGGTGGTCTCGTTCTGCTGCGCGTTCTGCGCACCCTCGAGAAGCTCGCGCTCCCACTCGGCCATGGGCTCCTCGGTGCTCGGGGCACCGTCCTTGCCCGCGGCGCGGTTGTTCTTCGCGATCAGGCCGTCGGCGACGGCGTCGGCGACCACACGGGTCAGCAGGTTGACGGAGCGGATCGCGTCGTCGTTGCCCGGGATCGGGAAGTCGACCTCGTCCGGGTCGCAGTTGGTGTCGAGGATCGCGACGACCGGGATGCCCAGCTTCTTGGCCTCGTCGACCGCCAGGTGCTCCTTCTTGGTGTCGACGATCCAGATCGCGGACGGGGTCTTCGCCAGGTTGCGGATACCGCCGAGGGTCTTGTCGAGCTTGTCCTTCTCGCGGCCGAGGAGCAGCAGCTCCTTCTTGGTGTGGCCGGAGGCGGCGACGTCCTCGAAGTCGATCTCCTCGAGCTCCTTGAGGCGGGAGATCCGCTTGGAGACCGTCTGGAAGTTGGTCAGCATACCGCCGAGCCAGCGCTGGTTCACGTAGGGCTGGCCCACGCGGGTGGCCTGCTCGGAGATGGCTTCCTGGGCCTGCTTCTTCGTGCCCACGAACAGGATGGTGCCGCCGTGCGCGACGGTCTCCTTGACGAACTCGTAGGCGCGGTCGATGTAGGACAGCGACTGCTGCAGGTCGATGATGTAGATGCCGTTGCGCTCGGTGAAGATGAAGCGCTTCATCTTCGGGTTCCAACGGCGGGTCTGGTGACCGAAGTGGACGCCGCTGTCGAGCAGCTGGCGCATGGTGACGACGGGCATGTCGACACTCCTTCCGGCAGCGGTGGCCCTCCGGCCTGCTCCACTGCCTGTTGACGGTTGATCGCTCCCGGACAGGCGTCCGGGCCGCCCGGCGGGCGGTCGCTCCTGGTGCCCGGGACGGTGGATCACCGTGGACCTCCCGACCGGGCATCAGCCCGGACCGTGGGGAGGAACCGTCATCTCGGGTCACCGTTCACCGGCGACCGTCGACGTCTGCGCGCGGACACGCGTAGTCAGCCGAGGACACTCGACTGCTCGTGCAAGTCTACCGCAGTCGCGGAGTGCTCCCGGCCGCCGGTCTGAGGGTGCGGCGGGCGGGCGGGGACGGGCGCAGCCCGTCCCACGACACGCTGCGGTCGGGCGGGAGATGACGCCATATCCCTGTCGACGACGGCGTGTCCCGGGACAGGATGCGGATGCCGGTCGACCCGGCGGTGCTCCGCTCAGCCGGGCGGACGGATAGAGCTTCTCCCTCCCCAGGCAGGGACCTGCAGGCCGTCGTCCCCAGAAGGGCACGAGCCGACCCCGCGCCGGCTGCGGTCGGAGCACGCTCAGCTCATGACGACGTCGATACCGACGCGGCGCGATCCGCATGACCCCACCGGAGGACGGGACGCCCGATCGTGGGGAGAGCCACCGCAGCTCGGCGAGCCCCCGCAACGCCGGATGATCAGCGAGCCGCGACACGGCGGACTGGTCGGCGGACCGCGTCGAGGCCAGCTGGTCGACAGCCGGCGACAAGGGCAGCTCCGACGAGAACGACGCGGGTCCGGGCAACCGCTTCCGCAGCGAGCCGTCGTCGCTGCGGTCGTGCTCGCCTCTCTGGTGGCTGCCTCTCCCGCCGCCGCACCGGCGTTCGCCGGGGACCGGTTACCGGCCGTCGCCGGTGGCGGGACGATGAGGACGGGCACGACCGGGGTGCCGCGGGCGAGCCCGACCCCGGCACCGCGCGGGTGGCAGTGGCCGCTGCAGCCGCGTCCGGCAGTGCTGCGGCCGTTCGACGCGCCGGAGCAGCAGTGGTCGGCCGGCCACCGTGGCGTGGATCTGGCGGGAGGGCCCGGCTCGGCGGTCCGCAGTCCGGCCGCGGGCACCGTGGTGTTCGTCGGCGTCGTCGTCGACCGCCCCGTGCTGGCCATCGCCCACGCGGACGGGCTGCGCACGAGTGTCGAGCCGGTGACGGCGACGGTGCACCGCGGTGACCGTGTGGCCGCCGGTCAGGTGGTGGGTCAGCTCGCGGGTGGGCGCTCGCACTGCTCCCCCGCGACGTGCCTGCACTGGGGCGTGCGCCTGGGCGAGGACTACGTCGACCCGCTCAGCCTCATCCTCGACCGTCGGCCGTCGATCCTGCTGCCGCTCTCACCGTCCGGCGGGCTGCCGTGAGCGACCCGGGCCGTGATCGACGATCGGGGGTGAGTGCCGTCGGTCCGGAAGCGGGCCGTGAGCGACCGTGGCGCCCAGCCTCAGCGGGCTCCCCCGTCGGAACACTGCCGTGAGGGCGGCCGGGAACGCACGGGCGCCGCCGCGGTCCGGTCCGAACCGGTCCACGACGGCGCACGTCGGAAAAGAGATCCCGGACACCCGACGGCGCCCGGGGCCGGGGATCACACGAAGGCGGAGATGCCCGTGACGGAGCGGCCGGTAATCAGCTTGTTGATCTCCTGCGTGCCCTCGTAGGTGTAGATGGCCTCGGCGTCGGCGAAGATCTTGGCCATCTCGTAGTCCACGACGATGCCGTTGCCACCGAGCAGGCTGCGGCCCATGGCCACCGTCTCGCGCATCCGGGCCGACGCGAAGGTCTTGGCCAGCGCGGCGTGCTCCTCGGTGGCCTGGTCGCTCGCCTCGAGCTGGGCGACGCGGACCAGCAGGCCCATCGACGCCATGGCGTTGCCGAGCATCGTGGCGAGTTGGTCCTGCACCATCTGGTTGGCGGCCAGCGGCTGGCCGAACTGGTGGCGCTCGACGACGTGCTTGCGGGCGACGTCGAAGGCCGCCATCTGCTGGCCGACGGCCTGCCACGCGACACCGATGCGGGTGGCGCGCAGCACCTTGTTGGTGTCGCGGAAGCTGTTGGCGTGGGCGAGGTGGAACTCGTCGCCGACCACGAGGTTCTCGAGCGTGATGTCCGCGTTCTGCACGGTGCGCAGCGAGATCTTGTTCTCGATCTTCGTGGCCGTGTAGCCGGGAAGGGAGGTGTCGACGAGGAACGCCTTGACCTTGTTGTCGGCGACGTCCCTGGCGTAGATCACGACCCAGTCGCTGAAGGTGGCGTTGCCGATCCAGCGCTTGGCGCCGTTGAGCACCCAGCTGTCGCCCTGACGCTCGGCGGTGGTGCGGGTACCGCCGGCGACGTCGGAGCCACCGAGCGGCTCGGTGAGGCCGAATGCACCGATCTTCTTCATCGCGTAGATGTCGGGCAGCCACGCCTCCTTCTGCTCCTCGGAGGCGAGCAGCTCGATCGAGCCGGTGAACAGGCCGTCGTGCACGCCCATGAAGGTCGCGATGGAGGTGTCCGCGCGGGTGAACTCGGCGTGGATGAAGCCGGCGAGCAGCGGCGAGTAGCCGAGGCGGCGCACGGGCGAGACGATGTCCAGCTCGGCGATCTTCGGGATGATCTCGTGCGGGAACTCCGCCTTGTTCCAGGCGTCGCGGGCGATCGGGCGGACCTCGGCGTCGAGGAACTCCCGCACCTCCTTCAGACGCACCTGCTCCTGAGCGCTGAGGAGTTCCTCGAAGTGGAGGAAGTCCCCGCTCGCGTAGGGGAGGTTGTTCGGATCGACGTCGTGGGCCATCGAGTTCCTGCCTTGTTCGACTCGGGTGCTTCGCGATGGCCTCCGAGGACGGGCCGGCCATCGCCCGTTTGGTTACTGATGAGTAACAAGATCGATTATGCCAGTTGCGGCGGCAACACGGAAGGCGACGCCGGGGACGGGAGACGGCCGTGG
>NZ_JBAJMW010000011.1:0-46097 GCF_036881825.1 Tersicoccus mangrovi | reverse complement strand
CGGGAGCCCGGCGGCCACGGCCGCATGGAGGGTAGGGCCGGTGGGGCTTGAACCCACGACCAAAGGATTATGAGTCCTCTGCTCTGACCAGCTGAGCTACGGCCCCTCGGGTGCCCGGCCACGGAGGCCGGGCGCAACCATCGTAGAGCCGCCTCAGATGGTCAGGTCGGCGTAGTCCGCGCCGCGGTAGAGCGATTCGAACGTGTCCAGCGTGACCCCGAGATCGTGCTTGTTGACCATCTCGCGGCTCGTCTTGCCCAGCGCGAGGCGCTCCTGCTCCGGCAGCTCGAGGATGCGGCGCAGCTTGTCGGCCAGGTCGGTGCTGTCGTTGGGCCGGAAGAGCCAGCCGTTGCGGCCCTCGTCCACCAGGTGCGGCAGCGCCATCGCGTCGGCGAGCACGACGGGCTTGGAGGCGCTCATCGCCTCGAGGGTCACGAGCGACTGGAGCTCCGCCGTGCCCGGCTGGCAGAAGACCGTGGCCCGCAGGTACGCGCGGCGCAGTTCCTCGTCGGAGGCCAGGCCGAGGAACCGGACGCGGTCGCCCAGGCCGACCTCGTCGACCTTCGCCTCGAGGGCGGGCCGCACCTCGCCGTCACCGACGATCTCGAGCCGCGTGCCGAGCTCCGCGGGCAGCTTCGCGACGGCCTCGATCAGGACGTCGACGTGCTTCTCCTGGGCGAGACGGCCGACGAACAGCACGGTGGGGTGCTCGGGCACCTCCAGCTCCTCGCCCGCCAGCTGCTCGTACTTCGCGGCGTCGATGCCGTTGGAGACCGGCAGCACCTGGCGCAGGAACGCGTGGTCGTGCATCGCCTTGGCGGCCAGCGGCGTCGGCGTCGTCACGACGGCGGCCTGGCCCATCACCTTGCCCATGTCGCGCCACGAGTTCTTCGCGACGATGTTGAGGAACCAGCGCGGGAACGGCAGGAACGGGTCGAGGTTCTCGGGCATGAAGTGATTGGTCGCGACCAGCCGGATGCCCATCTTCGCGGCCGTGTCCGCGAAGGCCTTGCCGATCATGTAGTGGCACTGCACGTGCACGACGTCGGGCCGCTCCTCCTCGAGGATGCGGCGCACCTCCCCGTTGATCTCCCACGGCAGGCACAGCCGGTAGTACGGGTGGGTGGGCGCCTTGTGCGAGCGGAGGCGGTGGACGACGACGCCGTCCTCGACCCGGGAGTAGCTCGGTCCCGCGTCGTTGCGGGCGGCGACGGCGTGGACCTCGTGACCGCGGGCCAGCATGCCCTGCGCGAGACGCTGGCAGAAGCGGGCGGCACCGTTCATGTCCGGCGGATAGGTGTCCGCCGCGATGAGGATCTTGAGCGGGCCGGCGCTGGGCGTCGAGGTCACGGGAGAGGGCTCCTGGGGATGTCACGGTCATGACGCGGGCTCGTTCCCGCAGTCCCCCGCGACGGTATCAGAGGGCCCCGGCTCATCACCGTCGGACGCGCCCCGGCGCCGTCAGGCCGCGCAGATGCAGGGGACGGAGACCAGCGGGATCAGTCGCCCGCGCGCTCGGTGGCCGCGTTCTTCGCGTGCCGCTTCTCGGCCTTCCTGCTGATCACGTCGGGGTGGTAACGCGAGAGCATGACGACGCCGACGACGGCGGAGGCCGCCGCGATCATCATGCCGATCACGACGGGGGCCGGCGGGTTCGCCCGCGCCTCCCCCAGGATCGCGATGCCGATGGCGATGCCGACCATGGGGTCGATCACGGTCAGCCCCGCGATCACCAGGTCCGGCGGCCCGTGCGAGTAGGCGCTCTGGACGAACCAGATGCCGAGGCCGCCGGCCGCGGCGATCGCGATGTAGATGTACACCGGCACGGCGAGGAGGTTCACCCCTCCCCCGGCGAACAGGTGCGTGAACAGCAACCGGGAGAGCACGGCGACGAAGCCGAAGAGCACACCGGCACCGACGATGTAGATGAACGCGTTGAGCCGCCCGCGGAACCCGGCGGCGAGGGAACCGAAGATCAGCAGGACCACGGCCAGCAGCAGGCACGTCGTCAGTTCCTGCGCCGGTGTGCCCTCGTGGGCCTGGTTCGTGATCAGCAGCGCCATCAGCACGAAGAGGGTGCTGCCGAACATGCACAGGACGATCGAGAAGACGGTGACCCGGTTGAGCTTGAGGTTCTGCTCGCGGGCGTTGACCACGGTGGTGATCACCAGGGCGATGGCGCCGAGGGGCTGGACGATCATCAGCGGGGCGTTGGCGAGGGCGGCGATGTTCAGGGCCATCCCGAGCCCCATCAGCAGCGTGCCGAACACCCAGCGCGGGTTGGCCAGCAGCCGGAGGGCACCGCGTCCGTGCAGCGAGAGGCCGCCCGTCTGGGCCGCCACCGCGCTGCCCTGCCGCTGGCTGCCGTAGGCGAGGCAGACGGCGGAGGCGAGGGCGCAGGCGATCGCGACGAGGTATTCAGGCCGCACGGTCCACGATCCGTCGGCTCTGGAACTTGCGGATCATCGACCACAGGTAGCCCGCGGACGCGAGCACGTGGCAGACGCAGCCGATGGCGAGCAGCACCAGCGCGACCGTGGTCACGGGCGTGTCCCGGAAGACCGCCAGGTGGCCGAGCAGCAGGAGCGGCGCGCCGACCAGCAGGATCGCGGTCCGGGCCTTGCCCATCAGGCTGACCGGCAGGTCGGGGTGGTTGCGGAAGAGCGCCAGCGAGACGACGAGCAGCACCGCGTCCGGAATGAGGATCGCGAGGATCAGCCACAAGGGTGCGATGCCCGAGGCGACGAAGGCGATCGCGACGATGATGAGCGCCAGCCGGTCGGCCAGGGGGTCGAGGATCATGCCGATCCGGGAGACCTGCCCCAGCCGGCGGGCGACGAACCCGTCGACCCAGTCGGTGCTGCCGAGCACGGCGAGGACGACGAGGGCCCAGCCGAAGTGCTGCCGCACCATGAGGACGAAGAAGACGGGGACGAGCAGGAACCGGACGAGGGTGATGACGTTCGGCACCGTCCAGAACCGGTCCACCACCCGCGCCCGCCCGTGAGCGGGGGCACCGGCGTTGATCAGCCGCATGTTCCCTCCGGCACGATCGTCACGCCCCGTGGCGGGCGCAGGGTGGACGGGTCAGAGCTTCTTGGTCAGCTTGCGGACGAAGACGGCGAAGGCGCCGCTCGAGACCGCGAACACGCTCAGCGGGACCCACCGGTCGCGCAGCGTCTCGGCCGGCTGCCCTGCCGTACGGGGGGCGCCGGACGGGTTGGTGACCGAGGTGTGGGCCGTGCCGCCGACGGAGCCGGAGCTGGCGTGCAGGCGGGTGGCCACGTCGTCCGAGAAGGACTCGGCGCGAGCGACCGCGCGGCCGCTGAACGCCGACCACTGACTCTTGACGTCGACCTTGCGGCCCAGGTCGTCGCGCAGATTCGCCAGGTGCGCGCGCCGCTGACCGGTGCGGGTCTTCAGCTGGGACTCGGACGCCGGCGGGTTGGCGGCCTTCTCCTGCTGCTTGGCCTGCTTCTTCCGCTCGTCCTCGGCCTGCTGTTCCGGGGTCTTCCGCGCGTCCAGCGTGCGCTCGTCGAAGCTGCGGCCTTCCTTGAGGACGCCGATGTCGTACTTGAGTCCGCGGATGGCCTGCTCGGGCTTGAGCGGCATCGCCTTCTTCAGCCGGGACAGGCCGATCAGGGCGGCGATCAGGAGGATGACGAGGAAGACCGCGCCCACCACGAGGGCGGACAGCCAGATGCCCCAGTTGAACCAGTTCGAGACGCCCGAGACGAGGGCGATGAGGAGCATGATCACGAGGAACGCGAGGAACACCAGCCCGACGACGAAGAACGCGGCGGCGATGCCGACCTGGATGCCCTTCTTCTTCATCTCCAGCAGGGCGAGGTTCACCTCGTCCGCCAGCTGTTTGGGCACGAGGCGGGACAGGACCGTCGTCATGCCGCCCAGTGATCGGGAATTACCGGTGCGGGTGGTGGTCTGGTGACTCATCGCTACTGCTCCATCCGTTCGTCCTGACCCTGGATCAAGGTCAAAAGTATCATCGGCGCAGGGCGACTCCGGGCGTACCCCATCCCCCATCGTCCCCGGTCACCGCCGACGCGGCCGTCGGCCGCCCCTGGACCGGGCCGGCCGGGGTCCGAGGGATCCGGGCGGGCGGCCGCGGTCGTCAGACCCGGGACGGGGTGTTCGCGGCCACGTCGGCGGTCGCTTTCGGCTGGTCGTCCCCGCGGCGGGAGGCCGCTTCGGACTGCTGCAGCCGGGCCGCGGCGTCGCCGATGTTGCGGCTCATCGAGGGGAAGATGACACCGTGGAACGGGAGGATCGCCAGCCAGTAGAGGCGCCCGCTCAGGCCCTTCGGGAAGAAGATGGCGCGCTGGTGGTAGGTGCTGCCGCCCTCGTGATCGGCGCCGGCGGAGTCCCCGGACTCCTCCGCGTCGGGCCGGACCTCGAGTTCGAGCCACGCCTTGCCCGAGACCTTCATCTCGGCGCGCAGCCGCAGCAGCCGGCCGCGCTCGATGTGCTCGACCCGCCACCAGTCGACGGCCTCCCCGGTGTGCAGGGTCTGCGGATCGCGACGGCCGCGGGAGAGCCCGACGCCGCCGCTGAACTTGTCCATCCATCCGCGCACGGCCCAGGCGAGCGGCAGCGAGTACCACCCGTTCTTCCCACCGATGCCCTCGATGATCCGCCACACGTACTCGGGCTCGGCGTCGCAGTGGTGGGTGCGCTCGTCCACGTACACCTTGTGGCCGGCCCAGTCCGGGTCCGACGGCAGCGGGTCGGCGTCGTGCGCGGACGCGCTGGCCCCGGCCCACGTCGTCTCCACCTCGTTCTGCCGCATGCGCAGCAGCGCCAGCTCGACGGCGCGGCGGTACCCGGTCAGCCCGTCCGGGGGCTGCGGGATGTAGTCGTCGATGTCGTGCTCGGCGCTGACCGCGTCGTGCTGCAGGGACTGCACGAGCGGGAACGCCATCGACATGGGGATCGGCGTCACCATCCCCACCCACCAGCCGGCCAGCCGCGGGGCGGGCAGCGGCAGCGCGAGGATGACGCGGCGGGGCAGCCCCGCGGCGGTCGCGTACCCGTTCATCATGGCGGCGTAGGTGAGCACCTCGCGGGAGCCGATGTCGAAGGTCCGGTTCAGGCCCTCGGGCAGGTCGAGCGCGTGCAGCAGGTAGTGCAGGACGTCGCGGACGGCGATCGGCTCGATCCGGTTCCGCACCCAGGACGGCGCGGGCATGACGGGCAGTTCCTCGGCGAGGTGGCGGACCATCTCGAACGAGGCGGACCCGGAGCCGATGATGACGCCGGCCTGGAAGACGATGGCGTCGGTGGGCCCGTCGAGCAGCACCGTGCCGACGGCGGCCCGCGAGCGCATGTGGGCGGACAGCTCGACGTTGCTCGGGTGCAGACCGCCGAGGTAGATGACCCGCTTGACGCCGGCCGCGGCGCAGGATCGGGCCATGATGCCCGCCATCGCGGCCTCGGTGCGTTCGAAGTCCTTGCCGGAGGACATGGAGTGGACGAGGAAGTAGACGGAGTCGACGCCGTCGCACGCGCGCTCGGTGTCGCGCTGGTCGGAGAGATCGCCCTGGACGATCTCCACCTGGTCGTGCCACGGCACGTCGAGCAGCTTGTCCGGTGTGCGGACCAGCACCCGGACCCGGTGGCCGGCCGCCAGCAGCCGGGCCACGAGGCGACCGCCGATGTAACCGGTGGCACCCGTGACGAGGACGTGGTGCTGGCGGTCGGAGGATGTGTCCTGCCCGGTCTGGTCGTCGCCCGTGAGCTCGGCCTGCCGGGTATCGCTGAGGCGCTCCATGGCCCAACCCTACGCGGTCCTCTCGATCATGGAGAGGTCTCGACTCGATCATGGAGAGTCTCGACGAGGCACCTCCCCCGGCCCGACTAGGCAACCCGTTCGCCGCTGTGGTTGGGTTCATCCCATGGGTGACGACGTCTCCTCCGCGACCTACAGCCGGCAGCAGCGCACCCGGTACCGGCGTCGCCTGATGGAGAGCCTCGAGACATTCGACCGGTATCTGTCGGGCGCGACGTTCGAGGACACCGGGTCGATCGGGCTCGAGGTGGAGCTCAACCTCGTCGACGCCACCTTCCGGCCGAGCCTGCGAAACGCCAGCGTCCTGGACCGGATCGCCGACCCGACGTTCCAGACGGAGATCGGCGCCTACAACATCGAGATGAACTACCCGGTGACGAGCATCGCCGGCCGCGGCCTCGCCGCCATGGAGGACGGCCTGCGCAGCCGCCTGAACCACGCCGAGCAGCGGGCCGCGGAGGCGAAGGCCGGCATCGTCATGGTCGGGATCCTGCCCACCATCACCGAGCAGCTGCTGACGGACCCCGACTGGATGAGCCCGGAGAAGCGCTACGAGGCGCTGAACCACTCGATCCTCGCGGCCCGCGGTGAGGACGTGCAGCTGGACATCCAGGGCGAGGACGACCTGCAGCTGTACACGGAGACCGTCTCCCCCGAGGCCGCGTGCACGAGCGTGCAGCTGCACGTGCAGGTCTCCCCGTCCGGCTTCGCCTCCGCGTGGAACGCGTCGCAGGTGCTCGCCGGCCCGCAGGTCGCGCTCGCCGCGAACTCGCCGCACTTCCTGGGCCGCCGGCTGTGGCACGAGACCCGCGTCGTCCTGTTCCACCAGGCGATCGACTCGCGGCCGCCCGAGATGCGGGCCCAGGGCGTGCGTCCGCGCGTGTGGTTCGGCGAACGGTGGATCACCTCGATCTTCGACCTGTTCGAGGAGAATGTGCGCTGGTTCCCGGCGCTGCTGCCCGAACTGCGGGAGGACCGCGGCCTGCCGCCGGACGATCCGGGCAAGCCGCCGCGCCTGCACGAGCTGCGCCTGCACAACGGGACCGTGTACCGGTGGAACCGGCCCATCTACGACCCGGGCGGGGACGAGGCGCACCTGCGGGTGGAGAACCGGCTGCTGCCGGCCGGCCCCACCGTCGCGGACATCGTGGCCAACGCCGCCTTCTACTACGGCGTCGTGCACGTGATGCGGCACTCCGACCGGCCGCTGTGGTCGCGGATGGCGTTCTCCACCGCCCGCGAGAACTTCGAGCAGTGCGCCAAGTACGGCCTCGACGCGCAGGTGTACTGGCCGGGCGTCGGCGACGTCCCGGTCGACGAGCTGATCGTGCGGCAGCTGCTGCCGATGGCCGAGACCGGACTGCACCAGCTCGGCGTCGACCCGGACCTCGTCACCCACTACCTCGGCATCCTGCGCGACCGGGCCAGGAGCGGCCAGAACGGCGCCCGCTGGCAGCTCGACACGTCCGCCGCGCTTCAGGCCGGCGGCATGGATCGCGACGAGGCGATGCGCGAGCTCGTTCGCCGCTACCAGGGCCACATGCACGACAACATCCCGGTGCACGCCTGGCCGGCGCCGTGACGGCGGGAGCACGCTGATGCTCGACGCCCTGCTGTGGGGAACGGTCGCCGCCTCCTCGCTGCTGATCGGCGCGGTGCTCGGCATCGTCCGGTCCTGGCCGAACCGGCTCGTCGGCGGGGTGCTCGCCTTCGGTGGTGGGGCGCTGATCGCCAGCGTCGCGTTCGAGCTCGCCGAGGAGGGCATCCAGCGCGGCGGTCCGTGGCCCGTCGGCATCGGGCTCGCGGCGGGCGCGCTGAGCTACTACCTCGCCAACCGCCTCGTCTCCGGCGGGAACCACCGCCTGCTCCCCCACCGGCGGCACCACGGCGTCTCCACCTCCCACGACGCCCGCCGTCAGGCCGGGGGCACCTCCCTGGCCGTCGGCGCCGTCCTCGACGGCATCCCCGAACAGCTCGTCCTCGGCATCGGGCTGGCTGGGGGCGCGGGCGTGAGCGCCTCGCTGCTGGTCGCGATCTTCGTCTCCAACCTGCCCGAGTCGATCGGGTCGTCCAGCGACATGCTGTCCTCCGGCTCCTCCCGGCGCCGGGTGGCCGGGCTGTGGGTCGCCGTCACCGTCGTCTGCCTCGCGTCCACCGTGCTGGGCTACCTCATCGCCGACCTCGCCACGGGCGGCCTGCGCGGCTTCATCGACGGCTTCGCCGCGGGCGCGCTGCTCGTGATGCTGGTCGACTCGCTCATCCCCGAGGCGCAGCAGAAGGCCGGTAACACCGCCGGCCTGGTGACCGTGCTCGGTTTCGCCCTCGCCACCTTCCTCTCCCTCGTCGCCTGAGGCGGCCGGCCCGGACGTCGTCGTGCGCTGATGACGCTGCCCTGCGCCGTCAGCGAAAAGCAAGCCGACTGATGGATCGCCCTGTCGTGCGGCTGGCCCAGCGGCTACCGTGGCGACCACCGGCACCATCGACCGGTACCGCCAACGATGAAGGGGTGGCCATGAGCGAGACCAACGATCCGGCGATCGAGGAAGAGAACGCCGCGGGCGGTTACGGCAGCCCGCAGCCCGAGGACGAGGTGGCCGGCGACAGCGTGTCGTCCAGTGACGCCGACGTCAGCGGCAGCACCGACGGCGACACCGGGAACGCCTCCTTGACGACCGACGCCACCGGCACGGCCGACCCGACCTCGGGCCGGTCCACGGCCGACGGCGCGGGCCCGGACGGTGCCGCCGACGCCTGGACGGACAGCACCGCGGACGTGTCCGCGGAGGACGGTGTCTCCGGTTCCTCCGTCGAGGGCGCCGACGGCGTCATCGACGACGAGACGACCGCGGACGACGACGCCTCCGGCTCGCCCCGCGCCTCCGATTCCGCCGACTGAACCACCGGCACTCGACCATCGGCCGACCGAACGACCGACCGGCTCGCGGGCATCGGATCGCGCAGCCATGGACGGCCCCGCCTCGTCACTGCACGGCGCGGGGCCGTCCCTGTGCACCGGAACGATCGAGCCGGCGGTACGTCCAGGACGAGAACTGTCCGTGGCGCACCCTAGGGTCGCAGCATGGACATCATCCTCGTTCCCGGTTTCTGGCTCGACGGCGACTCCTGGGCGCCGGTCCTCGGCCCGTTGCAGGCGGCCGGCCACCGCGTGCACCCGCTGACCCTGCCCGGCAAGGAGTCGGTCGACGCGGACCGTTCCGGCATCGGCCTGCAGGAGCACGTGGACGCGGTCGTCGCCCGCATCGACGCGCTCGAGGGCCCCGTCGTCCTCGTCGGCCACTCCGGCGGCGGCGCCATCATCCACGCCGCGACCGACGCCCGTCCGGACCGGGTCGCCCGCAGCGTCTATGTCGACAGCGGGCCGCTCGCAGAGGGCGGGGTGATCAACGACGAGATCCCGACCGACGGGCCCGACGCTCCCCTGCCGCCCTGGGAGTTCTTCGAGGACGAGGACCTGACCGATCTGACCGACGAGCTCCGGGCCGCGTTCCGCTCACGCGCCGTGCCCGAACCGGCGCGCGTGACGAGCGATCAGCAGCACCTGCACGACGAGCGGCGCTTCGACGTCCCGGTCACGGTCATCGCGTGCGAGTTCTCCGGCGACCAGATGCGCCAGTGGATCGCCGCGGGAAATCCGTTCGTCGCCGAGCTGGGGCGCGTCGCCGACGTCGACATCGTCGACCTGCCGACCGGCCACTGGCCGCAGCTGACCCGCCCGGACGACCTGGCGCAGGCCCTGGTCGCCGCCGTGGGGAGCTGACCCGGCGCTCACCCGGCCGATCCGCGGAGTGTCGCGCCGGGCCGGACATGCTCTTGGGTCGTGCGCCAGAACAGGGCAGCATGGCTGTCATGAGCGGTCCCACGCCCCTGAGCAACATCGCCCGCCAGCGTGTGCTCGACGCCGCGCTCGGCGTCCAGGAGTGCCGACACCGCGCGCTGTCCGCACTCGACGGCGAGGACACCGCCCCCGGGGTCCGCCTCGTGGCGCGCGGCGACCTGACGTCCTGGACGCTCGCCGCCTCGTCGACCTGGCGCCATCTGCTCTCGACCCGCTCGGCGGCGACGTCCGAGCAGCTGCTGCGCAGCCTGCCCAACAACCGCCGCCGGTGCGCTGCCGGCCTGACCATGATCAGCGTCTTCGACCACGAGAGCACCGACGCGGCGGCCCGCCGGCTGCTCGAGGCCGAACCGCCCGGCGCCTACTTCTACGCGTACGCCCCGGTGCAGATCAAGATCGTCGACCGCCGCTCCGTGCTGCTCCAGGGCCCCACCGAGGCGGGCACCGGCTCGCTGCTCGAGATCGCCGACGACCGCACCGTCACGGCCGCGTGGTCCTACTGGCGGGCGTTGATGGCCACCGCCGTGCCCTGCCGCGGCGTGGCGGACCCGCCGCGGCTGACGGACCGGCAGGTGCAGATCCTCGAACTCCTGCGCCTCGACGCCACCGACGACCGCATCAGCCGGCTGCTCGGCCTGTCGGTGCGGACGGTGCGCACGGACATCGGTGCCGCGATGGCGGCCCTCGGCGTCCGCTCGCGCTTCGCGGCCGGTTTCGCCTTCGCCATGGCCCAGGAACCGCGAGGCGCCTGAGGTCACCGGCGCCGGAACCACCCGGCGCTGCGCCCCGTGGCCGGCCACGGCACCTGCGGCCGGCTCCTGCCGCTCGACACGGACACCCGGCTCCTGCCGCTCTGCACCTGCGCTCGGCGGCTGCGCGCGGTGTCGGCACTCGTCGTGTTCGGTGCCCCGCGGTGACGCCTCACTGCAGCTTCCTGCAGCGCGCTGGCTCCCTCCTCCGGCTCCGCGCGATCCTCGACTCGTCATCATCGGCCGTCGTCGGGCGGCCCGGAGCCGGAGGAGGAGCACCGTGATCACCACCAGACTCGACCATCCACCCCGCCGGCGACGACGACTCCTCGGCACCAGCGCTGTCGCCGCCGTCATCGTCCTGCTCACCAGCCTGACCGTCGCCACCCCGGCGAGCGCCTCCGGGTTCGAGTGGGACACCGCCACCGGCCGCCACTGGGTCATGGGCAAGTACCTGTGCACCAACAACGGCGGTACCCCCACGGCCGTGGCCTGCTTCGAGGGCTCGGGCGACTACCTCGACATCGGGGACGTCGCCGCCGACCACCAGTCCGTCGGCGTGCAGTGGAAGACGGACTACGGCCGGTCCGGCATCTGCGTCAACTCCTCCGGCATCGACACGATGCTGGAGAGCGCGTCGCTGTGGCTCGGTAACCACTCCTGCAACAAGGACTTCCGGGAGCACCATCGCATCTGGATCCGTGCGGGGCGCTGCAACTTCTCCGCCGTGAACTGCCGCAACCTGGCGAACTGGACGTCCTGGTCCGGTTGGCTCTCCTACAACACGTCGGTCTCGCCGTGAACGGCGGGGTGCGGCGCGTCGGGACCATGATGCGCCGGGCAGGCGCCGTCGCCGCGACCGTCGTGGCCGTGGCGGGAACGATGCTCGCCGCCCCGGCCGCGGCGAACGCCGCCGACTTCGAGTTCGACTACGCCGTTGCGCAGAGCTGGCAGAACGGCAAGGCGTGGTGCGTGAACAACCCGGGCATCCCCACCGCCGTCGGCTGCTGGGAGTCGCGCGGTGACGTGCTGCAGGTGGGCGATCTCGCGGCGGACCACCGCTCGGTCGGCATGCAGTGGAAGACCGACTACGGCCGGGCGGGCATCTGCGTCAACACGCACGGCAAGGACGCCACCATCACGTACGCCATCAACCAGGGCAAGCACCTGTGCAACAAGAATATGGCGGAGGGCCACGACATCTGGGTCCGCGTGGGGCGGTGCGACTTCTCTGCGGTGAACTGCCGGAACCTGGCGAACTGGACGTCCTGGTCGGGGTGGGTCCGCTACCGGACAAGCTACTGACGTCGCCGTCGGCCGAGGGCGCCTTCCGGGGGGAACGGACGCTCTCGGCCGACGGCCATGTCCGTCGCCGGCCGGCTGGTGTGCATCGCCTCACCGTTCCCGCAGGTGGTCCCTGGGCCGGGATGGTGATGCCGACGTCGTTCATCCTCAGCCGCCCGATCTTTCCGCGGTCTAGGGTGGTGTGCGGGAGGACTCATGACGCCGGACGCCACCGTGGACCAGGCCGTGCGGATCGTCGATCTGGCCGGCGTTCTCGCCAATGCGGTCCTCGGAGGGATCGCGGCGCGCACGGCCCGGCTCGACGTCGTCGGCTTCGTCGTCCTCGCGATCCTCTCGGGGCTCGGTGGGGGCATGATCCGCGATGCGCTCCTGCAGGCGGGCCCCGTGGCCGCGCTGGCCGATCCGCTCTACCTGATCATGGCGCTCATCGGCGCCGCGATCGCCTTCGTCATCCCCTTCCGCGGCCGCCTGCCGCTCCTCGTTCTCGCCCTGCTCGACGCCCTGTCGCTGGGATGCTGGGCGAACGTCGGCACCCAGAAGGCGCTCGACCTCGGGCTGACCGTCGTCCCCGCCCTGCTGATGGGCGCGCTCACCGCCGTCGGCGGTGGCACCGTGCGCGACGTCATGCTCAACAAGACGCCCGGCATCTTCGGCGGCAACACCCTCAGCGCCACCAGTGCCCTGCTGGCCAGCCTCGTCACCGCCGCCCTCTACGCGCTCGGCCTCCCCTGGGTGGGCTCGGTCGCGGCGATCGTCTCGGCGACGGTCCTGTCCCTGCTGGCGCGGCACTTCGGCTGGGGCCTGCCGACCGAGATCCACCCCCGCCGGCAGGCTCGGCAGGCCTCGGCGTGGCTGCGCGGTTGGTGGAGCGGCGTGGGCCATCGAGGCGCTCGTTCCCGCGACGGGTCCGACGACGACGCGACCAGTCAGGCTCACGCTCCCGGGGAGGACCCCGGACCGTCCACCGATGACCGACCGAAGGAGCAATCGACATGAGCGCGTCCGAGCAGAACAGCAGCGGAGGCACCGGCGACGCCGTCGCCACCGTCCTGGCCGGTCAGGACGACATCCGCGACTGGCTGCACGACCTCTACAGGTCCGTCCACGAGCACCCGGAGCTGAGCAACCAGGAGGTGCGGACCGCCGAGCGGGCGGCCCGCGAACTGAAGGACTTCGGCTACGAGGTCACGGAGAAGATCGGCACGACCGGCGTCGTCGGCGTCCTCGCCAACGGGGACGGCCCCACGGTGCTGATGCGCGCCGACATGGACGCCCTGCCGGTGAAGGAGGACACGGGACTGGACTACGCCAGCACGGTGACGGCGCAGGACGCGGACGGTGCCACCGTGCCCGTCGCCCACGCGTGCGGGCACGACGTGCACGTCGCCTGCCTCCTGGCCGCCGCGCGGCTGCTCGCCGAGGCGAAGGATGCCTGGAGCGGCACCTTCGTCGCCCTGTTCCAGCCCGCCGAGGAGGACGCGACCGGGGCGCGCGAGATGGTGGACGACAAGCTGGCCGACATCATCCCGAAGCCGGACGTCGCATTCGCCCAGCACGTGCTCGCGTTCCCGTCCGGCAAGGTCAGCCCGCACGCCGGGCCGTTCCTCTCCAGCGCGGACAGCATGCGGATCACCGTGCACGGGCGCGGGGCGCACGGGTCGATGCCGCAGTTGTCGGTGGATCCCGTGGTCATGGCCTCCGCGATCGTCATGCGCCTGCAGACCATCGTCGCCCGCGAGGTGGCGCCGAACGACTTCGCCGTCGTGACCATCGGGCGCATCAGCGGCGGGAGCAAGAGCAACATCATCGCCGACTCGGCGGTGCTCGAGCTGAACATCCGCACCTTCGACACCGGGGTCAGCGAGCACGTCATCGACGCCGTCAAGCGGATCGCCACCGCCGAGGCGCAGGCGTCCGGAGCCCCCAGAACCCCGGACTTCGAGCTCTACGACCACTACCCGCTCACGGACAACGACGCCGACACCACGGCCCGGCTGACGGACGCGTTCACCGCCCACTTCGGCGACGACGTCGACGACAACGGCCGCCAGTCGGCGAGCGAGGACTTCAGCGACATCCCCACCGCCCTCGGCGTGCCCTACAGCTACTGGGGCATCGGCGGCGTCGACCCGGACACGTATACGGAGGCGGAGAAGAGGGGCACGGTCAACTCCGACATCCCGGCCAACCACTCACCGCAGTTCGCCCCGGTGATCGAGCCGACGCTCTCGACCGGCACCGCGACCATCGTCGTCGCCGCCCTCGCCTGGTTCGCCGGCTCCGGGAGCTGAGCCACCGCCAGCTCGCCACGAGACGTTCGATCCGGGCCGGATCGGGCCCGAATGGAACACCTATCGACGAGCTGGCGTGGAGGGGCAGCTGGGTCAGGCGCCGGCGCCGGCGTGGGCGTACGCGCCGGCCACGATGTCCTCGAGCAGGGTGGGGCCCGTCGGATTCCAGCCGAGCATCTCCCGCGTCCGGTCGCTCGTCGCGCTCATGTCGAGGGCGAAGAAGCGCCCGATGAAGCCGAAGTGGTCCTCGGCGTCGTCCGGGTCGACCGCGACCACGGGCAGGTCGAACGCCTGGCCGATCGCCTCGGCGATGTCCCGGGTGCGGACCGCCGTCTCGGCCGCCGCGTGCAGGCGCGCCCCGGCCGGCGCCTGCTCGAGCCCGAGCCGGACCAGCCGGGCGGCGTCGGACCGGTGCACCGCGGCCCACGCGTTCGACCCGTCCCCGACGTAACCGGAGACGCCCCGTCGACGGGCCGCCGCGACGATCAGGGCGATGAACCCGTGGTCGCCCGTCCCGTGGACCGTGGGGGCGAAGCGAGCGGCGATCGACCGGACGCCGTGCTCGACGTGGTCGAGTGCCAGGTTCTCGGTGCCCCCGCGCGGGGACTCGGGCCCGACGGCGGGCGACGCATCCTCCTCGGTGCCGGGGCGACCCTGGGCGAGCATCGCGAGACCCGAGGCCAGCACGAAGGGGCGGTCCGACCCGTCGAGCACGCCCAGGAGGGTCTCGACCGCCGCGCGCTCGGCCCGGTCCGAGACGCCCGGGTGAACCCAGTCGTGCTTGTTGGCCAGATGGACGACACCCTCGGCGGCCTCGGCGCCGCGGCGCAGGCCGTCGAGATCGTCGAGATCCCCGCGCAGCACCTGCGCCCCCTTCTGCTCGAGCGCGGCGGCCGAGGCGTCGCTGCGGGCCAGGCCCGTGACCTCGTGCCCGGCGGCGAGCAGCTCGTCGACGCTCGCGGATCCGATCCACCCACTGGCACCGGTGACGAAGACCTTCATGATGACTCCCTGCTGGGTCGGACCGTCCCTGATGACAGTCACTGCCATCACCGTACCGCTGATGTCAGCCCCTGTCATCCCCCTAGGATGGAGGCATGGCCCGATGGGAGACCGGTACGCGCGAGCGGCTGCAGGCGGCAGCACTCGAGCGCTTCGCCGAGCACGGCTTCGACCGCACGACGGTCGCCGAGATCGCGACGACCGCCGGCCTGACCGAGCGCACCTTCTTCCGCTACTTCGCCGACAAACGCGAGGTGCTCTTCGACGGGCAGGACCACTTCGAGCAGGCCTTCCTCGACGGTCTCGACGGCGCACCGACGGCGGAGCCGATGGCTCTCGTCCGGGCCTCCCTGACCGGAGCCGCCGCGTTCTTCCCGGACGAACGGCGGCCGTGGGCCCGGACCCGGCAGGCCGTGATCTCAAGCCACCCGGGCCTGCAGGAGCGCGAACTGCTCAAGCTCTCGGGGCTGGCCGTGACGCTGACCGGAGCACTGCGCGACCGGGGGATGGACGCCGTCACGTCCGCCCTCGCGGCCGAGAGCACGATGACGGTCTTCCGTACGACGTTCGCGGCGTGGATCGAGGACGGGCAGACCCGGTCCTTCACCGAGCTGCAGGATGCGGTCCTCGACCGGCTGCACACGCTCGTCGCGCCGGCCTGAGTTCCAACCCCGAGCTGTGGCCTGGAAAGCCGTCAGTCGTCGACCGACAGGGCCGCCAGGATGCGCTCGAGGTCCGCTCTGTCCCGCGCGCTCAGGCGACCGACGAAGTGGTGGTCGACGGCCGCGCGGAGCGGGGGCTGCGCGGCGTCGAACGCCCTCGTGCCCGTGTCCCGGAGGTGGACCCATGTCCCTGAATGCCGCACAACGTGCCCTCACCCGTGCCGAGCTCGCGGAGAACCTGGCCCGGAGCGGCCGGACCGGCGAACAGGTGGCCGCCGAGCTCGGCCTCGGCGCCGAGCAGCTGGACGCCGCCCTGCGCCTGGACCGCAGTGCATCACCGCTGGACGTGTGGGCGCTGCGCGACCACCTCACCGCGGCGGTGCCCGCGGCCGGAGCGGCCCTGCTGCCCTGGTCGGTGCTGACGGACGACGCCCGCGCGATGGCGACCGCCTGGTTCCCGCTGCCCGCGGCTCCCGCGGTCGCGCCGTCCGCGCCGTCTGCGCCGTCTGCGGCTTCCGCGCTGTCTGCACCGTCCGCTACGAGCGTCGGAGGGCGGCGATGACCGCGACCACGCCGCACCCCGGTGGCCTTGCCACCCTGGCCGGGCACCCGGTCGCCCGCATCGGCTACGGCCTCGGCAGCCTTGCCCGCGCGGCGGGCACGGCTGAGGGCCACGGCAACGCCGTCGCCGTCCTGCGCCGCGTCGTCGAGCTCGGCATCACCCATCTGGACACGGCCCAGTTCTACGGCGACGGACTCGCCAATCGGCTGCTGCACGAGGTGCTCGGCGACGTGCGAGCCACGCTGACCCTCGCCACAAAGGCCGGCGCACGCCCCGTCACCGGCGGCCCCGTGCCCATGACGGCCGCGCAGAAGCCCGCCGAGCTGCGCGCCGCCGTCGAGGAGAACCTGGCGACGCTGGGCACCGACCACCTCGACGTCGTCAACCTGCGGCGGATGGACCAGCGCCCCGGCCTGCTCGCGGAGGGCGACCAGGTCGTACCGCTCGACGATCAGCTCGCCGAGATGGTCGCCATGCGGGACGAGGGCCTGATCGGCGGGATCGGCCTGAGCCACGTCAGCGCGGACCAGCTGGCGCAGGCGCTGCCCGCCGGCATCGTGTGCGTGCAGAACCTGTACCACCTGCTCGACCGCGCCGACGAGGCGCTGCTGGCCACGTGCGTCGAGCACGGCATCGCCTGGATCCCGTACTTCCCGCTCGGCGGCAGCTTCAGCGGCTCCCCGCGGGTGACCGAGCAACCCCGTCGTCACGGACGTGGCCACCCGGCTCCGGATCACCCCGTCCCAGGTGGGGCTGGCCTGGCAGCTGGCGCACGCGCCGGTCACGATGGTGATCCCGGGGACGGCGTCCGTCGCCCACCTCGAGGAGAACACCGCCGTCTCGGCCGACCTGCTCGACGCCGAGGCGATGGCCGCGCTCGACGCGATCGGCACGAGCTCCGCGACCGCCTGACGGCCCTGTCAGGACGACCCTGTCAGGACGGCTCAGCAGGCAGACCCTGTCAGGACGGCCCAGTAGGACGATGCCGTCAGGACGCGGTGCCCCGCTTGGCCCGATTGCGGGCGATGGCGGCGCGCACGAGGTCCTGGAAGGCGGCCTCGTCGACGGTCTCGCCCTCGGCGAGTTCGACCGAGCGGCGCTGGTTGCCGCCGAGCTCGCCGTTGAACAGGCCGGCCGGGTCGTCCAGGGACGCGCCGTACATGAAGCCGAGCTTGACCTTGGTCTTGAAGATGTTCCCGATCACGAGGATGCCGTCGAGCTCCCAGACGGGCGCGCCCATCCACTTCCACTCCTCGACGATGCCGGGGTCGACGTCGCGGATGAGGGCACGCATCCGCGCGAGCGTCTCTCCACGCCAGTCGGGGGTCTGCTCGATCAGCGCATCGATCCGCTCGCTCGGCGTCGCGTCCATCCTCGGCTCTCCTCCTCATCGCCGGCACGGTGTGCGGCAGGCTGCGGTCAGTCTAGGCGGCCGGTTGCGACCCACCGGACCGGCCCGCGACCGGCGGGCCGGCCGGTTCCTGCAGGCGTCCTAGACTTCGCACCATGAGCTCCGCCCGCCCCGCCCCGCCGTCCACCCGGGCGGTCGCGCCGCTCTACGCCGCCGGTTTCACGACGGCGTTCGGCGCCCACAGCGTGGCGGCGGGCCTGGGCGCCGAGGTGGGCGCCGCCCGCGGGGACATCGGTGCCGGATTGCTCGCGCTCGGCGTGTTCCTCGCGCTGTACGACCTCGCCGAGGTGGTCCTCAAACCGGTGTTCGGCTCGCTCGCCGACCGCATCGGACCCCGCCCGGTGATCGTGGTCGGCCTGCTGGGGTTCGCGGTCGCCTCGCTGGTGGGGATCGCCTCCGCGAATCTCGTGCTGCTCGCCGTCGCCCGGCTCGGTCAGGGCGCCGCCGCCTCGGCTTTCTCCCCCGCCTCCTCGGCTGCGGTCGCCCGACTCGCGGGTGCCCGCACCGGGCGCGCGTTCGGCCGGTACGGGTCCTGGAAGAGCCTCGGGTACGCGCTCGGACCGCTGATCGGCGCCGGTCTGATCCTCGCCGGCGGGCTGCCCCTGCTCTTCGGCGCCCTCGCGGTGATCGCGCTCGTCGCGGCCGGGTGGGCCGCTGTCGCCGTCCCGGCGATCGCTCCCCTGCGCCGGCCCCGGTACACGCTCGCGGATCTGGCCCGACAGCTGGTCGAGCGCTCGTTCCTCGGCCCCACGGCCGTCCTGGCGGCCTCCACCGGGTCGCTCGGCGCAGCTGTCGGATTCCTGCCCGCGATCGCCGCGGCCGCCGGCCTCGGGACCGTCGTGAGCCTCGGCGCGGTGACCGTCCTCGCGCTCGCGTCCGTGCTCGTCCAGCCCGGCGTCGGCCGGGCCCGGGACGCCGGTCGGATCGCGGACCGGCCGGCCATGGCCGGCGGCCTCGCCCTGGTCGCGGTCGGCATCGTGGCCGGTGCGCTCGGCGTCCTCGTCTCCGGCGTCGCGACCGGCGTCCTCGTGTACGTAGCCGCGGCCCTGATCGGCACCGGCATCGCGGTCACGACCCCGGTCGCCTTCGCCCACCTGGCCGATGCCACGCCGCCCGAGCGGATGGGCCGGACCATGGGTACCGCGGAACTGGGCCGGGAACTCGGCGACGCGGGTGGCCCGTTGCTCGTGGGCGCCGTCGCCGCCGGGGCCGGGATCGGCTGGGGGCTCGGCGCGCTCGCCGTCGTGGTCGGGGCGACGGCGACGGCCGCCCCGCGTTCACGCTCGGTCGCCGACTCCTGACCGGGGCGCCCACGTCGTCCTTCCTCAGGAGTCGCGCCCCGGCCTTCAGGCGCGGCGACTGCTCGAACCGGGCGCCGGCTCAGGCCCGGACGTCGGGCGGTTCGTGCGTCACGGGCAGGCCGGCCGCCTGCCACGCCTCGTAGCCGCCGATGACGTCGGTGGCCCGGCTCAGTCCGAGCTGTCGCAGGTTCCACGCCGCCAGCGACGAGGAGTATCCGTGCCGGCAGATCAGGATCCAGCGCGTGTCCCACGCCGTCGCTTCGGGGATGCGGTAGGCGAAGGTGGGGTCGAGCCGCCACGGCAGCACGGTCAGGTCGATGACGAGCGCCCCGGGCAGGTGCGCCGCGGCCGCGCGGTGCGTGCTGGTGCGCACGTCCACGAGGATCGCACCCCGCGCCTGCTCGGCCAGGGCCTCGGCGGGCGTGAGCCGGTCCAGGCCGGCGCGCGCCCGCGTGAGCAGGCCCATCGAACCCACGGGCGGCTCGCCTGTCGCCGGCAGGCCTGCCGCCGGTGGCGTCGCGGTCTCGCGTGCGTCGGCGTCCTCGGGCGCGGCGCGCTCGACCTCATGCCACGTGGCGCCGGCGTCGGCCGCCGGCGTCAGGTCGAGGCCGGCCATCCGCTGCCTCCGCGCTGCCACGCCCGGTCGATCGCGGCGAGCACGTCGGCCGGCAGCGGCCCGCGGGCGGCGGCGTCGAGGTTGCGCCGCAGGTGGTCCGCCTTCGCCGTGCCGGTGATGGCCGTCTGCACGCCCGGCGCGAACGCGGTGAAGCGCAGGGTGAGGTCGTTCCAGTCGAGTTCGCCGTCGACGGCGTCCGCGAGCGCGGTGTCGAGGCCGAGCTCGTGGAACCTCTCCCAGTACAGCTCGCCGTAGTGGCCCACGGGCCGCTCGTCGAAGCGCCAGGGTGCGTTGGCGATGGGGCGCTTGGCGATGACGCCGAGCCCGGCGTCGCGCGCGAGCGTGCTGACGACGTGGTGCAGGTTCCACTGGTCGACGATGTTGATGCTCGTCTCGATCGCCCCGAAGCGACCCGACTCCACCGCGTACACGAGGTGCTCGTTGTCCCCGCTGTAGCCGGCGATGCCGACCTTGCCGGCCGCGACGGCGTCGTCGAGCGCGTCCTGCAGATCGCCGTGGCGCAGCACGTCGACCGGGCAGGAGTGCAGGAAGAAGACGTCCAGCCGCTCGGACCGGGTCCGGCGCAGCGAACGGTCGATGCTCGCCGTCACGGCGCCGGGCGTCCAGTCGGCGTGCCCGTCGACGGCCTGGCCGCCCTTGGTGGTCAGCACGAACTCGTCCCGTCGCGCGGCCGCGTGGCGGCCGATCCGCTCCTCGCTCAGCCCGTAGGTCGCGGCCGTGTCGATCAGGGTGACACCGGAGTCCAGCGCGGTGCCGAGCACCCGCGCGGCCTCCTCCTCGGTGACGTCGTGCTCGCCGATCTGCCCGGCGCCGAGGCCGACGACGGACACCCGCAGCCCGGTCCGGCCGAAGTCCCGCTGCTCCATCGCGTCCCCGCTCACCGGATCGGCTTCGCGTGGTCGGGCTGCGAGGACGTGGCCCCGGTGACACCCGGGGATGTCTGCTGCTGGCCGGGTTGCTGACTCACGCTGCTCCTTCAGGACGACCGGTGCGGACCCGTCCACCCTAGGCGAGATCGGCGACCTTCGTCAGCGTGCTGATCAATCGGCGCGGCGATAGGTTGGGCTGTACGGCCGGTTCCCGTCCGGTCATCCAGGCTCAACCCGACCCAGCACAGGAGAGAACATGCAGAAGGTCACGGTCCTCGGTAGCGGCGTCCTCGGTTCGCAGATCGCGTTCCAGTCGGCGTATCACGGCAAGGACGTGGTGGTGCGCGATCTCGACGACGCGACGCTCGCCGCGCTGCCCCAGCGGTGGGCGTGGCTGGCGGAGCAGTACCGGCGGGACCTGCCGGACGCGACGGACGAGACGCTCGACGCCGCCATCGGGCGCATCCGTGCGACCAGCGACCTGGCCGACGCCGTCGGGGACGCCGACCTCGTCATCGAGGCCGTGCCCGAGGTGCTGGACATCAAGCGGCAGACCTGGGCCGCGGTCGGCGAGGTGGCGCCGGAGCGGACCATCTTCGCGACCAACTCCTCGACTCTGCTGCCGAGCGCCATCGCCGACGCCACCGGCCGGCCGGAGCGTTTCCTCGCCCTGCACTTCGCCAACAACATCTGGGTGCAGAACACCGCCGAGGTGATGGGCCACCCCGGCACCGACCGGGCGAGCTTCGACGCCGTCGCGGCGTTCGCGGCCGAGATCGGCATGGTCGTCATCCCGGTGCTCAAGGAACAGCCCGGCTATGTGCTCAACTCGCTGCTGGTGCCCTTCCTGACCGCCGCGTCGCAGCTGTACGTGCGCGGCGTCGCCGATGTCGAGACGATCGACACGACCTGGCGGAAGGCGACCGGCGCTCCGCTCGGGCCGTTCCAGATCTACGACGTCATCGGCATGCAGACCCCGTACAACCTGATGCGCACGAGCCCCGACCCGGATCTGCGGCAGTTCGCCGAGGTGCTCAAGCGGGACTACATCGACGCCGGCAAGCTCGGCCGGGCCACCGGTCACGGCTTCTACGACTACCGCTGACGTGGACGCCACACCGGCACGGCTCACCTCGTTCACCCGCGACGGGCTGACCTTCGACGTGACGGACGCGGGACCGCTCGACGGCGACGTTGTCGTCCTGCTGCACGGGTTTCCGCAGAAGGCCACGTCGTGGGCGGGCGTGAGTGCCCGGTTGGCCGAGCACAGCTACCGGACGGTGGCCCCAGACCAGCGTGGCTACTCCCCCGGCGCGCGCCCACGCGGCCGTCGCGCGTACCGGCTCGCCGAGCTGACCGCCGACGTCGTCGCGCTGATCGACCGGCTGGGCACGGGTCCCGTGCACCTGGTCGGGCACGACTGGGGCGCGAACGTCGGCTGGTCCGTGGCTGCGCATCACCCCGAGCGCGTGCGGACGTGGACCGCGGTGTCCGTGCCGCACCCGGTGGCGTTCTCGCGGGCGCTGCGGTCGGCCGACCAGGCTCGCCGTTCCTGGTACATGGCGTTCTTCCAGCTGCCCCGCGTCCCGGAGCTGGTGCTCTCCCGCACCGGTGACGGCGGCCCCGCGCTGCTCGCCGGAGCGGGGATGGATCACGCCGCGCTGGAGCGGTACCGGCACGAGATGGTCGACGGCGGGGCGCTGCCCGGCGGGCTCGGCTGGTACCGGGCACTGCCGTTCATCTCGGCGACGCCGCGCGTCACCGTGCCGACCACGTTCGTGTGGAGCACGGGCGACTCCGCGATCTCGCGACGCGCGGCGCAGGCGTGCGCCGGCTCGGTGAGCGGGCCTTACCGGTTCGTCGAGATCGGCGGGACGCACTGGGTCCCCGACCAGCAGCCGGACGCGGTCGTCGACGCCTTCCTGGCGGGGGTGGACGGTTCGAGGTGAGCCCGTCCGGCCGAACGGGCGGCCGGGCGGCCGGGCGGCCCGCCCGGCGCGGAGAACGGAGCCGGCATCCACGGCCCCTATGATGTTCGGGTGCCCGAACCCGAGACCTCATCCCGCGCCCAGCGCCTCGGGCGGATCCTCCCGGGCGTGACGCTCGCCGTCGCGATCGCCGTCGTCGCCTCCGTCATCGGCGCATTTGCGCCGATCGTGGGCGGTCCCGTGGCCGGCATCGTGCTCGGCGTGGTGTTCGGGTCGATCCGCCGACCGGGGCCGGTGCTGCAGCCGGGCGTCCGGTTCGCGAGCAGGTTCGTGCTGCAGCTCTCGGTCGTGCTGCTCGGCGCTCAGCTCTCCCTGGCCCAGGTGGCCCGGGTCGGGGTCGAGTCGTTGCCCGTCATGCTCGGCACCCTGGTCATCTGCCTGGTGGCGGCGTGGCTGATCGGCCGGGCCCTCGGCATCGTCGGGAATCTGCGGACCCTGATCGGGGTCGGCACGGGAATCTGTGGGGCGTCGGCGATCGCCGCCGTGACCCCGGTGATCGGTGCCGTCGGCGTCGAGGTCGCCTACGCCGTCTCGACGATCTTCCTGTTCAACGTCGCCGCCGTGATCGTCTTCCCGCTGATCGGGCATGCCCTCGGGATGAGTCAGGAGGCGTTCGGCCTGTTCGCCGGTACCGCGGTCAACGACACCTCGTCCGTCGTGGCCGCCGCCTCGACCTACGGCGCGCTCGCGGCCAACCACGCCGTCGTCGTCAAGCTCGTGCGCACGCTGATGATCATCCCGGTCTGCCTCGGCCTCGCCTGGGTCGTCGGACGGCGTGCGACGGCCGACGCGCCCGGCCGACGGGTCCGGGTGGTCCGACTCGTGCCGTGGTTCCTCGTCGGCTTCGTCGTGGTCGCGGCCGTCAACTCTCTCGGGCTCATCCCCGGCGGGGCGCATCCGGCGCTGCAGGCGGCCGCGGTGTTCCTCATCACGGTCGCGCTGTCGGCGATCGGCCTGTCCACCGACGTCGCGGCGTTCCGCGTCGCGGGACCACGCCCGCTCCTGCTCGGCGGTTCCCTGTGGGTGATCGTGTCGGCGGCGAGCCTCGGCCTCCAGGCGGTCACCGGCCTGGTGTGATGCTCCGCTGTGCCCGCTCGCGGACCCGGCGCCGGACGAGCCGCCACCGCACCGTCGCGAGGACCGCACCGACGAGGAGCACGACGGCGAAGACGAGGCGCACCCGGTGGTCAGACGGCTCGGCGGGCAGCAGGCCGGCACCGAGGAAGCCGGCGACGAGCAGGTCGTCGGCGATCGCCCAGCCGCCCGGCCACCACATGGAGCGGCTGGCCGTCGGCGGCGTCCGGCTCGTCGCCTCGCGCCGCGCCTGCCGTTCGTGACGCCGCTCGAGCTCGGCGCTCCGGTCGGTGAGCGCCGCACCGTAGGCGGCCGCGCTCACCGATGACGGGCCGTCGGACGGTGCGGGCCACGCCGGTCGGTGCGAGCCGCCCGTCCGGCGTCGTCGTCGCCAGCCCCGACGCGACGAGCCGGCCGAGGGACCGCTCGAACTGCTCGCCACTGAGGAAGGACCGGTCGTGAGCGTCCATCGAGCTGAGCACGGTCGAAAGCGTGGCGCCCCGTCGGCCCGAACCCATCGCCACGAGCAGCAGCGCATCAGCGAAGGACCAGCCGTCCGCGACCGGCGGCGACGGCAGGTGGTCGGCGGCCTTGGTCATCCCTCGTGTCTACCCGAGCCGGGCGAGCGGACCCGCCGCCGACACGCGTCCGGGTGGCTCGGGCGCCCCGCCCCGCGCGCCCGGCCCGCCGTGGATGGCAGCACACCGCACACCGAGAGTGCGGTAGACGCACTCATCCGGCAACCGTGAAAGCAACGTCCGCACGCTCGACGCGCGAGCCGACGCGCCGAACGAGCCGGCGCAGCGGCCGCGACGCGCCGTGGCTCCTCGTGCCAGAGCTCAGAGGTGACGTCCCCGGCCCGATGGTGCCGCGGAGACCGGCTCGGCGTCGTCCGACTGCCCGGAGCCCGTCTCGGGGCCGACCTCGGGGTCCGTCTCATCGGACACCGCCGATTGCTCCGGCGTGTCCCCGGGTGCCGGTCCCACCAGGGATCCGGCCGCGGTGACGGCCGTGCCGGCGTCGGCCTCCCCCGCTCTCGCGTCAGCCACGGTCGTGCCATCCGAGGCCGCACTCGAGGAGGCCCGCTGCTGGTCCGCTGCCTCCTGCAGGGCCGAGGTCTGGCGCAGCGGCGGGACCCGGAAGAACCACGAGAGCACGAAGGCGAGCAGGATGACGCCGAGGCCGACCCGGTAGATGGTCACGGCGGAGTCGATGAACCCGGTCATGAAGGTCCGCGTCAGGCGCGGGTCCGCGCCGTTGAGGAACGAGGTGTCACTGGTGATGCCACTGCCGCCCGCGCTCGGCCCTGACCCGTTGCCGTTGATGCGGTCCGCGAGGGTGGGCGTGAGCTGGTCGACCCAGTGCTGCCGCTGCCCGGCATCGGCCCAGTTCACGACGAGCCTGCCGTTGCTGACGGTCGCCTGCGCCTGGCGGGCGGCCGCGGCGAGGGCCTGCGCCTCCGCGGCCGGACGCGCCGCGGCGACCTGCTGCGCGATGACCCCGGAGGCGGCGGCCGCCGGGATCCGCCCGGCCGCCACCTGCTGCTGCACACCGGCCGTCACGCGGCTGGTGACGGCGGCGTCCGCGGCCTGCTTCGCCCGCTGGGCACCCTGGTCGAGTCCGGCCTGCACGTTCTGCTTGAGCGGGCCGACGATCGGGTTCCAGATCGTGCTCATCACGGCGGCGTTGGCCGGGGCGGACGCCACCGAGGGCGTCAGCGCGGCGTCCAGCGAGGAGGAGAGGTCCTGCCGGTTGCCCATCGCGTGGCTGATGTTGGCCGGGATGACGGCGAACAGGACGGAGAGCAGCACCGCGGTGCCCATCGTGCCGCCGATCTGCCGGAAGAACGTCGAGGAGCTCGTGGCGACGCCCATGTCCCGCGGCGCGACCGCGCTCTGCGTCGCCAGCGTCAGGGTCTGCATCAGCTGCCCGAGGCCGAGGCCGATCAGGAACATCCCGATCATCACGTACCAGAGCGGAGAGTCGATCGAGAGGAACACGAGCACGAGGTAACCGATGGCCGTCACCGCGGTGCCGGTGATCGGGAAGATCCGGTACTTGCCGGTGTGGGAGATGATCTGCCCCGACCCGGCGGCCGCGATCATCAGGCCGAGCACCATGGGCAGCGTCGCGAAGCCGGACTCGGTCGGCGTCAGGCCGATGACGATCTGCAGGTACAACGGCAGCGTCAGCATCGCCCCGAACATGGCGAAGCCGACGAGGAAGCCGAGCACCGTGGCCATCGAGAACGCGCCGGAACCGAAGAGCTTGAGCGGGATGATCGCGTCGTCGCCCATCGCCCGCTCCGCGAGGAGGAAGGAGACGAGGCCGACGGCACTGAGCACATAGCAGGTGATGGCGCCGGGCGAGCCCCAGCCCCAGTCCCGGCCCTGCTCGGCGACGAGCAGCAGCGGGACCAGCGTGACGATGACCGCGGTGGCGCCCCACCAGTCGATACGCGGGGTGCGGTGCTCGCCGAACCGCGGCAGGTGCAGGAACGCGATGACCATGAACAGCGCGACGACGCCGATAGGGACGTTGACGAGGAACACCCAGCGCCACCCGGCGATCCACAGCACCTGGTCCGCGCCGGCGAACAGGCCGCCGATCAGGGGCCCGAGGACGGCGGAGACGCCGAAGATGGCGAGGAAGAAGCCCTGGTACTTCGCCCGTTGCCGGGGTGCCAGGATGTCGCCCATGATCGCCAGGGGCAGCGACATCAGCGCGCCGGCTCCGATGCCCTGGACGCCGCGGAACGCGGCGAGCATGATCATCGACGTCGAGAAGCTCGAGAGCAGCGAGCCGACGATGAAGACGGTGATGCCGAACAGGTACAGAGGGCGGCGGCCGAAGATGTCGGAGAGCTTGCCGTAGATCGGCGTCGCGATCGTCGAGGAGATCAGGTACGCCGTGGTGACCCACGCCTGCTGGTCGAGGCCGTGCAGGTCGTCGCCGATGGTGCGGATCGCCGTGCCGACGATGGTCTGGTCCAGGGAGGCGAGGAACATGCCCGCCATCAGGCCGAGGAGCACCAGCAGGATCTGCCGGTGCGTCATGATCGGGCTGTCGGCCCCGTCGGCGCCCGACGTCGCCGGCTCGGGCGGCGCCTCCGCTGGAGGCGGCACGGGATTCGCGGCGGAGTGGCGGCCACGCTCGGCGCGTGGGCGCACCGAGGTGCGCGGCCAGCGGCCGGCGGTGCTCGGATTGGACATGATGACCTCGTTCTACGCCGGCGGGACGATTCCTCTGAACGAGAACGTACCCCGATGGGCGTTTGTTTCCGTTCCCGGTGACGGATCGGCGGGGCGTGCCCAGCCGCAGACGGCCCGACCGCAGACCCGTTCACGGCTGCGGGTTCGACAGCGGTCCCGGAACGACGTCGGGGCCGGCCGGGAGTACCCGACCGGCCCCGACGGGCACCCCCGACGTGTCAGCCGGAGTGCTTGCCCAGGGCCGCCAGGGCGACCGCGGCGGCGATGTACTTGTTGTTGCCGAGATCGCCGATCGTCTTGACCTTCAGGGCCTCACTGATCTTCTCGCCCGTCGCGTCGGTGACGCCCGCGAGGGCGGAGATCGGCGCGTTGAGGACCTCCTCCAGGGACGAGTCCTCGTACGCGCGATCGAGGAGCTTGGCGAGGTTGACGGAAACTGCCATGGTTCGTTCTCCCTCCAGCACTCGGACCCCGGTGGTCCGACCGAGAGCGAGTCTAGGGTTGGGATGGACAGGCGAATATCAGCAGACTGATGAACACGCGCGGCGCTGACCAGCGGCAACGACGAAGGCCCCGGGATCATCGTGATCGCGGGGCCTTCGTCCGTGGTGCGCTCCCCCGACTGGACTCGAACCAGTAACCCTTCGATTAACAGTCGAATGCTCTGCCAATTGAGCTACGGGGGAATGAAGCAGGTACTACCGTACCAGTCGGAACGGGCACCGATGAAATCGGCGGATCACTGCGGGCGCAGGGCACGGCGCTGCAACTCGAGCTCCATCAACTCCCGCTGCAGAGCCCGGGCCTGGTCCGCGTCCTCGGCCCCGTCGAGCCGCTGCAACTGGGCCAGCATGTCCTGCTTCCGGCGGGCGATCTGCGCGTCGAACAGGTGGTGCAGGACGCCCTCCGCGTAGGCGCGCAGGTTCTCCTCCGTCGACGCCGGCAACGGGCTGATCGCCAGTTCCGAGACGAATCCGCGCAGCACCTCGGGCACTTCGTCCAGCACCGCGTCGACCCAGCGGGAGGCGGGTGCCCCGGCGGCGCCGGCGGCGACGATGCCCTCGTGCACCGCGCGGTGGGCGGGTTCACGCAGGACGGCGGCGTCGAACCGGTCCCAGTCCTCCGCCGTCAGGGCGCCGGGGACCTGCAGGACGACCTCGAGGGCCTTGCGCTCCATCCCGACCGCCGGGTCCCGCCAGTCCGGCCGCGGGAAGCTCGGTCCGCTCGCCGACAACGGGCGTGCGGGGACGCCGTCCTCGTCCACGCGGGTGGCACCGGCGAAGCCGCCGGCGTGGGCGTCCGCGCCGGCGGCGTGGCCGGCCGCCCGGTCCTCGGACCGACCCGGCGCGGCCCACTCGGTGCCCCGCCCGGTCCGGTACGGGTCGGTACGGTCCGGACTGCCGTGGTGCTGACCGGTGCGGTCCTGGCGATTCTCGCCGCCGCGAGCCTGCCCGTTCCGGTCCGGGCCGCTGCCATACCGGCCGGGGCCGGACGATCCGCGCTGCTGACCCGTCCCGGTGCGACCGCCACCGTTCTGGCCTGCGCCGTGCTGACCGAGGCCGAGCTGACGCGACTGCTGGTGGCCGCCGCTGCGCTGGTTGCCGGACTGCGGGTGCCGGCCGGCCTCGGCGACCGCGGCGGTGACGTCCTCGACGGGCATCCCGAGCCAGCCCGCGAGCTCGCGGGCGTACCCGGGCCGGATCGCCGCATCGCGGATCCCGGCGACGACAGGGGCCGCGGCCCGCAGGGCGCGGACCCGTCCCTCGACGGTCTCCAGGTCGAAGTTCTTCAAGGTGGCCCGGATGGCGAACTCGAACAGCGGGCGACGGGACTCGAGCAGGTGCCGGACGGCGGTGTCGCCGCCGGTCAGCCGCAGGTCGTTCGGGTCCTTGCCCGTCGGCTCGACCGCGACGTAGGTCTGGGCGACGAAGCGCTGGTCCTCGTCGAACGCCTTGAGCGCGGCCTTCTGGCCAGCCTCGTCGCCGTCGAAGGTGAAGATCACCTCGCCGCCGGTGCCGTCGTCGGACAGCAGCCGCCGGACCAACGTGATGTGCTCGCCGCCGAACGCGGTGCCGCAGGTGGCGACCGCGGTGCGGATCCCGGCGAGGTGGCAGGCCATCACGTCGGTGTAGCCCTCGACGACGACGAGCTGACGGCTGCGGGCGACGTCCTTCTTCGCCAGGTCCAGGCCGTACAGCACCTGCGACTTCTTGTACAGCGTCGTCTCGGGGGTGTTGAGGTACTTCGGACCCTGGTCGTCGTCGTGCAGCCGGCGAGCGCCGAAGCCGATGGTCTCCCCCGCGATGGTGCGGATCGGCCAGATGAGCCGGCCGCGAAACCGGTCGTAGAGCCCGCGGTTGCCGGCGGAGAACATGCCGGTCTGGCCGAGTTCGTCGTCGGTGAAGCCCTTGCCGCGCAGGTGCTTGAGCAGGTGATCCCAACCCTGCGGCGCGTAACCGACGCCGAAGTGGGCGGCGTCCTCGGCCGTGAAACCCTTGCCGGTGAGGAACTCGCGCGCGATGGCCGCCCCCGGGGTGGGCAGCTGCGCCACGAAGTACTCGGAGGCGACCTTGTGGGCATCGACCAGGCGCTGCCGCTTGCCGACGTCCTCCCGACGCGGACCCGAGCCCTGCTCGTACTGCAGCTCGTAGTTCAACCGGTGCGCGAGCTTCTCGACCGCCTCCGTGAACGTGACGTGGTCCATCGCCTGGACGAAGGCGAAGACGTCGCCCTTCTCGCCGCACCCGAAGCAGTGGTAGCGGCCGATCTGGGGGCGGACGGTGAACGAGGGACTGCGCTCGTCGTGGAACGGGCACAGACCCTTCCAGCTGCCGACACCGGCGGTGCGGAGGGTGACGTGCTCACCGACGATGTCCCGCAGGTCGGTGCGCTCACGAACGGTGTCGATGTCCTCCCGCCGTATCAGTCCCGCCACGGATCCAGTCTACGCAGCGGCACCGACAGTCCCGGGCACGCCCCTTCCCGGCCGGACCATCCCGAGAAGGGGGCTCAGTGCAGGAGCAGCCAGGCGATGACGCCGACGACGGCGAAGGCGACCACGGCGACGATCGAGCCGACGAGCACCTTCTTCTCCGCGAGCCCGGTGTTGGCGCGTCGGGTCCAGCCGGTGCCGGCGAACGCGTCGTCGACGAAGGCGAAGATCGCCCCGACCGGGTTCCGGGCCAGGTCCACCGGTGTGTCCCATCGGACACCCTCCCGGCGCAGCCCCGCGGTGCCGCCGCGGCCGACGCGGGGCACGAGCGCCGGTCCGCCGATGACGGGCTCGGGCCGGTCCGGGTTGGCGCCGTCCTGCCAGTCGAGCTCGCGGGCAGCCGCCCGGAGGACGTAGGTGTGCCCGGCGTCGTCGAGGTCGATCGTGACCTCGGGAGCCACGGGCAGGCCGGCGTCGCGCAGCCGGCCGCCCCACGCCCCTGCCGTCAGGGCGAGCCGGACGACGGCGCCGTCACCGGCGCGCTCGACGGTGAACGGGCTGCCCTGGGCCCGTCGCTTGAGGTCCTTGACGAGCGTCGCGCGGCTCGCGGGCGCGCGACCCGGCACGTCAGCGTTCACCACAGCCGCGTCCGCTGCCGGCCGAGCGGGCTGAGCCGGGCGTGCCAAGCCTGTGCGGACATATCGGTCAGGGAGGCGACCTGGTCGACGACGATCCGCAGCCGGGCGTCGTCGTCGGCCGCGGCCCGCCAGTCGACGGAGAACATCGGGTCCAGGTGCTGGTCCCCCGTCGAGGCGAGCATCGTGACGAGCTCGGCGAGCACCTCGCGCTGCTCCTCGTAGATGGGCTGCCGGTTGTAGCTGGTCATGACGAAGGTCGTGGCGATGCCCTTCATGACGGCGATCTCGGTGACGGTGTCGGCGGGAACGACGACGTCGGCGGCGTACCGGGTCAGCGGGTCCGGCCCGTAGATGGCCCGCGTGGCCTCGAGGGCGCTCTGGCAGAACCGGCCGATGAGCTGGCTCGTCATGTCCTTGAGGGCGGCGCGGCCGGCCCGGTCGGCGCCGGCGTCGAGAACCCACACGGGGTCGGCCTCGAGCCGCGCGAGCGCCGCGTCGACGTCGGCCGGATCGGTGTGCGGCAGGTACCACTGCCGGGTGTACTCGATGACCCGGTCGCGGGTGTCCCGGTCGGTGAGCAGGCGCAGCTGCAGGTGCCCGGAGACGATGGCGTCCTCGACGTCGTGAACCGAGTAGGAGATGTCGTCGGCCAGGTCCATGACCTGCGCCTCGATGCAGCTGCGGCCCGGCTCGGCGCCGTCGCGCAGCCACGTGAAGACGGGCAGGTCGTCCTCGTAGACGCCGAACTTGCTGGTGCGCACGCCGTGGATGAGCGGCGCGTCCTTCGCCGACCACGGGTACTTGCAGGCGGCATCGAGGCTCGCCCGGGTCAGGTTCAGGCCCGCGGACCCGCCGTCGCCGGTGACGACCTTCGGCTCGAGCCGGCTGAGCAGGCGCAGGGTCTGGGCGTTGCCCTCGAAGCCGCCGATGTTCTGGGCGAGCTGGTTGAGGGTGGCCTCCCCGTTGTGGCCGAACGGCGGGTGGCCGAGGTCGTGGGAGAGGCAGGCGGCGTCGACGACGTCGGGGTCGCAGCCGAGCAGCCGGCCGAGCTCACGCCCGACCTGGGCCACCTCGAGGCTGTGCGTGAGGCGGGTGCGCACGAAGTCGTCGGTGTCCGGGGACACGACCTGCGTCTTCGCGCCGAGGCGGCGCAGCGCCGAGGAGTGCAGGACGCGGGCGCGGTCCCGCTCGAAGTCGGTGCGGTGGCGCTTCTTGGGGCTCTCGGGCACCCAGCGCTCGACGTCGGCGTCGGTGTACCCACCCGGCGAGCCGGAACCGATGAAGCCGGAATCAGCAGAACCGGAGCCAGGCGAGCCGCCCGCGGGAAGCCCGGATCCGGCGCCGCTCTCGCCGACGCGCACGGTGCCGGCCAGGGACGCGGTCGGTTCCGCCGTCGCGGCGAGGCCAGCCCCGCCGGCGGCGGGCGTGTCCGCCGGACGCCCCGCGGGCACCCCGGCGGCGCTGTCGGTCGTCACCCGGTCGTCCGGTACCGGCTCAGCCACCGGAGACGTCCAGCTCGGCGGCGGCGATGGTGGCGCGCTGTTCCTCGTTCAGCTCGCGGGACTCGAGCCACCGGTCCGGCAGGGCGGTGCGCTTGGGGCTGCCGGCGCGGCCGCGGGGTCCCTCGGCGGCGTCCCCGGGGTAGGGCATCGTCAGGTCGAGTTCGCCGAGCAACTCGTCGAGCCCGGCGAGCGTCTCGACCTGGGCGAGCCGGGCGCGCAGGTCCCCGCCCACCGGATAGCCCTTGAAGTACCAGGCGACGTGCTTGCGGATGTCCCGCAGGGCCTTCGGCTCCTCGCCGTAGTTCTCGACCAGCAGTTCGGCGTGGCGCCGGAAGGTGGCGGCGACGACGTCGACCCCGGGCCGGAACCGCCGGTCGCTGCCCTCGAACGCCGCCTGCAGGTCGCCGAACAGCCACGGGCGGCCCTGACAGCCGCGGCCGACGACGACGCCGTCGACGCCGGTGGCACGGACCATGCGGACGGCGTCCTCGGCGGACCAGATGTCGCCGTTGCCGAGCACGGGGACGTCGGGCAGGGCCTCGCGCAGCCGGGCGATGGCGTCCCAGTCCGCCGTGCCGGAGTAGTACTGGTTCGCGGTGCGCCCGTGCAGGGCGACGGCGGCGACGCCCGCGTCACGGGCGATCCGGCCGGCCTCCAGGTAGGTGAGGTGGTCCTCGTCGATGCCCTTGCGCATCTTGATGGTCAGCGGGATGCCGGCCCCGCCGCGGGCCTTGCCGGCCTCGCGGACGGCGGCGTTGACGATCGCGGTGAACAGGTCCGTCTTCCACGGCAGGGCCGAGCCGCCGCCGCGCCGGGTCACCTTGGGGACGGGGCAACCGAAGTTCAGGTCGATGTGGTCCGCGCGGTCCTCCTCGACGAGCATCCGCACGGCGGCGCCGACCGTCACCGGGTCCACCCCGTAGAGCTGGATGCTGCGGACCTTCTCGTCGTCGTCGTGCTTGATCAGCCGCATCGACTCGGGCGTGCGCTCGACGAGCGCGCGGGAGGTCACCATCTCGGCAACGTAGAGGCCGCCGCCGTACTCGCGGCACAGTCGGCGGAAGGCCGTGTTGGTGATGCCGGCCATCGGGGCGAGCACGACGGGCGTGTCCACGGTCAGGTGGCCCAGCTGCAGGGGCGGCAGATCGAGCTTGAGCGGAGCCGAGCCGGCGGGCGCGGCGGCGGTCGGGGTGGTGTCGACCGGCGCGCGGGGCGCTGCCTGGACGCCGGCGCCGGCCACGGCGGGATGGGTCACGGTGGCGGTCACCCGTCCATTGTCACAGAGGACGCAGACGTACGCCGACACGGGAGGTCCCCCGGGGAGGACCCCGGGCGGACGGTCGGGTGGGGAGGGAGAAGCCGATCAGGGCAGCAGCCAGCCGTTCGCGTCGGCGATCCGGGCGGCGTCGGCGCGGGTCCGGGCTCCCGTCTTGCCGATCGCGCTGGAGAGGTGGTTGCGCACCGTGCCCTCGGTCAGGTGCGTGGACGCGGCGATGTCGGCCACCGTGCCGCCGTCGGCGGCGACGCGCAGCACATCGGTCTCCCGTTCGGTCAGGGGGCTCTCCCCCGCCGCGAGGGACTCCGCGGCGAGCACGGGGTCGACGACCCGCAGCCCCGCTGCCACCTTCCGCACCGCCTCGGCGAGCTCGCGGGCCGGGGTGTCCTTGACGAGGAACCCGCCTGCTCCCGCCTGCAGGGCACGGCGCAGATAACCCGGCCGGCCGAACGTCGTGACCATGAGCACCCGGGTCTCCGGCGCGCGGGCGCGGACGAGGCCCGCGGCGGTGATGCCGTCCAGACCGGGCATGTCGACGTCGAGCAGGCACACGTCGGGCCGGTGGCCCAGCGTCGCGTCGAGCACCTCGTCGCCGCGGCCCACCTCGGCCACGACCTCGATGTCGTGCTCGAGGCCGAGCAGGGCGGCGAGCGCCCCGCGGACCAGGGCCTGGTCGTCGGCGATGAGCAGCCGGATCACAGGCTCACCTCGACGAGGTACCCGCCCAGCGGCGACCGGCCGAGCGTCAGGGTCGCGCCGACCGCGTCCGCCCGCTCCGCGAGGCCCCGCAGCCCGTTGCCGGCCGGCCGGGCGAGCTCCCCCGCGCCTGCTGACGCTGCCGATCCTGCGGTCCCGTGGCCGGCATCCCGCGGGCCGACGCCGTCGTCCTCGATGCGGATCCGGCGCGGCTGCAGCACCACCCGGCAGCGCTGGGCGCGGGAGTGGCGCACGATGTTCGTCACCGCCTCCCGCAGCGCCCAGCCGAACAGCTCCCGCGCCGGTTCGGCGACGTCGTCGGCGGCCGTGGGAAGTTCCGCGACGATCCCGGCCGCGTGCAGGGCGGAGGCGGACGCCGCCAGTTCGGACACGACGGTGACGCTGCGGAACCCGGTGACGGTGGCGCGCACGTCCGCGAGCGCCGCGCGGGACAGCGCCTCGAGTTCGGCGATCTCCGTCGCCGCGCGGGCCGGGTCCAGCTCGATCAGCCGGCCCGCCAGCTGCGCCTTGACGGTGATGACGGTGAGCGAGTGGCCGAGGATGTCGTGCACATCCCGGGCGACCCGGAGCCGCTCCCCCTCCAGCGCCGCGGAGGCCAGCCCGGCCTGGGCGGATCGCAACCGGATCTGCCCCTCGACCTGCCGCTGCACCGAGACGAACACGAGGCCGATCGCGAGCACGAGCACCGGCGCACCGATGAGGTCGGTGGGTCCGTCGGCCACCGGCACCTGCAGGGCGAACGCGGCCACGGTGCCGGCGAGCGTCACCCCGACCCCGGCGCGAGTGGGGTGGGGCTGGGCGACGATCGCGCCGACCGCGTAGACGACCATCCAGCCCGCCACGCTCGGCAGTGCCCACGGGAAGGGCAGGAAGAGCAGGACGACGAGGGCCGCCAGAGGCCACCGCCACCGGGACGCCACCCGCGCGCTGATCAGCGGCACGGCGACGTAGGCGGCGAGGAAGATCACGGCGTGGGCCAGCTGCAGCAGGCCGCCCGGGGTGCCGTCCAGTCCCGCCCGGCCGACGGCGCCGAGCAGCCAGGCGCCGCCCGAGGACACGGATCCGATCATCCAGCCGCGCCGGGCGGATCGGGCGGTCAGCCAGCCGCCGCGCTCGACACGCTCGACGTCGACCGGCGCACAGCTCTCCTCGGGCAGGGCCGGCGCCGCGGTCCCGGCGGGTGCGGGCGCGGCGGCGCCGGCAGCGGGGTGGCTGCCGGCGCGCGGTCGGAGGCTGGTCACGATGTCAGGGTAAGCCGGGCCGGGGTGGGCACGATCAGACCCGCCGGGTGTCCCGGCGGAACGCGAGCGCCGCACCGGCCACGAGGACGACGAGCCAGACGACAAGGTTCACGGCGCCCCACGCGTCCACCGTCGCCCCGGTCAGCGGGGCGCGGGACAGGTCGCCGACGCCGTAGACCGGCATCAGCCGGCCGACCACGGCCATCACGCCGTCGTCCGGGAGCGGGTAGAAGAGGCCGCCGAAGATCGACATGAACGCCAGCACGGGACCGACGAACTGCAACGCGTTGTCGCGTGGCACCAGGTAGCCGACGAGCAGGCCGAGGGCGGTGAACACGAGCGAGGTGAGCCAGACCGCGACCGCGCTGAGCAGCCAGGCGCCCGGCTGCAGCCCGATCCCGGCCACCGCCCCGGCCCCGTACACGGCCACGATGGTGATCAGCGACATCACCAGCCCCGAGAGGATCTTGGTGACCACGTTGGCGACCGGGTGCAGGGGGGTGAGGCGCAGCTGCCGGCTCCAGCCCATGGCGCGTTCGCTCGCGACGGCCGCTCCCGCCGACGCGGACGCGAACATGGACCCGTACACGGCCATCGAGACCATCAGGTAGGCGGCCGCCGAGACGCCGCCGGCGGCGACCGGTGTCGACCCGAGGGCGGTGTCGCGCAGCGGCAGGCCGATGGTCAGGAACATCACCAGGGGCAGCCCGACGGTGAAGAACACGCTCTGCCAGTTGGAGAGGCGACGCTTGACCTCGATGGCGAGGTACGTGCGGTTGAAGCCGCCGAAGCGGGGGACGGAACGGTGCAGGTCGAGGGAGGGTGCGGAGCTGGTGGTGGCGGTCATGGGGACTCCTCGGTGCGGTGCGGTCTGATGCGGCGGTCAGGGGCGGGTGGACGGGCTCACGGCTGCGGCATGCGAACCGGCGTGTCGGCGGTCTCACCCGGGGCGTCCCCGGTCAGGGCCACGAAGGCGTCCTCGAGGCTGTGTGAGACGATCTCGATGTCGGTCGCGTCCGTGCGGGTCAGCAGGTGGCGGGCCACGGCATCCGAATCAGCAGCGACGACGAGGACGCTCTCCCCCTGTCGGGTCACCGACCGCACGCCGGGCATCGCGGAGAGGGCCGGCTGGTCGACGTCGCGCACCGTCGCCCGGATGGTCCGGTCCGAGGCGAGCGCCTTGATCTCCGCGGCGGTGCCGTCGGCGACGACGCGGCCGTGGCTGACGAGCACGATCCGGTCCGCGAAGGCGTCGGCCTCCTCCAGGTAGTGGGTCGCGAAGACAATGGTCCGGCCGCGGGCGGCGTCGGCACGGATCGCGTCCCAGAAATCCCGCCGCCCGGTGACGTCCATGCCGGTGGTCGGCTCGTCCAGCACCAGGAGGCCGGGGTCGGAGAGCAGCGCCATGGCAAAGCGCAGTCGCTGCTGCTCGCCGCCGGAGCACTTGGCCACCCGGCGGTCGGCGATGGCGCGGATGCCGGCACGGTCCAGCACGTCGTCGACCGGCTGGACGTCCGCGAACAGGCTCGCGGTGAGGCGGACCACGTCACGGACGGTCACGTCGGTGAGCAGGCCACCGGTCTGCATGACAGCGCCGACCAGGCCGCGGGCGACGGCCGCGCGAGGCGTGAGTCCGTAGATCGAGACGGTGCCGGCGTCGGGCGCGGACAGGCCGAGCAGCAGGTCGATCGTCGTGGTCTTGCCGGCGCCGTTGGGTCCGAGGACGGCGACGACCTCGCCCGGCTCGATCCGCAGGTCGATCCCGTCGACGGCACGCACCTTCCCGAAGCTGCGGGTGAGCCCACGGGCGTCGACCGCGGACACGGTCCTGTCCGCGGGAACGGTCGGCGTGGGCGTCCCGGTGGTCACGGGGTGAGCGAGGGGAACAGGTGCGGGCACGGCGTTCATGGGAACCTCCGGATCGGTGGCGAACGATGACACGACCCATGTTTCCGGCGGCGTCACCGCCTCCACCCCGACAGCCGTCAGCGATCCGGTATGACATCTGTCATGACCGACTCACCCCGTCGTGTCCGCACCGGCCCTGCTAGCGTCGCGCCCATGGACCTGCAGCTGCGTGATCGCGTCATCCTCGTCGTCGGTGCCACCGGGCTGATCGGCTCCGCCGTCGTCGACACCCTGCGTACCGAGGGGGCGACCGTCGTGCCGGCGTCCCGGCACCTCGACGACGGCCTGACGCTCGACGCCGCCGACGACGCGTCCGTCTCCGACGGGATCGCCGCGGTCCTCGCCGAGCACGGGCGGCTCGACGGCCTCGTCGTCGCCGCGTCGCCGGCTGCCCAGACGCTCGACCCGGACCGTCACGCCGATCCCGCCCAGGTGATCGGGGCGATCGACGCCAAGGCGATGACCTTCCTGCGCGTGGCCAACGCCGTCCTGCCGACCATGACGCAGGCCGGCTTCGGGCGGATCGTCGGCGTGAGCGGGCAGAACGCCCTGCTCACCGGGAACCTGACCGGGTCGGTGCGCAACGCCGCCCTCATCATCGCGGCCAAGAACCTGGCGGATGCGAGCGCCGGGACGGGCGTGGCCGTCAACACCGTCAACCCGGGCACGGTCGACGTCGAGCCGAACACCGAGGTGGAACCGGGCCGTGGCGGCGAGTCCAGCCCGACGCAGATCGCCGACCTGATCGCCTTCCTGCTCTCCCCGCGCTCGGCCGTCTCGGGCGAGGCCGTCGCCGTCGGACACCGGGTCCGCGGCGTCACGTCCATGTAGCTGTCACCCCGACGTCGCCGTCACCTCGCACCCGCGGCGCTCGCGCCCGGCCAGCGGCGGCGTCATCAGCGTTCCGTCAGCGGTGCGCGCTAGCGTGACGGATGCGAGCCCCACCCGCCTTCCCGGTGCCGGTGTCCCTCGCCGTCGTGATCGTCCGACACGGCGAGCCGCCTGAAGGGATTGCTGCACCGATGACCCAGCCGGGACCGCCCGTGCCCGTGCCCCCGTGGCGCCCGGGTGGGACGCCACCGCCCCCGCCCGTCGGCCCCGTGCCGCCGTCCGGCCGCGGATCACGTCCGCTGCCGGGCCGCCCGGATCCGGCCGTACCCGCCGCACTGCGCTGGGCGAATCCCGCGCAGCTGACGCCGACGCACCCGCTGCGGCCCCGGTGGTCCGTCATCGACGTCGTGCTCGCGGCGGCCGCCTTCATCGTCCTGCCGATCCTGATCGGGCTCGTGCTCGGGCCCGTGATCGTCCGCCTCGTGGGCCGCGCCGCGCTGGACGAGGGCGCCGGCGTCTTCATCTCGCTCGTGCTGACCTGGGCCGTCCTGCTCGGCGCCGCCCTCATCAGTTCCCGCACCCGCGGTTTCGGCAGCCTGGCCCGGGACTTCGGGTTGCGGTTCCGGTGGATCGACCTGCTGATCGGGCTGCTCGCCTCCGTCGGCCTGCGCCTCGTCAGCGTCGTCGTCGCCGTCATCGTCGTGCTGCTCACCGGCGGCAACACCGCGCCGCTGCAGAGCAACGGCGACCTCTTCCTCGCCGGCAGCTCGACGTTCTGGCTCGTCGTCAACGCGGGCATCGGCGCCAGCCTCGTCTCCCCGCTGCTCGAGGAGCTGTTCTTCCGGGGACTCATCCTGCGCGCCGTGCAGAACCAGGTGTGGCTGGGCCGGTGGCGGCGGCAGCCCGAACTCGCCGCGAGTGCTCAGCCGGCCCCCGCCGGGTCCGGTCGGTCCACCCGTCCGGTCGGCCCGCTGCGCGTGCGACCGGCGACGGTCAAGCGACCGCTCGTGCGGGCGTCGGTCATCGCGGCTCTCGTCAGCGCCGTCCTCTTCGGCTGTGCGCACCTGGGCCAGTTGGACGACCCGCGCTCGGTGCTCGTGCAGTTCGGGTCCATCTTCTGCATCGGCCTGGTCAACGCCGGGCTGACCCTGTGGTTCGGCCGTCTCGGGCCCGCCGTGCTCACCCACCTGTGGTTCAACGGCACGTCCATCGTGCTCGCACTGCTGCTGCAGGGCGCCGGCCTGGGCACCTGAGGGCGACCCGGTATGGACACCGCGTGGGAGAACGACGGCTCGGTTCAGAGGCCGTCCGACTCAGACGTCGCGCTGCGTCGTGGTCCTGCGCCGTCGTGCTGCGCTGTCATCCCCGGTGCACCCGGTCCCACGACACGCCACCGCCGACCGGGACAGGACGCCCGATCCCGAGCTCGACCGGCATGTCGCGGGACCGGCTGCGGCCGCCGGCTCGTGTCGGACCGCAGCGCACTGACGCCCCTCACTCCCCCGTGATGCCGGCGGCCGTCCGGGCGAGCGCCTCCCGCACGGCGACGACGGCCGGCCGCTCCGCCCCCGACGCCCGGACCGCGGTGAAGACGGTGCGCCGCGGGTCACCCGGCAGCCGGATCAGGCGCACCGTCCGCTCCCGGCCGGCCCACACCAGGTCCGGGATCAGCCCGACGGCGTTGCCGGACTCGACCAGACGGATCTGCGCCTGCAGGTCGGCGGTCTCGAACCGCACGTCGGGGTCGAACCCGGAGACCCGACAGGTCTGTTCGCCCCAGTGCCGACAGGCCGCCCCGGCCGGTTCCATCACCCACGGCACCTCCGCCGTGTCCGCCAGCCCCGTCACCGCGGTCCACTCATGAGGCACGGCGAGCAGGATCGCGTCCGCCATCAGTTCCCGCCACACCAGCCCCGGGTAGCGGGCGGTCGCATGGCCGGGGTACTGCTCGGCGATGACGACGTCGAAGTCCCCTGCCCACGTCTCGTGCAACGCCGACTCCGGCTCGTGCTGGACCATCTCGACCCGCACCTGCGGGAACCGCCCGGCCAGGGCGCGCAGCGTCTCAGGCATCAGGGCCAACGCCGCGGACTGGAACACCGCCACCCGCACGGTCCCCGAGACCTCGGTCCGCGTGGCCGCGAGCGCGGCCTCGGCCCGCTCCATCGTCGCGATCAGCTCGTCGGCGTACCCGACCAACTCCTCGGCCTGCGCCGTGAGCACGACCCTGCGCCCCACGCGGCGCAGCAGCGGCACCCCGGCCTCCTTCTCCAGCAGCGCGAGCTGCTGCGACACCGAGGACGAGCTGTAGCTCTCAGCCGCTGCGACGGCGGCGATCGTGCCGCGGATCTGCAGCTCCCGCAGCAGCCGCAGTCGTTTGAGGTCCAGCATCGTTCCGCTCCATTCATCGGAAAAGCTGAAGAACAACCTTCGCCAATCATCGCTGTTCCCGAACGAATCGCGCTCTCATACTGAAATGAGAGCCGCCGATCGCGTCGAGGAAGGCCCCCGCATGACCACCCCCACCCAGACTCGCCCGACCCCGTCGGCGCACGAGGACCCGCGCGCCCTGGCCGAGGACGCCGTCGCCCTCGTCCGCCACTGGCTGACCGAGGCCGCTGCCATCCCCGTCGACGCCTCGGCGAAGAACCTCGCCGGCGTGCTGCGCGACCCCGGTGGCCTGCCGTTCACGGTCGGCTTCGTCGACGGCGTCATCCGTCCCGAGGACGACGGTGTCGCCGCCCGCAAGCTCGCCGAGATCGCCGCGGACGTGCCCGCGTTCCTGCCCTGGTACCTCAAGGCCGCGGTCCGGGCCGGTGGCGCGCTCGGCCCGGTGGCGCCTGGCGTCGTCATCCCCGCCGCCCGCACCGCGCTGCGCCGCATGGTCGGTCACCTGCTGGTCGACGCGACGGACGAGAAGCTCGGGCCGGCCCTGGCGCGGATCGCCGCCGGCGGGAACCGGCTGAACATCAACCTGCTCGGCGAGGCCGTGCTCGGCACCGCCGAGGCCGGACGCCGGCTGGAGGGCACCGCCAAGCTGCTCGCCCGGGACGACGTGGACTACGTGTCCATCAAGGTCTCCTCGACCGTCTCCCCCACCCCGCTGTGGGCCTTCGACGAGGCCGTCGGCGACATCGTCGACCAGCTCACCCCCCTGTACCGGCAGGCGGCGGCCGCGACGGCGCGCAAGTTCATCAACCTCGACATGGAGGAGTACAAGGACCTGCGGCTGACCGTCGCGGTGTTCCGCGCCATCCTCGACCAGCCGGAGTTCGCCGACCTGACCGCGGGCATCGTCATCCAGGCCTACCTGCCGGACGCGATCGCCACCATCGACGAGCTGACCGGCTGGGCGAAGGAGCGGGTGGCCGCCGGGGGCGCGCCGATCAAGATCCGCGTCGTCAAAGGCGCCAACCTGCCGATGGAGCACGTCGAGGCGGACCTGCACGACTGGCCCGCGGCCACCTGGCCCACCAAGCAGGCCACCGACGCGAACTACAAGGCCATCCTCGTCCGGACGCTCACCCCGGAGAACCTGGCGGCGGTGCGGATCGGCGTCGCCGGGCACAACCTGTTCGACGTCGCCTTCGCCTGGCTGCTGGCCACCTCCCGCGGGGTGCAGGACGGGATCGACGTCGAGATGCTGCTCGGCATGGCGCAGGCGCAGGCCGCCGCGGTGCGCCGGACGGTCGGGCAGCTGCTGCTCTACACGCCGGTGGTGCACCCCGACGAGTTCGACGTCGCCATCGCCTATCTGGTGCGCCGGCTGGAGGAGGGCGCGAGCCCGGACAACTTCATGTCCGCCGTCATGGACCTCGCCGACGAGCCCGCCCTGTTCGAGCGCGAGCGGGTGCGCTTCCTCGCGTCCCTCGAGGATCTCGCCACGCTCGACGGCGTCGTCCCCGCACCGGCCCGGACCCAGGACCGGAACACCGAACGCCCGCTCGACGCCCCGCTGCCGGACCGGTTCGCGAACACCGCCGACACGGACGCGTCCCTGCCCGCCAACCGGGACTGGGGCCGGCTGGTGCTCGAGCGCGCCCGCGACTCCCGCGCCGGGATCGACCTGCTCGAGGCGTCCCGGATCGACGACACCGGCGAGCTGGACGCCGTGCTGCGCTCGGCCGCCGAGGCCGGTGCCGCGTGGGGTGCCCGGTCCGGCGCCGAGCGGGCCGAGATCCTGCACCGGGCCGGGCAGATGCTCGCCGCCCGCCGCTTCGACCTGATCGAGGTGATGGCTTCCGAGGCCGGCAAGACCATCGACCAGGCCGACCCCGAGGTCAGCGAGGCCACCGACTTCGCCCATTACTACGCCGAGCAGGCCCAAGCCCTGGACGCCGTCGACGGCGCCGCGTTCGTGCCCGCCCGGCTGACGCTGGTCACCCCGCCGTGGAACTTCCCCGTGGCCATCCCGGCCGGGTCCACGCTCGCCGCGCTCGCCGCCGGCAGCGCCGTCGTGCTCAAGCCCGCCGGGCCCGCGTCCCGTTGCGGCGCCGTTCTCGCCCAGGCGCTCTGGGACGCCGGGGTGCCGCGGGACGTGCTGCGCTTCGTGCAGGTCGGCGAGGATGAGCTCGGCCGGGAGCTGGTGGCGCACGCCGCCGTCGACCGCGTCATCCTCACCGGCTCGTACGAGACGGCGGAGCTGTTCCGCTCGTTCCGGCCGGACCTGCCGCTGCTCGCCGAGACCAGCGGCAAGAACGCCATCGTCGTCACCGGCAGCGCAGACCTCGACCTCGCCGTGCGGGACGTCATCGCGTCGGCCTTCGGGCACGCCGGGCAGAAGTGCTCGGCGGCGTCGCTGGTCATCCTCGTCGGCCCGGTGCGTCGGTCGGCGCGGTTCCTGCGCCAGCTGGAGGACGGAGTCCGCTCCCTGACGGTCGGGTGGCCGCAGGACCCGCGCACCCAGATGGGACCGATCATCGAACCGGCCGGCGGCAAACTGGCGCACGCCCTGACGACCCTGGAGCGCGGGGAGCACTGGCTGGTGCAGCCGCGGCAGCTCGACGATTCCGGCCGGCTCTGGTCCCCGGGCGTGCGGATGAACGTCAAGGCCGGCTCCCCGTTCCACCAGACCGAGTACTTCGGCCCGGTGCTCGGCGTGATGACCGCCGACACGCTCGCCGAGGCGCTGGCCCTGCAGAACGGCGTCGCCTACGGCCTGACCGCCGGCCTGCACTCCCTCGACCCCGAGGAGATCGGCCACTGGCTCGAGCACGTCGAGGCCGGCAACGTGTATGTCAACCGCGGCATCACCGGCGCGATCGTGAGGCGGCAGCCCTTCGGCGGCTGGAAGCGGTCGGCGGTGGGACCGGGCACCAAGGCCGGCGGACCGAGCTACCTGATGGGCCTCGGCTCGTGGCGGCGGACGCGGGCGACGGCGACGCCGGCGGGCGTGCTGCTGCCGGCGGTCACCGCGCTGGTCGCGGCGGCTTCTGCATCCGACGGCGGCTTCCTCGACCGTGCCGTCGCGTCCGACCAGGTGGCCTGGGAGCACGAGTTCGGGCTGGCCCGGGACGTCTCGGGACTGCAGGCCGAGCGGAACGTCCTGCGCTACCTGCCCGTCCCCGTGCGGGTGCGGCTGGCCGAGGACGGTGACGTCGCGGACCTCGCCCGGGTCGCCGCCGCCGGGCTGCGGGCCGGGTCCCGGTTCAGCGTCTCGACGCCCTCGCGGCTGCCGGCGGAGATCCGCTCCGTGCTCGCGTCCGCGCACGTCGACGCCGTCGTCGAGTCCGACGCGCAGTTCGCGCACCGTGCCGCGGGTCTGCCGGGCGGCCGCATCCGACTGATCGGCGCGACCGGGACGTCCGACGCGATCGGCGCCTCCGGCACGTCCGACGCGACCGGCTCGGCGGGCCGGTCGGCGAGGGCGCAACTGGACGCCGCCGTCGGACCCCGGCCGGACATCGCCGTGTACGCCGGTGACGTCACCGAGGCCGGGCGCATCGAGCTGCTGCCGTTCCTGCACGAGCAGGCGGTCAGCATCACCGCGCACCGGTTCGGCACGCCGGACCACCTGACCGACCGCCTTCTCTGACGCTCCCGTCCTCCCCGACGCGTCGGCTCGTCGATCGAGGTCCCAGCCCGGCGGCTCGCGGCCTCGGCGGACCACCTATTGACGAGTCGGCGGCGGGATGAGAGGAAGGACGGCATGACCAGAACCCTGACCGTCACTGGATCCACGGGCGAGGTGGGTGGTCGCGTCGCCCGTGCCCTGGCCGCCGACGGCGTCGCCCCGCGGCTGATCGTGCGCGACGCTTCTCGTGCCCCCGAGCTGCCCGGTTCCGACGTCCGGGTCGCCGAGTACGCGGACCACGACGCCGCCGTCGCCGCCCTGCGCGGCACCGACGTCCTCTTCATGGTCTCCGCCGGGGAGAGCGAGGACCGTGTCGAGCAGCACCGCTGCTTCATCGACGCGGCCGTCCGCGCCAACGTGGAGCAGATCGTCTACACGTCCTTCGCGGCCGCCTCCGACGACGCCACCTTCACCCTCGGGCGGGACCACTGGGCCACCGAGGAGATCCTCCGGGAGTCCGGTCTGTCCTTCACCCTCCTGCGCGACAGCTTCTACCTCGACATGTTCGAGCTCTTCGCCGGGCAGGACCGGGTGATCCGCGGGCCGGCCGGCGACGGGCAGGTCGCCGCCGTGGCGCGCGCCGACGTCGCCCGCGTCGCCGTCGCCGTGCTGCAGGACGCGGTCACGCACCGGAACATCACCTACACGCTCACGGGGCCGCAGTCGCTGACGCTCGAGGAGATCGCGGCGACCCTCACGGAGGTCCGCGGGGAACCGTTCCGGTATCTCGACGAGACCCTCGCCGAGGCGCACGAGTCCCGCGCCGTGTACGGGGCGCCGGACTGGCAGGTGGCGGCGTGGATCTCGACCTACACCTCGATCGCCTCCGGGGTGCTCGCAGCGGTCACCGACGACGTCGAACGCGTCACCGGCACCGCCCCGATGACGCTCGAGCAGCTGCTCCGCACCGGCGCCTGACGCTGCTCCCTCCCCGCCGGCTCGCGGACTCTCGCTCCATCCACGGGCGGATCGGCTCCCGATGCAGCACATGTCCGCAAGCCGGTGAAGGGGCCGCCCGGGAATGGGTGAGCCGGGGGCGTGGTTGCCGCCATCATGACCACGATCGGATTCATCGGAAGCGGCAACATCGGCTCGACCCTGGCGAAGCTGGCGGTCGATCACGGCTACGACGTCGTGATGAGCAACTCGCGCGGACCGGAGACCCTCGAGTCCCTGGTGGCCGAGCTCGGGCCGCACGCCCGGGCCGAGCGGGCGGACGAGGCGGCCCGCCTGGCGGACATCGCCGTCGTCACGATCCCGCTGAGCGCGTACCGGGACGTCCCGGTCGGCACGCTGGCCGGCAAGATCGTCATCGACACCAACAACTACTACCCGCAGCGCGACGGGCAGATGCCGGAACTCGACGCCGAGGAGACCACGACGAGCGAGCTGCTGCAGGAGCACCTGCCGGAGTCGCACGTCGTCAAGGCGTTCAACCACATCCACTTCAAGGACCTCGCGTCGCAGGGCGAGCCGGAGGGCACGGCGGGCCGCCGGGCGCTCGCGATCGCCGGGGACGACGCGGCCGCCAAGCAGCAGGTGGCCATGCTGATCAACGACCTCGGGTTCGACGTCGTCGACGCGGGGCCGCTCGCCGAGGGCTGGCGCTACCAGCGCGACACGGAGGCGTACGTCGACCGGTACGACGCCGACGGCCTGCGCACCGCGCTCGGCAACGCGAAGCGCTACCGCGACATGTGATCCTCCCGTCCCACTCCCTCGCCGACTGGTCAATAGATGTCGGTTTCCGCTCCGGATCGGGCGGCCGTTTCAGGTGGTGAGTGCGACTCCTGAAGAGGGGTTTGCTGATGTTGCCTGCTTCGTTTCGTGCGCGGGTCATTGGGGATGTGTTGGCGGGGACGACGACGATGGTGGCGGCGTCGGCCGCAGGGGTCAGCCGGACGATTCTGTCGAGGTGGTTGGGTCAGGCTGGCGTCATGCTGCGATCGGGACGACATCATGCAGACGCGCCGTCCTCGGTGGTGCTGCCGCCGACGGCGAAGGGTTGCGGCACCTCCTCGGGCCACGGGAGAAGGCTGCAGCTGGCCGAGCGGGTCCGGATCGAGATCGGCGTCGCGCAGCAGCATTCTCCGGACCGGATCGCTGCCGGTCTGGGGGTGCACCGGTCCACGGTCTTCCGCGAGCTCGGCCGGTACAGTCTGATCGCCCGGGACGGTCGGTGGGGCAACGACGACACCTACTACAGTGCCGTTCTGGCCCAGTTCTGGGCCGACCAGGCCAGGGCCCGGCCGAA
>NZ_JBAJMW010000010.1:0-112537 GCF_036881825.1 Tersicoccus mangrovi | reverse complement strand
AGCACCTCCCATCGTGCCGACCAGGAGCCCGTTTCCTCATCCCCGCCCCACTGTCGGCAACGTCAGGACCCACAACACCTAGGGGCGGGACGGTCCGTGACCGTCGCGGCGCCTCGTCCCGGGACGCCGATCGGCGCACCGCCGGGACAAGGCGGTGCGCCGATCGTGATCACTCAGGGAGGAAGGGAAGGCGTCGATGGATCACCCCCGTCCCTTGCGTGGCGGCAGGGAGGTCGAGGAGCGGACCAGCTGGATCGGGGCCGTCAGCGTGGCCACCTGGGGATGGGCGACGGAGGTGGAGGAAGCGGCGTTCCGGGCGGCGTCGGAGGCCGCGGCCTGCGCCGGGAGCGCGCTACCGGTGGCGAGGGTCGCCGTCAGCAGTGCGGCCGCGCCGAGTCGGCGCCAGAGTCGACGCGGGCGGGGCCGCCCGGCGGCAGCGGTCGTGCCGACGCGCGTGCGGGTGGCATCGGCCGCGCCCGGCTCGACCATCCCGTTGGCGGCGACCATCGACGGGGTGTGCGCGTAGCGGATGAGGGGCCGCGGGTCGGCGGTGCCGGTGCGGCCTGCGTGCTCTGACATGACGTCCTCCGGGTTCTGCTGGGCTGGTGTCTCCATTCCAGGTCCCGGAGTTGGGTCGGCTCACAGACGGGGCTGTGGGTCTCCTGTGTCCCTGACGGCGCGCGTGGAACCCATCGTCGCCGGGCGGGGACGACGTCGAACGGTGATCCACGGCAGGACGTCGGCGGCTCCGTTGAACGGGCCACCCTGCGGGTCGTCGATGCCCTGGTCGCGCACGACGTCGAGGTCGGGACGGAGGATCTCCCGCACGACGGCGGCCATCAGGTAGATCAGCGCGACCATGTGGGCGATCACGGCGAGCGAGTAGTAGAGCTTGTCGATGTTGTGCTGGGCGTTGCCGCCGGACGTCAGCTGCCCGAGGTAGAGCCACGTCGCCGCCCAGTGCAGCACCTCGATGACCTGCCACACGAGGAAGCTGCGCCAGCGCGGGCGGGCGAGGGCGAGCAGGGGCACCAGCCACAGCACGTACTGCGGGGAGTACACCTTGTTGGTCAGCACGAATGCGGTCACCACGAGGAACGCCAGCTGGGCCATCCGGGGCCGGCGCGTGCTGGTGAGGCCGAGCAGCGCGACGGCGAGGCAGCACAGCACGAAGAGCCCGGTGCTCAGCGTGTTGATGGTGTCGACCGGCAGCGGGGTCAGGTGGAACCGGTCCGCCATCACCTCCTGCACGTACCAGACGGAGGAGAAGCCGGCCGGCCGGTCGCGGGTGAAGTCGAGGAAGTACCGCCAGCCCGCGTAGTCGGTCAGCATGAGCGGCAGGTTCACGGCCAGCCAGCTGACGGCCGTGGCGAGTGCGGTGAGGGCCACCGGCCGCCACTTCCCGGAGCGCACCGCGAGGACGAGGATCGGTCCGAGCAACAGGAGGGGGTAGAGCTTGACGGCCGTGCCCAGCCCGATGAGCACGCCCGCGAGCACGGGTCTCTCCCGGGCGAAGGCGAGCATCGCCAGGGCGGCGAGCATCACCGCCCAGAAGTCCCAGTTGATGGTCGCGGAGAGGATGACGGCGGGGGCCACGGCGAGCATCGCGGCGTCCCAGGGCCGGCGGTGGCTCATCCGGGCGGTCGCCACGACCGCGACGATCCACGTCGCCGCGACGAGGACGGCGTTGATGTCGAAGTACGCGGTGCTGCGCGCCACGGAGGCACCGCTGCCGGGGACCAGCAGCGCGGTCAGGCCGGCGAGAGCGCCGAGCAGGACGGGGTACTCGAACCGCTGACCGGGCGTGATGAAGGGGATGACGCCGGTGTCGAGTCCGCGGGTGTGGAACAGCTCGCCCCAGTCCGAGTAGCAGGCCGCGTAGAAGTGGTCCGGCGTGTGCCACCCGTTGACGCGGCAGTACTGCTTGACGACGACGGAGAGAACCGCCGCGACGACCGTCAGGAGCACCAGGACCCGCTCGATCGTGAAGAACCCGGGAGCGACGAGGCCGGGGGCGGCGTGCCGCCCGAGGGCGCCGCCGATGCTTGCGGTGAGCCGGCGCAGCACCGGGTCCGCCCGGGTGGGCGTGACGATGCGCATCACGCGGAGCCGGCCCGGACGGGTCCCGGCCGTGGGCCGGCCGGCCGTCGGATGCGCCGGACCGGGGGTGCGCTGCGCGGTCATCACGTCCTCTCGGCCCGGTCCCGGCCCCGGGCGGGGACGGACGACGCCCGGTCGGCCCGGCACGACGGGGTGCGGGGCCGACCGGACGGCTTCGGTTCGAGACTACGGCAGTCACCGGATCTGCATCCGGTGCAGCGGGTGGAGCTCATCCACCGGGCGCGTCGGCCGCGGGTCCACCGCCGGGGCGGCCGGAGCCGTGAGCAGCCGACGGTGCAGCCGACGGAGCAGTCGAGCAAGCGTGTGCATCGTGTCCTCCTCTCGGGCACGGATCTCCCCAGCGCAGGGCACACGGTGCGTCGCGCGACAGGGGCACGGCACTGCCCTGCTGCGGGCAGCACGGAATAGCCCCGTGACCGACGGCCGGAGACAGAAGAAAGGGGAGAGGAAAGCGCCCGATCCTGGTAAAGAAGGGCGCGACGGATCGTCGAATGAACAATCAAGAAACAGCGCGACCGAATGTCGCTCGACGATGCCGAGAATTCATGCGCGTCGTCCGCGGGTGCCAACGCTCAAGTAAGAACGCTCACCGGTGTGGAGGACTGCTAGGCATGCGGAAACATGCACGAATCGACATATACGACGTGCCGCATGGAAGGCAAGACCACCCTCAAGGTCGTCGCTACAGGCCTTCAGGGCCACGCAATCAGCGCAACTGCAGCCTAGTGCCCGTCAGGACGGGCGCGCACACAGTCGGTCAACGCGGCGGAGACGAGCCGTGGCTCCGACCCCTCAGCGGGCGTCGGAAAAGACGCCACGCCGGCAATCAGCAGTCGCGGTCGGGAGAATACGACGGGACATCATCACCTGGCTGCCTCCTTCGGCATCGACGTGGCGGGAACGACCGGGACATCGGACGGTCACCGGCCGGTGAGATCATTCACAGATTCACCGAAATAGACAGTACGGCATTCGTCGCGAGAGAAGCAATAGACGGAGCGCTATTCCTTTTCGCTCCTCTTCTGCGTCGAGAATTCGTCGCGGTGCTCGTCCCACCAGGCGCGCAGCATGCGCTCCACCGCCTCGGCGGGAAGGGGCCCCTCGTCCATGCGCACGCCGAGGAGGTACTGGTAGGCGCGGCCGACGACGGGTCCGGGCGGGATGTCGAGGATGCGCATGATGGCTGTGCCGTCCAGATCGGGGCGGATCGCCGCGAGTTCCTCCTGCTCGGCCAGGTCCGCGATGCGCTGCTCGAGGTCGTCGTACGCGAAGGCGAGCCGCTCGGCCTTGCGCCGGTTGCGGGTGGTGACGTCCGACCGGGTCAGGCGGTGCAGCCGCTCGAGGCTGTCGCCGGCGTCGGTGACGTAGCGGCGCACGGCGGAGTCGGTCCACCCGGCGTCGCCGTACCCGTAGAACCGCATGTGCAGTTCCACCAGGTGGGCGACCGCCTTGATGGTGTCGTTGTCGAACCGCAGCGCCTTCATCCGCCTGGCCGTCAACTTGGCGCCGACGACGTCGTGGTGCCGGAAACTCACGGCGCCTCCGGCCTCGAACCGCCGGGTCGCCGGCTTGCCGACGTCGTGCATGAGCGCCGCGAACCGAAGCACGAAGTCGGGGCCGGGCACCGGGCCGTCGGGGCCCGTCTCCAGCTCGATCGCCTGCTCGAGCACGGTCAGGGAGTGCTCGTACACGTCCTTGTGTCGGTGGTGCTCGTCGGTCTCCAGGCGCAGGGCGCTGATCTCGGGCAGGATCCGGTCGGCGATCCCGGTCGAGACGAGCAGGTCGATGCCCGCCCGGGGGTCGCGGCCGCGGACGAGGCGCACGAGTTCCTCGCGGACGCGCTCGGCGGAGACGATGCCGATCCGGTCGGCCATCGCGCTCATGGCGGCCTGCACGTCGTCGTCGACGGTCACCGCGAGCTGGGAGGCGAAGCGGGCGGCCCGCATCATGCGCAGCGGGTCGTCGGTGAAGGAGGACTCGGGGCTGCCGGGCGTGCGCAACCGGCGTTCGTGCAGGTCGCGGACGCCGCCGAACGGGTCGACGAGCTCGAGGTCCGGCAACCGCAGCGCCATGGCGTTGATCGTGAAGTCGCGGCGGCCGAGGTCCTCGGTCAGGGAGGAGCCGAAGGCGACGATCGGCTTGCGGGAGTCCGGGTCGTACGCCTCGGCCCGGTAGGTGGTGACCTCGAGGGTGAGACCGCGGCGGCGCATCGCGATGGTGCCGAAGTCACGGCCGATCTCCCACCAGGCGTCGGCCCACGGCTTGATCAGGGCGACGACGTCGTCGGGCCGGGCGTCGGTGGTGAAGTCCAGGTCCGGCGAGGAGCGGTCGAGGAAGAGGTCCCGCACGGGGCCGCCCACGAGGGAGAGTTCGTGCCCCGCCGACCGGAAGAGGTCACCGAGTTCCAGGACGACCGGGTCGATCCGGTCCGCGTCGATCAGCTGCGCCATAGTCCTTCAAGGGTGCCAGACCGCGGCACTCCCGTGCGCCGCCGTCACCACCGTGAAACCGGCCGGGGACCCGGCCCGGTGGGTTCAGGCCCGGATGCGATCCTCGTTACAGTGGGAGGCATGGCCCATCCCGTCCCGAGCGCGCCGAAACGGAACTCCCTGTTCGTTTCCGCCGCGCTCCCGACGGTCGAGGAGGTGTCCGCCGGCGGCGTCGTCGTCGACCTGGAGGACGACGGCCGGCGGGTGGCCATCATCGCGCGGATCAACCGCGGCGGGCGTCTGGAGTGGTGCCTGCCGAAGGGTCATCCGGAGAACGAGGAGAGCGCCCAGGAGGCCGCGACCCGCGAGATCGCGGAGGAGACCGGCATCGAGGGGCAGATCATCGCACCGCTGGGCAGCATCGACTACTGGTTCACCGTCACGGGCCACCGCGTCCACAAGACGGTGCACCACTTCCTGCTGCGGGCGACCGGCGGGGACCTGACGATCGAGAACGACCCCGACCACGAGGCCGTCGACGTCGCGTGGGTGCCACTGGCCGACCTGGCGGCCCGCCTGTCGTTCCCGAACGAACGCCGCATCGTCGACCTGGCCCGCGGCTTCCTCTCAGACGACCGGGACTGAGCATGTCGGATCGGCCCCGTGCCGCCGGACCTGAGACGATGACGACGATGTCCACCGAAGAGCGCGCCTTCTCCTCCGCCGGAGAGAACACTGCAGAGACCACCGTGGTACCCGCGGCGGAGAACCCGCCCACACCGTCGACCGGCGCCCGCTCGAGCGCCATCATGGCGGCCGGCACCCTGGTCTCACGCGTCCTCGGGTTCCTCAAGGTCATCGCCCTCGGCTATGCGCTGAGCGCCACGTCCGCGCTGTACGACACGTTCTCGGCGGCGAACAACCTGCCCAACCTCGTCTACGTCATGCTTGCCGCCGGGGTGTTCAACGCGGTCCTCGTGCCGCAGATCATCCGGGCCAGCCGGCAACCCGACGGCGGCGCGGACTTCACCAGCCGTCTCGTGACGCTGATCGTGCTGTTGCTCGCCGCCCTGACCGTCCTGGTCACCCTCGGCGCGGGCCTGCTGATGCACCTGACGACGCAGGGCTGGTCCTCCGACCAGTTGAACCTGGGCATCTCGTTCGCGCTGTGGTGCCTGCCCCAGATCTTCTTCTACGGCCTCTACGCGACCCTCGGGCAGATCCTCAACGCGCACGGCCGGTTCGGCTGGTACATGTGGGCGCCGGCCGTGAACAACGTCGTCGCCATCGCCGGCCTCGTCGTGTTCGTGCTCGTCATGGGGCGCAACGGGGTGGCGACGCCGCACACGGTGGCCACCTGGACACCGGCGCAGACGGCGATCCTGGCGGGCAGCTCGACGCTCGGCGTGGTGTGCCAGACCCTGCTGCTGATCAGGCCGCTGCACCGGCTCGGCCTGGGGCTGCGTCCCCGGTTCGGGTGGCGTGGCATCGGCCTGCGGGCGACGGGCCGCGTGGCCGGTTGGACCATCCTCACCATGATCGTCAGCAACGGGGTGTTCCTGTTCGCGACGTACCCGACCGCCTCGATCGCGTCGGGCGCGAAACGCGTCGGGGACAACATCGCCGGTCAGGGCGTCCTCGACACGGCGAGCATGATCTACACGTTGCCGCACGCGATCGTCGCCCTCTCGATCGCGACCGTGCTGTTCAACCGAATGTCCGCCGCGGCCGCCACGGAGGATGTCGTCGCGGTGCGCGCCGCGCTGTCCCGGGGCCTGCGGACGACGGCCGTGGCGACGGTGTTCGGGGCGGCCGCGCTGCTGGTCCTCGCCGGTCCGCTCGGCATGCTGTTCGCCGGTGGCCGGCCGTCCGACGGCGCGATCATGGGGCAGACCGTGGTGCTGCTCGCCGTCGGCGCCCCGTTCTTCAGCATCGCCTACCTGATGGGCCGCGTCTTCTACGCAGAGGAGGACGCCCGCACGCCGTTCTTCATCCAGTGCGGGCTCGCGGTCTTCGGGATCGCGGCGGCCGTGGGCATCCAGGTGGCCTACCACGCGGGTGTGCTGCCGGCGAGCCGGCTGATCTTCGCGCTGGCCCTGAGCTACACCGTCCAGAACATCCTCGCCGTCATCATCACCCATCCCCTGATCAAACGGCGGCTGGAGGGCGACTACGACGGTGCCCGGATCCTCGACGCGCACCTGAAGATGAGCATCGGCGCCCTCGTCTCGGCACTCGTGGGTGGCGCCCTGCTGCACCTGGCCGGTGGCTTCGCCGTGGGGGGCTTCCCGTGGCACAACCTGCTGACCGCGGCCGTGACCATCGCCGTGACGGGCCTGGTGATGCTCGCGGTGTACCTGGTGATGCTGCGGGTCCTGCGTGTGCGGGAACTCGGCAGCTTCCTCGACCCGGTCCTCGGTCGGCTGCGCCGTCGCTGACCGCGATCACCGCGGTCGCAGGGCTCGCCGTGCCGCACCCGGCTCCCCCGCCCGCGCTTCGGTAGGATCGAGACGATCATCGACTGATCGGTGGGTCCGGCCGGTCCCGCCGCCCACCGAGAGGAAGCGGGAAACTCCGTGACGCAGCCTGTCGACGTCGGCTCCATGCTCGGCGGCCGCTACAAGGTCACCGGACAGGTACTCGTGTCGGCCGACGCGGACTATGTCTTCGACGGCGTCGACCAGATCCTCAGTCGCAAGGTCTCGATCCTGGTCCCGTCCGAGGATCACGGCGACGACATGGTCCACCACGCCCGGCAGGTGGCCGTCGGTGAGCGCAGCGATCCCCTCCAGGTGCTCGATCTCGGCCGCAATCACGGCCACCCGTACCTCGTGACCAACCGCGCCTCGGCCGCCGAGCTGCTCGACGTGCTGCTCGCCGAGGAGGAGGCTCCGACCGCCGAGGACGACGACGCCCGGCCCTTCGACGTCGAGCGCGGCGCCTGGGTCGCCACCCCCGAGGCCCCCCCGACCGAGAGTCGTCCCATCAGCGGGTACCGTCCCGAGGCAGCCAAGGACGCGGACGATCGCCAGCTCGAGTCGGAGATCCTCCACGAGGACTTCGCCACCGGCGACGAGGCCGAGGACACCGATCAGGACGCTGCGCCGGCGCGCGGACGAAGTCGCTGGGGTCTGGGTCGCTTCGGCGCGGGCGCAGCCGTGGGCGCTGCCGCCGGTGCCCTCGCCTCCCGTGGCCGGACAGCGGCACCGGAGACCGCACGCCACGACACCGCCGACGCCGTCGACACCACCTCCTTCGACCGGATCGAGGGTCGCGAGCGTGGGTACGAGGATGAGTACGGTGACGAGGACTACCGCGACGGCAACGGCACGTGGGACGAGCCCGGGTACGACGACGAGAGCCAGTACGGTGACGAGCCGGCGGCCGCCGAACACGACCTCGACGACCAGGCCGACCTCGACGACGATCTGCGCGACGACGAGGACCTGCGCGACCGTCGTCACGGCGACGACGACTGGGACGACGAGGCGGCTGCGGCCGGTGCCGTGGGGGCCGGTGGCCGTGGACGCGATCGGTACGACCGGCGTGATGAGGACGACGACCTGGAGGACGACGACCGCGAGAACGATCCGCGCTTCTCCCGCGCGCTGGTCGGCATCCTCGTGGTGGCCCTGATCCTGGTGGGCGTCTTCTTCGTCTACACCCAGTTGGGCAACCTCACCGGAGGCGGGACGCCCGCGGCTCAGTCCACTCCTCAGACCACGGCCTCTTCCGCGGCAGCCGCGTCGCCGAAGGCGTCGGGCGCGTCGAGTGCTCCGGCGGCGCCCTCTGCGCCCCCGCGCATCATCGGCGTCGTGCGGGAGATGAAGAACAACCAGTACCCGGACATCGCCTCGCTCGATCGGCTGTTGCCCCGCCTCTACGACGGCAACGACACGACCGACTGGTTCAGCTCGACCTACTCGAGCGCCAACTTCGCCGGTCTGGCGGACAACCTCGCTCTCGTGTGCGCCCTGCAGCAGCCCGCCAAGGTGTCTCGCGTGGACATCACCCAGCAGGGTGGTCAGGGAGGCAGCTTCCAGATCATGGTCAACGACCAGCCGACCATCGACGGAGCACGGCAGGTCGCCCAGGGAAGCTTCACCTCTCCCCAGGTGTCGGTCCCGCTTCCCGGTGGTACCCCCGCGGGCAAGTACCTGATCGTCAACTTCACCGAACTGCCGCGGATCAACGGCGGGCAATACCCGTACGGCGTCAGGATCAGCGAGATCGCGCTGAACTGAGCGGCTCGATCCAACCGTCACGGGCATGATGGACGGCTTCACGGACGCTGAGTTCGGCCCTCGACGTGGTGACCCGTGCGCTGCTGGAATACCGCGGACGCCGGCACCGTTCATGTATCAGAACGTGATCGACCGACTGAGCGAACGGAGCCGGCGGCGATCGACGTGATGTCCACACGAGGAGGCACCATGAGCAACGCCAAAGAGGTCACCGACAGCAGTTTCCAGAGCGACGTCCTGCAGGCCGAGAAGCCTGTCATCGTCGACTTCTGGGCCGAGTGGTGCGGACCTTGTCGCATGCTGTCCCCGATCCTGGATCAGATCGCCGAGGAGCACCGGGACAAGGTCGATGTCGTGAAGATCAACGTCGACGACAACCCGGGCGTGGCCTCGAAGTACGGGATCACCTCGATCCCCGCGGTCTACGTCTTCAAGGACGGCGACGTCGCCGCGACCAGCATCGGTGCGCGGCCGAAGCAGCATTTCGAGCAGGCGTTCGCCGAGTTCCTCGGCTGACCAGCTGCACAGCGACCGAACGCTGACACGATTCGGCGATAGAGGGGCGGAGTCCATTGGGCTCCGCCTCCTCGTCTTCTACCCTCGTGAGGTCAACGAGTATCGCTTTACCAGCCATCACCTGGTTGTTCGGCGCTGGGCAGGGTCTACGAGATGTCCATGGGGTAGGGCACGGCGTCGTTCTGCTTCGCGCTGACGAGCGTCGTCGCTCCGTCGCGCTTGAATGAAACTTCATAGGTGGGCCAGTGCTTCCATCTGGACTGGAGGATCGCCATGGCGGCCTTCGTTGGCAGCGTTGTGTTCTCCAGTTCGGCGCGCATCGAGCGCCGTCTGGGGTGATATCAATCGGGCGAGTTCGTTCATGACCCTGCGGCGGTGAAATCCACAGGGGTCCGCACAGCCGTGGATTCCGGTTTCACGTGAAACCGCGATACCGCGTCAATCCGAATACGGCTGCCGCTGATGCGCCCTGGCGATGCGTCATGCTTCTGCGTTCGTCCACCTCGCTGGCTGTAGAGGAGGCCACGGCTATCGGTCCCCGCTCGACTGACCTTCACCTCGAGTAGTGAGCAGCCCGGAGTGGTGAGGGATACCGGAAGTCCCACTCGACAGGCCAGGCCATCGTTCGTGAACGAGTAGGCAGAGCGAGCGTCAGATCGCGGCCTCCCGCCCTCGAGTTTGCACGCTTCAGCCGTGGCGACTGAGTGCTCGTACATAAAGCGCTGGTTCCACGTGAAACCACCAGCCCCGGAATCGCGGTGACCCTCACGTCGGGTTCACGCATATCGTTTCGCTTCCTGCGACGGCGCCAACGACGGGATGTCCGAATCAGCGAGCGAACAGACGCCTCTTTGTCACGGAAGCAGTCATCTCAGCTCGACCTCGACAGTTTGTACCGTTCTGGCGACCGACACCCACATCACCAGGAGCTCCAAGGCGATAATCCGGTCAACACCGTCCTAGCGCGCCCGAACGAACTCGCGCACGGCACTGGATGCCCGCTAGACGGGCCTGCCGAATAGGTGTAAACGGACACAACCCATGAGCGCACGTCATCGCTCATCCACCGTGCACCTGAGCCTCCAGTGGCGCACCGACACGTCCTCGACACTCATTCATCGCTGCCGATTCGTCGAGCCATCATGCGCCTGACCGCGCCACACTCGATGCGGTTTCACGTGAAACATCGACGAGACTGATGCACCGACCGGTAACGACAGCGCTGCCGTTACCGTCGGGCCATGATCCCAGCCCGTGCGCGGATGAACAGTCGTTCACCACCCGTCCGCGCACACGACATCACGACACCATGGACCCCACCTGAGCTGACGACGGATCCACCGGTCCGCACTGACGCCATTTACTCAACAGATCGACCCTCCGACGGCCGCTATCGACGTCTGAAGCGGTGGCATGGCGCCTCCGGACCGTCCATCCGGGCACGATGAGATGCGCAAGCTCACCATCGCACCCATCGCACACATCCGGGCACGCACCCTCGCATGCTTTCCCGCAGCGGTGTGCTGGATTCGCAACGCTCCCGTGTGAAGTCCGCAGTTAGGCGCTTACGAACTCAGGGCGGATTTGAGCGAGTCCAGGATGGTCTGTCTTTCACGAGTCGGGACGGCGACGATGTCATCACCATGAGCGGCGACCGTTTCACGTGAAACACGGCCGCACATTTCTGCACAGACCAAGCATCACCTAAGCATCGAAGATGTACGACGCCAGTCAGAACGTCTCACTGACGACGTCCGCGCTGTTGACGAATACACGATGCCGTGGGGAGACCAAGACGGTGTAACGCATAGACTCCCGAAATCCGACTGACTGACGCCCTGGGAAAGCGAAGGAGCCCCTGTTTCACGTGAAACAGGGGCTCCTCTGGCGAAGGCGGCCGTTACTGCCTGACGTCCGGACTGATCATGTCGATGATGCGGTTCAGATCCTCAACACTTCCGAACTCGATGCTGACCTTCCCCTTGCGCGCGCCCAGGCTTACCTTCACGCTCGTGTCGAAGTAGTCCGACAGCGACGTCGCCAGATAGTCGAGCCGTTCGTGGCGAACGGAATTGCGCGGTGTCGCGGACCGCGGCGACCGCTTGAGGCCGTCGGACAACGCCACCGCCTCCTCGGTCGCGCGTACGGACATCCCTTCCGAAACGATCCGCTGAGCGAGCTTCTCGATCTCCGCGGCGTCTGCCAGCGAGAGCAGTGCGCGGGCATGGCCCGCTGACAACACGCCGGCGGCGACACGTCGCTGCACGAGAGGGGGCAGCTGCAGCAACCGAAGCGTGTTGGAGATCTGCGGACGCGAACGGCCGATCCGGCTCGCCAGCTCGTCGTGCGTGGCAGCGAAGTCGTCGAGCAGCTGCTGATAAGCAGCGGCTTCTTCAAGCGGGTTCAGTTGACTACGGTGCAGATTCTCGAGCAGCGCGTCGCGAAGCATGTCGGTGTCGTCGGTCGTGCGTACGATCGCCGGGATGGTGTCCAGGCCAGCTCGCTGGGTAGCCCGCCAGCGACGCTCACCCATCACCAGCTCGTAGCCCGAGCCAGCCGATCGACGACGCACGACGATCGGCTGGAGCACGCCGATCGTGCGGATCGAGTGCACGAGTTCGCCCATCTCATCCTCGTCGAACACCGACCGGGGCTGTCGCGGGTTCGGCTGTATGTCTGTCACGGCAATCTCGGCGAACACCGCCCCCGGCACCTCGACGAGGGTTTCACGTGAAACCTCGGCGGACGCGTCCCGGATGCTCCCCCCGACATTGTCCACAGGTGTGGAAATCTCGACGGCGTCCTTCTGTTGTCCGGCTTCGACGGACGGGGCGGCATCCGTCTCGTCTGCAACGGCCTCGGCCGACGTCTCCGAGTCTCCGCTCGGTGCCGGCGCAACGTTGCGAGGTCCGAGCGAACGCCCGGCCCGGCTTCCTCGAGCCAGCGCGTTCTCCATCGCCTCGGCCGACACCGAACGCCGGCCGGAACGATTCCTCGGCGTCGACGTCCGTCCCTCGCTCGTGCTGGACCCGGAATCGTCCGACGAGTCCGCCGCCTGGGACGGCGCGCCGTCGAAGAAGACATCGACCGGGCGCTTGGGCCGCGTCGACGAACTCCTGCCGCCCGATCGGGGAGGGACGGCACGATCCGCGTCCTGGTCCGGCGCGGCCGAGGACCGCCCGGCCTTGCGTGAATCCTTGACAGCGGAGTCGTCAACCGCGGTGGCGCGGGACGCTGCATCGTCCGCTCCCGCTCCTGCACCGGTGCTCGTCCGTGCGGACGCTGTCGGCGTCTCCGTGGGTCCCGCCGACCCGCTGGTCCCGCTGGTCCGGTCCTGCGATGTCGACGTCGACACCGTCATCTCATCGACACCGGTCTTCTGCTGAGGGATCTCGGGCGTCGCGGGAGCGACGGTCACCGCACTGTCCCTCACCGCGGCCTCGCCGGACTCAGGGACCGCCGGGGCCTTGCGCTCGTCCTGTTGGGGTGCCGAGGGAATGAGAGCGCCCAGTCCGCGTCCGAGGCCTCGTCGCCGTTCCGCCATGTGTGCCGTCCTGTCCTGCCGCCCTGAAACGTACCGACTCAGTCTAGTGTTCGGCGCAGCCCTCCGCCGGGTGGATCGCAGCACGCATGCCGCGCACCGATCACCCCGACAAGCCGATCGAATCAACGCCGATCGATTGAGAACGCATCCAGACGACGACGGCACTGTGCGGACGAGAAGTCCGCCGCGTGCGGGGGACCGACGGGCCGTCAGACCGCCGCGGACCGTTCGTTGATCTCCGTGGCGGCTTCCTGGTACGAGAGTGCTCCCGAGGAGGAAGGGTCGTAGGTGATGACCGTCTGCTGGTAGCTCGGCGCCTCGGAGATCCGCACCGAGCGCGGGATGACGGCGTCGAGCACCTGGCTGGGGAAGTGCTCGCGCACCTCCGCCGCCACCTGCGCCGCGAGGTTGGTACGCCCGTCGTACATCGTCAGGAGGATCGTGGAGACCTTCAGACTCGCGTTCAGGTGCTTCTGGATCATCGAGATGTTGTTGAGCAGCTGGCTCAGCCCCTCGAGCGCGTAGTACTCGCACTGGATGGGGATCACGACCTCGCGCGCGGCGACGAAGGCGTTGACCGTGAGCAGGCCGAGGCTCGGAGGGCAGTCGATGATGACGTAGTCGAGGCGCTCCTGTCCGGTGTCCGCACGGTGCGTCTCGTACTGTTCCAGCGCACGGCGCAGTCGCTGCTCGCGTGCCACCAGGGACACGAGCTCGATCTCGGCGCCGGCCAGGTGGATCGTCGCCGGCGCGCACAGCAGGTTCTCGATGTCGGGGCAGGGGACGAGGACATCGGCCAGGGGGACGTCGTCGAGCAGCACGTCGTAGATGCTGTCCACGTCCGCCGAGTGCGGGATGCCGAGCGCGGTGGAGGCGTTGCCCTGCGGGTCGATGTCGACGACGAGGACGTTCAATCCGGCACGCGCGAGAGCCGCCGCGATGTTCACCGCGGTGGTCGTCTTGCCGACGCCGCCCTTCTGGTTGCTGACCGTCAGGTACCGCGTGGCCGGCGGACGCTTGATGTCCTTGGCCTTGAGCCGTTCGCGTCGCCGGTTCTCGTTCGTGAGCTGCCGCGCCAGCGGTGTGCTCTCGTCCGCCGCGGCCAGCGGACCTGACGCCGACGCGGAGACCGCCGCGGCCTTCTCGGCAGACGCCACTCCGACCGCGGTCGGCGCGGCGGGAGCGTCGTCGGCCTCAGCAGCGACAACAGGCTCGGCGTCATCGGACTCGGTGGCCGAGGAATCGGAAGACGCCTCGGCCACAGAAGGCTCCGTGTGCACGTCGGCCGGGTCGGGCGTCGGCGCCTCAGCCGGCTGGGCGGCCAGCTCGTCGGAGTCGACCCGCTCCGTGACCGCAGGGGCCGCCGTCGCCGGCCGCGCGTCCGTCGAGACCGTGTCATCCACTGCCGCGTCCTCGGCCGCCGACGTGTCGGTCACGTCCGTGTCCACCGGTGTCGGTTCCGTCGTCGGCGGAGTGGTGTCCGGATTCTGCACGCGGGTCCTCTGCTCGGAAGGGCGATCGGCTGCCTGGCGACGGCCGGTGAGGAACGAACTCAACGACGCGAAGGTGGGGACGCGCTGCCCCGACTCGGTACTGCTCACGTGCTCGCTCTCCTCGTTGCGGTCGGCTTCCAGACTAACGGGACCGCGGACAGGCCCCAGGGACGCCGAAGCTCATCGTCGCGCTGCGGTCGATCGGTCCCGGGAGGGAGCGGCGTCGATGGCGACCACCGTCGTCGGTACCGGGAGCAGATCCTGCCCCGCAGTGAGGACACGCGGATCCACTCCGCCGGCTCGGCGGATGGCCTTCTCGGCCTTGGCGATCTCGTCGGCGGCGCTGCGTCCCTTGATCGCGAGCATCCGGCCGGATCCGTGCAGGAGCGGCATGCTCCAGGGCACGAGCGTGCTCAAGGCGGAGACGGCCCGGGAGGTGACGACGTCGACGTCGATCGAGCCGGCGACGTTCTCGGCCCGGTCGCGATGCACGCGCACCTGCTCCAGTCCCAGGTCCTCGATGACCTCGCCGAGCCACTGCACCCGCCGCTCGAGCGGTTCGATCAGCTCGATCCGCAGGTCCGGCCGGGCAATGGCCAGGGCGAGGCCGGGCAGCCCGGCACCGCTGCCGACGTCGGCGACATGGACGCCGAAGGGGATCAGTTCCCCGATGACGGCGCAGTTGAGCACGTGCCGTTCCCACAGGCGGGGAACCTCGCGGGGCCCGAGCAGACCGCGCTCGATACCCGACGTGGCGAGATGCTCCACGTAGCGCTGGGCGAGATCGACCCGCGACCCGAAGACCTGCTCGGCCGCCCGTGCCTCGTCCGCCGTGGGCGTCGGAGGAGTGCCCGTCGCGGACGCCGGGTCGGACGTCGAGCTGGCGGGAGCGGGATGCCGCTCGGTCGATCCGGTCACTGCTCGGGCAGCGACACCACGACGTGGCGGGAGGCGCCCTCGCCCTCGGACTCGCTGACCATGCCGAGGTCCGCGATCGCGTCGTGCACGATCTTGCGCTCGTACGCGCTCATCGGCTTGAGCGCGACGGGCTCGTGGCTGTCCTTGGCGCGGGTCACGGCCTCCTCGGCGAGGCGCTGCAGCACGGACGCGCGGTCACCGCGGTAACCGTTGATGTCCAGCACGAGGCGGCTGCGGGTGTCGGTCGAGGCGAGGACGGCGAGGCGGACGAGCTCCTGGAGAGCGTCCAGCACCGCGCCGTCGCGCCCCACGAGCGCCTCGAGCGGCGCGTTGTCCCCGTCGCTGACGATCGAGAGGTGGGTGCGGCCGCCGCGGACCTCGATGTCGATGTCGCCGTCGATGTCGGCGATGTCGAGCAGCTCCTCGAGGTAGTCGGCGGCGACGTCGCCCTCCTCCTCGAGACGGCGGCGCGTCGACGAGCCGCCCTGCTCGGAGGAGGACTCCGCGGCGTCGTCCGTCGAGACCGCATCCGAGGCGGTGGTCTCGTCGACGGCGTCCGTCGAACCGGCGTCGGGGGCCGAGGGGGCCTGCGGCTCCGTCACGCTGTCGGCGTTCATCGCTTTCTCCTGTTCTTGCGCTGCGGCTGGACGCGCTGCTGGACCCGAGGCTGAGTCTGCGCCTCGGCCGTCGCGACCGTCGCACCGGTGGTCTTCTTGGTGGGCTCGAGCTTGCCGCGCGCCCGCTGGCGCTCCTGCCACGCGCGGTGTGCGGGCGAGCCGGGCGTGGGCATGTTGCGGATGACGACGAACTGCTGCGCCATGGTCCAGACGTTCGTGGCCGTCCAGTAGATGAGCACGCCGATCGGGAAGTTGATACCGCCGACGGCGAAGACGAGCGGCAGGATGTACATCAGCATGCGCTGCTGGCGCATGAAGGGGCTGGCCAGCGCCTGCTCGGACATGTTCTTCGCCATGATCTGCCGCTGCGTGATGAACTGCGACGCCGTCATCGCCAGGATCATGATCACGCTGAGCACGATGACGGTCGCGTTGCCGCCGTTGTTCAGGAAGGTCGAGGACAGCGGCGCGCCGAAGATGCTCGCCTCGTTGAACTGCGAGACCTGCTCCGGGTTCAGCGCCCCGACGTGGCTGCGGTTCTGCGCCGCGTGGCCGATGCCGTTGAGCACGGTGAAGAGGGAGAAGAAGAAGGGCATCTGCACGATGAGCGGCAGGCACGCGGAGAACGGGTTGGTGCCGTGCTTCTTGTAGAGCGCCATTTGCTCCTGCGCCATGGCCTGGCGGGAGAGCTGGTCGGTCTTGCCCTTGTACTTCTTCTGCAGGGCGAGCAGTTCGGGCTGCAGTTCCTGCATCCCGCGCTGGGCCTTGATCTGCTTGACGAACAAGGGGATCAGGGCGCCGCGGATGACGATGACGAGGCCGATGATCGACAGCGTCCAGTTCCAGCCCGAGGAGTCGGGGATGCCGATGAAGTTGAACGCCTCGTGGAAGCCGATCAGGATCACCGACACGATCCACCGGAACGGCGTCAGGATCATGTCAAAGAAGTCGAACATTCAGCTTTCTCTCCTCAGGCCGCGTGACGGCCGTGCTCGATCGGGGATGGCGCATCCGGCGCGTCCTGATCGGCGGGGATCGGGGGATGGTTGAGCCGGACGATCCGGGGCGTGTGGCCGTCGGGCCAGACGCGGTCCCCGTGCGGCACGTGGTCCACTCCACCGGAGTGGAACGGGTTGCACCGCGCCAGGCGCCGGACGGTGAGCCAGGAGCCGCGCACGGCGCCGTGCACCGTCACTGCTTCCAAAGCATAGGCGGAACAGCTCGGGTAGAACCGGCAGACCGGTCCGTAGAGAGGGGAGACGACGGTGCGCCACGCGACGAGCAGGCCCATCAAGATCCATCGCGGCACCGAGGCCACGGCGTGGACCGTCGAACGGAACCACCCCGCGCGGGCCGGACCCGGCTGCGGGGCGGTCATCGCCGGTCCCGGGCGGCACGACGCCAGGCCCGGTCCACGTCGTCGGAGAGCTCGCCCCACGACGCCTGCGCGGCGGCCGGAAGGGCGCGCACCACGACGTCGGTCTCCGGGTCCTCCGACCAGTGATCGCTGATCAGCGCCCGGAGCCGCCGCTTGACGAGGTTGCGAGTGACGGCGTTGCCGACGGCACGCGACACGATCAGGCCGGCACGGCCGGACCGCGACGGATCAGCAGGACGCAGGTGCAGCACGACGCTGCGGCGGGCGGCCTTGTTCCCACCACGGATCACCGTGGTGAAGTCGGCCGGCGTCCTCAGACGCCGTTCGGCCGGGAACATCAGCACACCGCCGCCAGGCCCGGGTCAGCGCGAGGAGCCGTCCGGATCAGGCGGAGAGCTCGGTGCGGCCCTTGGCGCGGCGGGCGTTCAGGATCGCGCGGCCGGCACGGGTCCGCATGCGAGCACGGAAGCCGTGCTTCCGGGCGCGACGACGGTTGTTCGGCTGGAAAGTCCGCTTGGTCACGGTGTTCACTCCAAAGCTTCATCGGCGCCGAGTCGAACGAGGGGAAAGCAGAACCGGCGCGGGTGTGCGGTGACCTGGAGTCCATGCCCTCGTCGTGTCGACGAGACGCGGTCCGGTCAGCTTCCCTCGCGGGGCGACACGGCCGGCTCGGGCGATCGAGGACAGCACGAACTGTGGTCACACAGGACCATCCAACGCTACGGGACACCCCGCTCGGCGTCAAACCGGCTCGCCGTCGTCGAGCGTGCCCCCGGCCGCAGCGACGCTCCCGCGAAGCGTCCGTCCACAGGCTGCGGCGAGGTCGGTTTCCGCGCGGTCCCGGCCCACCGCCGCGGTCCGCGTCGGACCTCACACGTGATTGTCCACACGCGGTGGACAACCCTGTGGATTACGGTGGCATCGAGAACGTGGTGGACAATGGACGCCGGATCGCGGTGACCGTTGACAGGTTCCGCCCGTCACCGGACCATCGGTGTGCACCCCCGTGGCGCGCCAGCTCGCAGCAGCGCCACCCACGTCTTTTCTCAGGAGGAACGGCCGCATGAGCCAGGAGGATTCGGATCACCTCGGTGCATCCTGGCAACGCGTGGTCGCGGCCCTGGAGGACGACCACCGGGTCAGCGGGCGGCACCGCGGTTATCTGCCGCTCGTGCGGCCGCAGGGCATGTTCGGCAACACGCTGATCATCTCCGTCCCCAACGAGAACACGCGCGACGTCTTCCAGAACAACCTGCACCAGCCGCTCGCGGACGCCTTGCGTGCCGAGCTCGGCCAGGAGATGCAGGCCGCCGTCGTGATCGACACCGAGATGGCCCCGCCCGAGCCGCCTCGCGCCGCCCCGGAACCGGCACCGGTCCCCGAACCCGCGCCGGCCACCTCGAACCGGGCGCCGAGCCGATCGTCGGCCCCCGCCAACGTCGACACCGGCGACATGGGCCGGCTGAACCCGAAGTACATCTTCGACGCGTTCGTCATCGGCCAGTCCAACCGGTTCGCCCACGCCGCCGCCGTCGCCGTGGCGGAAGCGCCCGCGAAGGCGTACAACCCGCTGTTCATCTACGGCGACTCGGGTCTGGGCAAGACCCACCTGCTGCACGCGATCGGCCACTACGCCCGCCGGCTCTACCAGGGCATCCGCGTCCGGTACGTGAACTCCGAGGAGTTCACCAACGACTTCATCAACTCCATCCGCGACGACGAGGGCACGAGCTTCAAGCAGCTCTACCGCAGCGTCGACATCCTGCTGATCGACGACATCCAGTTCCTCGCCGGCAAGGAGCACACGCAGGAGGAGTTCTTCCACACCTTCAACGCCCTGCACAACCACGACAAGCAGGTCGTCATCACCTCCGACCTGCCGCCCAAGCAGCTGACCGGGTTCGAGGAGCGCATGCGGTCGCGCTTCGAGTGGGGCCTGATCACCGACGTGACCATGCCCGAGCTCGAGACCAGGATCGCGATCCTGCGGAAGAAGGCCATCCTCGAGGGCCTCAAGGCGCCCGACGACGTGCTCGAGTACATCGCGTCCCGCATCTCGACGAACATCCGTGAGCTGGAAGGCGCGCTGATCCGCGTCACCGCCTTCGCGTCGTTGAACAAGCAGCCGGTGGACCTGCAGCTCGCCGAGATCGTGCTCAAGGACCTCATCACAGAGGACGGCGCCAAGGAGATCACCTCCGCGACGATCCTGGGGCAGACGGCCGCGTACTTCCACCTGAGCCAGGAGGAGCTGTGCAGCAAGTCGCGCACGCGCACCCTGGTGACGGCGCGTCAGATCGCGATGTACCTGTGCCGGGAACTGACGGACATGTCGCTGCCGAAGATCGGGCAGGAGCTCGGCGGCCGCGACCACACCACGGTCATCCACGCGGACCGCAAGATTCGCCAGCTGATGGCCGAGCGGCGGCACATCTACAACCAGGTCACCGAGCTGACCAACCTCATCAAACAGACGCAGCGCGACGGCTGACGTCCCTCTCGTTCTCCTCCGACGACGCCCGGGTGCCTGTAGCGCGCCCGGGCGTCGTCGTCCATCAGCACCCTGCTGTTTTCCACCCCTGTGGACAACCCTGTGCAGAACGGTGCATCGCCCGTGGACAACCGGTCGCAGAAATGCCCCCGGGTGTGGACGCTCGCCCCGGTCGTGATCACTGTCCACCGGTGTGCACCGACGACGCTGTCGACGGATCACAACTCGTCCACATGCCGTTTCCGCGTCCGACCGGCCCCGACGAGGTTTTCCCACAGAATCCACAGCTGTTAATACCTCTACGGATCCTTCTCCCTCATGAAAGTTCTTCCGAGAACATCTTCCCGAACCGCTCGCCCAGGCCGCCGGTGCCCGTCCCGGCGACGCTTCGCTAAGCTGTCCCCGGACACCGTCCCGGACGCACCGCGCTCCGACGGGAGCCACCTGCCGCACCGGGACCTCTGGGCTCCCGTCATGACAACGCTGAAAGGCGGATGCATTCTCCGTGAAGTTCTCCGTTGACCGGGATGTCCTCGCCGAGGCTGTCACCTGGACCGCACGTTCGTTGTCCCCCCGCCCGCCGGTCCCGGTGCTCTCCGGGCTCCTGCTCAAGGCCGAATCCGGTGCGGTGAGCCTCTCGAGCTTCGACTACGAGATCTCCGCGAACCTGCAGTTCGCCGCGGACGTCGCCGAGGAGGGCACGGTGCTGGTCTCGGGCCGCCTGCTCGCCGACATCTGCCGCAGCCTCCCCTCCGCCCCGGTGGAGATCGCGACCGACGGCGCGAAGATCACGCTGAGCTGCCGCAACTCCCGGTTCAACCTGGCGACGATGCCGGAGAACGACTACCCGGAGCTGCCGGCCCTGCCCCCGATCGGCGGTGTGGTCGACGGCGGTGCCTTCGCGCAGGCCGTCTCGCAGGTGATCATCGCCGCGAGCCGCGACGACACCCTGCCGATCCTCACCGGCGTCCGGATCGAGTTCGAGGGCGAGACGATGACGCTGCTCGCCACCGACCGGTACCGCCTGGCGATGCGCGAACTGGGCTGGCGGCCCAGCAGCGCCGGCCTCTCCACGAGCGTCCTGGTCAAGGCCCGCACCCTCAACGAGGTGGCCAGGACGCTGGGCTCGGGTGGGGACCTGTCCATCGCACTCTCCGACGCCAACGAGCTGATCGGCTTCGAGAGCGGCGGCCGGCGCACGACGTCGCTGCTGGTCGACGGTGACTACCCCAAGATCCGGTCGCTGTTCCCCGACGTCACGCCGATCCACGCGTCGGTGCGCACCGCGGACCTGATCGAGGCGGTCCGCCGCGTCGCCCTCGTCGCCGAGCGCAACACCCCGATCCGGATGGCGTTCACCGAGGGCACGCTCTCCCTCGACGCCGGCACGGGCGAGGACGCTCAGGCGTCGGAGGCGATCGAAGCCAACCTCACCGGTGACCCGATCACCGTCGCGTTCAACCCGCACTACCTCAGCGAGGGTCTGGGCGCGTTCAGCACCGAGTACGTGCGGTTCTCGTTCACGACGCCGCCGAAGCCGGCCGTCATCTCGGCGCAGCAGGAGTCCGACAGCGACGAGCAGGACGACTATCGGTACCTGCTGATGCCGGTGCGCCTGCCCAACCAGTGACACATCCGACCGGACCGCGCTGAGCCGGTGCTCACGCGGGACCGACCGGGAACGAGGAGAACACCTCAGGAACCGACGGAAGGGACGGACACCATGCACATCGGCATGATCGGGCTCGGCAAGATGGGCTTCAACATGCGGGAGCGGCTGCGCCGCGGCGGCGTGGAGGTCACCGGATACGACCGCAACCCCGACGTCACCGACGTCCCCGACACGGATGCCCTCGTCAAGGCTCTGCCGTCCCCCCGCGTCGTGTGGTTGATGCTCCCGGCCGGCAAGATCACGGCGGGCGTGGTCGAGGAACTCGTCGGCAAGCTCGACTCCGGTGACATCCTCATCGACGGCGGAAACTCCAGGTTCACGGACGACCAGGCGCACGCCGACCATGCCGCCGAGCGCGGCATCGGCTTCGTCGACGTCGGCGTCTCCGGTGGTGTCTGGGGCCTCGAGAACGGCTACGGCATGATGGCCGGCGGCACCGACGAGGAGATCGCCACCCTGATGCCGGTGTTCGACGCGCTCCGCCCCGAGGGCCCGCGCGAGGAGAGCTTCGTACACGTGGGCGCCGTCGGATCGGGCCACTACGCCAAGATGGTCCACAACGGCATCGAGTACGGCGTCATGCAGTCGCTCGCCGAGGGATACGAGCTGCTGGCCAAGAAGAGCATCGTCTCCGACGTCACCGGCACCTTCCGCGCGTGGCAGAAGGGCACCGTCATCCGGTCCTGGCTGCTCGACCTGATGGTCCGTGCCCTGAACGACGACCCCGGGCTGGAGAAGATCTCCGGGTACGTCGAGGACTCGGGCGAGGGCCGCTGGACCGTCGAGGAGGCGATCGCCAACGAGGTGGCCGCCCCCGCGATCACGGCCGCCGTGTTCGCCCGGTTCGTGTCCCGGCAGGACGACTCCCCGGCGATGAAGGCCGTCGCCGCGCTGCGCAACCAGTTCGGCGGCCACGCCGTGCGGCCCGCCGGCCAGCGCATCGAGGGCTCGGGCACGCCGAGCCCCGGCAGCGAGAACACCGGTACCGACCCGTCGACGGCGGCAGGCCCGAGCTGACGACGTGCACCTCGCGGCTCTCTCCCTCACCGACTTCCGTACCTACGCCCAGCTGGACCTGACGCTCGAGCCCGGGGTCACCGTGTTCGTCGGCGCCAACGGGCTCGGCAAGACCAACATCGTCGAGGCCGTCGGCTACCTCGCGACCCTCGGGTCCCACCGGGTCAGCCAGGACGGCCCGCTCATCCGCTTCGGCGCCGAGCAGGCGCTCGTGCGCGCCCGGCTGGTGCGCCGTACCCAGCAGCTGAGCCTCGAGATGGAGATCAACGCCCGCGGCGGCAACCGGGTGCGGATCAACCGGGCCAATCCCGTGCGCGCCCGGGAAGCGCTCGGCCTGTGCCGCACGGTGCTGTTCGCCCCGGAGGACCTGGAGCTGGTCAAGGGCGACCCGGGCAGCCGCCGGCGCTTCCTCGACGAGTTGACCGCGACGCTCTTCCCCGCCCAGGCGACCCTGCGGGGCGAGTACGACCGGGTGCTCAGGCAGCGCAACGCCCTGCTCAAGTCCGCGCGGGCCGCCGGCCGGTTCACCGAGAATCACCGGGCGACTCTGCAGGTGTGGGACGAGCACCTCGCCGCGACGGGTGCGCAGCTGCTGCAGGCGCGGGTGACGCTCCTCGAGCGGCTCGCCCCGCACCTGTCGGCGGCGTACCGCCGGCTCACCGACGGCAGCAAGGAGCTCTCCGCCCGGTACCGCAGCACCGTGGTGGGACACGGCACGGACGACGACGACGTCACCGGGGCCGGCGCCGGCTCGGTCGGGCCGGTCGATGCGGGTTCTGACCTGGCGGGCCTGGACACCGAGACGATCCGCCGCGCCTTCCTCGAGGCCCTCGAATCCGGGCAGACCCGGGACCGGGACCGGGCGCTGACCCTGACCGGGCCGCACCGCGACGACGTCGAGCTCGTCCTCGGGCAGGCCCCGGCCAAGGGCTACGCTTCGCACGGCGAGTCCTGGTCGGTGGCGCTCTCGCTGCGCCTGGCCGCGTACGAACTGCTGCGGGAGGACGCGCTGACCGACGGCGGTGAGCCGATCCTCATCCTCGACGACGTGTTCGCCGAGCTCGACGCAGACCGCCGCACGCGGCTGGCCGCCATCGCCGCCGACGCCGAACAGGTCCTGATCACCGCGGCCGTCGTCGAGGACATCCCCGCGAGCCTGATCGACCGGCAATTACGGGTCGGCGCCGGAGTCGTGGAGGCGGCATGAGCCCGCGGACCGACGGGACCGGTCGCGGCGCGGGTGATCGCACCAGCCGTCGCACCAGCCGTGGCACAGCTGCGGCGTCGGGTGGCGCGTCGCGGTCCTCGGACGAGGCAGTGGCCGAGGAACGTCCGGCCGAGGATGCGCCGAGGAGTGCCGCTTCCGACGAGGGTGTTGCTTCCGACGGCGCCGCGCAGGAGGAGGCGATCGATGCGGCCGCGGCCGCCCTCCTGCGAGCCCGCGCCGCCGCGGAGGCCCGCGGGGAACGACGCGTCCGTTCCGCCGCGGCCCTGCGCCGCAGTGCGGACCGCGCGGCCGCCCGCACGGGTGCGCCCCGCCGCCGCACCGGTCGGGACCCGCTGAACCTGGGTTCCGTCGTCGACCGCATGGTCAAGGACCGCGGATGGAGTACGCCCGTCTCGGTGGGATCGGTGATCGGGCGGTGGCCGCAGATCGTCGGCCCCGACATCGCCGCACACTGCCACCCGGACGCGTTCCGCGAGACGACGCTGCACGTCGTGTGCGATTCGACGGCCTGGGCCACCCAGGTGCGGCTGCTCGTGCCGACCCTCCTGGCAAGGTTCGACGCCGAGATCGGGCCCGGCATCCTCACGGCCATCAAGGTCTCCGGCCCCACCGCGCCGAGCTGGCAGAAGGGTCCCCGGACCGTGCGGGGCCGCGGTCCGCGCGACACCTACGGGTGAACGGCGGCCGCGAATTCGGCGGACGCCGAAATCCGGCAGGAGAGCGTCTGGGACCCCGGCGGACGAGGACGGCCCCATGCGGTGCTCCGTTGACCGGCCAGATCCGGCAAAGAATTGTGCCCACGGCATGATGAGCGCATTCCGGGCGCAGCCACACGGTAGAATCGACAGAGTGTGCCGGAGGGCTACCGTTCGGTAGCCCCTGTGCCCTCCTGCGGAGGCGCGCCGACGGCACGTGTCATGGTGCGCGCGGCTTCCGCCGTCGCGCACGTCTCGATCACGAGGAGCCGGACGCGCCTGTGTCAGCCAACCTTCCCGACGACGGAACCACTCAGCCCCAGCCCACCGACCTCCCGGCAGGGACCCCGGCGGTACCGCCGTCAACGGAGGCGAACAGCGCGGACCCGTCGGTCGGCGGCACACCCGTCACCCCTCCGTCACCCCGGCCGGGCGTGACCGACGGCCAGTACGGCGCGAGTGACATCACCGTCCTCAAGGGGCTCGAGGCCGTGCGCAAGCGGCCCGGCATGTACATCGGCTCCACCGGTCCCCGCGGCCTGCACCACCTGGTCTACGAGGTCGTCGACAACTCCGTGGACGAGGCCCTCGCCGGTCACGCCACCCACATCGAGGTGACGCTCACGGCCGACGGCGGGGTGCGCGTCGTCGACGACGGCCGCGGCATCCCCGTCGGCATGCACCCGACCGAGAAGAAGCCCACCGTCGAGGTGGTCATGACCATCCTGCACGCGGGCGGGAAGTTCGGCGGCTCCGGCTACGCGGTCTCGGGCGGCCTGCACGGGGTGGGCATCTCCGTCGTCAACGCCCTCTCCCGCCGGGTCGACACGGAGGTCCGCCAGCAGGGCCACGTGTGGCGCCAGTCGTTCGCCGACGGTGGCCACCCGGTCACCGAGCTGGTGAAGGGGGAGGCCACCGACGAGACGGGCACCACCCAGACGTTCTACGCGGACGACTCGATCTTCGAGAGCGTCGACTACGACTTCGAGACGCTCCGCGCCCGGTTCCAGCAGATGGCGTTCCTGAACAAGGGCCTGAAGATCACGCTCACCGACGAGCGGGTGGCCGAGGAGGTCGGCGAGGAGATCGCCGACGGCGACGCCGCGGACGAGGCCGCCGAGCCGAAGCACCGCGAGGTCGTCTACCAGTACGAGAACGGTCTGCTCGACTACGTCACGTTCCTCAACTCGTCCAAGCGCACCGAGGTCATCAACGACGAGGTGATCGCGCTGGAGGCCGAGGACAAGGAGCGCAAGATCGCCCTCGAGCTGGCGATGCAGTGGACGACGGCGTACTCGGAGAGCGTGCACACGTACGCCAACACGATCAACACCCACGAGGGCGGCACCCACGAGGAGGGCTTCCGCGCCGCGCTGACCACACTGGTCAACCGCTACGCACGCGAGAAGAACATCCTCCGGGAGAAGGACGACAACCTCACCGGTGACGACATCCGTGAGGGTCTGACGGCCGTCATCTCGATCAAGCTCGGCGAGCCGCAGTTCGAGGGGCAGACCAAGACCAAGCTCGGCAACTCCGAGGCGAAGACCTTCGTCCAGCGCGTGGTCTCCGACCAGCTCGGCGACTGGTTCGAGCGCAACCCGGGGCCCGCGCGGGACGTCATCCGTAAGGCGATCCAGGCCTCCCAGGCCCGCATCGCCGCACGCAAGGCGCGCGAGTCGACCCGCCGCAAGGGGCTGCTCGAGTCCGGCGGCATGCCCGGCAAGCTCAAGGACTGCTCGTCGAAGGACCCGTCCAGGAGCGAGATCTACATGGTCGAGGGTGACTCGGCCGGCGGTTCGGCCGTGCGCGGCCGCGACCCGATGACGCAGGCGGTGCTGCCGCTGCGCGGCAAGATCCTCAACGTCGAGCGCGCCCGGCTGGACAAGGCCCTGAACAACAACGAGGTCCAGGCGATGATCACGGCGTTCGGCGCCGGCATCGGCGAGGACTTCGACATCACCAAGGCCCGGTACCACAAGATCGTGCTGATGGCCGATGCCGACGTCGACGGCCAGCACATCACCACGCTGCTGCTGACCCTGCTGTTCCGGTACATGCGGCCGCTGATCGAGCACGGCTTCGTCTACCTGGCCCAGCCGCCGCTGTACAAGATCAAGTGGTCCAACGCCGCGCACGACTACGTCTACAGCGACCGGGAGCGGGACGCCGTCGTCGCCGACGGGCTCTCCCACGGCCGCCGGATGCCCAAGGACAACGGCATCCAGCGCTACAAGGGTCTCGGCGAGATGGACTACACGGAGCTGTGGGAGACGACCATGGACCCCGACCACCGCACCCTGCTGCAGGTGACCATGGACGACGCGGCCGCGGCGGACCAGGTGTTCGCCGTGCTGATGGGCGAGGACGTCGACTCGCGGCGCGCCTTCATCCAGCAGAACGCCAAGGACGTCCGGTTCCTCGACATCTGACCGTCGGCCGGCCCGGTGCCGGCACCCGTCACCGCACCCGCGCGGCCGCCGTCGTCCCCACGACGGCCGGCCGTGAGATGAGAGAAGGATTCCCAGCATGAGCGACGAGACCCCGGAGAACCCCGAGGGCACCGAGGAGCCGACCCCGGTCGAGGGCGAGGTGCTGACCGATCGCGTCGAGCAGGTCGACCTGCAGACCGAGATGCAGCGCTCGTACCTGGACTACGCGATGGCCGTCATCATCGGCCGCGCGCTGCCCGACGTGCGGGACGGTCTCAAGCCCGTGCACCGGCGCATCCTCTACGCGATGTACGACGGCGGCTACCGGCCGGACCGTGCGTTCAGCAAGAGTGCCCGCGTCGTCGGTGACGTCATGGGTACCTACCACCCGCACGGTGACCTGGCGATCTACGACGCCCTCGTCCGGCTCATCCAGGACTGGACGCTGCGCTACCCGCTGGCGCTCGGCCAGGGCAACTTCGGCTCCCCGGGCAACGACGGCGCGGCCGCCCCCCGGTACACCGAGACGAAGATGGCCCCGCTGTCCCTGGACATGGTCCGGGACATCGAGCAGGAGACCGTCGACTTCCAGGACAACTACGACGGCCGCGACCAGGAGCCCACCGTGCTGCCGGCCCGGTTTCCGAACCTGCTGGTCAACGGGTCCTCCGGCATCGCGGTCGGCATGGCCACGAACATCCCGCCGCACAACCTGCGCGAGGTGGCCGACGGCGTCCAGTGGTATCTCGAGCACCCCGAGGCCACCAAGGACGAGCTGCTGACCGAGCTGCTCAAGCGCATCAAGGGCCCCGACTTCCCGACCCACGCGCAGATCCTCGGCCACAAGGGCATCGAGGACGCGTACCGCACGGGCCGCGGTTCCATCACGATGCGCGCCGTCGTCAACGTCGAGGAACTGCAGGGCCGCACCTGCCTCGTCGTCACCGAGCTGCCCTACCAGGCCAACCCCGACAACCTGGCGATCAAGATCGCCGAGCTGGTCAAGGACGGCCGCATCTCCGGCATCGCCGACCTGCGGGACGAGACCTCGGGCCGCACCGGCCAGCGCCTCGTCATCGTGCTCAAGCGCGACGCCGTCGCCAAGGTCGTGCTCAACAACCTGTACAAGCACACGTCGCTGCAGGAGAACTTCTCCGCGAACATGCTGGCGATCGTCGACGGGGTGCCGCGCACCCTCTCCCTCGACGCGTTCATCCGGCACTGGGTCACCCACCAGTTGGACGTCATCGTCCGGCGCACCCGGTTCCGGCTGCGCAAGGCCGAGGAGGAGGCGCACATCCTGCGCGGCCTGCTCGCGGCCCTGGACGCGCTGGACGAGGTGATCGCCCTGATCCGGCGCTCGTCCACGGTCGAGGACGCCCGTGACGGGCTGATCGAGCTGCTCTCGATCGACGAGCTGCAGGCCCGCGCCATCCTCGAGATGCAGCTGCGCCGGCTCGCCGCCCTGGAACGGCAGAAGATCCAGGACCGGTTCGCCGAGCTGGAGGAGGCGATCGCGGACTACAACGCCATCCTCGAGTCCCCCGCCCGGCAGCGGCAGATCGTCAGCGAGGAGCTCGCCGAGATCGTCGACCGCCACGGCGACGACCGGCGCACCGAGATCCTGCTCGGCTACGACGGTGACATGAGCATGGAGGACCTGATCCCCGAGGAGGACATGGTCGTCACCATCACCCGGGGCGGCTACGTCAAGCGGACCCGCACCGACCAGTACCGGGTGCAGCAGCGCGGCGGCAAGGGCGTGCGCGGGGCGCAGCTGCGCGCCGACGACGTCGTGGACCACTTCTTCATCACGACGACGCACAACTGGCTGCTGTTCTTCACCAACCTCGGCCGGGTGTACCGCGCGAAGGCGTACGACCTGGTCGAGGGCAGCCGGGACGCCCGCGGCCAGCACGTCGCCAACCTCCTGCCCTTCCAGCCGGACGAGACCATCGCCCAGGTGCTGGCGCTGAAGGACTACCAGCAGGCGCCCTACCTGATGCTGGCCACCCGCAAGGGCCTGGTGAAGAAGACCCGCCTGGCCGACTACGACTCGACCCGGTCCGCCGGCGTCATCGCGATCAACCTGCGCGACGGCGACGAGCTGGTCTCCGCCAAGCTGGTGTCCGAGGACGACGACATCCTGCTCGTCTCCCGCAAGGCCCAGTCCCTGCGCTTCCAGGCGACGGACGAGGCGCTGCGCCCGATGGGCCGCGCCACCTCCGGCGTCACCGGCATGAAGTTCCGCGACGGGGACGAACTGCTCGCGGCGGACGTCGTGAGCGAGGACGCCTTCGTCTTCGTGGTGACCGACGGCGGCTACGCCAAGCGCACCCCGGTGGACCAGTACCGGGTGCAGGGCCGCGGCGGCCTCGGCATCAAGGTGGCCAAGGTCGTCGAGGAGCGCGGCGAGCTCGTGGGCGCCGGCATCGTCCAGGAGGGCGACGAGGTGCTCGTCATCATGGAGAAGGGGAAGGTGGTGCGGTCCGCCGTCTCCGGCGTGCCCGCCAAGGGCCGCGACACCATGGGCGTGATCTTCGCCAAGCCCGACAAGGACGACCGGATCATCGGCGTCGCCCTGAACTCCGAGTCGCGCATCGAGGAGGAGGTGGCCGCCGCCGTGGAAGCCGACACCACCGCGGTGAGCCCTGCCCCGACCGAAGGTGCGGGTGCTGATGAAGTACCGTTGGACCAGCAATCCGAGGCGGTCGCGACCGCCGATCCCGACGACGGCGGCAGCGCGGACGGCTCGTCCGATGGTGCGTCGTCCGACGGAAGCGTCGACGACGGAGGTAGGCAGTGAGCTCCAACAAGCCCAGCGGTGACGGCCGTGGCGGACCCGGCCAGCGGTCGGATGCCCTGGAACGGATGAAGGCCAAGGGCACCGGCCTCCGTGACGCTGCGACCGGTCGCGCCCCGAGTCGGCCGGACCGGGCCCCCTCGACGTCCGGCCGCACCGGCACCGCCGGCCGGACCGCAGCCCCCGCCACGTCCTCCAGGACGCAGTCCCCCCGCCCCGCGACCTCCGCGAACCGGCCCGCCCAGGGCTCGGCCACCGGCCGCGACCCGCGGGATTCCGGCGCGCGGCCCGCGCCGAAGCTGGTGCGCCCCCCGCAGAAGACCAAGGTCCGCCGCGCCCGCCTGCTGGTGAGCAAGATCGACCCGTGGTCGGTGCTGAAGATGGCCTTCCTGCTGTCCGTGGCCCTCGGCACCATCACCGTCGTCGCGTCGATCGTGCTGTGGACGGTGCTGGACCTGACCGGCATCTTCACGCGGATCAACCAGATGCTCGGCGAAGTGGGCGGCAGTAACAGCTTCGACCTGCGGACCTACGCGTCGCTCGGCCAGGTGGCCTCGTTCGCCACGGTCGTCGCCGTCACGAACATCTTCCTGCTCACCGCTCTCTCCGTGCTCGCCGCCGTGCTGTACAACATCACGTCGACGCTCGTCGGCGGCATCGGCGTCACCCTCACCGACGACTGACGCCGGGCGGGGAGCATCCCCGCCCCGGAGCACGTCGGCGCAATACGGAAGGCTCGTGTTGTGTAATTGGGTTTCCTCGGTCTAACCTCGTTGTCGGGTGAGGTAAGGCTCACCTGAGTTGAGGTGAGGAGACCACGGTGACCGGGAACTACCTGATCGGCCTGCGCGAAGGGCTCGAAGCGGCCCTGCTGCTCGTGCTGCTGCTGGCCTATCTGCGCCGGACCGGCCGGACGGCGCTCATCCCGCGCCTGTGGGCCGGCGTCGCCGTCGCCGTCGTGCTCAGCGCCGCCTTCGGCGCCCTGCTGACCTTCGGGCCGCAGGGGCTGACCTTCGAGGCCCAGGAAGCCATCGGCGGCGGTCTGTCGATCGTCGCCGTCGCCCTCGTCACCGGCATGGTGTTCTGGATGGCCCGCACCGCCCGCTCCCTCGGCACGACGCTGACCACGCGGATGGACGCCGCCACGACCGCCGGCGGCTGGGCCGTCGCCGTCGTCGCCGCCGTCACCGTCGGCCGCGAAGGACTCGAGACCGCGCTGTTCCTGTGGGCTGCCGCCCAATCGACCGGCCAGACCTGGCAGCCGCTCGTCGGCTCCCTCGCCGGCATCGCGACCGCCATCGTCATCGGGTGGCTCATCGGCCGCGGCACCATCAAGCTCAACCTCGGCGTCTTCTTCCGCTGGACCGGGGCGCTGCTCATCGTCATCGCCGGCGGCGTGCTGGCCTACGGGCTGCACGACCTGCAGGAGGCCCGCATCCTGCCGGGCGTGGACGCTCTCGCGTTCGACCTGAGCGCCGTCATCCCGCCGGCCAGCTGGTACGGGACCCTGCTCAAGGGCATCTTCAACCTCTCGGCGGAGACGACCTGGCTGCAGGCGATCGCGTGGCTGCTCTACGTCGGCATCACCCTCGCCGTCTACCTGCGCGTGGTCCGCCGGCCGGCCCCGGGCAGTCCCGCCGCCGTGCGCGCCGGACGTACCGCCCGCACCGGTCTGCCCGTCGCGAAGGAAGCCTGATCGATGCTGGTCGACCCCCGTCGTCGGTGGCTGCCCGCTGCCCTGGTCCTCGGTGCCGCGTCCCTCGCGCTGACGGCCTGCACCCCCAACACCCCGCAGGCTGCCTCGACCGGCGGTAGCGCCGCGTCGGGCGCCGTGACCGTCACGAGCACCGACGACGCCTGCACCCTCTCCTCGACGCAGGCGCCCAGCGGCAACGTGACCTTCCGGGTCACCAACAAGGGCAGCCAGGTCACCGAGTTCTACGTGTTCGCGCAGGACGGCGTGCGGATCGTCGGCGAGGTGGAGAACGTCGGGCCCGGATTGAGCCGCGACCTCATCGTGCAGGCGCCCGCCGGCAGCTATCGCACCGCGTGCAAGCCGGGTATGAGCGGTCAGGGCATCCGCGCCGGCTTCACGGTCACCGACTCGGGCAAACCCGTGTACGCCGACGCCTCCTCCCAGCAGCTGCTGACCACGGCGACGACGCAGTACCGCGCGTACGTGAAGGAGCAGACCGAGCAGCTGGTCACCGGGACCGCGAAGTTCGTCGCCGCCGTGAAGGCGGGCGACACCGCCGGTGCGCGTGCCCTGTACGCGTCCACCCGCAGCCACTGGGAGCGGATCGAGCCGGTCGCCGAGTCCTTCGGGGACCTCGACCCGCGGATCGACGCCCGCGAGGCGGACCTGGAGAAGGGCCAGACCTGGACCGGCTGGCACCGGCTGGAGAAGGACCTGTGGCCGCCGGCCACCGGGTACACCGCCCTGACCGCGGCTCAGCGGACCACGGTGGCCGACCAGCTGCTGGCGGACACGAAGGAGCTGGCGAAGCGGACGACGGCGGCGACGCTGACGCCCGCGCAGCTCGGCAACGGTGCGAAGGAGCTGCTCGACGAGGTGGCCACCGGCAAGATCACGGGCGAGGAGGAGGCCTTCTCCCACACCGACCTGTGGGACTTCCAGGCCAACGTCGACGGGGCCCGCATCGCCTTCACCAGCCTCCGTCCGGCGCTCGAGGCCAAGGACAAGGCGCTGGCCACCACGCTGAGCACCCGGTTCGACGCCCTGCAGAAGGAGTTGGACCAGTACCGGAAGGGCGACGGGTTCGTCTCCTACACGGACCTGACCCCCGCGCAGGTGAAGACCTTGTCGACCAGGGTCGACGCCCTCAGCGAGCCACTGGCGAAGCTGACCGGCGCCGTCGTCGCGTGACATCTATGCTCTCCGCTGCATATTCCCGCCTCGACATGTTCTCGTCGTGAGTCGCCTCGGACGTCGGTCCTTCCTCGCCCTCGCGGGCACCGGAGGGGTCACGGCGGCGGTCGGTGCCGCGGCCGTCGCCGCCGGCGTGGACCGCGCGCCGGACGCCGCGCCGGCGTCGTCCGTCGTGCCGTTCCACGGCGATCACCAGGCCGGCATCGTCACGCCGGCGCAGGACCGGCTTCACCTGGCCGCGTTCGACGTCGTCACCGATTCGCGGGACCAGCTGATCGCCCTGCTGGAGCAGTGGACGGACGCCGCCGCGACGCTGACGGCCGGTGGCTCGCTCAGTCCCGACGCGGGGTACGACTCCCCGCCCACCGACACCGGTGAGGCGCTCGGACTGAACGCGGCGAACCTGACCATCACGATCGGCTTCGGCGCCGGGCTGTTCACGAAGGACGGCAAGGACCGGTTCGGGCTGGCGAAGCACCGGCCGGCGGCGCTGATCGATCTGCCGCACTTCCCCAAGGACGCGCTCGAGCCGGCGCGCACGGGCGGGGACCTCGTCGTGCAGGCGTGTGCGGACGACCCGCAGGTGGCCGTCCACGCGATCCGCAACCTGGCGCGCATCGGCTTCGGCACGGTCAGCGTGCGCTGGTCGCAGCTGGGCTTCGGCCGCACGTCGTCGACCAGTACGGCGCAGGCGACGCCCCGGAACCTGTTCGGCTTCAAGGACGGCACGGCCAACCTCAAGGCCGAGGAGAACGACGCGCTCGCCGAGCACGTGTGGGTGGGCGAGGACGGCGGCTGGATGGCCGGTGGCACCTACCTGGTGGCGCGGCGGATCCGGATGCACATCGAGAACTGGGACCGCACGTCGCTGCGGGAGCAGGAGCAGGTAGTCGGGCGGGACCGTACCGAGGGCGCCCCGCTCTCGGGCGGTACCGAGTTCACGGAGCCGGACCTGGCGCGGGCCGGCAACGACGGTGCCCCCCTGATCGCGCGGACGTCGCACGTCGCCATCGCGCATCCGTCGCGCAACGACGGCGTGCGGATGCTCCGGCGCGGGTACAACTACACGGACGGCTCGGACGGGCTGGGCAAGCTCGACGCCGGGCTGATGTTCCTGGCCTTCGTCACCGATCCGCGGACCCACTACGTGCCGATGCAGACGGCCATGGCGCGCAACGACGCCCTCGCCGAGTACCTCCGGCACACCGGGTCCGGACTGTTCGCGGTGCCCGGTGGGGTGACCCCTGGCGGGTACATCGGACAGCGGCTGTTCGAGGCATGATCCGGCGCCTGTTCTAGGCCCGCCGATTTGGGCGGGTGCGGCGCGATGCGGTATCGTCGTGTCTCGGCCCAACGGGTCTGGGGGCGTATAGCTCAGGCGGTTAGAGCGCTTCGCTGATAACGAAGAGGTCCCAGGTTCAAGTCCTGGTACGCCCACTCCCACCCTCTCGCTTCGTGAGGAATCCATGAAGAAACTGCTGGCCGTCGCGGCCGCTGCCGCCGCCGGTGTTCTCGCCTGGCGCCGGTACCAGGATGCCGAGGCCGAGAAGAAGAAGTGGCACCAGGCCACCGACACGATCGACTGATCCACCCACTCGGGGACTTAGCTCAGTTGGTAGAGCGGTAGCTTTGCAAGCTTCAGGTCAGGGGTTCGATTCCCCTAGTCTCCACGCGAACGGACACGAAGGCCCGGTCCACACGGACCGGGCCTTCGTCGTGTCGCGGGGGCCGGCTAGTATTTAGATTCGTCCGCGGAGTGCCGAAGAATCGCGGCCAATGTGGTCAAGTCGTCTGGACTCTGATGATTCCCGAGTAAGCGAACTGAAAGTGCTCGGATCTCCTCGATAGGTAGCCATGGCGGAATCTCGCTATAGCGGCGTTCAAATTGCTTGAGCTGCCACGTGCTGGAGTCCAGCTCTTCGACCCACCCGGCGCAAGAGACGACGAGCTGTGTTAGCAGCTGGGGAGAGTTCTCCAATACTTGACCCAAGCGCATTCGCAACTCCGAATCTGACATGGCGTTAGCGAAAGCCCACATCATCGATTGACCGTTGACGTCGTTGCCTACCCACGAGGTTTCGCTGGACCAGTCCGTGTCCCACCACAAGCGGCGTAGGCTTTCGCTCGCGGCAACAGCAAGGAAGTTCCCTTCGGAATCGCCGCGAGCGGCTTGTTGAAGCAAGGCGGTTGCGGCACAGATGGGGAGCCGTTGCCGATCTCGATTCATTAACTCAAGCTTCTCTTCCTTCGTCGCGTTCCTTGCCACTGCAGCAGCGAGGGCGGCCGTCACGTCCAAGCTGATGGCGAGGAAGTGCACAGTTGGTGGAATTTCTGACGCCGTGAGAGTAGCTTCCGCAATACGTTCACGGAGATCGGGGTCGTACAGGCGGTGAGTGACTCGACTAAACGGCCGAGCTTCGTCGAGCAGTGTGCGGTGTTGTGCGAGGGGATCAGTCACACTCGGTGGCTCGACGATTGAGGGAGATGCCGGCCTCTCAACATCCTCGCCACGAGACGCGCGGACGAGTTCGTTCACCGAGCGCTGTAGGTTTTCCAGTGTTTGATCGAACGCTGTGTCTAACGTCGGATTAGATCCTCCAGCCCAGGATCCGGCCGTGTCCATCAGCGCAATGATTGCGCCATTCAGATCGTCGCACCACGGAGAAATCTGTGCGCTTGTCACACGGATTGCAGCGAGTTCAACTCGGGCCGCATCGGCCGCAGGCCCTAAATCGTTAATCGCAGCTTCGAGAGCAGCTTGGATGCCCTCTCGAATCGGACGCACTTCCGACTCCGATGGCTCTAGGTAGATGGTATTTCCGTCTTCGTCCCACATACTTGAGGAATTGTGCGTCCGCTCCCTTAGCTGTTGCCAACGACGTGCCCACCTCCGAGCATCGCTGCGCGTACGCTCAGCTAAAAGCCGAAGGGCCTCGACCCGCCGAACTAACTCGAGCGTTGACGGTGCTCGGAGCGTTTCGAACGCTTCGGAAGCTATGAGTGCTTCGGTTGCCTCGTCGTCGCTTATTGACCAGCTGCGTAGAATCTTGTCATACTCTGCGATCTGCGCGGCTTTCCAACGACGAAGCATCTCGGCCGGGAACATGTCCGGCTTCTCGTCAATCTCATAAGAGTGCTCTATGCATAAGATAACGAGATTGTCTGGCCCTCGATTTTTTTCTGCGGTCATATCGATCCACCGAGGTCCACCCACGCGTCGGGCGTGGATGTGGGCTACTCGACTGTTAAGTATCCGGTCGCCGGTATCGTCAGAAATCCTGTACAACGGTCGGTTGCAATCCGGATGGGCGCAACGAAAGGCCGACGCGTACAACTGACGGACGGTGGCTGGCGTCGGCAGCGGGTAGGACGTTGCCATCATGCGTCCGGAGCCGCCGAGTCGTAGACCTGCGAAGGCTTGCTACTGCTGTTCGTCACTGGTGCTCCGCCTTCCGATCGCTTTCTAAACCTCGGTCAAGTATCGAGACCGACTCGATTCAAGTCCATGGTCTAGCCATACAGCAGCGAACCGGGCGCGTTGAACCGGCGTCCGTCTTGCGCGACGAAGCTCGAGACTCAATAAACACAGAAGGGCCCGGTGACCGTGACGGTCACCGGGCCCTTTCGCGTACAGCTACTGCGTCACGCCTGCGGGGCGCTCGGGTTGCTCGGCGGCACCTGCGCGCCCGCGGCCGGGGCCGTCGGGGCGGTGTCCGCGACGTGCTTGCCGTCGCCACCGGAGACCGTGGTGGTCACGCGGGGGCTGGCCGGCTGCGGGGTCTTCCACGGGTCCTCGACCGGCTTGGACGCGCGCCAGGCCGAGAAGCCCGCGACGCCGGCGGCCGTGATGGCGCCGACGATCAGCCAGCCCTTCCCCGTCTTGCCGCTGGAGCGCCGGGCGTTCCGCGACGTCGTCTTTGCGGCGTCGACGAGGGCCTTCTGCGCCTTCTTGACGGCCTTCTTGTCACCGGTGATCTTCGCGACGATGAAGTCGAGCTGCTCCGGCGTCTCCACACCGCCCAGCTTCCTGGCCATTTGGGCGGCGATGTCGCCGATCTTCAGCTGCGCGGCCGGGATGTACTCGTCGACCACTTTGTCGCGCGCGGTGTTCAGCGCGGGGGTCGCCCGGTCCAGCTGCTTCTGCAGCGCAGGGCCGGCGTTGTCCACGGCCTTGGAGATACGCGGACCGGCGGCGTCGAGGCCGTGCTGCAGCTTCGGCGTCAGGGTGGCGACACCATCGGCCAGCTCGTGACCGGCACGGCGGGCAGCCTTCTGGACGGCGGGGGAGGCGGTGTCGATGCCCGCCTGCACGCGGGAGACCGCCCACTCCAGGGCGCCCTCGGGGGACTTGACCTTCTTGCTCACAGCTACCTCCGTCAAAGGGTGTGGTTGTCCGCCTCTAGCCTACGGGGTCGCGTCAGCCTCGCACTATCGGCCTCCGACGCCGTTTCACTGTGCGCTGAACCGGGCCGTCACGCCCGTCCTGACGGGAGTCCTGTCAGTGCCGCATGGAACAATCAGGCCCATGAGTGCACAGGCAACGCAGAAGGCGACCATCCACACGACCCAGGGCGACATCGTCGTCGAGCTCTTCGGCAACCACGCCCCGAAGACCGTGGCGAACTTCGTCGAGCTGGCCACCGGCAAGCGCGAGTGGACCCACCCGGCCACCGGCGAGAAGACCACCGACCCGCTGTACGACGGTGTCATCTTCCACCGCATCATCAAGGACTTCATGATCCAGGGTGGCGACCCGCTCGGCCGCGGCGTCGGCGGCCCCGGCTACGAGTTCGACGACGAGATCGCCCCCGACCTCGACTTCACCCAGCCCTACAAGCTGGCGATGGCGAACGCGGGCAAGCGCGGTGGCCACGGCACCAACGGCTCGCAGTTCTTCATCACCACGGTGCCCACCACCTGGCTGCAGGGCAAGCACACCATCTTCGGTGAAGTCACCGACGCGGACTCCCGCGCCGTCGTCGACAAGCTGAACAACGTGCCGACGGACCGGGACGACAAGCCGGTCGACGACGTCAGCATCACCAGCATCGACGTCGAGGACGTCTGAGTCCGGCCTGAGGACGACGCGACGATGAGCTTCGGACAACCGGCGGTCGGCGGGACCGACACGGAGCCGCGGTGCCCCCGGCACCCGGACGCCGTGTCCTACGTGCGCTGTCAGCGCTGCGGGCGACCCGCCTGCGCCCAGTGCCAGCTTCCCGCCGCCGTCGGTGTCCAGTGCGTCGACTGCGTCGCTGAGCAGGCGGCCGCCACCCCCACCCCGCGCACCAGCTTCGGCGGCGCGGTGCGGGAGGGGCGCCCGATCGTCACGTGGACGCTGATCGGCGTCTGCGTCGTCGTCTTCCTGCTCCAGCTCCTGCTGCCCGGCACCACCTATCTGCTCGGGTACGCACCCGTGCTCACGGCCACCGAGCCGTGGCGCATGATCACCAGCGGGTTCCTCCACTCGCCGGGCATGCTGTTCCACATCCTCTTCAACATGTACGCGCTGTGGGCGCTCGGCCAGACCCTCGAGCCGACGCTCGGGCGGGCCCGCTTCCTGGCCGTGTACCTGCTCGCCCTGGTCGGCGGCTCGGTCGGCATCCTCTGGCTCGGCGACCCGCTCACGCTCGTCGTCGGCGCGTCCGGTGCCATCTTCGGCCTCTTCGGGGCGCTCTTCGTGATCCAGCGCCGGATCGGCGCGGACTCCCGCGGTCTGCTGATCGTCCTCGCGATCAACGCCGCCCTCGTCTTCTTCTCCCCGTCCATCGCGTGGCAGGCGCACGTCGGCGGACTCATCACCGGCGCCCTGGCCGCCGTCCCGCTCGTGTGGGCGCCGCGCGGACCGCGCCGCGCCCGCATCCAGTGGCTCGGACTGGCCGGGGTGCTCGTGCTGCTGGTCGTCCTCACGGTCGTGCGGCTGACGATCACGCCCGCCCTGATGTGACCCGCTGCTCCGGTTCGGTCGGCTGATCCCCGTCCGCGAGACCGTCCCCGAACGCCCCCGGTGCCCGTCGTCGGGGGCGTTCTGCGTCCCCATCACCCGTCTCCTCGTGTGCAGTTGTCCACAAGGCCGTCCACACTGTGTACAAAGCACACGGCTGTGATTCGGGCGGGATCGGCGCGAACAGGCCGCTGTGGCGTCGTCCACCGGTGTGTGCGACACGCCCACAGGGTTATCCACAGGTGTGGACGACGAGCGGGAGAACGGTGCTGATGAGAACCGCGCCGCCGACAGTGCGGGCAGTCAGGCGCGCTCGGGCGTCGGACGCTCGTTCGGCCGGATCTGCTCCAGCGGTGCCGTGTCCGTGGGCAGGGCTGCGGTGATCAGGGACCCGTCCTCGCGGGTACCACCCAGCACCGGGGTGCGAGGACCGCGTCCGTGCCGGGGACCCTGGCCGTGCAGCGGCACGACGAGCGGCTCGTCGTCGAGCACCTGCAGCAGCTCCCCGCGCACGGTGAGGTCGACGGGGCCCTGTCCCACCTCGACGGTGACGGTGAGCTGGTGCTGCTCGACCTCCACCCGCATGCGCACGCCGAGCCGGCGGATCCGGAACGTCAGCCGGGACCAGGACTCGGGCAGGCGTGGGTCGAAGCCCAGGCCCACGCGCAGGTCCATCATGCCGCCGAACCCGTAGACGAGGCAGTTCCAGACTCCGCCCGCGGAGGCGATGTGCACGCCGTCGACCGTGTTGTGGTGCAGGTCCGCCAGATCGACGTAGAGGCCGTGGAAGAAGTAGTCCAGGGCGGACTGCTCGTACCCGACCTCGGCGGCGATGATCGACTGCACGACCGCTGACAGCGTCGAGTCGCCCGTGGTGATGGGGTCGTAGTAGTCGAAGTTCGCCTTCTTCTGCGCGTTCGTGAACCGGTGACCCTGCAGGAACATCGCGAGCACGACGTCGGCCTGCTTGAGCACCTGGAAGCGGTAGATGACCAGCGGGTGGTAGTGCAGCAGAAGGGGCCGGCGGTCCTCGGGGGTGGCCGGCAGGTCCCACAGTTCCCGGTCGAGGAAGTGTTCGTCCTGCGGGTGGATGCCCATCTCCTCGTCGTAGGGGATGTTCATGTGGGCGGCGCAGTCCAGCCAGGCGCCCGGCTCGGCGGGGTCGAGATCGAGCCGGTGCACCATCCGTTCGTACGCGGCCGTGTCCGTCTGCCGCAGGGTGCGCACCGCGCCCGCCGCCCGCTCGAGGTTGTACCGGGCCATGACGTTGGTGAAGAGGTTGTTGTTGACCACGGTGGTGTACTCGTCCGGGCCCGTGACGCCGTGGATATTGAAGACCCGGTGTTCGTTCTCCCGCCAGAAGCCGAGGTCCTGCCACATGCGGGCGGTCTCCACGAGGATGTCGATGCCGTTGATGCGCATGAACTCGTCGTCACCCGTGGTGTCCACATAGCGGCTGACGGCGAAGGCGATGTCCGCATCGATGTGGTACTGCGCGGTGCCGGCGGCGTAGTAGGCCGACGCCTCCTCGCCGTTGATGGTGCGCCACGGGTAGAGCGCCCCGCGCTGGGCGAGCTCGCGGGCGCGTTCGCGGGCCTTGTCCAGCTGATTGACGCGGAACCGCAGCGCGTTCCGGGCCAGACCCGGATTCGTGTAGGAGAGGAACGGGATGACGTAGACCTCGGTGTCCCAGAAGTAGTGGCCCTCGTACCCGGAACCGGTCAGCCCCTTGGCGGGCACGCCGAGCTGGTCGGCGCGCGCGGTGGCCTGCGCGAGCTGGAACAGGTTCCAGCGGATGGCCTGCTGGGTCGCGGCGCTCTCGCCCTCCGGGCCGCCGTCGCTCTCGACCTCGACGTCGGCGTCCGCCCAGTACCGGTCCAGCCAGGCCCGCTGCGCGTCGCGGCTGACCTGCGGCCCGTCCGCGCGGAACCGGTCGAGCGTGCGGCGGCAGCGGTCGAACAGTTCGCGCACCGGCACGCCGCGGGACGAGTGGTAGGTGACGGCCTTGGTGATGGTGATCGGACGCCCCGCGGTGGCGTTGATCCGGTACACCTTCTTCCCGAGATCCGGCTCGGTGCTGATCAGTTCCTCGACGTCGTTCTCGGTCTCGATGTGGTGGTCGGCGCCGACGGCGAGCGTCATCCTCGACGACGCGCACTGGTAGCCGAGGATCATCCGCCGGCCGCTGGACCAGTCACCGCGCGGCTCGAGCACCCGGGTGTGCAGCTGCGCGCCCTTCCGGGGGTCGGTGCTGCCCTGCCCCATCGCGGCCGCGGACACGTGGTACTCGTCGAACCCGTCCTGCCGGTTGAGGATCTGGGAGGACACGGCCACGGGGGCGTCGCCGTCGAGCATCGTCACCTTGAGCGTCATCACCGCCAGGTGCCGCTGGTCCAGTGAGATCATGCGCGTGGACTCGACCATGACGCGCTGGCCAGCCGGCGTGCGCCAGATGAGGTTGCGCCGCAGGACGCCGTCGCGGAAGTCGAGGGACCGCTCGTAGTGCTCGAGGTCCGCCACCGAGAGCAGCAGCGGTTCGTCGTCCACGTACAGCTTCATCAGCTTCGAGTCCGGGACGTTGACGATCGTCTGGCCCGTCGTGGCGAAGCCGTACGCGGACTCGGCGTGCCGGATGGGCCAGGTCTCGTGGAAGCCGTTGATGTAGGTGCCGTGGGTGTGCGCGTCACGGCCCTCGGGCGGGTTGTCTCGCATGCCGAGGTAGCCGTTGCCGACCGCGAAGAGGGTCTCGGTCAGGGGCAGGTCCGCCGTCGCCGGCCACGTCTCCGTCAGGCGCCACGGGTCGGCGGGGAAGCGGTCCCGGTTGAGGGGGTCGGTGAACGGGTGTTGGCCGTCCTCGACGCCGCGGGTGTGGCCGGGATTCATGGGAGCACCTCGTCCAGTTCGGCGACGACGACGTCGGCGCCCGCATTCGTCAGCGCGTCCGCCCCGGCACCCCGGTCCACCCCGATCACGAGCCCGAAGTGCCCGGCGTGCCCCGCGGCCACGCCCGAGGTGGCGTCCTCGACGACGACGGCGCGGGCCGGTTCGACCTCGAGCAGCGTCGCCGCGCGCAGGAACGTGTCCGGCGCGGGCTTGCCCGCCAGGTGGTCCGCGGCCGCGACCTCACCGTCGACGACGCAGGCGAAGTCCCGGGCGATGCCGGCGGCCTCGAGCACGGGTCCCGCGTTCCGGGAGGAGGAGACCACCGCCATCGCCGTCCCGCGCTGCTGCAGCGCGTCGAGCAGGCGCGCCGACGCGGGGTAGGGCGCGATGCCGTCCCGGGTCAGCACGGCGGTGAAGGCGGCGTTCTTGCGGTTGCCGAGCCCGTTGACCGTCTCGGCGTCCTCCGGGTCGTCCGGGCTCCCTTCGGGCAGCGTGATGCCGCGGGAGGCCAGGAAGGCGCGCACCCCGTCGGTGCGGGGCCGGCCGTCCACGTGGGCGAAGTAGTCGGCGTCGGTGAACGGCGGCTGGTCGCGATCCGCGAGGAAGGCATCGAACATCTCCGCCCACGCGGTCCGGTGGATCTGCGCGGTCGGGGTCAGGACGCCATCGAGGTCGAACAGGACGGCGTCGTAGTCGCTCCAGTCCACGGGACCCATGCTAGAGGCGCGCTGACGCGGGAGAAAGCGTTTACGGTGTCGCGGCGGAACGCGCCACCAGTGGGGTGGCCGGTTACCCACAGGGGTTGTCCACAGTGTGGAGAACTTACACGGCTGTCATTCCCTCACTCGCGGCGAGCCCGCCCCCGTGATGCCTCGGCCTCAGCGCACCGTTTCAGCACGATCGCCGCATCAGTTCGCTGTTCTCTGCCCACATCGTGCACAACCTGTGGACAAGTGTGGGTGTGGAACCTGTTGACGATGCGTCGCCGTGCCCTGACGTCCACCCCGGTCAGGCGTCCTCCGCGCCTGGCCCGTCGAGGAACAGGCAGAACGGGTGGCCCGCGGGGTCGAGCATGACGCGCACGTCGTCCCGCGGCTGGAACTCCGCGAGGCGCGCGCCGGTCCGCTCGGCGAAGGCCACGGCCGCTTCCAGGTCGTGGACGGCCACGTCCAGGTGGATCATCATCGCGGGGTCGCCCTCGCCGGCCGGCCAGACCGGGGGCACCCAGCGCGCCTCGTACTGGAAGGACAGGCCCGCTCCCGACGGGGCCCGCAGTGTCACCCACTCCGGCTCCCGGGTGCCGTAGGGGAACCCGAGGAGCCGGTGATAGAAATCGGCGAGGGCAGGGGGGTCGTCGCTGTCCAGGACCACTCCGGTCAGGGCCAGGAACGGGCGGTCCGACGACGGGGAGATCGTGGGTGAGATTGCGGGTGTGACGGCGGGTGTCACGACGGGTGTCTCGGTGCTGTCCGGCTGTGTCATCATGCCCCGAGCCTAGGGGCCGGCGACTCGGTCTGATCCCCGTCCCGACAGGTCTCCGGACCGATTCTGTCCGCATGAGAAATAGGAGACCGGTCTGGATCCCGGTAGGCTCGACGGGTTTTGTCATCGACCCGAGAGGCACCATGCCGCCCGAATCCAGCAATCCAGAGCAGTCCGCTCAGCGTTTCGACCACCACCCCGAGAGCCGCCCCGAGCGCGCCGCCGAGAGCCGCGCGCGCCGTCGTGCCCGACGTCGTGAACTGACCGTCGACGACGTCAACGTCGTCGACCGGCCGACGCTGCGCAAGGCCGTCAGCGGCACCGTCGTCGGCAACGCCATGGAGTGGTACGACTTCGGGATCTACGGCTACCTCGCGGTCACCATGGGTCAGGTGTTCTTCCCGGCCAGCGACCCGGGTGCCCAGCTGCTGGCCTCCCTGGCCGCCTTCGCCGTCAGCTTCCTCGTCCGCCCGCTCGGCGGTCTCGTGTTCGGCCCGCTCGGCGACAAGATCGGCCGCCAGCGCACGCTCGCGGTGACCATGCTGATGATGGCCGCCGGCACCTTCGTCATCGGCCTCCTGCCCACGTTCGAGCAGGTCGGCGTCCTCTCGCCCGTGCTGCTCGTCGTGATGCGCATGATCCAGGGCTTCTCCACCGGGGGCGAGTACGCCGGTGCGACCACGTTCGTGACGGAGTACGCGCCGGACCGCCGCCGCGGCTTCCTCTCCTCGTTCCTGGACGTCGGCAGCTACCTCGGCTTCGCCGTCGGTGCCGGCACCGTCTCGATCTTCCAGCTCGCGATGGGTACCCAGGGCATGCTCGACGGCGGCTGGCGCTGGCCGTTCCTCATCGCCGGCCCGATCGGCCTGATCGGCCTGTACTTCCGTCTCCGGATCGAGGAGTCACCCCAGTTCGAGGCGAACCAGGCGATGCGCGAGCAGGCCGACGCCGCCACGGCTTCCTCCGGGGGCGCCGCGACCGAGCCCCGCCTCGGCCTGATCGGCATCGTGCGCTCCCACTGGCGCGAGCTGGCGATCGCGATGTTCCTCGTCGCCGCCGCCAACACCGTCGGCTACGCGCTGACGTCGTACATGCCGACGTACCTGACCGACACCCTCGGCTACGACGCGCTGCACGGCACCGTGCTGACGATCCCCGTGCTCGTCGCGATGTCCGCGGGCATCCCGTGGACCGGCCGCCTGTCGGATCGCTTCGGCCGGCGCCCTGTGCTCGCCACCGCGGCGATCGCGACCATCGTGCTGATGATCCCCGCGTTCAGCCTGCTGGCCATCGGCGCGCTGTGGTCGACCATCCTCGGCCTGTGCCTGGTGGCGCTGTGCGTGATGCCGTACGTCGCCAACCTCGCCTCCTCGCTGCCGGCGCTGTTCCCGACGGCGAGCCGCTACGGCGCGATGGGCGTGGCGTACAACTTCGCCGTCGCCATCTTCGGCGGCACCACCCCGCTGCTCGTGCAGGGTCTGATCCAGCTGACCGGGCAGGACATGGTGCCGGCCTGGTACCTCATGTTCTTCTCCGTCCTCGGCCTGCTCGCCATCTGGCGGATGCCCGAGACCGCCGGCCGACCGATGCTCGGCTCGATGCCGAACGTGCAGTCCGAGCAGGAGGCCGCCGAGCTCGTCGCCGGCCAGCACGAGAACGAGCTGCTCGACCTCGAGGCGCTGCCGTTCGACACGGTCGCCTCCGCCGGCACGCCGGACCCCGACGCGGGAACGCTGACGCCCAGCCGCTGACGCGAAGAGGGCGCCTCATCGAGCGCCGCAGCAGCACGGGCCGGGAATCGAACGATCCCGGCCCGTGTTGTCGCCGGGTGAAACCCACCCTCGATGAGACGGAGGAGAAGCATGTCCCGCATCGCCATCCTCGGCGGCCACGGCAAGGTCGCCCTCCTGCTCGCCCGTGACCTCACCGGCGCCGGCCACCAGGTCACCTCCCTGTTCCGCAACCCGGAGCACACCGACGAGGTCGCCGCCACCGGCGCCGAGCCCGTCGTCTTCGACCTCGAGTCGGCCGCTACCGACGAGATCGCCGCCCGACTCTCCGGGCACGACGCCGTCGTGTTCTCCGCCGGCGCCGGCGGAGGCAGCCCCGAACGCACGTGGGCCGTCGACCGCGACGCGGCCATCCGGTCGATCGACGCCGCCGCGACCGCCGGCGTCCGCCGCTACGTCATGGTGTCGTACCTCGGCGCCGGACCGGACCACGGCATCGACCCGTCCGACGGCTTCTACGCCTACGCCGAGTCCAAGGCCGCTGCCGACGCCTACCTGCGCGACAGCTCCCTGGACTGGACCATCGTCGCTCCCGGGTCCCTGACCCTGGACGAGCCGACCGGCGCCATCGAGGTCGACCCGCCCGCGGACCGCGCGAGCCGCGCCGGCTCCTCCCGCGCGAACGTCGCCCTCGTGGTGGCCGCCGCGCTCGCCGATCCGGCCTCCGTCGGACGTACGATCGGCTTCACGGACGGCTCGACGCCGATCGAGCAGGCCGTCGCCTCCCCCGCCGCCTGAGGCGACCGGCAGGCGCACGATCACACGCTGCGGTCACCGTGAGGTGACCGCGGCGGTGTACACCGACGACGGTCGACCACGGACCGGCGCATGCAGACCGGCGCACACCGACCGGCACACCCAGGCCGGTCACCCGAGTGAGCGATGAACGACTGACGGACGAGGCAGGAGAGGAGCGCGGCGCATGATCGAGGGCATCTGGATCCTGCTGATGATCGTGACGGTGCTCGTCGTGGCACCGCTCGCGCGTCGTCTCGGCGTGGCCGCACCGCTCGCGCTCGTCGTCGTCGGCATCGGCGCCTCGTTCCTGCCGTTCGTCCCGCACGAGCCGATCGACCCCGAGATCATCCTCACCGGGCTGCTCCCACCCCTGCTCTACGCCTCCGCGATCGGCGTCTCCCTGCTCGACGTGCGTTCGGAGGCGCGGCCCATCCTGCTGCTCTCGATCGGCCTGGTGGCCTTCACCGCGTTCGGCGTGGGCCTGGCCGTGTGGTGGTTGCTTCCCATCGGCTTCGCCGCCGCCTTCGCGATCGGCGCGGTGGTCGCGCCGCCGGACGCGGTGTCCGCCTCCGCGATCGGCCGCACGATCGGGCTGCCCCGCCGCGTGCTGACGATGCTCGAGGGCGAGTCCCTGCTCAACGACGCCACCGCCCTGGTGCTGTTCGGCACGGCCCTCTCGGCCATGTCCGGCGCGGCGTCCTTCGGGTCGGTGACCGGCGGCTTCCTGCTCAGCGCGCTCGGCGGCGCGGGCGTCGGCGTCGTCGTCGCCTGGATCATCGGCCAGGTGCACGTGCGCGTGACCAACCCGTCCGTCAACACCGGGCTCTCGCTCATCACCCCGTGGCTGGCGTTCGAACCCGCCGAGGCGATCCACGGCTCGGGCGTGCTCGCCGTCGTCGTGGCCGGCCTGATCATCGCCCACCGTTCGCCGGAGCAGCAGAACGCGCTCAGCCGCATCAGCCAGTCCACCAACTGGCGCACGGTGCAGTTCCTGCTCGAGAACCTCGTCTTCCTCATCATCGGGCTGCAGCTGTCCACGATCCTCGGCGCGGTCGGCGAGACGCAGATCGGCGCGGTCCCCATCATCGCCCTGTGCGCCGCGGTGTTCATCGCCGTCGTGGCGCTGCGCTTCATCTGGGTGTTCGTCACCCGGTTCGCCGTCGTCCTCGGCCGTGGCGCGGAGGGCCGGCCGCTCAGCGTGCCCGAGTCCGCCGTGCTGGCGTTTGCCGGCATGCGCGGCGTGGTGACGCTGGCCGCCGCGTTCGCGCTGCCGCCGGAGACGCCGCGCCGCGAGGTGCTCGTGCTGATCGCCATGGTCGTGGCCGTCGGGTCGGTGCTGATCGAGGGCTCTCTGCTGCCCGCGTTCGCCCGGTGGGTCGGGGTCCGGGGCCCGGGACGCTCCGAGGACGCCCTGCAGGAGGCCCACGCGGTCCAGCGGGTCATGGAGGCCGGCGTGCAGCGGCTCGACGAGATCGACGAGGCGCACGCCATGGACCCCGAGACCGTCGACGAGCTGCGCCGGATGGCCGAACGACGCATCAACCGCTCCTGGGAGGCACTCGGCTCGCAGACCGAGCACAAGACGCCGGCCCAGACCTACCGTGCCCTGCGTATCAAGATGCTGCGCGCCGAGCGCGACGAGGCGCTGCGGATCCGCGCCGACCGCGGCGTCGACCACGCCGTCCTGCAGCGCGTCATGGACTCCCTCGACATGGAGGAAGCCGTCGTCCTCTCGGCCGGCGGCGAGGCGGAGGAGGACGACGAGGACCTGGTCACGCCGTCGGCCATCGCCGGTGAGTGCGAACACCTCGACGAGGCGCGTGACCGCGACCAGCCCGAGGCGAACGCGGACCACTGCCTCGACTGCGACCGCGAGGGCACCCCGACGGTGCACCTGCGGATGTGCCTGACCTGCGGCAACGTCGGATGCTGCGACTCCTCGCCGGGCACGCACGCCCGCCGGCACCACGAGGAGACCGGGCACCCGGTGATGCGCAGCATCGAGCCCAGCGAGGCATGGCTGTGGTGCTACCCCGACGAGCTGCTGGGCTGAGCGTCTCCGCAGGCCGGACCCCACATCCTCTCTAGACTGGGCGCATGACGGACGACGGTGCGCACAACGTGGACGAGTACATCGAGGACCTGGCCGCGTTCGTCACCGCGTCCCCGTCCTCCTTCCACGCGGCCGCCGAGGGCGCCCGCCGTCTCGGTGAGCACGGCTTCACCACGCTGGACGAGCGCGACGACTGGTCCGGCCTCGGCCCGGGCCGCTACCTCGTCGTCCGGGACGGGGCACTCGTCGCCTGGGTGGTGCCCGACGGCGCCGGGCCTGCCACCGGGTACCGCGTGATCGGCGCCCACACCGACTCGCCGGGCTTCAAGCTCAAGCCGCACCCCGACGTCGGCCTGCTCGGCTGGCAGCAGGCCGGCGTCGAGATCTACGGCGGCCCACTGCTGAACTCCTGGCTCGACCGGGAGCTGTGCTTCGCCGGCCGGGTCACCACCCGGCACGGCGCCGAGCACCTGATCGCCACCGGCCCCGTCGCCCGGATCCCGCAGCTGGCCATCCACCTGGACCGCACGGTCAACGAGGGACTGGCCCTGGACCGGCAGACCGGGGTGCAGCCCGTGTGGGGCGCCGGCGACCCCGGCGGGCTGATGGACCGGCTGCTGCGCGGCAGCGGGATCGACCCCGAGCACGTCGTCGGCTGGGATCTCGTCGTCGCGGACACGCAGCCGCCCCGCCGCTTCGGCGGTGCCGAGGAGTTCCTCGCGTCCGGACGGCTGGACAACCTCTCCGCGATGCACGCCGGGCTGCTGGCGATGATCGCCGCACCCGGAGACGGCACCCTGATCTCGGTGCTGGCCGCGTTCGACCACGAGGAACTGGGCTCCCAGTCCCGCTCCGGCGCCTCCGGTCCGCTGCTCGCCGACGTGCTCGAGCGGATCACCGACGGGCTCGGCGGTGACGCCGTGGACCTGCGTCGTGCGCTCGCCGCATCGACCTGCCTGTCGGTCGACGCGGGACACCTCGTCCACCCCAACCAGCCCGGCCGGCACGACCCCGTCAACCGGCCACGGCCCGGCGCCGGCCCGCTGCTCAAGCTCAACGCCAACCAGCGGTACGCGACCGACGCGGTCGGCGCGGCGATGTGGGCGCGGGCGTGCGCGGCCGCCCGCGTGCCGTACCAGGAGTTCGTGTCCCACAACGGGGTGCCGTGCGGATCGACCATCGGCCCGCTGACGGCCACCCGGCTCGGCATCCGCACCATCGACGTCGGGCTCGGCCTGCTGTCGATGCACTCGGTGCGCGAGATGTGCCACGTCGACGACGCGGCCGCCCTCGGGGCCGCCGTCGCGGCGTTCCTCACCCTGCCAGTGGAGTGACCCCGGCCGATTGAGGTCGCCACCATCGGCGTCGACTCGTTGACTGTCGACGCGCCGACTCTAGACGCGCTGACTCTCGACCTCGTCCACTGCTTGACCTTGACGCTACGTCAACTCCTAGCGTGGTGGTCATGGAATGGTCCATCCACCAGATCGCGCGACTGGCCGGCACCACCAGCCGCACGCTGCGCCACTACGGGGACGTCGGCCTGCTCGAACCGAGCCGGATCGGCGCCAACGGCTACCGCTACTACGACCAGACCGGCCTGGTGGCCCTGCAGCGCATCCTGCTGCTGCGCCAGCTCGGGCTCGGCCTGCCGCGGATCCGCGAGGTGATGGCCCGGCAGGCCGACCCGGCCGAGGCCCTGGGCGTGCACCTGCGGTGGCTCCGCCTCGAGCAGCAGCGACTGGACGACCAGATCACCGCCGTGCAGGCGACCCTGCACCGGCTCGCGGAAGGAGACGACCTGATGGCCGAGGAATCACTGAACGGTTTCGACCACACGCAGTACCGGCAGGAGGTCCGGGAGCGCTGGGGCGAACAGTCCTGGCGCGACGCCGACACCTGGTGGCGGGGGATGAACGACGACGAGCGGACGCAGTGGCGGGAGGCCAGTGAGCGGCTGCAGCGCGACTGGGCGGCGGCTGCCGCGGCCGGCGAGAATCCCGACGGGGAGGCCGCGCAGGCGCTCGCCGCCCGGCACGCCGACTGGCTCGCGTCCATCCCGGGAACGCCCGGGTACGGCACCGGCGCCCCCGCCGCAGCGTATCTGCGGGGCCTGGGCGAGATGTACGTCGCCGACGACCGGTTCGCCGTCACCTATGGCGGGACCGAGAACGCGGCGTTCGTCCGGGACGCACTGAGCCGCTACGCCGAGCGGCTGGACGGCGCCGAGGGCTAGAGCGAACGGAGGCGCGGCGGTCGGGCCGGTCGATCCAGCCGGTCCCGCGACACGCAGGTCGTCAGGGGGATATGACACTCGATCCCGGATGGCGCCGGCGTGTCCCGGGACAGAGCGCCTCCCGGATCGCGACGACCGCCGGCAGCCGTCCTCCGGCGGGCTCAGACGCCCGGACGGCGACGGCGGTCCCATCCGGCCGCGGCGCGGGCCGCCGCCACGGCCGCCGCACTGCCGAGGGCATCCGCCGACCGGGCGACGGCGCGCTGGGCGTTCTGCGCCAGTTCCTGCGCGAGGTCGTTCCAGGGGCCGGCCGCCTGCGACGACGGCCTGGTCGTACGGCCGTTCCGCACGTGGTGCTCGGCGGCGTCGAAGGCGCGGATGAGACGGCGGACGGCCTGTCGGTACGCCGCGAACTCCGCCGGCGTCATCGTCGTGTCCGGCGAGGCCGGCCGCAACCGGCCGGCGTGCGCCTGTTCGCGCAGGAACACCCCGGTCAGCGGCGACCGCGCGTCGGTCATCTCGGGATGGGCGACGGCCTGCGCGGGGTCGGTCTCGTACGCCATCCACCGCACCATGACGGCGTCGTGCGCCCGGATCAGACGGGGAAGCGGCAGCGCGTCCCGGCTCGCGCGTGCTTCGGGCAGGGCCGCCCGCGCGGCTCGGATGTCGGCCCGGTGAGCGCTCAGCTGCGCGGCGGCCGCGCGTCGATGGGACTGCGACGCCTGCAGCGCGGTCCGGGCGGCGGCGACGTCGGAGGCGGACGCGCGGGCGCTCACCCGTTCCGCCTCGATCCGGGCGACCTCCGCACGGGCGGCCTGCACGTCGGCGCGACACCGGGCGGCATCGGCGCGGGCCGCGCGGAGTTCGTACCGGGCGGCATCGAGCTCGAGGCGCCGGTTCCGGGAGGTGGTGCGCGTGCGCAGTCCGGCCCATCCGGCGGCGCCTGCTCCGGCCGCGGCGGGCACGGCCCACCACGTCGCTTCGATCATCGCCAGGATCGGATCCACGCGGTCATGCTACGACGGCGGGCTGGACGGTGTCTGGGCCGGTGCCCGAACCGGGGCCAGGACCGAGGCCCCCGCCGGTGTCCGAATCGGGGCACGAACGGCGGCCGTGCAGGTCACAGGCGGCTCGGCCCCGCCGTCTTGGGACCGTTCGGACCGATGTGGAAGGCTTCACCCATGACCGCCCACTCCAGTGTCGTGACCCGGGTCGCCACCACGTCCCTGCCCTGTCGGCACGGCGTGTTCGACATGCTCGGATTCGTCGACGACGCCGGCATCGAGCACGTCGTCCTCTCCCAGGGAGACCTGTCCAGCGACGTCGCCGGCCCGCCCATGGTCCGCGTGCACTCCGAGTGCCTCACCGGTGACGGCTTCGGGTCCTGGCGCTGCGACTGCGGGGACCAGCTGGACGCCGCGCTCGCGACCATCGCGGCCGTGGGGCGGGGTGCGGTGGTCTACCTGCGCGGGCACGAGGGGCGCGGCATCGGGCTCGCCGAGAAGCTGCGCGCCTACGAGCTGCAGGACACGGGCATGGACACGGTCGACGCCAACCTCGCGCTCGGCCACGAGGAGGACGCGCGGACGTATCACGCGGCCGCCGCGATCCTGGCCTCGCTCGGTGCCACCCGGATCAGCCTCCTCTCGGGCAACCCGGCGAAGCAGCTCGCGCTCGAGGCGCTCGGCATCGAGGTCGTCGGACGTCACAACCTCGCCGTCCCGGCCCGTGCCGAGAACGAGCGCTACCTGGCCACCAAGCGGGCCCGGATGCGGCACGACCCGGCGGCCGACACCGATCCCGAGCTGATCGGCCGGTACGGGGACATCACCGGCCCCGAGCGCGTGGTCATCGCCCAGATGGGCCAGAGCGCCGACGGGTTCATCGCCGCCCGAGGCGGGGACGGCGCCGAGCTGACCTCCGTCGAGGACCGCGAGCACCTGCACCGGCTGCGCGCCCTCGTCGACGCCGTCGTCGTCGGCGCCGGCACGGTCGTCGCGGACGACCCGCAACTGACCGTCCGCTCCGTGCCGGGCATCAACCCCGTCCGCGTCGTCGTCGACCCGAGCGCCCGGATCAGCCCCGCCGCCCGCGTCCTGACCGACGGCGCCGCCCCCACCCTGTGGCTGGTCGGAGGGGACGCGGTCACACCCGAGGTGGCACCGCACGTCACCGTGACCCGGCTGCCCAGCGCCCAGGACGGCATCCTGTGCACCGCGATCCTCGACATGCTGGCCGACCGTGGGCTGGGCCGGGTGTTGATCGAGGGCGGCGGCCGGACCGTGTCCCGCTTCCTCGCGGCCGGCGCGATCGACCACCTGTTCCTCACCATCGCGCCGGTGCTGATCGGCGACGGCGTGCCCGGCGTCCGGTTCCCCGGTGCCGAACGCCTCGACGGCGCGCTTCGGCCCCCGTCGCGCTCCTTCCCGCTCGGCCCGGACACCTGTTTGCACTTCGACCTGCGGTCCGACCGGCGACCGGCCGCCGAGGAGTCGACCGCATGAGCGAGGTCGCCCCCGGCATCGACCGGCTCGTCATCGGCATCGTCGCCGACGACGGCTTCCCCGCCCGGATCGCCCAGGCGCTGATCCCGACGGCGGAGGCGGCGGCGCGGGCCGCGTTCGACGGCGACCACGAGGTGGCGGTCGAGAGCGTGGTGGACTCGCTGCCGCTCAACGCTGCCGGTGAGATCCCGCTCGGAGACGCCGGCGCGATGCTGCGCGAACGGCACGGCTGGGACGCCGTCGTCTACTTGACCGACCTGCCCCGTCTGGGGCTGGAGGGCCCGGGACTGGTCGGCGACTTCGACCACCGGAACAGGATCGTCCTGCTCTCCGTCCCGGCTCTCGGCGTCTTCGGCGTGCGTCGCCGGGCCCGGCGGGTTGTCAAGGAGGGCCTGCGGGTCATCTTCACCGAGGACGTCGGCGAGGCGGAGCCGGTGATGATCAACAACCCGGTCGAGGCCCGGCTCGCACCGATCCGCCGCACCTCGGCACCCGACGCCGAGTCCTCCCTGTTCGAGTTGACCGGCCTGCGCGGGTACCTGCAGCTGTTCGCCGGGATGGTGCGCAGCAACCGGCCGTGGCGCCTGCTGCCCTCCCTGTCCGGGGCGCTCGCCGCCTCGGCCGCCGTCGGGGCGTTCGGCGTGTTCTACACGAGCGTCTACCAGATGTCTGACTCGCTGACCGCCGAGCGGCTCACCGGGATCAGCCTGTTCGCCGTCGCCCTCTTCGTGGTCTGGCTGATCCTCCACAATTCGCTGTGGGAGCGGCCCGCCGGTCCCGCGCCGAACCGCCGGGCCGTCCTCTACAACGCGTTCACCGTGGTGACGATCGGCATGGGCGCCCTCATCATGTACGCGACCCTCTACGTCATCCTGCTGGTGGGCGCCGTGGCCGTGATCGACTCGGACTACTTCGCCAGCCAGCTGGGCCACCCCGTCAACTTCACCGACTATCTGGATCTGGCATGGCTGTCGAGCTCCCTGGGCACGGTGGCCGGGGCGCTGGGATCGAGTTTCGACAACGAGGACGCGATCCGCAGCGCCACGTACTCCCGGAGGGAGAATGAACGTCATCGGCTGATCGAGCGCCTCGACGACAAGCACGAGGACAAGCACGATGACGAACCCAGTGACGAGCGGGGCGACGACCGGCACGTGTAGCGCCCGAGGACGCCGCGGTGGCATCCGCGGTCCCGCTGTGGGAGGCTGACAGCACTTGATCTCTCGATAATCGAATGATCGGTCGCGGACGGCGCGGCCGTGCAGGAGGGCACCATGAGCAGGTCACATCCGAACCACCCCGAGTCGGTGGAGGGACCCGATCCGGCCGCGGATGAGGAGGCCACCGGCTGGCCGCCGCGGACCAGTCCCGGCATCGATCCGGGCCGGGAGGCCGACGAGGGCGAGGCGACGGTCCGCGACGACGACGCCCTGTCGCGCGGTGAGGACGGCGAGGAGTTCGTCGCCGGGCAGCCGACGAAGGCGTCCAAGGGGCTCGGCGCCATCTGGGGCGACCCCGAATGGGCCCCGGTCGACGAACCCATGAGCGAGCGTGCGCTCCAGGAGCGCGACGACGCCACGGCCACCGCCGCCACCGTCTACGAACTGCACGAGACCGAGAGCGGCGAGCGGTACCTCACCGACACCTCGGTCGAGGAGGACGACACCAACAGCTGAGCCGCGTCCCGGCCGGCGCTGAGCGCCGGTATCGGGGCTTACCGGACGCGACCGGCGTCGGGCCGGCCGGTTCGGCCGCGCACTCAGGCGCTCGGCATCACCAGCACGTCCCGGTGGCCGACGCGCAGGCGCAGCGCGCCGTCGCGGGCCGCGACCAGCCGGTCGTCCCGCCAGGCTTCGACGTCCTGTGGTGTCAGGGCGGCCGAGGTCGTGGGCGCCGTCCGATCGGGCTCCTGCGGCTCCTCGGTCAGATCCGTGCCGTCACGACGCACCTGCTCGGCGACCGCCGCGGCCCGATCGCGCAATAGTCGTTCGATCAGGGCGCGATCGGCGGGGTCGGCCGCGTCGACCTGCCAGTCGGTCTGCCGGACGGTCACGTGCACGGTCGACGTGACGCCGTCGCCGAGCGCTCGCTGCAGCGCCGGGACGCCGTCCGGGCCGAGGTGGCCGTGCCGCTGCTGGTGGTCGTTGAACGCCGCCTGGACCGCGTCGTCGAGCGGGCCGGCCGGGTCGAGGGTGCCGGTGCCGTCCACGGTGAGGCTGAACAGGCCGTGGGCGCCCGCGTCCCGGAGGATCGCCGCCAGGTCCTCGACCGTGGCGCTGTCGAGCAGGTCGAGCAGGGCGGCGCAGGTGACGAGCACCGGTTGGCCGGGTTGCCGGTGCATGGCCAGCACGGCACCCAGGTGAGCGACGTCGGAGGCCACCGGTTCCCACGGCACGTTGAGGCCCGACAGCCGCTCCCGCAGTTCGGTCAGCAGGGCCTCGTCGTGGTCGACGAGCAGCCACGTCTGCGCGAGCGGGAGCCGCGGCATCAGCCAGCGGGGGTTGGCACCCGTGCCGGTGCCGAGGTCGATGCACAGCACGGGCACGCCGCCGGCTGAGGTCGCCTCCGCGTCGAGGGACCGGACCAGCGGTGGGAGCAGGTCGGTGGTCGTGACCGTGCGAGCGCGGTCGTCGGCGTGCTCGCGCAGGGCGAGCCAGTCGGAGCTGATCGGATCGAGCTGCGTCATCGCGTCCTCATCCCGTCTCGATGGTGGGCGTTCGTCGCCCGGAGCCGGCGGCTCGGCGGGTCCATGGCCGCCAGCACCGCGGCGGNGTCCTCATCCCGTCTCGATGGTGGGCGTTCGTCGCCCGGAGCCGGCGGCTCGGCGGGTCCATGGCCGCCAGCACCGCGGCGGTGGCGGCGTCCCAGCCCTGCGGGTGCGTGCCGGTGGCCGCGTCACGCCACCGGGCACGCACGTCGGGGTCGGTGAGCCAGTGGTGGAGCACCGCCGCGAGGGCGGCGGGATCCTCGGCGTCGACGGCGGCCCCGGGCAGGGCGCGCGGTGCCGCCGCAGCGCCGATGCCGCCCCAGCGCCCGCTGCCGTGTGCTCCGGTCAGCGCCTCGACCGCGCCCGTCCCGCGACCGACGACGGCGGGCACGCCGTGCTGCAGTCCTTCGGTCACCACCATGCCCCAGCTCTCCCACGTCGAGGGCAGCACGAGCAGGTCGACGTCGGGCCAGTGCGCGGCCAGGGAGGAGGCGTCGCGTTCCCCGGTCACCTGCACGCGCTCCCCGAAGGACGCGGCGGCGTCGCGCACCCGGGCCGCGTAGGCCGGGTCCGCCGTCGTGCTCCCGATGATCTCGGCGGACCAGGAGGCGTCGGTGAGCCGGCTGAGTGCCCGCAGGAGGGTGAGCTGGTTCTTGTTCGGGGTGAGCGCCGCCACGCAGGCGATCGCGGGGGCGCGGTGCGGGTCCGGGGACGGGTGGTCACCGGCTGTCCCGGCGGCCTCCTGCGGATCACCGACGCCGGGACGGGCGAGCACGAGTCTGGCCGTCAGTTCCGCGGCGGGCCGGCCGGTGAGGGGCCACGCGTGGGCGAGCAGCCAGCGCCCGGTCCAGGCGCTCGTGACGACCACGACGTCGGCGGCCGCCAGGGCACGCGCCTGGGGCGGGCCGCCGTGCCGTTCGGGCAAGTGGACGAGCAGGCCCGTGTGGACGCCTCGCCGCGTGAGGTCGGTGAGCACCTCGGGGCTGCGGGTCGCGATGAGACCGTCGACGAGGACGCGCCCGTACCCGGTGGCGGCCGCGCGAACCCGTCCGGCAGCCTGCCGGTCGGGCCGAGGCCAGTGGCCCGGCACGTCGATCACGTCCACCCGGTGGCCCAGGGTGCGTGCCCGGGCCGCGACGGCGCGGTTGAAGAGGGTGCCCCCGCTACGGTGCCGGACGTTGGCCGGGGTCAGCAGGGCGAGCCGGTCCACCGCGCTCATGCCGCTCGGCTCAGTCCAGGGACCGGGTATAGCCGGCCCAGGCGTCCGGGTGCTCCCGCAGGACGACGTCCAGCTCGGTGACGCCGTGGCCGGGCAGGTCGCGGCCGAGATGCTCCGCGAGGCGGTCCGCGATCACCCGGGCGAGGTGCTCCGTCGTCGTCAGCTGCCCGACCAGATCCGGGTGCTCGTCGAGGTTGCGGTAGTTCAGGTCCGCGAGCACCGCCCCGAGGGCCGCCGTCGCCACCCCGATGTCCAGGACGATGGCCTTCTCGTTCAGCTCGGCCCGGTGGAAGGTGGCCTCGACGACGAAGGTGGCCCCGTGCAGCGCCTGTGCGGGCCCGAAGGCGGGATCGGGCAGCGAGTGGGCGATCATGACGTGGTCGCGGACGGTCAGGCGGTACATGGTCGGCCTCTCGTCATCGGATCGGCCCGGAGGCCGGCCGGTCGGCGGTGGAACGGTCGGCGGTGGTCGCGTCGGCGTCGTTCCCGGGGTAGTCCACCACATGGCACATCGCCGTCGACCCGGCCGCGGTGACGCGGCCCATCGTGGCGGGCAGGTCGGCGAAGGGGCTGCTGCCGGTGAGGAAGACGTCGAAGCGGTCGTCGGCCAGCAGGCGCAGCGCCAGGTCGAGCCGGTCCCCGCGGCTGCGCCGAGCCCGCCGGGAGAGGGCGACCTCGCCCACCTGACTGGCCCGCAGCTGCAGGCGGCGGGCGTGGAAGGCGCCGCCGAGCGGCACCCGCGGGGAGCGCGTGCCGAACCAGGACATCTCGACCAGCTCGGCGTCGGCGCCCGCCAGGTCCAGCGCGGTGGTCAGCCCCGCCTCGGTGCCGGAGGCGTGGATGACGACGTCGCAGTCCCCGGCCGCCTCCTCCGGGCTGACCAGGGTGAGCCCGAAGGCATCGGCGAGGGCCCGGCGCCCCGGATCCGGGTCCACCAGGTGCAGGCGGCCCAGCGGGTGGCCCGCGAGCAGGGCCGCGACCGCGCCGCCGACCATGCCGCCGCCGACGACGGCGACCCGGTCACCGAGCCGCGGGCCGGCCTCCCAGATCCCGTTGACGGCGGTCTCGACGGTGCCCGCGAGCACCGCGCGGCGAGCGGGGACGCCGTCGGGCACCACGTGCACCTCCGCGGCGGGCAGCACGAGACGGTCCTGATGGGGAGCGAGGCTGAAGACGGTGCGCCCGGCCAGTGCCTCCGCGCCCTGCTCGACGACGCCGACGTTGAGGTAGCCGTACTTGACCGGCCCGCCGAAGTCGCCCTCCTGGTGCGGGGCTCGCATCTGCCCCGCGACCTCCGGAGGCACCCGGCCCTGGAACACCGTGGTCTCGGTGCCCCGGCTGATGCCGGTGTGCAGGGTACGGACGAGCACCTCGGTCTCACCGGGCTCGCGCAACGGCTCCTGCCGCAGTTCGCCCCGACCGCAGCCGGTCACCCAGAACGCCGTCGCCACCGCACTCACCCCCGCAGTCTTGCAGATCGGTGAATCGACAGCGTGCTTGCTTCGTCTGCATAGACTCGACGGAAGACCACGACGAGCCGGGAACGAGCCGGACGAGACCAGGAGGACGCAACCCGATGAGCGCAGCGACGACCGAGCAGGACCTGACCTCCCTCGACTGGACGCGTCGGCTCATCGCGATCGACACGACGAGCCGTAACTCCAACCTCGAGCTGATCGACCTCGTGGCGGAGGAGCTCCGGCGGCTCGGCGTCGAGCCGCTGCTGGTGCCGAACGAGGAGGGCACCAAGGCCAACCTGTTCGCGACGTTCCCGGCCGCCGACGGCAGCACCGAGGGCGGCATCGTGATCTCCGGCCACACCGACGTCGTGCCCGTGGACGGGCAGGCCTGGTCCACCGACCCGTTCACCGCCGAGGTCCGCGACGGGAAGCTGTACGGTCGCGGTGCGGCGGACATGAAGAGCTACATCGGGGCGGCCCTGACCCTGCTGCCCCGGATCGCCGAGGCCGACCTGACGACGCCGGTGCACCTGGCGCTGAGCTACGACGAGGAGATCGGTTGTGTCGGCGCCGGCCGGCTGGTCGAGGAGCTCGAGCGGCGCGGCATCCGCCCCGAGTTCTGCATCGTCGGCGAGCCGACCAGCATGAGGGTGATCGCCGAGCACAAGTCGGTCAACGTCTTCCGGGCCACCTTCACCGGCGTCGCCTCCCACTCCTCCCTCACCCCGGACGGCGTCAACGCCATCCACCACGCGTCCCGGTTCGCCGTCGCCTTCGCCGACATGGTCGACGGGTGGCGGCAGGACGGCCCGTTCGACGAGGGCTACGTCGTGCCGTTCAGCACGGGCGGCGTGAACCTCGTCCAGGGCGGCATCGCGTCCAACACCGTGCCGGACCGGTGCGTGATCGAGTTCGAGTTCCGCTCCGTCGCCGCACTCGACGCCGACGAGGTGACCGCCCGGGTGCGTTCCACCCTCGACGAGATCGACGCCCGGATGCGTGAGGAGAACCCGGACGCCGGGGTCGCCCTCGAGGTCGTCGGCCAGGTGCCGGGCCTGTTCACCGAGGCCGGCAGCCCCGTGCTGGCCCTGGGTGCCGAGCTCGGCGGCCTGCCGAGCGAGGAGAAAGTCACCTACGGCACCGAGGCCGGGCAGTTCGACGGCATCGGCATCGGGACCATCGTGTGCGGCCCCGGCGACATCGCCCAGGCACACACGGCCGACGAGTGGATCGAACTCGAGCAGATCGCGGCCTGCGAGGCGTTCTTCGACGCCCTGTTCGCGCGCGTCACCGCCTGAGGACTTCGCGGGCCGCCACGAGGGCGGTCCCAGGACGGCAAGGAGCCGCCATGCAGCACGAACCCGTCTCTGCCGGCTCTACCGCGGGCACCGCGACCGCGGAGCCCGTCTCGGCCGCCCAACGCGCCACGGCGCGGCGTGCCGTCGTCGCCTCCTCGATCGGCAACGCCCTCGAGTGGTTCGACATCATCGTCTACGCCTCCCTCGCGGTCGTCATCTCCGCGCTGTTCTTCCCGTCCGCAGGGGAGCAGGGCGCGGTACTGGGCCTGCTGCTGACCTTCGGCACGTTCGCGGTGTCCTACCTGATCCGCCCGGTCGGGGCCATGGTGCTCGGCAGCTACGCCGACCGGCACGGCCGGAAGAAGGCGCTGACCCTGACGATCGGGCTCATGATGCTCGGCACCGCGCTGATGGCCTTCGCGCCGACGGCGCAGCTGATCGGGCCGGCCGCCGCGTTCGTCATCCTGCTCTCGCGCCTGCTGCAGGGCTTCTCGGCGGGCGGCGAGTTCGGCACGGCGACGGCGTTCCTCATCGAGAACGCCCCGAACCGCAAGGCGTTCTACGGGTCGTGGCAGGTCGCCACGCAGGGCGCCGCGATGCTGCTGGCGTCCCTCTTCGGCCTGGGTCTGAACACGCTGATCAGCCACGACGCGCTGTACAGCTGGGGGTGGCGCGTGCCGTTCCTCGTCGGCCTGCTGATCGGGCCGGTCGGCCTGTACATCCGGCTGCGGATGGACGAGACGCCGGAGTTCGCCGCGATGGAGGACCGGGTGGAGTCCTCCCCGCTCGGGCAGACGCTCGTTCACCATCTGCCGCGCTGGGTGGCGGCGACGGCCACCGTCGGGCTCGCCTCGATCTCCGTCTACCTGATCCTGTTCATGCCGACGTTCGCGGTGTCCAACCTGCACCTGCCGTCCTGGGCGGGCTATCTCGGTGGCATCATCTCCGGCATCGTCTCGCTCGTCGGGTGTCCGCTGGTGGGCAACCTGGCGGACCGGGTGGGACCGGCCCGCGTGATGACGGTCGCGGCGATCGCCGCCGTCGTGCTCGCCGTGCCGCTCTTCGCGCTCATCGTCGCAGTGCCGACCGTCGCGGTCCTGACCCTGGTGCAGGTGGTGCTCGGCCTGCTCATGGCGTTCTACTTCGGTCCGCTGCCGGCGCTGCTCGCCGCGATGTTCCCCACGCAGATCCGCACCACGGGCATGTCGATCGCCTACAACCTCGGCGTGACGCTCTTCGGCGGCCTGGCGCCGCTGATCCTGACGGCGTTGATCGCCGGCCTGAAGACGCTGATGGCGCCGGGCTACTACTACGCCATCGTCGGCGTGATCTCCCTGGCCGGCATCATCGTGTGCCGGCGGGTGTTCGGCCAGCGCTGACACGAGGCGTGTCCCGACCCGTGAGGCGACGGTGGCCCGGCCGCACCGGTGCCGAGGCCGGGAACGACGAAGCGCCGCACTCCGTGAGGAGTACGGCGCTCCGGCCGAACACGGGTCCCGTCCACGGCAGGAAGCCGCGACGGGAGGACCGGATGATCAGGCAGGCAGGTTCAGGGTCTGGCCCACGAAGATCAGGTTCGGGTTGCTGACGGTCGCCAGGTTGGCGTCGGCGAGGGCCTTCCAGCCACCCTTGACGCCGAGCTTCTGAGCGATCTGGCTCAGGGTGTCACCGGCCTTGACGGTGTAGGTACCGCTGACCGCCGGCGCCTGGCGCACGGGGGCGGCCTGGACCGGAGCCTGCTGGACCGGGGCGGCCTGGACGGGCGCCTGCTGGACGGGCGCCTGCCGGACCGGGGCGGCCTGGACGGGCGCGGCCTGGACCGGAGCGGCGACCTTCGGGGCCTGCTGCACGGGAGCAGCCTGGACCTGGACCTTCGGGGCCGCCTGGACCGGGGTCGGGGTGGCGGCGGAGCCGGTGGCACCGGCCTGCACGGAGCAGACCGGCCAGGCGCCCCAGCCCTGGCCCGCGAGCACGCGCTCGGCGACGGCGATCTGCTGGGCCTTCGACGCGGTGGTCGGGCTACCGGTTCCGCCGTACTCCGCCCAGGTGGACGCGGTGAACTGCAGGCCGCCGGAGAAGCCGTTGCCGGTGTTGATGGACCAGTTGCCGCCGGACTCGCACTGGGCGACGCGGTCCCAGGTGGCCTCGCTGGCGGCGTTCGCCTGCGTGCCGGTCACGGCCACGCCGGCGCCCGTGAGGGCTAGGACGGCGGCACCGCGACGGAGGTTCCGGGACAGAAGAGAGGAGTTGTTCACAACGATGCTCCAGGAGGTCACCTGCGCTCCAACCGTCCAAGGCTGTCTGCGCGCCATCGCCAACCGCGACTGTTCGAGGTCATGGAAGTGCCCCGCCTCATGGCGATGTCCGGTGGAGAAGAGGGGCCGTGCATGTTGGGCTGCAAAGCGAACGGATGCAGCCTCGGGAATTCCCCGCCTAGCGGGGCTACCCACGAGACTAGACGATCGTTTCGTTATTCATCAAGGCCTTTCGTTATCTTTCTGTGATCCCCGGGCTGCGCGATCCTGTGGGCCAGGAGTCGCGATCCCCGTCCTCATGTCGATCGACACGGGTCGGCTCCGCGCGCTGTGACGTCACCCACAGGCGGCGCGTCGCACTGGAATCCCGCGCTTCCGCGGGCTACATCGCCCGCGCGTCCTTCCTCATCCGGCGGTGTGCCGGAGCCGGATGTCCAGCCGGTCGTGTCGCGCCCGTTCAACGGGTGGGACGCGGGTCGTCCACGCCGGTCACCGCGCCGGTCACCGTGCCGAGATCCGAGGGCCGTCCGGGTCACCGAATGGACACAACCGCAGGTCGGCCTACGATGAGCGCATGACACCCACGCACGCGGTGACGTGGCCCGCAGGCCGGTTGGTGATCGTCGCCGGCGACGCTCGCGAGACGGAGGCGGCCTGGCTTCCGACACTGCTGGCCGCCGTCGACTCCCCGGACGCGCAGCCGGAGGTCGAGCGACTCGCTCCCGTGGTCGGGGACGACCTGCTGGCGCGTCGTCGGCGGCTCCGGGACCTGCTCGCCGGGATCGACGAGTCGACCGCGGTGCTCGCGTTCAACAGCGGGGCGACGACGGTGCTGGAACATCTCGAATCGCGCACGGATGACTGGCGGCTCGGCGGTCTGCTGCTCTACTTCGACCAGGCCTTCGCCGCCAACCGGGGCACGACAGGCTCGCTGCCGGTGCTCATCCCCGCCCTCGCGACCCTGCGCACCCGGGTGCTGCGGCGCATCGTGGCGAGCGCACCCGGACGCACGCACGTGCCCGCCGGTGCCGCCGCCGAGCTCGCGCGGCTGCTCGGCGCCGAGTACCACGCCCTCACCGCCCCGCCCGTCGACCACGACTCGCGAGCCGGGGGCGCCGCCGCCCTCGCCCCCCTCGTCGCCCGGCTCACCGCGCCGGCCGAGGGCACCGCGTCCCGCCAGCGGGCCGACCACGAGTCGGACGCCTGAGCCGCGTGCCCGCATCGCTGCCGGCCGCGCAGCCGGAAGAGCCGTCGGCCGACGTCGTCGTCGGTGCCGACGGCCTGGCCCGCCCGCGCTGGGCGGCCACCGACCCCCTGTTGCGTTCCTACTACGACACCGAGTGGGGCCTGCCGGTGCGCGACGAGCGCGGCCTGTTCGAGCGGCTGAGCCTCGAGGCGTTCCAGTCGGGCCTCTCCTGGGCGACGATCCTGCGCAAGCGGCCGGCCTTCCGGGCGGCGTTCGCCGACTTCGACCCGGACACGGTCGCCGGGTTCGGCGACGCGGACGTCGAGCGGCTGCTGGCCGATGCCGGCATCGTGCGCAACCGCGCGAAGATCCTGGCGACCATCGGCAACGCCGGGGCGACGGTCGCGCTGCGCGAGGACGGCGGCCTCCCCGCCCTGGTCTGGTCCTTCCGGCCCGACGTGACGCCGCAGCCGCGCACGATCGCGGAGATCCCGACGACCTCACCCGAGTCACGGGCGCTCTCCGCGGCCCTGCGCGCTCGCGGGTTCCGGTTCGTGGGTCCGACGACCATGTTCGCCCTGATGGAGGCGGTCGGCATCGTCGACACCCACCTCGTCGACAGCCACCGGCGCGGATCCTCCGGCGTCTGGTCCTGAGCGCCGGTCCCGCGGCCCGCTGACGGCGCCGTCGACGCGCAAACAGGGGCACGTGGGGGTGAGCGTCAGGCGCCGGTCACTGCACGCGTTCGGTGCGGGAGAGCCGAGCGCGGGCACCGCTGCTGATGCGGATCAGCACGGGGACCCGGGTCCCGGTGAGGCGGTCGAGGCCGGTGACGAGATCGCGGGCGGTGCGCAGGGTGTCGCTCAGCCACACGCCCTTCCGCACCTGCAGCCGGATGTTCAGGCCGTCGCCGTGCCCGACCCTCCAGCTGCTGACCTGGGAGGACAGCACCTGCTCGTCGTGCTCGACGGCCTGCTCCACGGCATCCGCGACGAGCGAGGTCCGGATCCGGGTGCGGCCGGGCAGGTCCCCGTCGTGGAAGCCGATGGCCATCTGGTTCGTGCGGCCGCCGCCCTGGGAGAAGATCCACACGAGCATGAAGATCATCGCCGCGACGAGCAGGACCAGCACGATGAGGGACACCCAGCTGGCCTGGCCGCCCGGAATCGGGGCGGACCGGACGAGCCCGACGAGGCCGTCCCAGGACTGATGGGCGACGACGAGCCAGCGCTGCGAGGCGTCGGCGCTGAAGCCGACGACGGCGACGAGCAGGCCGACGGCCACCAGGACCAGGCCGACGAGGGCCAGCAGGACGCGGTTGAGTCCGCGCGGGGTGCGCCTCACACGCCCACCGCCCCGCGGGTGGCAACGGCGACGGAGACGGTAGGCACCGGTTCCAGGCCGTAGGACGCCAGCTCCCGCTCGACCGCCGACCGGACCGCGTCCTCGTCGACCGGCAGGCCCGACGTCGGGTGCACCTGCACCTCGATCGCGCGGCGGGACGCCCACGAGTGCACCTGGTCGGCGGACACGCCGGCGGCGGTGCGGGCGACCCGCGACGCGGCGGAGGCGACGACCTCGTAGTCGACGATGATCGCGTTGCGCTCGTCGGTGACCACGTAGCGCGGGCGATTGCCGGGCAGGATCGCAAGGGCGAGCAGCAGCAGACCGACGAGCGCGACGAGCAGCCCGACGACGGCGAGCACCGCCCCCGGGGCCTGCCGGGGGAGATCCGCGAGCCACTGGGCGGCGGTCAGCGGAGAGAGCAGCAAGGGGGGCGCCCCGGAGACGGAGAGGGCCGTCTCCAGGAAGAGCCACAGCAGCACCAGCAGCACGACGACGGCGGTGACCACGGACGGGACGCTGCGGGACGAGTGGGTCTCGCGGCGGCGGAGACGCTGCGTGCGGCGGTCCTCCGTCACGGCAGCCGTCCCGGAACCGGCCGGTGGATGCCGGTCAGATCCACGTCGACACGGCCGACCACGGCACCGGTCAACTCGCTCGAACGCCGCGCGATGCCCACCCGCGCCTGCTCCGACCGCGCGATCAGTGCTCTGCGGCCGTCAGCGCCGTCGTCTCGAGCGAGGTCGAGCAGCGACGGGGCGCGGACGGGGAGCGCGACCTGCAGGTGGAGGCGGCCGGCGTCGTCGAGCAGGCGGGTGCGCACGGTCGTAACGGGCACGCCGAACTCCTCCGCGGCGACGATCGTCACGACCCGCGAGATGGCCTGCTGGGTGATCCGGGTGTGGCCGGGCAGTGCGCCGGGGGCCGTCCGGTCATCGGCGACGGTTCCCGCGGCGCTCATGAAGACGAGCGCTTGCCGCGCAACGAGTCCGCGACGGCCTGCAGGTCGAGCCTGCCGTCGGCGACCCGGCCGACGACGGCGCCGACGAGCATGAACAGGGCGGTGAGCAGGAAGCCCCAGAAGCCCCACGCGAGGGCGACGACGGCCAGAACGGCACCGACGGCAAGGCCGGTCACGGTGGGACTCATGGGATGCGTCGCTCCTTCGCCTCGGGATGGGCACGCCCGCCCGCTGCACGGTCGAGCTCGGGGACGTCGATGTCCGTGATCGTCACGTTCACCTCGGCGACGTCCTTGCCGATCAGCCCTTCGACAGCATCGTAGACCGCGGTCCGGACGTTGCGAGCGACCTCCTGCAGCGGCCAGGGATATCCGGCCACGAGGGTGACGTCCACGGCGACCTGGCGCTCGCCGACCTCGACGGAGATGCCCTGGGCATGGTCGGACTGGCCGACGACGTCGCGGATCTGCCCGAGCGCGCGGGCGGCGTTGCTCCCGAGGGCGTGCACGCCGGGCACCTGCCGGACGGCGATGCCGATGACCTTGGCGATCGCGGTCTCCGCGACGGTCGTGGTGCCGCGTTCGTCACCCGTGGGCACCGGCGTCGCCGTGGGCACGGGGGGCACGGCAGGCACCGAGGTGGAGCCGGCGGTCGGAGCGGCGGGGACCGTTGCGGCCGTCTCGGCCTCGGGCGCCGGCACTCCCGGCGCGGTGACCCCGGGCAGGGCCCCGCCGGTGACGGGCGGCGCGGATTCCGGGGCGTCGACCGGCTCGGGCGGCAGCGGGAACTCCGGCGGGACCGACGGTTCCGGGATCACCGCCCCCGGACGGCGTGTGGTGGCGTCCTCGTGATCGGGATTGCTCACGTCCCCTCCTCCTGTCCGGCCGCGGGCGGCGGCGTCGAGTCCAACGCTATCGGGCGGGACCGACAGAATCGAGGCATCCTCTCGGCGCATTGTCAGCCCTGACCAGCGCGGATACGATCAGGGCAGCGTCCCGCCGTCGGAGCCGGGCGCGTCCGTGGAGGGGGATCCATGTCACCGTCAGTCCGTGCTCTCACGTGTGCCTCGGCCAGTGCCGTCGCCGCCGTTCTTCTTCTCGCCGGCTGTGGGGGCAGCGGCGCCGTCACCGGGGGGTCGGCCAGCGCGTCGTCGGCATCCGCGTCGTCGTCCGACTCGGCATCCGCGTCGTCGTCCGACTCGGCATCCGCATCGCCCTCGGACCCGGCGTCCGCAAGCGCGTCCGATTCGGCGTCGTCCTCGTCGTCGGCGTCCGCAGGTGCGTCCGATTCCTCGTCGGCAAGCGCCTCCGCCTCGTCGTCGGCGTCCGCGAGCAGCTCCGCCGGCGGCACATCGTCCGGCGCCGCGACCGACGAGTCCGTCGCGGCGGTGATCAGCAAGCTCAAGCTGCCCGACGGGGAGAAGCTGGTGCCGCTTCCCGCGAGCAAGGTGCGTCAGGCCGCAGGGTCCACGAACCAGACGGCCAAGAGCGCCACCGTGACGCCGGCCGTCTGCAAGACCATCAGCCTCAAGGCCAGCTCCATCCCGCAGGACGCGGCGGTGGGCGTCGGCCAGGCGGCCCGCAGCAAGGTGCTGCTCTCGCTCGTGATGAGCAAGGACACCGCGGAGCTGAAGTCCCGGGTGACCGGTGCGCGGCAGCTGCTGAACTCGTGCTCGGCGGTCACGCTGAAGACGGCGACGGCCACCGTGCACCAGACGCTCAAGGAACTGTCGATGGCGAAGGTCGGTGACGACTCCGTGGCCGTGCTGAACGTCCAGCAGACCTCGGGGATCACCGTCGAGATGACCCAGGTCTCCGCCGTCAAGGGCGGTCGGCTCGTGACCATCACGGCGGTGGGAAAGCCCGAGAGCGCCTCGGACCTGACCGTCCTCGGCCAGCTGGCGACGAAGGCGCTGGAGGCAACCGCGACCGGCGGCGGCGCGACCGCCTGAGTCTGCGACCGCGGTCGTCTCACACGAACGGAGCCGGCCGCGTGGACGTCACGCGGCCGGCTCGGTGTCGTCGGGGAGTGCGGTCAGCCCCGCCAGCGCGTGGTCATGACGAAGCCGATCATGGCGATCCCGAAGCCGATGACGATGTTCCAGGCGCCGATGGTGGGGATGGGCCACTGGCCGAGCGTCGCGTAGAAGACGATGACCCACAGCAGGCCCAGGATCATCAGCGTGACCATGAGGACCTTGTACCAGGTGGGATTGGGGCCGGCGCGGCGTGCCGCGGCGCGTTCCTCGCGCTCCCGCTTGCGCTCGCGGACCTTCTCCGCCGCGGCGCGCCGAGCCGGGTCCCCGCTCCGGGTTGCTTCGGACTCGGCCACGTCTGCCTCCTCGGGCGGTCTGACCGCCGCTTCGTTCGGGCACACCCGCAGCGGGTGGCCGGCACTGGTTCCCGGGCATGCGTTGCAGCCCCTGGTTCAACGGCTCAGTGTAGCCAACCCGCCCGGGTCCCGCGCGGGAGGCCGGGCGTCCCGGCTGGCGTGGACGGGCGGGGCGTGCTTGTCTGGTGAGACGGCCGTGCGGCCGTGTCACCACTCCGCGAAGGAACCACCCCGATGAGCACCCGCATCCTCGTCATCGACAACTACGACAGCTTCGTCTACACCCTGGTCGGCTACCTCCAGCAGCTGGGCGCAGAGACGCTGGTCGTGCGCAACGACGACGTGGACCTCGCCGAGGCCATCCGGCTCGCGGAGGAGCGGGACGGTGTGCTGGTCTCTCCCGGCCCGGGTGCCCCCGCGGACGCGGGCGTCTGCGTCGACCTGATCCGCTGGTGCGGGGAGCACGACAAGCCGATGCTCGGGGTGTGCCTCGGCCACCAGGCGCTCGCCGAGGCGTACGGCGGCACCGTCGGGCACGCCGCCGAACTGATGCACGGCAAGACCTCGGAGGTCCAGCACGACGGGGCAACGGTCTTCGCCGGGCTGCCGAGCCCGCTGACCGCCACGCGCTACCACTCGCTCGCGGCGGACGCGGGTACGGTGCCGGACGTCCTCGAGGTCACGGCGACCACCCCGAACGGCATCATCATGGGTCTCGCCCACCGCACCGCTCCGCTGTGGGGCGTCCAGTTCCACCCGGAGTCCGTCCTCACCGAGGGCGGCTACCAGATGCTCGGCACGTGGCTCGAGTCCCTCGGCCTGACGGGAGCGGCGGAGCGCGCGGCCGGGCTGAGCCCGCTCATCACCCAGTGACCACCGGCTGATCGGGCGGAGCTGCCGGCTCGGAGCCGGGCGAGCTGCGACCGGCTCGGAGTACGAGCCGGCTCGAGCGGGCCGGGGTCGAGGCTCAGCCGTGCTTCTTCTGCTGCCCCGGCGCGCCGGCGCGGCCGGACCCCTGCGTGCTGCCGCTGCTGCTCGTCGCCGTCGGACTGGGGCTGGGACTCTGCGGGGGGCTCGGACTCGAGCTGGCGGTCGGGCTGGGGCTCGGGCTGCTCGACGACGTCGGTGACGGTGACGGTGTCGGTGTCGGTGACGGCGAGGCCTTCGCCTTCGGCTTCGCCGGAGCGCTCGCGACGGTGACGGTCACGGTCGTCCCCTGGTCGACGTTGCCGTTGGCCGGCTGCGACTGGGACGTCACGGTGCCGGGCTTGACCACGCTGTTCTCCGCGGTCTCGACCTTCACGGGCAGGGCGACGTCGTCGGCGGCGAGCTTCGCCCGCGCCTGCGCCTCGGTCAGGCCGACCAGCTGCGGCATCGTCACCTTGCCGGTCGAGACCACGAGATCCACCCGGCTGCCCGCCGGCACCTGCTTGCCGAGGCCCGGCACCGTGGCGATCAGGGACCCCTCGTCCACGGTCGCACTGTTCTTCGTCGTCGTCAGCATGGGGTCGAGCCCGAGCTGGCGCAGTTCGTCGCGCACCTGGTCCGCCGGGCGGCCGGCGAGGTCGGTGGGCAGGACCACGTGCGCGGGCCCGCTCGAGACGAGGAGGGTGACCTCGCTGCGCGGGCTCACCCGGGTGCCCGTGTGCGGGTCCGTGCTGATCGCGTAGCCGTTCTTCACGGTCGTGCTGTTGGTGTGGTCCAGCCGGATGCGCAGGTTGGCGTTCGCCAGGGCCGTGGACGCGTCCGCCTGGCTCATGTTGGTCACCGACGGGACGCTCACCGTCTCGGGCGGGGCCGAACGGGCGATGAGGATGTTGGTGAAGTAGACGGCGACGGCCCCGAGGACGAGGACGAGGGCGATGATGCCGGTGATCATCCACGCGCGGCGGCGGGCCCGGGTGTCCGGGTGCACCTCGTCGTCGGTGCCCAGACCCAGCATCAGCGGTGCCGCGTCGCTGCCCTCCGCGTCGCCCGTCCCCTCGCCGGACCGGGGGAGCACGTTGGTTCCCGGAGCGGTGGCGCCGGCGTCGGCCGACCGCTCCGTGGCCGTGGCGTCGCCGTCGAACGCCTGCGTGGGCGGCTCGCCCGCGGCGCGGTGAGTCGCGGCGACCAGCCCCGCGGCGGCGAGACCGGCCCCGGCGGCTGCGCCGACAGCAGCGCCAGAGCGGTGGTCGCCGTCCTCCGAGGGCCGGGGACGGTCGGTGGCGTCCGAGGGCGGCATCTGCAGGGTGTCCTCGTCCACGCCGGGCACGAGCGGTTCGTACACGACGCCGCGCGCGGCCGCACGGAGGGCGTCCTGGAACTCGGCGGCGTCCTGGAACCGGTCCTGCCGGTCCTTCTCGAGGGCGTGCAGCAGGACGGAGTCGATCGCGGGGGAGACCTCCGGGTTGACCGAACTGGGCGGCGGGGGCAGTTCCCGCACGTGCTGGTAGGCGACGGAGACGGCGGAGTCGCCGCGGAACGGCGGCCGGCCGGTGAGCATCTCGTAGAAGAGGCAGGCGGCCGAGTAGAGGTCGCTGCGCGGATCGACCGTGTCGCCGCGGGCCTGCTCGGGGGAGAGGTAGGCGGCCGTGCCGAGCACGGCCTGCGTCTGGGTGAGCGTCGCCGACGAGTCCTCCATCGCGCGGGCGATGCCGAAGTCCATGACCTTCACGGCGCCCTCGTCGGTGACCATGACGTTGGCGGGCTTGATGTCGCGGTGCACGATGCCCGCGCCGTGGCTGTACTGCAGCGCGGCGAGGACCCCGTCGGCGTGGGCGAGGCTCGTGGGGATGGTCAGGCGGCGGTCGGTGATGAGTTGGCGCAGCGTGTGCCCGGTGACGTACTCCATCACGATGAACGGGGCGTCGACCGCGCGCCCGGCGGCGTCGACGATCAGTTCCTCACCGGTGTCGTAGACGCCGACGACGTTGGGGTGGTTCAGTGCGGCGACGGCCTGCGCCTCGCGGCGGAACCGGGACTGGAAGCTCGGGTCGCGGGCGAGGTCCGAGCGGAGGAGCTTGATGGCGACGGGCCGCCCGAGACGCGTGTCATGCCCGGCGTGGACGTCGGCCATACCGCCGCGTCCGATCAGCCCGTCGACCCGGTAACGGTCGTTGAGCAGCCGCGCTTCGCTCACGGATCCAGCGTTCCCTTCGATCAGCGTCCTCGCTTCCGTTCTCGGTCCGTTCCCCCGTCCTCGTGGCGTCGACCCGGGCTCAGCCCCGGGTGGTGCCGGTCGGCGAGACCGCCGGCAGCGGCTCGGCCGCCGTTCCGGTCGTCGTCGAGCTCGGGGTCGACGGCGTGGTCGCCCCGGCCGGTGCGACGGCCGCACTCGTGGCGGTGCCGGAACTCTGACCGGTGGATCCGGCACCGTTCGTGGAGCCGCTCCCGTTCGTGGACCCGTTGCCGTTGCCGTTGCCGTTCTTCCCGGAGGCGCTCGGCGTGGAGGTGCTGGGCGACGGTGACGGGGACGGTGACGCGGAGGAGGTCGACGGCGACGGGGAGGGCCCGCGGGACACCCGCACGGTGACCGACGAGCCGGGGTCGACCTTCTGCCCGGCGTCCGGGACCTCCACGACGGTACCAGCCGGTCGATCGCTGTCGACGACCTCCTCCTGGTACGTCAGCCCGAGCTGGGAGAGCTCCGCCTGGGCCTGCGCCCGGGTCTTCCCGACGAGGTCGCGGGGCACGGTGACCTGCTCCGGACCGGTCGAGTAGGTCACGGTGATCGCGGATCCGGCGGCCAGGGTGCCGGTCGGGTCGAGACCGGTGACCAGGTTCGCGGCGACGTCGTTGGACGGCTGCGGGTTCGCTCGCACCTGCAGTCCGAGCGCTTCGAGCTCGGCCTGCACCTCCTTGATGGGTCGGCCCTCGTACGCGGCGGCCCGTACGTCCACCGTCTTCGGGGTGTTGCTGGCCGTCGTGGGCGTCGACGCGGTCGTTCGCGGGGTGCTCGGTGGCGGGGTGGAGCGCGGCGCGGACGCCGCCGTGCTCGTCGTGGTGGAGACCCGCCCGGTGAACAGGCCGTTCGAGGCGAGAGCGGCCACGAGGACGAGCAGGATCAGCACGATCAGGGCGACGAGCGGCCACGTCCAGGGGCTGCGGGCACGACGGCGGTCCCGGCCGGCGTCCTGGCGGTCCTCCCATGCCTGGTCGGCCAGCGCCGGGTCCGCCGAGCGGGACGCCGACACACCGGCCGCGGCGGCACCGGCCGCCCCGGCGACGGGCAGGGACGCCGTGTTGGGCGTGCGGTTCTGCGTGGTGACGGCCCGTGTGCGGGCGGTGGCCGGCCGGCGGAGCGTCTCGGTGCGGCCCGTCGGGGCGCCGCCGAGGCCGAAGGCGGCCAGGGTCGGCACGGCCCGCAGGGCGTCGTCGTACTTGCCGGCCCGGATCGCGTCGACCGCGGCGGCCAGCGCGCTCGCACTCGCGGGCCGCTGCTTCGGGTCCTTCGACAGCATCGACATCAGCAGCGCCCGCACCGGGGCGGGGATCGACGGGTCCAGCGGCGGCGGGTCGTCGTTGACCTGGGCCAGGGCGATCGCGATCTGGGACTCACCGGTGAACGGCCGGTGGCCGGAGACCAGCTCGTAGCCGATGACGCCGAGCGAGTAGATGTCCGAGGCGCCCGTCGCGGTCTGGCCCGTGGCCTGCTCGGGGGAGAGGTACTGGGCCGTGCCCATCACCTGGCCGGTGGCGGTCAGGGGCACCTGGTCGGCGAGCCGGGCGATGCCGAAGTCGGTGACCTTGACCCGGTTGTCCGGGGTGAGCATCAGGTTGCCGGGCTTGACGTCGCGGTGCACGAGGCCCTTGGCGTGAGCGGCGGAGAGCGCTCGGGCGGACTGCCCGATGATCGTCAGGGCGCGATCGGGGGAGAGCACCCGTTCGCGTTCGATGATCGTGGAGAGGGGTTGGCCGGGCACGTACTCCATGACGAGGTACGCGGAGCCTTCCTCCTCGCCGTAGTCGAACACGTTGGCGATGCCGGGGTGGTTCAGCAGTGCCGTGTGGCGGGCCTCCGCGCGGAACCGCTCGAGGAAGCCGGGGTCGCCGGTGTACTCCTCCTTGAGGATCTTGATCGCGACGATGCGACCGAGGACCTTGTCGCGGGCCTTCCACACCTCGCCCATTCCGCCGATGGCGATACGATCGGTCAGCTCGTACCGGTCGCCCAGGGTGATGCCTCCGGTGGGCCTCACTTGTTCAACACCGCCTCAAAGAGCTTCTTCGCCGTCGGACTGGTCAGGGAGACCCCCGTGGCCACATCAACATTCTCCACGACGATCGCCACCGCGATCTGCGGATCGTCCGCCGGCGCGAAACCGGTGAACCACGCGTTGTTCAGGCCGTTCGCCGAGAGCTCCGCGGTGCCGGTCTTGCCGGCCACCTTGACGCCCGGTATCGCGGCGCCGCCGGCGATGCCCTTGTCCACCACGTTGACCATCCAGTCCTTGATCTGGCTCGCGGTCTGCTGACTCGTCGGCGTCCGCAGCTGCTCGGGCTTGAAGGTGCTGATCGGGGTCAGGTCGGGGGCCCGCACCGCCTTGATCAGGTTCGGCTTCATCTGCACGCCGTTGTCGGCGATGGTCGCGGACATCATCGCGATCTGCAGCGGCGTGACCCGCACGTCGAACTGCCCGACGGCGCTCTGGGCCAGCTGCGCGTCGTTGAGCTGCTGGTTCGCGAAGACCGACGGCGTCACCGACAGGGGGATGCCGAGCGACTCCCCGAAGCCGAACTTCTTCGCCTCGTTCGCGATGGCGTCCTGCCCGAGGTCCAGGGCGATCGACGCGAACGGGGTGTTGCAGGACTGCTCGAGGGCGAAGGAGAAGTCGACCTTCGTCCGGGCGGCGCACCCGCCGTACCGGTAGTTCGGCAGGGTCGCGTTGGTGCCCGGCAGGTTCAGCTCCGCAGGGTTGTCCAGCACGCTGTCCGCGTTGTACTTGCCCGAGTCCAGGGCCGCCGCGGTGTCGATGATCTTGAACACCGAGCCCGGGGAGTCGAGGTTGCCGCCGATCGCGCGATTGAACAGCGGATTGGCCTCGTTCTGCGCGAGCGACTCGTAGGCCTGCTTCGCCTTCTTCGTGTCGTGCGTGGCGATCGCGTTGGGGTCGTAGCTCGGCTTGGAGACCATCGCGAGGATCTCCCCGGTCTTCGGGTTGAGCGCGACGATGGCGCCCTTCTGGTCGCCGAGCGCGTCGTACGCGATCCTCTGCAGCTGCGGGTCGATGGTCAGCTCGACCGAGGCGCCGCGCGGCTGGTTGCCGGAGAGGATCTGGGTGATGCGGTCGTAGAAGAGCTGGTCCGAACTGCCGGTCAGCAGCGGGTTGAGCTCCTGCTCGAGTCCGGTCATGTTCAGCAGCGAGTAGAACCCGGTCAGCGGGGCGTACAGCTGGGGGTCCCGGTAGACCCGCTGGTAGTCGTACTGGTCGTTGCTGCGCTGCGAGTAGGCGATCTGCTGGCCGCCGACGAGGATCGGCCCACGGTTGCTCGAGAACTGCTGGAGGAGGTTGCGGCTGTTCCACGGGTTGGCCTGCAGCCGTCCGGCCTCGAAGAACTGCACGTAGGTGAGCGATCCGAGGATGAGGACGAGCAGCGCGGCGGCCACGACCCAGGTGTGGCGGATGGCCTGATTCACGAGGTGCTCCCTCCTTGACGGGCGCGGCCGGCGCGGGCGGTGGGGCGGGCCGGGGTACCGGCTCCGGCGGCGGTGGCGCCCTCGGTGCCGATGGCGGACGTGGCGGCGGTGCGCGGCTCGACGACGTCGATCCCGGAGGACGGCAGGTCGCCCTCCCGGATGGGGCCGGACGGCGCGGGCCGGCGCGCGGCGTTGGAGATCAGCAGGAGCAGGGCCACGATGATCCAGTTGGCCAGCAGGGACGAACCGCCGGCGGACATGAACGGCGTGGTCAGGCCGGTCAGTGGGATGAGGCGGGTGACGCCGCCCATGATGACGAAGCACTGGACCGCGACGGCGAACGCCAGTCCGCAGGCCAGCAGCTTGCCGAAGGCGTCCCGGGTGCCGAGGGCGGCGCGCATGCCGCGGGACACGAGGATCACGTACAGCAGCACGATCGCGACGACGCCGATGAGGCCGATCTCCTCGCCGAGGGCCGCGACGATCATGTCGGAGTTGGCATACGTCACCAGGTCGGGCCGTCCGAGACCCAGGCCGGTCCCGAAGAGGCCGCCGTTGGCGAGCCCGAAGAGGCCCTGGACGATCTGCCAACTACCGCCGGCGGCGTTGAAGACCTCGGGGTCGAACGCGTTGCGCCAGCCGTCCACGCGGGCCTGCACATGGCCGATGAACGTGTAGGCGAACACCGCGCCCGCGGCGACGAGGACCAGGCCGATGAGGATCCAGCTCGACCGGCTCGTGGCGACGTAGATCATCACCATGAACAGGGTGAAGAACATGACCGACATGCCGATGTCGCTCTGCACCACGAGGATGCCCAGGCCGAGCAGCCATGCGACCACCATCGGCGCCAGGTCACGGGCCCGGGGCAGCTGCACGGGGCCGATCTTCTTGCCCGCGAGCAGGATCAGGTCCCGGTTGGTCGAGAGGTAGCCCGCGAAGAAGACGGCGAGGGTGATCTTCGCGATCTCACCGGGCTGGAAGGAGCCGAAGCCGATCCGGATCCACACGCGGGAGCCGTTGATCTCCTGGCCGAGGCCCGGCACGAGGGGCAGCACCAGCAGCACCACGCTGACGACGAACGAGATGTAGGTGTACCGACGCAGCACCCGGTGGTCCCGCAGCACGACGAGGACCACGACGGCAGCGGCGACGGCGATGGCCATCCACACCAGCTGCCGGGTGGCGGCGTCGTCGCCGTTCGCGATGTCCAGCCGCTGGATCATCGCCAGCCCGAGGCCGTTCAGGGCGGTCACGACGGGAAGGATGACCGGATCGGCATACTTCGCACGGAGCCGCAGCACGACGTGCATCACGAGCGGAAGGGCCGAGAACACGACGACGCGGGTGAACCACGCGGCCCCGAAGGGCTGGCTCAGGTTGATGGTCACGAGCATGTCCGCCCCGATCGCGATGGCGAGCGCGAGGACGAGCAGGACCAGCTCGGTGTTCCGGCGGGACCGCGGTGCGGTGTACAGCTGGGACATCAGCGCTGCCCTCCACAGGGGGTCACGGACGGGGACGGGACGGCGCCGGCGCGGTCCGAGGCGTGCGCCGTGCTGCTGGGGGTGGGCCGGCCGCTCGCTGACGGCCGCGGTGACGGGCTGCGGGTCGGCTCTCCGCGGGCCTCGGGCGAGGCCGAGCGCGTCGGGTGCGGGGTCGCGCGGCTCGACGGGTGGGCGGACGCGCTCGCCGAGGGGCTCGGGGTGCAGCTCGGCGAGGGCAGCGGGTTGTCCGGACCGGGCAGGCGGAGGTCGGCGATGATCTGCCGGGCGCGGTCCGCGCTGTCGGCGGGCACCGTCATGTGCACTCGCTCCTGCGAGTACTCGGGCAGGGTGCTGACCGGGATGCCGGTGCGGGCCTCGACGTGCGAGAGCCGGATCGGTCCGAGCGACTGGGACACCCCGTTGTAGATGGCCACCTCGCCGTCGGCCTCCCCGACGTAGTACCGGCTCTGCGTCCAGGCGTAGCCCCAGCCGGCGGCGGCGGCGAGAGCGAGCACGCAGATGACGGCGATGACGGCGTACAGGGGGCGGCGCGACCGGCGCCGCCCGGTGGAGGCTCCCGCTGCGTCGCCGGTCTCGTCCTCGTCGTCGCGATGGCGCAACAGGGCGGCAGCACGTCGATCGGCGCTGCGCTGGGCGACGGTCGGCAGGCGACCGGTCTCGGTGGCCAGGGCGGCGGCCCCGACGAGCACGTGCGGGTGGCCGGCGAGTTCTTCCCGCAGGGCGCCGGCACTGACGGCCTCCTCGGCGCGCTCGCCGGTCGGCCCGGTCTCGCTCGTGACGATCGGCTCGGTCGCGCGCTGGTCGCCGTCGGCGGCCGCGCTGGCCGCCGCGGCGTCACCGGTGTCGCCGGAACCCGTGCCGTCCGCGTCCCGGCGTCGGCGGGCACCGCGCGGTAGTACCCGCAGGCTCGAGGGCGGCAGCACGGCCAGCCGGGAGGTGCGGGTGTCGCCCGGATCGCCCTCGACGACCTCGATCATCACGACGGTGACGTTGTCGGGGGCGCCGCCGGAGAGCGTGAGGTCCACCAGGGTGTCGACGATGTCCTGCAGGCTGCCGCCGCCGCGGACGATGTCGGCGAGCACTCCGCTCGGGACGACCGCGGTGAGCCCGTCCGAGCACAGCAGCCAGCGGTCGCCGACCCGGGTGTCGTACTCGTGCAGGTCCAGCTCGGGGCTGGCGTCGACGTCGCCGAGCACCCGCATCAGCACGTTCTTGTGCGGGTGGTACTCGGCGTCCTGGGGGCGGAGCCGACCTTCGTCGATGAGCCGCTGCACGAAGGTGTGGTCGATGCTCATCTGCTCGAAGACGCCGTCGCGCAGCCGGTAGGCGCGGGAGTCGCCGATGTGGGCGAACCGCAGGGTCTCACCGGTCAGCAGCAGTGCGGTGACCGTCGTGCCCATGCCCGCGAGGCGCGGGTTGGCGTCGACGAGCTCGTTGAGCAGGGAGTTGGCCGTCTGGATCTCGTCGGCGAGGACCGTCTCGCCGTCGTCGTCGTGCTTGTGGTGGTCGAGGTGGACGAGGTCGAGCACCGTCGACGCGGAGGCGACGTCGCCGCCGACGTGGCCGCCCATCCCGTCGGCGACCACGGCGAGGAACTGACCCGCATAGGCGGAGTCGTCGTTCTTGGCGCGCACCTTGCCGACGTCGGAACGCGCCGCGTAGCGGAGCACTCTCGCCATCACGGCCTCAATTCGATGACCGTCTTACCGATCCGAATGGGGGTTCCGGGCTCGATCGGCACCGCGCGCGTGAGCTGCTGGTTGTTGACGAAGGTGCCGTTGGTGGAGCCGAGGTCCTCGAGGAACCAGCGGCTGCCCTGGGGGAAGAGTCGGGCGTGACGGCCCGAGGCGTAGTCGTCCTCGAGCACGAGCGTGGACTCCTGGGCGCGGCCCATCATGACCGGGCCGGCGGCCAGGTCGATGACGGTGCCCTCCTGCGGGCCCTCGACGACGACGAGGCGGCGGGCCTGCTGTCGCGGCGGAGCGGCGGGGGCCTCCGGTCCGGGGGTGGCGGCGGCGCGGGCCGCGGTCGTGCGGGCCCGGCGTCCGACCGCGAGGTCGCGGCGCATCGCCACGAGCACGGAGAAGATGAGGATCCACAGCAGCGCGAGGAAGGCGAAGCGCAGGACGGTGGCGGTCAGTTCACCCATCGGCGCGACCGCCGTCCCGCGGGGGCAGCAGGCGGAAGGTGATCTTCGTGCGGCCCATCGAGATGACCGACCCGTCCGCGAGCGGGGCACTGCCGTGGATCTTCTGTCCGTTGACGTAGCTGCCGTTGGTCGAGCCGAGGTCCACGGCCTCGCTCTGGCCGTCCTGGGTGTGGATCTGCAGGTGCTTGCGGGAGACGCCGGTGTCGTCGACGAGGATGTCGGCCTCCGAAGACCGGCCGAGCACGATGGTCGGCGCGTTGAGGGAGTACCGCTGCCCGTGGATCTCGAGCACGGGCCGCTTCTCCTCGGCGGCCTTGCGCCACGGACCGCCCGTGACGGATCCGCCGCGTCCTGCGCTGTTCTGTCCCGCTGCGCGGGGGGCCCGTGGCCGGTTCTGCTGCTGCTTCTCGGTCTTCGAGTCGATCTCGAAGACGCCCGTGCGCAGCACCGGGTCGTGCAGGAAGGAGAAGCGCACGGGTCCGAGCAGGGCGTACCCCTGGCTCTGCGCGTGCTTGATGACGACCTCGCACAGCTCTTCGGCCAGTGCCGTGCCCCAGTCCTGGGCCGTCTCGAAGTCGGCGTCGGAGAGCCGCGCGTCGAAGACGTTGGGCGTGATCGTGCGGCCCTCGGTCAGGGCGATGGCCTTGTGGTCCATCTCGCGGCGCAGGGCGCTGGCGATCTCGACCGGCTCCACCTGCCGTCCGCCACTACGGGAGAACACGCCGCGGACGATCTTCTCGAGGCGTCGTTCGACGTCGTCGAGCCGTCCCATGGGCGGTCCTCCTGTCAGTGGGTGCACGCGGATCGTGCCCGATTCCGGGCACGACTCGCAGCAGTGTACAGATCGTCACTGCCGATACTACTGGCGGGGGCTGGGTCGATCCGGGGTCCCGCTCGGCGCGTCCGCCGTGGGCGTCGAGCACCGGGAGCGCAAGCGGTGACGCGCGTTTATGAGTTCGCCGCGGGTCTGGGCTATGCTTGGACCTGCTGTTCTCCGGGCGACCGGGGTCCGCGTCCCAGCGACGCGGGTCCGTGCAGTCGGAGAGTCACTGGCGCGAGTGGCGGAATTGGCAGACGCGCTGGCTTCAGGTGCCAGTGCTCGAAAGGGCGTGGGGGTTCAAGTCCCCCCTCGCGCACCAGCGACGAAGGCCCCCTCCCATCGGGAGGGGGCCTTCGTCGTGTCCGGGGTCGATCGCCGCCGTCGGTCGTCCGAGCGGTCGCGCGAAGAGCCGCCCTGCGCGCATTCTGGAAACTTTCTTCCGTTATCGGCTTGTGTTGTTACTCACCAGTAGGTACAACTGTAAGCAGCATCACATCAGCTCGACGAGTGTGACCGTCCACCCCGGCGTCTGCGGACGCCGCATCGGTCGCTCGAGCGGCCGGGACGATCTTCCGCCCGCTGCCCCGCACAGCCCGAGCGTGCCTTCGGCGCGCCGTCGAACGGGTCCGGCATCGTCGCCGGCCCGGTGAGGAGCTCCATGAATGCCCATCTCGCGTACCGGCAGCACAGCCGGATGCACCGCACCATCACGATCGTCCTGGCCCTGCTGCTCGTCGCCGCTCTCGCCGTCTGGGGGCTGATCAGCTCTCAGGTGGCCAGTGGCGCCGCCGCCCTGGATGACGGAATGGCCAAGGCGCAGAACGGAGTCGGGCGGCTCAACAACGGTGCCGGCCGTGCCTCCGACGGTGCCCAGCGGCTCGCGGACGGCACCGGCAAGCTGCAGGACGGCTCGAAGGAACTGGCCACCGGGGCCGCGAAGGCGCGGACGGGCTCGGGTGCTCTCGCCGACGGTGCCGGCCGGCTGCAGGACGGGACCGGCAAGCTCGCGACCGGCGCGAGCAGCCTCCAGGAGGGCTCCGTCAAGATCGTCGACGGGGTCACCCGGGCCGACAACGCCGCGAAGAAGCTCGACGCCGGAGCCCTCAAGCTTGCCGCCGGCGCGCAGGACGCGCAGTCCGGCGCACAGCGGCTCGCGGCCGGCAGCGGCACGCTGGCCGACGGCGCGGACCGGCTGGCCGGTGGGGCCCAGCGCCTCGCGGCCGGCGTGACGGCCGCGAACGCGGGCTCGGCACTGCTCGCCGACGGCAACGCCGCCCTCTCGGCCGGCATCACGAAGGCGGCGACCGCGGTCACCGGTCAGCTGGACCCCGGAGCCAGGCAGCTCGCCGCCGGCAACGCGGCCCTGTCCGCCGGCACGACGAAGGCGGCGACCGCCGTGACCGGTCAGCTGGACCCCGGAGCCAGGCAGCTCGCCGCCGGCAGCGCTGCGCTGGCCGACGGTGCGACCCGACTGCACGCGGGTACCGCGCAGCTCGCGGCCGGAACCGGGCCGTCGCTGAACGACGCCCACCGGCTCGACGGCGGGGCCAAGCAACTGCAGGACGGCGTCGAGCAGCTCAAGGCCTACGTGGCGGCCACCCCGCACGGGCTCGACCCCATCCTCGTCGACGGACTCAAGAAGCTCTCCGCCGGGGCGGCCCAGCTCAAGGGCGGCACCGCTCAGGTCGTGACCAAGTCGGAGCAGCTCGACGCCGGTGCGGCCCAGCTGGACGCGGGCGCGGCGGCCCTCGACGCCGGTTCCGGCAAGGTCCGGGACGGATCCGCGGCGCTCGCGGCGGGCACGGGTGCCCTGGCCGACGGCATGAGGCAGCTCGACGCCGGTGCCGGCCGGGCTCGTGACGGGTCCGCGGCGCTCGCCGCCGGCACGGGGACACTGGCCGCCGGCATGAAGCAGCTCGACGCGGGCGGCGGCAAGGCGGCCCGGGGCGCCGGCGACCTGCACGCCGGGCTGACGAAGATCGACGCCGGGATCCGGGCGACCGACCCGCAGCAGCCGGGCCTGCTCGCCGGAACCGCGGCCCTGCAGGACGGCGCCCACCGGGTCGCCGACGGATCGCAGCAGCTGGCCGACGGCAACGGTCGCCTCGCCACCGGGGCCGGCACCCTGCAGGCGGGCACGTCCGAACTGGCGGCCAAGACCCCCGCCCTGCTCGTCGGTGCGCAGACCGCGTCCGACGGCGCGACCCGCCTGGCGACCGGCGCGGGCACGCTCAACGACGGCGCGACGGCCCTCTCCTCCGGCGCCGGCCAGCTGGCGACCGGCCTGAAGACGCTCGACGGCGGCGCGAACCGCCTCGCCACGGGCGCCGCGGCCGCCAACACGGGCGCCGGCACCCTGGCCGACGGCAACAAGCAGCTGGCCGACGGGACGACCCAGCTGGCCGACGGCTCCACCCAGCTGGCCTCGGGAACGCAGCGGCTGCGCGGCGCGACCGACGCCGTGTCGCTCGCGTCGATGCTCGGCCACCCGGCGGGGCTGCTGCTGCTCATCCCGCTGGCCCTGCTCGCCGTCCCCGTCGTCCTCCTGATCGCGGCTCGGCGGCGGATGCGTCAGGCCGAGTGAGGCGGCGGCTCTGACGCCGACTCGTCGGCGACCACCGACGAGCCGGCGGGGAGTGGTCGAGTCAGGTGATCGGCCGGCGTCGCGCCTGTGCGACGGCGTCGGCCACGGGGCCGCGGAACGGATCGCCGTGCCCGGGCAGGGCGATCTCGGCGTCGAGCGCGGCGAGGGCGTCGAGCGAGGCCACCGCCTGGCGGGTGTCGGCCGTCGCGGCGGCCGAGACGATCTGCGGTCCGGTACCGCCGGTGTAGGGGTCGAGCGTCACCAGGGCGTCCCCGGTGATGACCGTGCCCCGGTCCGGCAGGTGGAGCGCGACGTGCCCGGCCGTGTGGCCCGGGGTCGCGACGGGCACGGGCCGGCCGGGCAGGGCAGCGGCCGCTCCGGCGTCCAGCGGCCTGAGGTTCCTGACGCCGCGGACGGCCAGGGCGCCGGCGAGCGTCATCCGGGTGAGCACCGGGACGCCGCGCGGATGACGCACCGGGTAGAACAGGCGGGCGCGTTCGTGCTGGTAGCGGTAGGGGTGCGCGGCGATCCAGGCGTCGGCCGGGTCCAGCAACACCGGCACGTCCAGGTCCTGCTGCACCCGCAGCGCGAATCCGAGATGGTCGAAGTGCCCGTGGGTGATCGCCAGGGCCTCGATGTCCCGCGGCGAGCGACCCAGGCCGCGCAGGGCGGCGCGCACCATCGGCCACATCGCCGGCAGGCCGGCGTCGACGAGGAGCACCCGTGCTCCGTCCTCGACGAGATAGCAGTTCACCCCGGCGTGCTCGACCCGGTGCACGCCCTCGGCCTCGTTCGGATGGAACACGGCAACTCCTGTCATCAGCATGCTGACCTTCGTCTCGAATCTACCCGCCGGGTCGGAGCGCTGAAAGAGTCGCAGCGGACCTCTTGTCGCCGCCGGGGAGATCACCTAGGCTCGGCAGCGTCACCAAGTGGACAGCGTTCACATAGGCCGGTGGGACGGCCGCGGCGGTGTCCACCTCTTCCTGGAACCGTTCGCCCGAAAGGCAGCAATCCCATGAGCGCACACCCCGACAAGTGGCCCGCCGGTACGCCGTGCTGGGTCGACATGATGGTTCCCGACGTCGCCCGGTCGCAGGCGTTCTACCGCGCCGTCCTCGGCTGGGACTTCTCCGAGCCGGTCGCCGAGTTCGGCGGCTACAGCAACGCGTCGGCGAACGGCCAGCTCGCGGCCGGCCTCAGCCCGCAGATGGAGGGCATGGACGGAGCCCCGGTCGCCTGGATGACCTACCTCGCCACCGACGACATCGACGCCACCCACGAGAGGGTCACCGGCAACGGCGGCCAGGTGATCGCCCCACCCATGCAGGTCGGCGAGATGGGGTCCATGGCCTGCTACACCGACCCGACGGGCGCCGCCTTCGGCGTCTGGCAGGCCGGGCAGCACACCGGGTTCAACGCCGTCGACGAGCCCGGCACCGTGGCCTGGGACGACGTCATGAGCACGGACTACGACGCGGCCCGTCGCTTCTATGCGGCCGTGTTCGGCTACACCTACCAGGATCTGGACATGGGCGGCATGAAGTACGCCATGTTCTCGGTCGCGGGCGGTCAGCGTGAGGCCGGCGGCATCGGTGAGGGTGCCGGAGCCGGCGGCTCGGCCTGGAACGTCGCCTTCACGGTGGCGGACGTCGACGCGGCCGTCGACACGATCGGCGAGGCGGGCGGCACCGTGGTCGATGCGCCCTCCGACTTTCAGTACGGCCGCATCCTCAGCGCCACCGGCCCGGACGGCGAGCGGTTCCAGCTCGTCTCGCCCCAGAAGAAGGACGAGCAGGCGGCGGGAGAGCAGGTCGGCGCCCAGACGGCCGACGCCTGACCGGCACGCGCCGCACGCGCCCGCGCGCAGCAGGACAGACAGCGCACGTCCGCCCCGGACCGGTCCCGTCCGGGGTGGACGTGCGCTGTCCACGGCCTGTCCACGGCTGGGCGCCACGCGGAATGCACAATGGGGTCATGTGCGGACGCTTCGCGATGGACAAGGACGTCGACGACCTGATCCAGGCCTTCGTGGCCGACGGGGGCCGGGCCCAGGACTGGCGGCCCACCTTCAGCATGGCGCCGACCATGGTCGCCCCGCTCGTCCGGGAGCACCGCGGCCGGGACGGTGAGCTCAAGCGCGAGCTCGAGCCCGCCAGCTGGGGCTTCGTGCCCGGATGGGGCAAGCCCGGCGGCCGTGCGCCGATCAACGCGCGCCTCGAGACGGTCGCCACCAACGGGCTGTTCAAGCGAGCGTTCGCCGGGGCCCGTGCCATCGTGCCGATGAGCGGCTACTTCGAGTGGGAGCAGCGCGACGACGGCAAGCAGCCCTTCTATCTGCACGGCCCGGACGGCGCGTCCGGCCTGCTCGCCGCGGCGGCCGTCGGCGCCGCCCGCAAGGACGGCGACGACTGGGCCATCAGCTTCGCCATCATCACCCGCGAGGCCCGCGACGCGTCCGGTGAGGTGCACGACCGGATGCCCGTCTTCCTCGCCCCCGAGACCTGGGAGCGCTGGCTCGACCCCGAGCCGGTCGAGGGGAAGGCCGCCGACGAGCTCGTCCAGCTGCTCGAGCACACGTCCTCCGCGGTGGCGTCCACGGTGACCCACTACCCCGTCGACCGGAAGGTCAACAGCACCCGGACCGTCGACCCCGAGGATCCCACACTGATCCAGCCGCTGGAGGAGACGGAGTGAGCCAGCCGGAGCGAGCGGATCCGCCGGCGCACCGCGCCGACCGGGAAGGGGGCCCGCACCGCCGCACCCCGCGCTTCCTCACCGTCGTGCTCGGGCTCGCCGGGCTGCTCGTCGTCCTGCTGTTCGTGCAGGCGGCCAAGGACGTCGTCGCCCCCGTCTTCCTCGGCCTGAACCTGCTGATCGTCGTCTACCCGCTGCAGCAGTGGCTCGAGCGGTTCGTCCACCGGATCCTCGCGGCGACCGTCTCGCTGCTGATCGTCGTCGGGATCATCCTCGGGTTCTTCCTGCTCGCCGGATGGGCCGTCAGCCAGCTCGTGGTCGAGCTGCCCGCGCACAACGACGCCTTCCTGTCCCTGTGGAAGCAGGCCCTCACCTGGCTCGACGGGCTCGGGATCAGCACCGCGGTGATCCAGGAGACGCTCCGCGGGGTCAATGCGGGCAGCGTGATGAGCCTGCTGACGCCGGTGCTCTCCAACGTCACGGCCGTCACCGGGGCCGTCGCCACGCTCATCCTCGCCGTCTTCTTCCTGACGCTGGACTCGATGTCCCTGCCGGACCGGCTCGGCCTCGTCGCCGGCAGTCGCCCGCACATCACGACCGCACTGCGGGCCTTCGCCGTCGGTGTCCGCCGCTACTGGCTGGTGACGACCGTCTTCGGCCTCATCGTCGCCGTGCTCGACGTCATCGCCCTGTCCCTCATCGGGGTGCCGCTGATCTGGGCGTGGGGCGTTCTCGCCTTCCTGACCAACTACATCCCCAACATCGGGTTCGTGATCGGCCTCGTGCCCCCGGCCCTGCTCGCGCTGCTCGACGGCGGCTGGGTGTCCGCGCTCGCCGTCGTCATCGCCTACAGCGTGCTCAACTTCGTCATCCAGTCGATCATCCAGCCCAAGTTCACGGGCGAGTCCGTGGGCGTGACGCCGGCGATGTCGTTCCTCTCGCTCATGTTCTGGTACTGGGTGCTGGGGTGGATCGGGGCGCTCGTCGCGCTGCCCGCGACGCTGCTGGTCAAGGCGCTGCTCGTGGACGCGGACCCGCGAGCCCGCTGGGTGAACGCCTTCATCTCGAGTTCGCCACGAGCCCCGACGAGGCCGGACCGGCGGCCTGACGTGCCCCGGACGCCACGGTCCCGGGTCGACGTCCCGCCCACTCCCGGGACGGGCACCGGATACCGGCTCGCGCGGGCGGTCTCCGAGGTCCTCGCCCCGCCGGTACTCGCCTCCCTCCTGATGGCGATCGCGGCCCTCGCGCACGGCGTGACGGCCCGTTCCGTCCTCGCCGCCGTCGTCGCGATCGGCTTCACCATCGCGCTGCCCATGACGGTGATCGTCGTCCTCACCCGCCGCGGCCGGCTGAGCGGGCACTACGTGCCCGAACGGACCGAGCGGACGCCCGTGTACGTCGGGACGCTGGTCTCGGGCGGTGTCGGCATGGCCCTGCTCGTCCTGCTGCGCTCGCCGGGCGCCCTGTACGTCGTCATGGGCGGCATCGCCACGGGCCTGATCGTCGTGCTCGTGGTCAACCTGCGGTGGAAGATCTCGGCGCACGCCGCCGTCGCCGCGTCGGTGTCGGTGACGCTCGCGGGCTGGCTGGGCGGGCCGTGGTGGGCGATGATCGCCGTGCCCCTGGCCGTCGCGTGGTCCCGGGTCCGGCTGCGGGTGCACACCCGTGCGCAGGTGGTGGCCGGGACGGCGCTCGGGGTCGCCGTCGCCCTCGCCTGGCTGCCCCTGCTGCACTGATCCCGCGGCTCGTCCCCGTGCTTTTTCCCGGCCCGAACGGGGCCCCCGGGCCGACCCGTGCGCATCGCGCGGTTCTCGGGTACCGTGCGTCCCGAAGGGCGCGATGACGTGCCCGGATGGCACGTCGAGGGGGATCGACATGGCACGACGGCTCTTCAGCGAGCTCTCACCACTGACCTACCGGATCGCCGTGGAACGGCAGTGCCTGCAGCGGCGGCTGCGGGACGCCGTCGGGCGGGAGCGGTTCGCCGCGGCCCGGTCCACGGAGGACCTGCCGACGAAGGTCTACGCGCACAACTCCCTGATCCGCCGGCGCCTCGGCAACGTGGACACGCACCTGCAGGACGGCAAGGCCGTCTCGCTCGGGCTCACGTGGCCGCTCGTCGACGGCATCCTCATCCGACCGGGAGAGACCTTCTCCTTCTGGCGGCTGGTGGGGCGGCCGACGGAGGGCCGCGGGTACCGGCCCGGCGTCGTGATCTCGGGCGACCGGGCGGACGTGGGCATCGGCGGGGGCATGTGCCAGTTCACCAACCTGCTGCACTGGATGACGCTGCACTCGCCGCTGACGATCGTCGAGCACCACCACCACGGCGGCCTCGACCTGTTCCCCGACTTCCGGCGCCAGATCCCGTTCGGCACGGGCACATCGATCATCTGGAACTTCCTCGACTACCGCGTGCACAACCCCACGGACCAGGTGTTCCAGTTCCGCGTGCGCACGGACGAGGAGTACCTGCGCGGTGAACTGCGGTCCGAGAGCCCGTGGCCGCTGACCTACCACGTACGTGAGGACGAGAGCTACTTCTACGAGGCGGTCGATCCGCGCTCCGGCCGGCCCCAGGTGCGGCGGCACAACGTCATCCACCGCCACGTCCGGTCGCGGCGCACGGGCGACGTCGTCGAGCGCGAGCGGCTGCTCGAGAACGACGCCGTGGTCTGCTACGACCGGGACCTGATCACCGCGCCGATCCTCACCGCGCGGCCGGTCGTCCCGGCCTGAGCGGTCCGGACGGGTTCGTGCCCTTCTCCGGGCCCGTCGCGTCGTCCGGTCCGGCCGCAGGCGGCTGTGTCATCATCGCCCCCATGAGCGGTTCACCCCCGGTCGCGGCGCGCGCCGGACGATTCGATTCACCCCGCCATCACTCGCGGCTCCGGCTGCTCGTGATGGTCGTCGTCGGCGTGGTCGTGGCCGTGCTGGTCACCGTCCTCGGAAACGGCGTGTACGCCCCGGTGCTCGGCTGGGCAGCGGCGTCGGCCACCTACCTGATCTGGGTGTGGGCGGTGGTCGGACGGCTCGACGCGGCCGCGACGGCGGCGCACGCGCGGCGGGAGGATCCCGGTCGAGGGTCCTCGGACGCCCTGGTGCTCACCGCGACGATCGCGAGCTTCGCCGGCGTCGGGCTCATCCTCGTCGACGCCTCCCACGCCGACGGCAACACCAGGAGCCTGATCGTGGCGCTGGCCCTGGGCAGTATCGCGCTGTCCTGGTTCCTCGTCCACACGCTCTTCACCCTGCGGTACGCGTCGCTCTTCTACCAGGACCACGACGGCGTCGACTTCAACCAGACGAAGCCCCCGAGGTACGCGGACTTCGCCTACCTCGCCTTCACCGTCGGCATGGCCTTCCAGGTCTCCGACACCGCCCTGAAGACCGACACCGTGCGGGGCACCGTCCTGCGGCACGGGCTGCTCTCCTACCTGCTCAGCGCCATCGTCCTGGCCACGACCATCAACCTGGTCTCCGGCCTGACGCACTGACGCAGCGAGGTTCGTTCAGGCCTACGTCCACACCCTCAGGGCTCCGGGGACGACGGTGACCTCGACGGGCAGGGGGCCGATCCGCTCCCCGTCGGCGAAGGCGACGATGTTCTGTGCGTCGATCCGGACCCGAGACGCCCGGCGGATGGTGACCCGCGGGTCGGTGACGTGCGTGCCCGAGAAGACGCGGGGGAAGATGCGCAGCAGCGCGAGCCGACCGAGCGGTGCGACGACCATGACGTCGAGCAGGCCGTCGTCCAGCTGCGCGTCCGGCGTGATCCTCATGCCCCCACCGAGGCTCACGCCGTTGCCGATGCTGACGAGGACCGCGGGTGTCTCCCACGGCTTGCCGTCCAGTTCGAGGGCGTAGGCGGCCGGCCGCAGGCGTGTCAGCTCGGCGAGCAGCGCGACGACGTAGCGGGAGCGGCCCGACGGCCACCGCATCCGGTTGGCGCGTTCGTTGACCCGTGCGTCGAACCCGGCCGAGAGGGAGCAGGCGAACCAGCGCTCGCCGCCGGCCGAGGAGATCCGAGCCGCGTCCACGGTCGCCGGGCCGCCGGCCGGGCCCGCGCTCGCCAGCGCGGAGAGCAGGAGGTCGGCGGCGGCGTCGGGGTCCCCGTGCGGGATGCCGAGCGTGCGGGCGAAGTCGTTGCCCGTCCCGGTGGGGATCAGGCCGATCGGCACCCCCGTGCCGGCGGTCGCGTTCGCGGCGAGGTTGACCATGCCGTCCCCGCCGACGACCACCAGGGTGGTGAGCCCGTCGTCGGGGCCTCCGCGCCGCGCGAGCCCGGCGACGGCGTCGCGGGCCGCGGCGAGCAGGGTCGGGTAGTCGTCGCGCACCAGGGTCGTGACCCGGTGCCCGGCCTCCTCGAGGCGGCGGGCCACGCGGGTCCCCACGTCGCCGTGGCGCCCGAAGGCGGCGGTCGGATTGACGGCGACGACGACGTCGGCAGGAGCGTCGGCGGGAGGATGCACGCGCTCCATCGTGCCCGGTGAGGGCCGCTCCGGCCGGCCACGACGCGGGTCAGGATGGTTCCCAGCGCACCTCGTCCGCGCTCTTGTCGGGCCGCCACCCCCGCCACACCGGGTGGCGCAGCCGGTGGTCGCGGGTCAGCTCGCCGAAGCTCACCTCGGCGACCCGATCGGCGCGGACCCAGGTCGCGTCCCGTGCGTCGGCGGCCGGCACGCCCTCGGCGGCCGGCGTCTTCCGGGTCGCGGACGCGAAGTCCCGGGCCATGCCGGTGAGGGTCTCGTCGGTCAGGCCGCTGCCGACCCGTCCGGCGTACCGCAGCACGCCGTCCTCGTCGGGCACGGCGACGAGCACGGAGCCGATGCCGCCGGTCCGTCCGCCCTTGCCGGCCCGCCAACCGATGACGACGACCTCCTGGTGCGTCTGGTTCTTCAGCTTGATCCACGTGCGGGCGCGCTGGCCCGGCTGGTAGACGCTGGAGAGCTTCTTGGCGACGACGCCCTCGAGCTTCAGGTCCTGGCTCGCCTCGACCGCTTCCTCGACGTCGCCGTCGAAGGCGTCCGGCACGTGCACGTGGCCGCCCTCGCGCACGGCGTCGGCCAGGAGCCTCCGCCGCTTCTCGTACGGCGTGCGCAGCAGGGACCGGCCGCCCAGGTGCAGGACGTCGAAGAGCATGACGTGCACGGGGGTGCGGCGCATCGCGGCGGTCACGTCGCGCGGCCTGGTCAGGCCCATCCGGTTCTGCAGGCGGCCGAAGTCGGGCCGGTTGCCGGGGCCGAGGGCCACCACCTCACCGTCGAGGACGACGGGACCGGCGGCGAGGACGTCCGGGTCGATCCGATCGGCCAGGTCGGCGAGCTCGGGGTAGGTGGCGGTGATGTCGGCGCCGTGCCGGGCGTTCAGGGTGACGCCGTCACCGGTCACCGTGGCGATCACCCGGACGCCGTCCCACTTCATCTCGAACGCCCAGTCCGCCCCGCGCAGGTCCTCGACCGCGCCGGCGGTCGCGAGCATGGGGGCGATGCCGTCGACGACGGCGGGCTCGGCGGCGCGCCTGGACGGCTGTGCCTCGTCGCCGCCGTCCTCGCCCGGCTGTTCCTTCATCAGGTGCAGCAGCCAGTTCTTGGCGTCCCCGCCCATCCCGGTCGCGTGGATGAACGCGAAGCGGCGCGGCACCCCACCGAGCCCGCCGTCGGGCTGGCCGGTGACGGTGGCGATCACCTCCTTGCCGTCGCGCCACTTCTCCAGCTCGTACGTGCCGTGGTCCCAGATGGTGACCTCGCCGCCGCCGTACTCACCTTTCGGAATACTGCCTGCGAACGTGCCGTACTCGAGCGGGTGGTCCTCGGTCTGGACGGCCAGCCGGTTCTCGCTCGTGCTCAGCGGCGGTCCCTTCGGCACCGCCCACGAGACGAGGACCCCGGCGTGCTCGAGCCGGAAGTCCCAGTGCAGTCGCCGGGCGTGGTGCTCCTGGATGACGAAGGTGGGCGGATTGTCCGCGTCGGAGCCGGCCGAGGGCTGCTCGTGCTTGCCGTGCGCGGGCGTCTCCGGGACCGGTTCCGGGGTCTTCGCCGCGTCCCGCTTGGCCCGATAGGTGGCCAGCAGGTCGGCGCCGGCGTCGTCCTCGTCATCCGCCTTCGCGGTGGAGGGCCTGCCCGAGTGCTCGTTCTCCGTCGTCAGTGAGCCGACCCAGCCCTGCGCGGCGATCGGGTCGAGTCCGTCGGCCACGCGCTCGAGCACCACGTCCAGGTCCAGGTGGGCCAGGCCCGGGTCGTCGAGTTCCTCCCACGTGCGCGGGGCGGCGACCGTGGGGTGCTCGCGGCCGCGCAGGGAGTAGGGGCACACCGTGGTCTTGTTGGCGTTGTTCTGGCTCCAGTCCACGAGCACCTTGCCGGCCCGCAGCGTCTTCTTCATGTCGCTGACGACGAGGTCCGGGTGGTCCGCCTCCAGCGCCCGGGCCAGTTCGTGGGCCACCTGGCTGACCTGCTCCGACGTCGCCGTCCCGGGGAGCTCGGCGTAGAGGTGGATGCCCTTGGACCCGGACGTCACCGGCACGGCGTCCAGGTCCATCGCGGTCAGGATCTGCCGGCACAGGCGCGCGACCTCCGCGCACTCGGCGAGCCCGGCACCGGGACCGGGGTCGAGGTCCAGCACCATCCGGTCCGGGTGCTGCGGGCGGTACCGGGCGTCGAACCGCCACTGCGGGGTGTGGATCTCCAGGGCGGCGAGCTGGCCGAACCAGGCCAGCACCGCCGGCTCGTTCGCCAGCGGGTAGACGTTGGCGCTCGTGCGGTGCTCGATCTTCCCGCGCGGGATCCACGCGGGGGCGGCGTCCTCCAGGTCCTTGCGGAAGAACACCTGGCCGGGTTCGGCGGCGGTTCCGACGCCGTTCACCCAGCGCTTGCGGGTCACCGGCCGCCAGGCGGTCTGCGGGATGAGCACGTGCGCCACCTGCGCGTAGTAGTGCAGCACCTCGGCCTTCGTCGTGCCGGTCGCGGGGTAGAGCACCTTGTCCAGGTTGCTCACCCGCAGTCGGCGTCCGCCGATCTCGACCGTCTGCTGGCCTGCCGCCATCGTGCCTCCCCTCGGTCCTGTCACGGCTCTCGCCGCGGCCGTTCCCGTGTCGTTCCCCATGCCGCGTCCTGTACGGCGTCAACCGTTGCTGTACGACGTGAACGTCGTGGTGTTTCAATGATGCCCATGAGACCGATCTGGACCGGCGCCATCACGTTCGGACTGGTGAACGTGCCGGTCAAGCTCTACGGCGCCACCGAGGACCACGACGTGAGGTTCCACCAGGTGCACGACGCCGACGGTGGCCGCATCCGGTACGAACGCCGCTGCGAGGTGTGCGGCGAGAAGGTCGAGTACCAGCACATCGACAAGGCGTACGACGACGGGGACCGCACCGTCGTCGTCACCGACGAGGACCTCAAGTCCCTGCCGGCGGCGGAGCACAACGAGATCGACGTCGTGCAGTTCGTGCCGAACGACCAGGTCGACCCGATCATGTTCGAGAAGCCGTACTTCCTCGAGCCGGTGGGCAAGTCCCCGAAGTCCTACCTCCTGCTGCGCGAGACGCTCGAGAAGGCGGACCAGACGGCCATCGTGAAGTTCTCGCTCCGGCAGAAGACCCGGCTCGGCGCGCTGCGGACGCGCGGCAAGGTGATGGTGCTGCAGGGCATGCTCTGGGCCGACGAGGTGCGCGACGTCGACTTCCCCGCCGTGACGAGCAAGGCGAAGATCTCCCCGCAGGAGTTGAAGATGTCCGCCGCGCTGGTCGAGCAGTTCAGCGGCGACTTCCATCCCGAGGAGTTCGAGGACGACTACCAGACGGAGCTGCAGCACCTCATCGACGAGAAGCTCGAACAGGGCGACGCCTTCGACACGGCGACCACGTTCGGCAAGGGCGACGAGGAGGACTCCGACGAGGGCGGCGACGTCGTCGACCTGATGGAGGCGCTCAAGCGGAGCATCGACCGCAAGCGCGGTGGCGGGGAGGAGAAGAAGGCGGCCGCGTCGTCGGGTTCCGGCTCGCGCTCCGGCTCGCGCGCGAAGGCCACGGCGAACTCGACGAAGAAGAAGGGCGCCTGACCGGACACGTCTGTCCGGCCGCGGACCACACCTGTCCGCAGGGCACCCGCGCGCTTATGTGAACGCTGTACACACGGCGTCTGTCGTCCCTAGGATTGCCACAACTCCTGCGACAAACCGTTCGGGCGTGATCCGCCCGGCGACGATCACCGAGGACGCCATGGCCACGATCGAGACCCGCGGCATCACCAAGACCTATTCCTCCCGCTCCGGCCCCGTCCACGCCCTCACCGGCGTGGATCTGACCGTGGCGCAGGGCACCGTGCGCGGCCTGCTCGGCCCCAACGGCGCCGGCAAGACCACCGTCGTCAAGGTGCTCACGACCCTGATCCGGCCCGACGCCGGATCCGCGACCATCGACGGCATCGACGTCATGGCGCACCCGCAGCAGATCCGCAGCATCATCGGCGTCTCCGGTCAGTACTCCGCCGTCGACGAGAACCTCACGGGCCTGGAGAACCTCGAGATGGTGGGGCGGCTCTACCACCTGGGCCGCACGCAGGCACGGGCCCGCGCACGGGAGCTGATCGACGTGTTCGGCCTGGCCGAGGCGGGCGACCGGCCGGTCAAGGGATTCTCCGGCGGCATGCGGCGTCGCATCGACCTGGCCGGGGCGCTCGTCATCAACCCGCAGGTCCTGTTCCTCGACGAGCCGACCACGGGCCTGGACCCTCGCAGCCGGCTCGGTCTGTGGGACGTCATCCGGGACCTGGTCGGCGGTGGCACGACCGTGCTGCTGACGACGCAGTACCTCGAGGAGGCCGACCAGCTGGCGGACGCGATCTCGGTGATCGACGCCGGCCGCGTGATCGCCGAGGGGACGGCCGACGAGCTGAAGGCGCAGGTCGGCGGGCACCGCGTGGCCGCGACGCTGGTCGACCCGGCGGACATGGCCGTCGTGCGGGCCATCATGGCGCGGCACGGCAGCGGTGAGCCGCGCGTCGACCCGGCGGGGCGGCAGGTGGACGTCGCTGTCGAGCACGGTCCGGTCGCCCTGCAGCGGGTGCTCGCGGACCTGGACGCCGCGGGGGTGCGGGTGCACGACGCCGGGATCCGCCGCCCCACGCTCGACGACGTCTTCCTCAAGCTGACCGGCCATGTGGCCGAGGAGGCGGAGGACGAGGACGAGCAGGACGGCGACGGGCGTCGGCGTCGTCGCCGGGGTGGGGCCGGGACGTCGTCTCCGGACGGCGCCGGACCCGACCGTGCCGACGCGGATCGTGCCGGCTCGGACGGGAGCGAGCCGGACGACACCCGTCGCGCTCGCGGCGGAGCCGTCGCGGGCGCCACGACCGGCATCGCCGGCCCGGCGTCGTCGAACGGTGACGGCTCTCGGCCGCGCCGTCGGGCGGGGGAGGGCGCCACGGTCGACGGGTCACCGGACGGCACCGGTGCACCGGATCACCAGCGGGAACGGGCCCGGCACCGGGCCGGAGCGGAGCGATGATGAGCGCGATCACGACCACCGCGGCGGGCACGTTGACCCCCACGGTCACCGGGGGCCTTCCGACGCTGCTCGCCGACGGGTGGACCGTCACGTGGCGGAACCTGCTGAAGATCCGCCGCACGCCGGACATGCTGATCTTCGCCGTGCTGCAGCCGATCATGTTCGTGCTGCTGTTCAGCCAGGTGTACGGCGGCTCGATCCGGGTGCAGGGGACCGACTACACGCAGTTCCTGATGGCAGGCATCTTCGGGCAGACCATCGTGTTCGGCGCGACGTTCTCCGGTTCGGCGATGGCGCAGGACCTCAAGGAAGGCATCATCGACCGGTTCCGCACGCTGCCGATGAGTCCGGCCGCCGTGCTGATCGGCCGCACCAACGGCGACCTGGTGCTCAACGGCATCTCGATGGTGATCATGATCCTCACCGGGTTCCTCGTCGGCTGGCGCTTCACGACGTCGGTGTGGTCGTTCCTCGGCGGGGTCGCCCTGCTGCTGGTGTTCGGCTACGCGTTCAGCTGGGTGATGGCGCTCATCGGGATGTCCGTGCGGTCGCCCGAGGCGATCAACAACGCCTCGTTCATGATCTTGTTCCCGCTGACGTTCATCTCCAACGCGTTCGTCCAGTCGCAGTCGCTGCCCGGACCGCTCGAGTTCTTCGCGAACTGGAACCCGGTGTCGGCGCTCGTGCAGGCGGCCCGCCAGCTGTTCGGCAATCTCGGTTCCGCGCCGGTGCCGGACGCCTGGCCGATGCAGCATCCGGTGCCCACGGTGTTGATCGGCTCCGCGGTGCTGCTCGCCGTCTTCGTCCCGCTCTGCGTGCGGAAGTTCCAGCGGATCAGCTCCCGCTGAGCCGGCGCCGGCGATCGTCCCGCCCTCGCTGACTGGTCACTCGATGACGGTTCCGCGGCGGGTTGCGCCGGGAAACCGACAGGTAGTGACCAGTCACCGAGGGTGGAGGCCGGGATCAGTAGACCCGGGACGGGGAGACGCGCTCGTACTGGGGCACCCACGGCAGGTCGTAGCCGAGCCGATAGGCGGCGCGCAGCCACCAGCGGGGGTCGGCCAGCGCCGCGCGGGCCACGGTGATGACGTCCGCCTGGCCGGAGAGCAGGATGTGCTCGGCCTGCACGGCGTCGGTGATCATGCCGACGGTCGAGGTGGGCACCTTGGTGTCCCGCCGGATCCGCTCCGCGAACCCGGTCTGGTAGCCGGCGCCGCCGCGCACCTTCGGGGCGCCGAGGTTGCCGGCGGAGCTGACGTCGACGAGGTCGACGCCGTGCTCGTGGGCGAGGGTGACGAACCGGGACGAGAACGTCAGGTCCGCCTCGATGTCCTCCCAGTCGGTTGCCGAGATGCGCATCAGCAGGGGCATGCCGTCGGGGATGGCAGCGCGGACGGCGTCGATCACGGCCAGCGGCAGCCGCATGCGGCCGTCGTCGTCGCCGCCCCAGCCGTCCGTGCGGTCGTTGACCATCGGGCTGAGGAACTCGTGCAGCAGGTAGCCGTGCGCGGCGTGCAGTTCGACGGTGTCGAAACCTGCGGCGACGGCGCGGCGGGCCGCGGCGGCGAAGTCGTCGACGACGGCGAGGATCTGCTCCTCGGTCATCGCGGTCGGGGCGGCATACCCGTCGAACGGGGCGTCGGTCGGGGCGAGCGTGGCCCAGCCGTGCTCGGACTCGGGCACGGAGCCGTGCTGACCCGCGAACGGGGCGTAGGTGGACGCCTTGCGGCCCGCGTGGGCGAGCTGGATGCCGATCTTCGTGTCGATGCCCTGCGTGTGGACGAAGTCGACGATGCGGCGCCATGCGTCGGCCTGCTCGTCGTTCCAGATGCCGGCGTCCTGCGGAGAGATCCGCCCCTCGGGGTTGACGGCGCTCGCCTCGGTGATGATCAGCGCGGCGCGGCCGAGGGCGAAGGCGCCCAGGTGGGCCAGGTGCCAGTCGGTGGGAACGCCGGGTGCGGCGACGGGGTCGCAGGAGTACTGGCACATGGGCGCCACCCATCCGCGGTGGGCCAGGGTCAGGTCGCGCAGCGTGATGGGTTCGAACAAGGCGGGGACGGTCACGGTTCCTCCGATTCGCAGATGACGGGCTTCTCCCTCGTGCCAACGAGGGGTCGCCGTCAGGCATTCCATGGGTGGCCGTGATCACGCGCCGCGGGCCCTCCGATCGGTGGCGTCTGCTCGCTCAGCCGGCCAGGTGATAGGCCGACCAGCCGTGGCCGACGGTCGAGCGGCCCCCGGTCGCCGGGAACGAGGACAGGGTCCCGTTGCCCCAGCGGCCGAGCACGCCGCGGGTGCCGGTTCCTGCGAACGCGTAGACCGGGGTGATCGCGGTGATGCCCTGCCACCCGGTGCCGATGACCCGCCGTGGTTCGGACACGAAGCCGCCCGCCGCCGTCCCCCGGTACAGCACCAGCCGGCCGTCCGCGTGCCGCGCCAGCACGTCGGCACGCCCGTCGCCGTCCCAGTCCACGAGGGTCAGGCCGAGCCCCTGCCAGCCGCTGCCGATCCGGTGGCCGGCCGCCAGGCCACCGCCCACGGCGACCGGGTACGCCGTCATCACGCCGGTGGCGTCGTCCCGGGCCAGGACGGCGCGGGAGGAGCCCCACCGGCCGGCGACGACGGTACGGCCCGTCCACCCCCGTGCCAGCACCCGGCCGGAACCGATTCCGCCGGACGCCGTGCCGGGATACACGGACAGGGTGCCGTCGCGGAACAGCGCGACGACGTCGAAGCGGCCGTCCCCGTCCCAGTCGACCAGGTGGAACGAGCGCACGTTCTGCCACCCGGTGCCCAGCGACCGGCGCACCGCCAGCGTGCCGTTGCCCTGCGCCGGGTAGTTCCAGAGCACGCCGCCGGCGTCGACGGCGAGCAGGTCGCCCGCGCTGCGGATCGCCGCCGTCGTCGTCGGCACGAGATACCGGGCCGCGCCGTCGCCGGCGGTCGTGGTGCCGAAGAGGTCCGACGCGGCGCCCATGACGATCCGGTCACCCGGCACCGCGCTCTGCAGCAGTCGGGTGACCGCCCACAGGTGGGTCGAGATGCAGCCGGCCGATTTCGTCCAGCCGGCGTGGAAGAAGATGGCGAAGGACGCGCCCTGCCGGGTGTCCATGTCGGGGCGGCGGTTCCAGTTGATCACCGCGGCCTGCTCGTAGTAGCCCTCGTTCATGAAGGTCCACAGGTTCTCGTCGGACTCTCCGCCGGTGCCCTCGAAGTACTGGTTGTAGGTCGCTCCCCGTTCGCCGCCCCACCGGCTCGTCGGCTTGACGGTGTGGTAGGCGAGCCGGGTGCCGGGGTTCGCCCGACCGAGCGCCTCCGTCATCGTGAACGATCCGGTGGGGGACCGGAACGTGTCCTCCCAGGCGGCGTTCGGGGCCGAGAAGCCGTTGACGCCGGCCCAGCCGTCCGTCGCCCACTGCTTCGCGTACCCGGTCGCCGTGCGGGCGCACTGGGTGATGGTGACGTACGAGCTGTTCCGGTCGGCGGCGACGGCGAAGGTGACCCGTGCCGCGCCGTCCACGTTGAAGCGGACCCGGTTGGCGTTGAGGGTGGCGCACGGATCCGCGGGACCGGCGGCGGCCGCTCCGGATGCGCTGACGAGGTCCGCGACCAGCGCGCCACCGAGGAGGCACACGACGGCGAGGATGGTGAGACCGGCGCGGAACGCCGCGGACAAGGTGTGCACGAGTGCCCTCCCCGGACAGTGGTGCGCGGCATCGGTTGAGACCTGTTCTCATCGTAGCCGCGTCCGGTCCGGGCAGAATGGCGGCATGGAGGGACGGAGCGAGCGGCACGGGTGGAGCGTTGCGCTGGTGCCGGCCCTGCTGGTCTGCCTCTCCGGCTTCTTCCTCTTCGCCCTCGAGTGGCGGCCCGTGGGCTACCTGGCGATGGCGGCCGGCATCGGGCTGTACGTGTGGCTGGACCGGCTGCTCCTGCGCGACCTGCTCCTGATCGCCGTCGGGCTCGTGATCGTCTCGACCGTCTCGGTGCGGGCCGACGTCGGCTGGGTCAACATCGCTCTGCTCGGGACGGTGCTGACGATGGCCGTCGCCGTCCCCTACCTGCTCTCCCGCTTCGGGTACGGCGACCACGCCGTCCGCTTCCGGTGGCTCTCGGGGCAGCGGTGGACGCGGGGGATGATCGCCTACCTGGTGGCCGTGCCCGCAATCGGCTGGGTGGTGCTGCCGGTGTACTTCGTGCGCAGCGGCGCGTACCTGAACTGGCCGCCGCTGGCCGACGGCACCGAGGTGGGGCGCTTCCTCGTCGGCGTCACGTACATGGGTTCGTGGGACGAGTTCTTCTTCATCTGCACCGTCTTCGCGCTGCTGGCCCGGCACTTCTCGTTCTGGCACGCCAACGTGCTGCAGGCGATCGTCTTCGTCAGCTTCCTGTGGGAGCTCGGGTACCAGGCGTGGGGTCCGGCGCTGACCGTCCCGTTCGCCCTGCTGCAGGGGTACCTGTTCATGCGCACCCGCTCGCTGCTGTACGTGCTGTGCGTGCACCTCCTGTTCGACGTCGTCGTGTTCCTCTCGATCGTGCACGCCCGCTACCCGGAGGCGCTGCCGATCTTCTGGACGTGACGGCGAGGCGTGCGGGAGCCGGCGACTTGGGGGAATCGTGCGGCATCGGTCACAGTAGGAGCGTGACTGAAACTCCGCGCGTCGCGCACGGCTCCGAGGCCAGCGAGCACTCCGAGGCCGACTTCGCCCCCCTCTCCACCAGCGATCAGGCACTCGGCAGCGACCTGCCCCCCGGGCACGCCCGGACCTTCGCCTCCGACAACTACGCCGGCGTCCACCCCGAGGTGCTCGACGCCGTCGTCGCCGCCAACACCGGCCACCAGATCTCCTACGGCGAGGACGAGTACACCGAGCGCCTGCAGGAGGTGCTCGGCCGGCACTTCGGCACCCCGACGTTCGCGTTCCCCGTCTTCAACGGCACCGGTGCCAACGTCGTCTCCCTGCAGTCGCTGCTGCCGCGCTGGGGCGCCGTCGTGTGTGCCGAGACCGCGCACATCAACGTCGACGAGAACGCCGCACCCGAGCGGGTCGGCGGCCTGAAGCTGCTGACCGTCCCGACGCCCGACGGCAAGCTCACGCCCGAGCTGATCGACCGCCAGGCGTGGGGCTGGGGTGACGAGCACCGGGCGCAGCCGCTCGCCGTCTCCATCACGCAGACCACCGAGATGGGCACCTGCTACTCCGTCGAGGAGATCCGCGCCATCGCCGACCACGTCCACGAGCGCGGCATGAAGCTGCACCTGGACGGAGCCCGGCTCGCCAACGCCGCCGCGACCCTGGGCGAGGGGCTGCGCGTGTTCACCCGCGACGCCGGGGTGGACGCCATCTCGTTCGGCGGCACGAAGAACGGCCTGATGTTCGGCGAGGCCGTCGTCGTCTTCGACCCCGAGCTGGCCACCGCGCTGCCGTACCTGCGGAAGATGGACATGCAGCTGGCGTCGAAGATGCGGTACATCTCCGCCCAGCTCGTCGCCCTGTTCGAGGGCGACCTGTGGCTCACCTCCGCGCGGCACGCCAACGCCATGGCGCAGCGGCTGCGGGCCGGCGTCGAGGCGCTGGACGGGGTGCGCGTCACCCAGCCGACGCAGGCGAACGCCGTGTTCGCGATCCTGGACCGCGATGTGGCGGAGCGGCTGCGGGCCCGCTTCCGGTTCTACGACTGGGACGAGCACACGGGCGAGGTCCGCTGGATGTGCGCGTGGGACACCACCGAGGCCGACGTGGACGCGTTCGTCGCCGCGCTCGCGGAGGAACTCGCCCGCTGAGGTCCCGGCCGGCCCGGGCGCTTCCGGTGGATGCTCGATCCGCCCGGCCGGCCCGGGCATCCGCGCACCGGCGCGCACGACGGCGTGAGACGATGCGGCCATGATCCCGGCTGCGCTGTCCCCCCTGACGACGGTCGCCGTCGAGGCGCCGCCGATGACGGCGGGCCAGGTCCTCGCCACGGTGATCGTCGGCGTCGTCCTGCTGGTGGGACTGATCGGCATCGTCGTGCCGGTGCTGCCGGGCAGCATCCTCATCGTCGTCGGCCTGCTGATCTGGGCGGCCACCCTCGGGTCGGCGACCGGGTGGGTCGTCTTCGCGGTCGGCACGCTGCTCGCCGCCGCGGGAATGTCGGCGAGCTGGGTGCTGACCGGACGCCGGCTCAAGGCTCGGCAGATCCCGAACCGGTCCATCCTGGTCGGGCTCGTCGCGGCCGTCGTCGGGGCGTTCCTCATCCCGGTGGTCGGGCTGCTCGTCGGTTTCGTCGCCGGGCTGCTGCTGAGTGAACTGGTGCGTCAGCGAGATCTGCGGGCGGCCCTGACGACGAGCTGGGCCGCGGTCAAGGCCACGGGCCTCGGCATCCTCGTCGAGTTCGGGTGCGGCTGCCTGGCCGTCAGCGTGTTCGTCATCGGGGTGTGGGTGCAGGCCGTCGCGGGCTGAGCCGGACTGCTTCCGATTATGCGCGTCCGTCAGCGGGCCGTTCGAGCCGGTTGACCGAGCCGCCGCGGGGCGTCATCGGGCCTCCGCGGATCGCATCGCAGGTGAGACGCTGGAGCATGGCCGTCCCCGAGATCCACTTCTGCCGCCGTTGCGGCCACGCCGTCGAGCAGCGCGTCCCGCCGATGGAGGACCGGCTGCGGGCCGTGTGCCCGAACTGCGGCTACATCGACTACGTCAACCCGATCAACGTCGTCGGCACCGTCCCGGTGTGGCAGCACGAGGACGGTCAGCCGCGCATCCTGCTGTGCCGGCGGGCGATCCAGCCGCGGCGCGGGTACTGGACCCTGCCGGCCGGTTTCATGGAGGTCGGGGAGACCGCGGCCGAGGGCGCCGCGCGGGAGACCCGGGAGGAGGCGGGCGCGCACATCGAGCTCGAGGGACTGTTCTCCGTCCTCGACGCGGTGCACGTGCGCCAGGTGCACCTCTTCTACCGGGCGCGGCTGCTCGACCTGGACCTCGAACCCGGGCCGGAGACGATCGAGAACGCCCTCGTGCGCATCGACGAGATCCCGTGGGCCGCGCTGAGCTTCCACAGCGTGCGCCGGGTGCTGCAGGACTGGGTCGCCGACCACCGGGCGGGTGCGTTCGGGGTCCACACGGGCACGGTGGAGCACCGGCGGTGACTTCGCTGCGGGTGCTGGTGCTCTCCGACACCCACGCGCCGCGCTTCTGGAAGGGCGTGCCCGACGGGCTGCGCGAGCCCCTCGCGGCCGCCGACGTCATCCTGCATGCCGGGGACGTGTGCACGCCGGCCGTGCTGGACGACCTGGCCGCGCATGCCCCGCTGCACGTGGTGCGCGGCAACAACGACGGCGAGGACGTCGCGGCGTGGTCGGGGAGCGGGGCCGGTGTGCCTTCCCGCGGTGTCCCGGAGACGCTCGCGCTCGACCTCGCGGGACTCGTCGTGGCGATGATCCACGACGCCGGGCCGAAGCAGGGCCGCGACCGGCGGATGCGGCGCCGCTTCCCGGAGGCGGGCCTCGTCGTCTTCGGCCACTCGCACATCCCGCTCGACGAGCCGGCCGGGGCGGTGCACCTGTTCAACCCGGGGTCGCCGACGGACAAGCGGCGCCAGCCGCGGGCGACCTACGGGGAGCTGCTGATCGAGGACGGGGTACTCGTGCGGCACACGATCGTCCCGCTGCCGTCGCGCTGATCCGGGTTCGGGCTGCGGGATCCGGCGGATCGTTCCGGGCCGCGGTGGAGCTCGGTCGCGACATGCGGCGATCCGATGGCTGCACCGAGTGTGACGGGCGGGACGGGTGTGGCGCCGAGGACGTCCCAGCAGTCACTTGCGTCCCACTCGGTGTAGCCCTTGCATCGCGACGGTCCGGGAGGCGACCGGTCCGCATCGTCGGTGACCAGTGGCCACAGCGAGTGGGACACCCGGGATGGGTGAGGCGTCTTCGGCGCCCCGACAGTCACACGCGTCCCACTCGGTGTGGTCCGTGATCCGCACCGGGTGGGGAGCGGCGCGTGAGGCGGTCGGCCGGTGCGGCGATCCGACGGCTACACCGAGTGTGACGGGAGGGACGGGTGTGGCGCATTCGCGGCCCCACCAGTCACACGCGTCGCACTCGGTGTAGCCCTTGCATCGCTGCGGTACCGGAAGCAGTACCGGCCACGACCGCTGCCCTGCGAGATCCGTCTGATCAGGTTCGTTGCTCGATCGAGAGGCCCGGCCGGCTCAGACAGGTTCGTTGCTCGATCGGGAAGCGCGGCCGGATCAGATACGCGGGCCCTCGACGCGGACCACCGGCTTCACCGGCGCCGGCCCATCGCCGCACGTCTCCGGGCCGTCAGGGGTCGGCGAATGCTTCAGCGTGCCGCCGTCGGGGGTGCCCGGGGTTCGGCTCGCCGTGACGCCCGGCCATCCCGCGTCGACGTGCTGCCGGGTCCACGGCAGGGCGACGGCCTCCGCCTCCCGCCACGCCACGAGCCCGCGCGGCGGGACGACGAGCACGACGTCGGCGTCGGCGAGGCCGCGCAGCATCCCGGCTCCGTAGTGCCCGCACGGGGTGACGCCGTCGGTGCCGGACACGCGCCGGGCCGGGACGAGGCGGGTCGCGCGGCCGGGCGGCAGGTCGACCGCGCTGCGGGCGAGGACCGAGCCGGGCCGCGGCCGGCCGAGCAGCCCGGCGAGGACCGGCTGGGCGAGCGTGAGCAGCGTCAGCATGGCCGCCAGGGGATTGCCGGGCAGCGCGACGACGAGCGGTCCGCCGCCGGGCAGCCGCGCGAGTACCGCGGGATGGCCGGGCCGGACGTCGATGCCGTCGATGATCAGCTCGGCACCCAGGTCGATGAGCCCGGAACGGACGTGGTCGGCACGGGACCGCCCGGTGCCGCCGGTGGTGATGACGACGTCGGCCGTCGCGGCAGACAGGGCCGCGGTGACGGAGTCGCGGTCGTCAGGCAGCCGGTCGACCGCGGTGGTGAGGCCGCCGAGCAGGTTCACGACGGCGGGTAGCTGGGGGCCGAAGGCGTCACGCACCTGTCCTGCCGCGGGCAGACCCGAGGTGATCACCTCGTCGCCGGTCAGCAGCGCGGCGACGGTCGGGGTCGGCCGGACGGTCAGGGTGTCGGCGCCGACGACGGCAGCGAGAGCGATGTGGGCCGGGGTCAGTACCTCGCCGGCGGCGATCAGCACGTCACCGGCGGCCGCTTCCTCCCCGGCGGGGCGGATGTGCGCGTTCGGCGGTACGGGAGCCGGCCCGACGTCGACCAGCACGGCGGTTTTCCGGTCGCCCGTTCCGGCGAGGTCGTCGATGCGGCCGTGCTCGCTGCGCAGGACGGCGGTGGTACCGGCCGGGACGGCTCCGCCGGTGAGGATGGGGACGGCGTCGCCGGCCTGAAGCTCGGTGGCCAGGCTCCTGCCCGGGTCCGCGCCGAGCCGCCACGGCCCGGTGCCGGCGACGGCCCAGCCGTCCATCGCGGAGGACGCGTAGTGGGGCAGATCGGCGGGGGCGGTGAGGTCGGCGGCGAGGGGGCAGCCGAGCGCCTCCGTGACGGGGACGGCGCGGGCCGGGAGCAGCGGTGCGGCCGCGTGGGCGATCGCGCGGGCCTGGTGCCAGGTGACGTGCTGGTGGGCGGTGGGGGGCGTGGCGTCGCCGCTCACGGAGCGGGCTCGCCGGGGGCCGGGCGCGTCGCGTCCTGGCCGGTGCCGCCATCACCCGGACGTCCGCTCGCGGCTCCGCCCGCCGGGTCGGTTACGGGGTCGCTCGCGGCTCCACCCGCCGGGTCGGTTACGGGGTCGCTCGGAGCATGCTCGGCGGGCGTGGCGTCGGCGGCAGCGCGCTCCGCGGCGACCGTGTCCGCGAGGCGACGGGCGGCGTCGGCGTACACGTCCATCTCCGTTCCCGGGCGCCCGGACCCGCCGTTCGCGGCCGCGAGCCCGGCAGCGAAGCCGACGATGTACGTGGTCAGTGGTGCGGCCGGCCGGATGACCTGGTGGGCGGCGACGCCGGCGAGACCGAGGATGTCGTCGACGGGCACCTGCTCCAACGGGACGCCCAGCTGCTCCGCGAGCCGCCGGGCCCAGTCCTGCAGGATGTCGTCCTTCTCGCTCATGCGTCCTCCTCGGCTCGCTGGTCCGGCGAGTACGGCAGCCGCACCCCGGTCCGGTGCGCATCCTCCACGGTATCGACGTCGGCGCTCGCCGCGCTCGTCAGCGGCACCTCGGCGGCGTGGAGGCCGCCGGTCAGCTCCCGCATCGAGGCGCCGGTGAGGTGGCCGCGAGCGACGGTCAGGGCGGCGACGGACGCCTCGAGTCGACCGCGGCGGTAGGCGGCGGTGAGCGGCTGGCGGCGCCCGTCGGGGTCGACGCCGACGACCGCGTCCACCGTGCCGTCGGCCGACCGCATCGCCGACCGCACCGCGGGCAGCAGCGCGGCGACGGCGTCGGCGGGGTGGACCAGGTCGCAGGAGAGCAGCAGGACCCAGGCGGCCGCTTCGGAACCACCGGCGTCGAGATCCGTGGGACCGAGCGCGGCGAGACCGGCAGCCGTCGCCGCGGCCGGGCCGCCGAACGGCGGGTCCTCCCGCACGAGACGAACGTGGCGGTCGAGGAAGAGGACGTCGTGATGAGTCCCTGCCGGGAGCACGGCGTCCGGCCCGACGACCACGATCGTCCCCGTGCCCGTCCTCGTTGCTGTTTCCCCGCCGAGCACCGCGCCGCGGACCGCGTCGAGCGTGCGGTCGAGCAGCCGCCGGCCGTCCAGCGTCAGCGCGGCCTTGTCGACGCCGCCGAGCCGGGAGCCGCGTCCGCCCGCCAGCACGATGGCGTCCACGGGCAGCGCCCCGAGGTTCCGTCCGCCGACCGGTCCGATGTCGGTGTGCGCCCCGGAATCGGACCGATCACCGCTGTGGTGCCGTCCGCCGTCGCCGGTTCCGGCGTGGGTCAGCGCGGCGGAGTCCTGCCGGCCGCCGTCGCGGAGTCCGCCGCCGGTGTCCCCGCCGTCACGCGCACCGCCGCCGGCGGACCCGTCACCGGCCGGGGGAGTCGTCATCACCCGCCGGCGAAGGGCGGCAGCACGTCGAGCGCGCCGGCGCCGTCGAGCACCCGTGCGTCGTCGCGCACGGCCACGCCGTCGACCAGGAAGGAGGAGCGGGCGAGCACGTCGTCGAGCACCGGCTGTCCCGGCACCGCCGGGTGCGCGGCGCCGAGCCGCTCCTTGAGGGCGCCGAGCGTGAGGCCGGCGGCGTCGACCGACTCCGCGGCCGTGCCTGCCGCGGCGGCCGCCCCGGCGTAGTAGTTGACCTGCACGCTCAGCCGCCGATCGCGCTCATGGAGCGGTCCGGCTGCACGTAGCCCGAGGCGTCCAGTCCCTCGGCTCCGGGGGAGTCGGTACCGTGCGCGAGGGGCTTGAGCCACATCGCCTGGCGCCACCGCTGGGCGATCTGCGCGTCGTCCGCGCCGCCGCGCAGCAGGTGGAGCAGGTCGATCTCCTCGTGGGAGAACAGGCAGCTGCGCACCTTGCCGTCGGCGGTGACCCGGGTGCGCTTGCAGTCGCCGCAGAACGGCTCGGTGACCGAGGCGATGATGCCGAGGGTGCCCCGCAGCGCCGGGTCCGTGCGGGAGACCGCGTGGTACCGCTCGGCGGGAGCGCCGTCGCGCTCGGCCGGGTGGGCGGTGAGGGCGAAGTCCTGCTCGACGAGCGCCCGGATCTGCGCGGCGGTGATCATGGTGTCGCGCCGCCAGCCGTGATCGGCGTCGAGCGGCATCTGCTCGATGAACCGGAGCTCGTACCCGCGGGCGAGGCACCAGCCGGTCAGCTCGCTCGCCTCGTGCTCGTTGACCCCCCGCATGAGCACGGCGTTGATCTTGATGGGCGCGAGCCCGGCGTCGTCCGCGGCGGCGATGCCGGCCAGGGTCCGTTCGAGCAGGTTGCGACGGGAGAGAGCGGCGAACGTCTCGGGGCAGAGGGTGTCGAGGGAGACGTTGATGCGGCTCAGGCCCGCGTCCCGCAGACTCCGGGCGCGGCGGTCGAGGCCGACCCCGTTCGTCGTCAGGGAGATCGGCAGGTCCGGGTGGCGGTGGCGGACGCCCGCGATGACGTCCTCGAGGTCCTTGCGGATGAGCGGCTCCCCGCCGGTGAGCCGGAGCTCGACGACGCCGAGGTCGTCCACGGCGATGTCGACGAGCCGGGCGATCTCCTCGGCGGTGAGCAGCTGCCGGCCGGGCAGCCAGTCCATGCCGTCGGCGGGCATGCAGTAGGTGCAGCGCAGGTTGCACTTGTCGGTCAGGGAGACGCGCAGATCGGTGGCGACCCGGCCGTACTGGTCGGTCAGGCCGCCGTGATCCGGCACGCCGGCGGTCGGGAGGACACGCGGGATGCCGAGGGACACTGCCATTCGTCCATGCTACGGGTCGACGTGATCAGGGTGCTGCGGATGTCACCAGACGTGCGGTGCGGGCTTGCGGGTCGACGGCAGCGCGGTCTGCTCGCGCCACGCGTGCAGCCAGGCGGGCACCACGCGGTCGGCCGGCATCGGATCGCCGATCACGGCCAGGATCTCCTCGTTGGGCACGGGGCCGGACCGGGAGACGAAGCGGGTGGCCTGGTACGCGCGCACGTAGATCTCCCCGTCGGCGACGACGCGCTGTTCGACGTAGATGCACCGCTCGTCCAGGCCGAGGATCTTCGTCTCCTGGGCGAACCGCTTCCCGAGCACGACGGACTTGCGGAACGTGATGGTCTCCGCCTGCACCACGGGCGACCAGCCGCGCTCGCGCATCACGTCCCAGAAGCCGGCGCGCACCATCAGGTCGAAGCGGCCGAGGTCGAACAGCGAGAAGTACATGCCGTTGTTGATGTGCCGGGCGATGTCGATGTCGGTCAGCCGGGCGCGCATCGGCAGCGTCGCGGTGTCCCAGATGGACAGCCTCGGCCGCCGACGGGAGACGATGAGCCAGTAGAGCGTGCGGAGCAGCAGGTGCATGAGTCAATGCTACTCGCCGGTAACTTAGTGGGGCAGTCGGTCGATCGTGCCGTGCCGAGAACACGGGGTGGGATCGACGGCCTCTCCGGGCGGCGGTCGTCGCGGGTCGAGGGGTGCTGACAGCCGGCAGCCCACCGATCGGCGATGCTGGGCTGCCGGGCCGTGCAGTTCCTACCCCAGCCGCGGCAGCGCCGCGCAGTTCCCCGAGGTCGGCTTTCCGTTGAAGCGATCGGTCACCCAGGCGGTGGCGGCCAGACCGTCGGCCAGCGCGACCGCGAGGTGGTTGACGGCAGTGCCACCGCTCGAGGTCAACTGCAGGACCGGCACGTAGTCCACGGTGGCCCCGGCGGCGCACCAGTCGGCCGCCAGCTGCCTCGCCTGAGCATGATCGACGGCGTCGTCGCGCGTCCCGGTCACCACCCGCGTCGGCACGGTCGGCGCCATCCGCCCGAGTCGCTGCCCGTCGACGTACGCGGCGGCTGCGGGTTCGCGGGCGAGTACGGCCGAGATGGGCTCGCCGGACACGGTCCAACTGCTGGTCCGGGTGTAGCCCTGCCGGACGGACGCGTCGGGCAGGCATTCCGTGGACAGCGCCTTCAGGGTGTCCTTCCCGTGGGCGTTGAGGTTGCGGTCGAGCATGGACGCCACCACCGGCGAGCTCTGCGCGAAGCCGTTCATCGCCCACCCGATCGCGCCCGTGAGAATGGTGCCGTCGATCCCCTTGAGCACCCGGATCAGGTCCGCCGGCGGGGCGCCGCTGTAGCCGGCGACGAGGGGCAGGTCGGGGGCGTAGGAGGGTGCGAGCTCGAGCGCCGCCGCCGAGGCCTCCCCGCCCTGCGAGTAGCCGAAGGTGGCGACCTTCGACTGCGGAGTCAGAGAGGTGCCCGGCAGGGACCGTGCCGCGCGCGCCGCATCGAGCACGGCACGGCCGGAATCGAGGCGGTTGACGTACGTGTGGAGCCGATCGGTGGTGCCCAGTCCCGCGTAGTCGGTGAACACGACGGCGATGCCGCGGCTGAGCAGTCGGTACGCCGAGAGGATCTCGTAGTTCGCGCTGACCGTCTCGGACGTCAGGATCAGCGGCCGTTCCAGGCCGAGAGACGGGGCGCACTGGTCGCCCTGCCCGAGGGTGCCCGCAGCGAGTGTGACCAGCGGGCGCGATCCGCCGCCGAGCCACGGGGCCGTCGGCTCGAGGTAGGTCCCCGTGACGGCGGTCGGCCGGTCGTTGCTGTCGGTCGAGGTGTACATCAGTCGGGTGGCCCGTCCGGGCAGCGGGCCGGTGAGCCCCGGCAGGCTCAGGCGGATGCCGAGGCTCAGGGGCTCGGTGCGCAGCAGCACACCCGGGGTCGCGGGCACGGTGGCCGGCGGATCGTAGAACGCGGGGATCGTGACACCCCCGCTCTCAGCGGCTCGAGGGGGAGCTGCCGTCAGGGTGCCGGTCGTCAGCGCGAGAGCGACGGCGACGGCTGAGGTGAGGGTGGCGGCGAACGGGCGTCGTCTCCTGCTGATGGCCTTTCGAGTGGCAAGAATCGTGAGATGAATCACACGAGTGGCTGCCACCCTAGAACGCGAATCCCCTCGTGTCTACCGGTCAGTAGGTTCCATGATGCGGAATCGCAGACGGGGCGAGGCGACGGGTCGACCCCGTCGTGGGGCCGATCCCGTGACCCGGTCGTATCGCGCGGCCGGTCTTCCAGCGTTGCGTCGCCGGGCTGGTCGCCGGTCCGTTCGCCGGTCCGGCCGTGCTGGCGCTCTCCGCCCCCGTGTCCCCGTGGACGTGGCCGCGTTCGCCGTGAGCCAGGGTGTCGCGCTGCGGCGGATGGCGCAGCACTCGGCCTGACTGTGGTCCCTCAGCCCTCCAGTGGGCGGGTCAACGAGAGGACGACCGCGGTGCACACGAGTACCCTCAGGCGGCTCGGGTCCTCGTCGGTCTCGCTGTTGGCGAGGGCGCCGTTGTGAGCGGCGACGACGGCCCGGGTGAACTCCTTCGCGTCCACGGTCGGCGTGAGGCCGACCTGGCGAAGCGTCTCCATCACCACGACGGAGAGGGCGTCGAGGAACCGGTGCTCGTGTTCCTCGAACAGGTCACGCAGGCACGGATCGAAGCGGGCCTGGGAGGCGAAGCCGATGCGGATGCGCAGCCACTCGATGTCGAAGGGGATGGCGGCGATCACGGTCTCGACGGCGCTCCGGATGCTTCCGCCGTGCATCGCCGTGGTGTCCGCCGCGACCGACGTCAGCCGGTCGAGCAGGCGGGTCTGGCGGTCGCTGTAGATGCCGAAGATCAACTCGTCCACCGACGTGAAGTTGGAGTAGAAGGCGCCGCGCGTGTAGCCGGCCCGGCCCGTCACCGAGTCGACGGTGACGGCGCTGATTCCCCCGTCGAGCAGAATCTGCTCCGTGGCCTCCAGCAGACGACGGCGGGTCTCGGTTCGGCGTCGAGGCACCCTCCCGGTCGGCGCCACGGTGTTCACGCTGTCCTTCAAGCGATCCATCCTAGCGGGGCGACCACTCGCGGCGGGGAGGCCGTTCGTGGCTCCGTTTCGATACACGCTGTACTGAGTACAGTGTGAACCAAGGCGTCGACTCGAACACCGGGGTGCAGGAGGAACGGTCATGGATGCGGATGTCATCATCGTCGGTGCTGGTCTGGCGGGGCTCGTCGCGAGCAACGAACTGGTGCGGGCCGGCAAGAAGGTGCTGATCCTCGACCAGGAGAACGCCGCGAACCTCGGCGGGCAGGCGTTCTGGTCCTTCGGGGGCATCTTCATGGTCGACACGCCGATGCAGCGCCGGCTCGGCGTGAAGGACTCGCTCGACCTCGCCTGGCAGGACTGGCAGGGATCAGCCGGCTGGGACCGGCTCGAGGGCGACCATCCGGAGGACGAGTGGGCGCAGCAGTGGGGCCGCGCCTACGTCGAGTTCGCCGCGGGCGAGAAGCGCCCGTGGCTCCAGGAGCAGGGCGTGAAGTTCACCCCGCTGGTCGGCTGGGCCGAGCGCGGCGACTTGTCGGCGCGAGGCCACGGTAATTCCGTCCCCCGCTTCCACGTCCCCTGGGGCACCGGGACGGGCATCTCCGAACCCTTCGCCGACAAGGCGCGGGAGGCGGCGAAGGCGGGCAGCGTGATCTTCCGCTTCCGTCATCGCGTCGACCGGCTCGTCTTCCAGAACGGCCGCGTCACCGGAGTCACGGGAGCCGTGCTCGCGCAGGACGACGCCCCTCGCGGGGCCCCGTCGAATCGGGACCGGGTCGGCTCCTTCACCGTCACCGCGCAGGCCGTCGTCATCGCGACCGGAGGCATCGGAGGTAACCACGAGCAGGTCCGCAAGTGGTGGCCCAGTCGCCTCGGCACGCCTCCCCGGAGGATGATCACCGGCGTCCCGGAGCACGTCGACGGGCGCATGCTCGACATCGCCACCGAGCAGGGCGTGCGGCTCGTCAACCGCGATCGGATGTGGCACTACACCGAGGGGCTGCAGAACTGGAACCCGATCTGGCCCGACCACGCGATCCGCATCCTCCCGGGTCCCAGCTCGATGTGGTTCGACGCGCGCGGCCGTCGGCTGCCCGTCCCGGGCCTGCCCGGCTACGACACGCTCGGCACCCTGAAGATCCTCCGGGCGACGCCGGACATCGCCGAGTACGACTACTCCTGGTTCATCCTCGACCAGACCATCATCAAGAAGGAGTTCGCCCTCTCGGGCTCGGAGCAGAACCCTGACATCACCAACCGCGACCTCGGCCTGCTGCTGCGCAGCCGGCTGGGCCGCACGGCACCGGGGCCGGTCGAGGACTTCAAGGAGCACGGTGCCGACTTCGTCGTCGCCGACACCCTGCCCGAGCTGGTGCGGAAGATGAACGACCTGACCGGTGACGGGCTGCTGGACGAGCAGCAGCTGGAGACGCAGATCAGAGCCCGGGACAACGAGCTGGTGAACCCGTACTCGAAGGACGCCCAGACGATGGGCATCCGGAACAGCCGGCGCTTCCTCGGGGACCGCCTCGCGCGCGTCGCCCGGCCGCACGCCATCCTCGATCCCGCGCACGGCCCGCTCATCGCCGTCCGCCTGTGGATCGTCACCCGCAAGACCCTCGGCGGCATCCAGACCGACCTGGCGGGCCGGGCGCTGAACACCGCCGGTCAACCGATCGAGGGTCTCTACGCCGCCGGGGAGGCCGCCGGGTTCGGCGGTGGGGGTGCGCACGGCTACAACGCACTCGAGGGGACGTTCCTCGGCGGATGCATCTTCACCGGACGCACGGTGGGCCGTTCCCTGGCCGGTGCGGTGTGAGCCACCCCGACGGACGGCTCAGCGGGCTCGACCGTCGTCCGAGGACAGCGCGCGAGAGGCGGTCATCGGCGATGTGGGCGTGCTTGCGCGCCCCTAGCATGGGGACATGACGCCCCGCTCGGCCCGTGCCGTCGTCCTGCCCGTCCGTGCCCTCTCCGTGGCCGCCGCGCTGCTGCTGACCGCGTGCTCCGCGACGCCGGGCACCTCCGGGTCGACGGGGTCGGGCGGCAGCCAGTCGACCGGGCAGCAGACCGTCACCGTCTTCGCCGCTGCGTCCCTGACCGACGTCGGGCCGGAGCTCGCCGAGGCGTACAAGGCGAGCCACCCCGGCGTCGAGGTGCGCTTCAACCTCGCGGGCAGCCAGGCGCTGGTGAGCCAGCTGATCGCCGGGGCCGACGCCGACGTGCTCATGACCGCCGACCAGGAGTCGCTGAAGCCGCTCGCGGGCAAGGACATCCTCGCCGTCGACCCGACCGTCGTCGCCGTCAACCACCTCGTGCTCGCCGTCGACCCCTCCGCCGGCATCCACGGCCTCGCCGACCTCGCCCGGGACGGCGTGCGGACCGCGATCTGCGCGCCGGACGTGCCCTGCGGCCGCGTCAGCCAGCAGGTGCTGCAGAAGGAGAGGATCACCCCCTCGGCGACGACCGAGGAGGAGAACGTGCGCGGCGCCCTCACCAAGCTCACCTCCGGCCAGGTCCAGGCCGCCCTCGTCTACCGCACCGACGCCACTACCGCGGGCAGCAAGGTGCGCATCATTGACCTCCCCGAGGCCGGCGGCAACCCCTATCCCGTCGCCCTGACGAAGGACGGCGCGGCGCGTCCGGCCGCCACCGCGTTCGAGACGTGGCTGACCGGTCCCGAGGCCCGCGCGATCCTGCACCGCGCCGGCTTCGACGCGCCGTCGTGACGACTCCCCGGCCGAATCGCGGCGGCGCGCTCGTCGCTGCGACCCCCGCCGCCGACCACGACGGCACGCGCGCATGAGCGCACGTCTTCGCCTTCACCGGGCGACGACGCCGGCGTGGCTGTGGGCACCGTTCGCCCTCGTCCTCGCCCTGACGGTCGGCCCGATCGCCGGCCTGCTGGTCAACGTGCCGTGGGGGCAGCTGCCCGGGCTGCTGGCCGAACCCGAGGTGCAGCGCTCCCTCGCCCTCTCGCTCGGCACCGCGGCCATCGCCACCGGGCTGTGCGTCGTGCTCGGCGTCCCGGTGGCCGTCCTGATGACGCGGCTGCGCGGCACCGCCGTGGACCTCGCCCGCGGCGCCCTGCTCGTGCCGCTCGTGCTGTCCCCGGTGGTCTCCGGCCTGGTACTGCTCTTCTTCTGGGGCCGGTACGGGCTCTTCGGTTCGCTGCTCGACACGTTCGGCATCCGCGTCGGCTTCAGCCCGGCCGCCGTCGTCATCGTCCAGGTGTTCGTCTCCCTGCCGTTCTTCATCGTCTCGGTGATGACGGCACTCGCGGGCGTCGACGAGGAGCTCGAGCTCTCGGCCGCGACCTGCGGCGCCTCGGCCAACCAGGTCCTCCGGTACATCACCGTGCCGCTCGCGGCGCCCGGGATCCTCGTCGGCACCCTGCTCTCCTTCGCCCGCTCGCTGGGGGAGTACGGCGCGACCATCACCTTCGCCGGCAGCATCGACGGCCAGACCCGCACGCTCCCGCTGCAGATCTCCCTGGCGCTGAACTCGGCGCGGCCGGACCAGGCGCTCGGGGTGTGCCTCATGCTCGTGACCATCTACGTCGTCGTCATCGTCGCGGCCCGGTACGCCGGCCGGCTGGCGTCGCTGTGGCGGTGACGGTGGCCACCATCCGTTGCCGGGAACCGCGGGGCGTGCGACTCTGAGACGGAGCCCGCGACGGGCCACCGGACGAGGGGTGCCGTACCCGGAGAGCGACAAGACGGCCCGCAGGAGGGACGCCATGTCGTGGATCATACTCGTGATCGCCGGGGTGCTGGAGGCCGTGTGGGCCGTGGCGCTCGGGCGGTCGGAGGGCTTCTCGAAGCCCGTGCCGACGATCGTCTTCGGCGCCGGACTGATCGGCAGTATGGCCGGTCTCGCCTGGGCGATGCGCGACCTGCCGACCGGCACCGCGTACGCCGTGTGGGTGGGCATCGGGGCGGCCCTGACCGTCGCCTGGGGCATGCTGACCGGCGCCGAACCCGTCTCCGTCATCCGGCTGCTGCTCGTGGCCGGCATCGTCGGCTGCGTGATCGGCCTCAAGCTCACGTCGTGAGGCGCCGCCCGCAGATTTCTCGAGTGGACGGGTGATGCGGTGGTCGGGGTCGACGGCGACGTCGTCCGTCCACTCGGCGTCGCGGACCGTCTCGAGTGGGCGGGTGATGCGTTCCCGCGGTCCGACGGTGACGTCGTCCGTCCACTCGGCGACGCGGTGGTCTCGAGTGGGCGGGTGATGCGTTCTCGCGGGTGGCCGGTTCAGGGGGTGAGTGCGACTGTGGCTATCAGTTCGTCGAGTGTCTCACTGGGGGTGGCTCCGTGGAGGATGACGCGGGGGCGGGCGTTGAGCATGTCCTGGA
>NZ_JBAJMW010000009.1:0-136786 GCF_036881825.1 Tersicoccus mangrovi | reverse complement strand
AGCACCTCCCATCGTGCCGACCAGGAGCCCGTTTCCTCATCCCCGCCCCACTGTCGGCAACGTCAGGACCCACAACATCTAGGGCGGCTCCCGGGCCCGACCGCGGGAGGTAGGATCGTCTGCGTGCCAGCGCCAGGAGACCGCCGCGAGACCCGCGACGGGTTCGTCCTCGTGGACAAGCCGGCCGGCTGGACCAGCCACGACGTCGTCGGGCGCATGCGCCGTCTCGCCGGCACCCGCCGGGTCGGCCACGCCGGCACCCTGGACCCCATGGCCACCGGCCTGCTCGTGATCGGCATCAACCGGGCCACGAAACTGCTGACGTACGTCGTGGGCGTCCCCAAGACCTACGCCGCGACCATCCGCCTCGGCCAGTCCACCGTGACCGACGACGCCGAGGGCGAGGTCACCTCCGCCGCCGGGGCCGCCGGCATCACCGAGGCCGCCGTCCGGGACGGCGTCGCCGCCCTGACCGGCGACATCGAGCAGGTTCCCAGCGCCGTCAGCGCCATCAAGATCGACGGCCAGCGCGCCTACAAGCGCGTGCGCGACGGTGAGGACGTCGCCCTCGCCGCCCGGCCGGTCACCGTCTCCCGCTTCACGATCGAGGCGATCCGTGAGGCGACCGCCGGCACCGGGTCGGGGGACATCGTCCCCGTGCTCGACGTCGACGTCGAGGTCGACTGCTCCTCGGGCACCTACGTGCGCGCGCTGGCGCGGGACCTCGGTGCCGCCCTGCGCACCGGCGGCCACCTGACCCGGCTGCGCCGGCTCGCGGTCGGCCCGTTCCGCATCGAGGACGCCGGCACCCTCGAGGAGCTCGAGGAGGCCCGGGACCGCGAGGACGGACTGCCCCTGATCGACGCCGGCGACGCCGCCGCGGCCGTGCTGCCCAGCCGCACCGTCGACGCCGCCGAGGTCACCGAGCTCGCCCACGGCCGTCGGCTTGCCGCCGGACCGCAACACGGCACCGTCGCCGCCCGTGCCGAGGACGGCAGCCTCGCCGCGGTGCTGCAGGACGACGGCCGTTCCGCCCGTCCCGCCCTCGTCCTGGTGACGCCGACGCCGCGCCCCGCGGACGGACCGCGCCCGGCATGAGCGTCCTGTTCTGGCTGACCACCGTGGTCGCGGTGTTCTCGACCGTCGTGTGCCTGGTCGAGGGCATCCGCGGCCGCATCCCGGACAACCTCACGGTGTTCTCCGTGCTCGCCGTCGAGGTGGTGCTGTTGATCGTCGTCGTCGCCGCGATCATCGGCTCGGCGACGGGCGCCGGGCCCCGCGGCGCACCCTGGGAGTACTGGGGCTACCTGATCACGGCGGCCCTCATCCCGCCCGCGGCGGTCTACTGGTCGCTGGTCGAACGGACCCGCTGGAGCACCCTCGTGCTCGCGGCGGTGGGCGTCACCGTGTTCGTCATGATGGCGCGCATGCTGCAGATCTGGGAAGGACACGCCGGCCTGTGAACGAGAGACCCTCCGCGTCGAAGGCGTCCGGCCCCGGTCGCCTCATCATCGCCGTCTACGCGATCTTCGCCCTCGCGGCCACGGCGCGCGCCGCCTTCCAGATCGCCACCAAGTTCGCCGACGCCCCGCTGGCGTACCTGCTCTCCGCGTTCGCCGCTGTCGTCTACATCGTCGCCACCGTGTGCCTGGCCTCCCGACGGCCCGGGTCGTGGCGGGCGGCCGTCGTCGCGGTCGGGATCGAGCTGGCCGGCGTCGTCGTCGTCGGCCTGCTCAGCGTGCTCGACCCGGCCACCCTCCCGCACGACACCGTCTGGTCCGGCTTCGGCCGCGGCTACGGGTTCGTCCCGCTCGTGCTGCCGATCATCGGCCTGTGGTGGCTGTACCGGAACCGGCCGACCCGTCGCGCCGGCGACAGTGCCCGTGGTGACGTCGGTGCCTGAGAGCTCCGCGCTGCCGACGCCCGTCGCCCCGCTCATCGAGGGGGCGACCGTCCGGCTGCGGCCGCTGCGGGAGGACGACGTGCCCGCGCTCGTTCGGAACTGCCGCGACGAGCAGGCGCAGCGGTTCGTGCCCGTGCCGCTGGACTACACGACCGACGACGCGCTGACGTTCCTCAACCACACCGTGCCGGACGGCTGGCGTGACGGCACGAGCCACGTGTTCGCCGTCGCCGACCCCGCCGGCGACACCCTCCTCGGCACCGTCGGACTGCACGCCTTCCGCGCCACGACGGCCGACGTCGGCATCAACCTCGGCCCGGCCGCGCGCGGACGCGGAATCGGCACGGCGGCGTGCCGGGTGATCATCGACTACGCCGTCGAGGGGCTCGGCCTGCGGCGGCTCTACTGGCAGGCGTACGCCGGCAACGAGCCCAGCCTCGCCCTCGCGCGTCGACTCGGCTTCACCTTCCACGCCGAGCTGCCCGCGTTCGCGAGCCTGCGCGGCGAGCCGGTCGACGTCTGGCTGCTCAGCCTCGCCGCCGCCGACGTTCGCGCAGCGGGCGCCTGAGCGCGGGTGCGTGAGAAACTGAGAAGGCACCTGTCGACCTCCTCCGACGTCGCACCGGTCACCACGAATCGAGGCACCCAGTGACCCAGATCCCCACCGGCCCCGGACCCTCCGACGAGCCCCGCCGCATCGACGGCCGCCCCGCGTCCGGACCGGTCCAACCGACCGAGCGATCGGCCCCGTCCGCACCGCGCGTCGGCACGGACCGGTCGACGACGGGCGGTGTCGACCGCACCGCACGCGCCGACCGCACCGCACCCCGTCGTGACGACCGCACCGCGCCGGTCGACCGCACCGCACCCGGTCGCAACAACCGTCCGGAGCGCCCCGGCAAGCAGGGCCGCACGGATGCGCCCACGACGTCCCGCCCCGGATCGGACTGGGGCACCTTCCGCGCCGTCGTCATCGCCGTCGGCGTCGTGCTCGCCGCGGTCGGGGCCTATTTCCTCATCACCGGCACGCACGGGCTGCCCGACGCCGCGAGCGGCCCCTTCGACCCCACGCTCGAGAGCCAGTTCCGCTTCTTCGCGGCCGTGGAGATCGGCGTGGGAGCGGCGTTCATCGCCATCGCGATCAAGTTCCGGTGGGTCGAGGTGCTGTGGCTCGTGTGCATGATGGTGTTCCTCGGCGGCATCGGTCGCGTGATCTCGTGGGCGATCGTCGGCGGCACCCCCCACTGGCTGATGATCGTGCTGATGATCGTCGAGCTTGCCTTCCCGGCGGCCCTGCTCGTGTGGCACCGCTGGATCACCAAGACCGTCGAGCTGAAGCGGTCGCTGACCGCCGATCGCTGACCGCCGGTCGTCGATCACCGGGTGCTGATCGCCCGGTGTGGATGGGACAGCGCCGCCGGCCCGTGCGGCGCCCCGAGGAGATGGAGACGCGTGCAGTACTTCCCTGATGTCGCCGAGGTACCCGCCGGGTTCGGACCCAGCGTGGTGACGATCGGCAACTTCGACGGTGTCCACCGCGGCCACCAGCAGGTGATCGCCGAGCTCGTGCGGCAGGCCCGCGAGCGGGGAGTCCCCGCCGTCGTCGTGACCTTCGACCCGCACCCGGCCACCGTCCACCGGCCCGAGAGTGCGCCCACCCTGATCATGGGCCTGGCCGACCGCCTCGAGGCCCTCGCCGACCTCGGCGTCGACGCCGTGCTCGTCATGCACTACACGGCCGAGCTCGCCCGCACCACGGCGGAGGACTTCGTCACGGGCGTCTTCCTGGACGCGCTCGGCGCCGTCGCCGTCGTCGTCGGGCACGACGTGCGCTGGGGCCGGGACAACGCCGGTGACCGGGAGGAGATGGAGCGGCTCGGCGCCGCCCACGGTTTCGACGTCACCGTGATCGAGGAGTATCAGTTCGGCGCCGGGGACCCCGATGATCCCGAACACGAGCGGCGCGGCTCCTCGACGTGGATCCGCGAGGCACTCGACGAGGGCGACGTGCGGACCGCGGCCACGGTGCTCGGCCGCACGCACCGGATGCGCGGCCTCGTGGTGCACGGCGCCGCCCGCGGCCGGGCGCTGGGGTTCCCCACCGCGAACCTCGCGACGGATGCCGTGGGCTACATCCCGGCCGACGGGGTGTACGCCGGCTGGCTGGTCGACGAGCGCGGGGAGCGCTGGCCCGCGGCGATCTCGGTGGGGTCGAACCCCACGTTCGAGGGCGTCAGCCGCCAGGTCGAGGCCCACGTCATCGACCGGCCGGTGGGGGAGGACGTCGACGTCTTCGACCTCTACGGCCAGCGCGTCGCGGTCGAGTTCGTCGAGCGGCTCCGCGGCATGGTCGCCTACACCGGGGTCGAGGCCCTGATCGAGCAGATGCGCCTGGACATCGAGACCACGCGCGAGGTCCTGNGCGTCGCGGTCGAGTTCGTCGAGCGGCTCCGCGGCATGGTCGCCTACACCGGGGTCGAGGCCCTGATCGAGCAGATGCGCCTGGACATCGAGACCACGCGCGAGGTCCTGCAGGGCGCGGCGACGCCCGGTCACTCCCGAAGGGTGTGACCGGGCGCCCGGTCCGTCGACGGACGGGGCCGGTCCCGTCCGGGACGCGGCCCCACCCGTCACCTCGGGCTCAGTCGGCGTCCTGGTTCGGGCCGACGGCACCGCGCCGCTCGCCCGCCAGGGTGACCTTGACGACCTGACCCGCGGGCGGCGTGTTGTCGCCCGGCAGCGCGTTGGTGGTCACGTACAGCGTGCAGCCCTTGACCGACACGTCGGCCGGCAGCGGCACCGACAGGAACGGCCGCGCCGTGTGCGAGCCTCGCGTGATCACCGAGACGCGATTGCCGAACAGCTCCGCCACGTACAGGTCGCCGCGCGGGCTGAACGCCAACCCCGTGGGGGAGGCCAGCCCGCTCGCGACCAGCTGCGTCGCGCCGGTGCGCGGGTTGACGCGGTAGACGGCACCGCGCGCGCCCAGCGACGGGTCCTCCGGGCCGCCCGGCAGCGTCGAGACGTACAGCCAGCCGTCCCAGCCCTTCCGCACGTCCGTGGGCACCGGCTCGAAGTAGTAGTCGTGTCCCACCGTGCACGCCGGCAGCCCGGTGGCCTGCGCGGCCTGGGCGGTCACGTGGGTGACCGAGGGCGGCAGCACCGCGACGGTGCGGACGCTGTGGGTCCAGGGGTTGACGACGACGATGTCGTTGCCGCCCGCGTCCGCGACGTAGACGCCGTTCAGGGTCGGCTCGGTGGCGTACGCGTGCGAGTCGACGTGACCGGTGTAGGACGCCGGGACCTCGGCCGGTACCTGCGCCAGGCACGAGGCCGGCAGGTCCCGGAACCCGTACCGGACGTTGCCGTCCGGATTGGTCTGCTCCTCGTGGGTGGCCACGTCGGCGAGGGTGACGACGCGGCCGCCGGGCAGGATCGCCTTGATCAGGCCCGTGGTGATGGCGGGGTTCTCACTGCCGGCGCCGGTGTTCTCGGCGAAGACGGTGACGCCGTAGCGGTAGGACACGGCGCCGACCTCCGCGCCGGGCGTGCTCGTCCGGTACACGGTGGAGACGTTGCCGTTCGCGTCCGTGCGGTCGAGCAGCCCGGCGAAGTTCTGGGTGAAGAGCACGGAGCTGCCGCGGCCGGCGGCCACGGAGAGCGGGGTGACCAGGTTCGCCGCGGTGACCGGCGTCGGGGTGCCGGGCGACGGCGCCCGGGCGGCGGCCTGCGCGGGCCCGGCCGCGACGGCCCCGGTGAGGGCCAGGGTGAGAGCGGTGCACAGCGAGATGAGTGTTCGGCGCATGGGTGACTCCGATGGCGAGTGGGCGGCGAGACCCGGCGTCGAGCCACATGGTCCCCCCGCAGCAGACCTGGCGCACCCGGGACGGACCGGGCCGCGCGCACCCCCACCACCCCTGGTGGGATCGCTGAACAGCACACAGGGTAGACGCCCGGCATCCCCCTGTCCACGGGCCTGTCCACGGTCCTGATAGACTGATCCGTCGGGTCCGGCTGCAGTCCGTGGTTGCCGGTCCCGCGTCGTGCCACCCCTCGGGGACCGTCACGGCATCTTCTCTGACACGGTACTGACTCGAAGGAGTTACCCATGGCACTCGATGCCGCCACGAAGCAGCAGATCATGAGCGACTACGCCACCGTCGAGGGCGACACCGGTTCGCCCGAGGTCCAGGTGGCCCTGCTGTCCCAGCGGATCCGGGACCTGACCGAACACCTGAAGGTGCACAAGCACGACCACCACACCCGTCGTGGTCTGATGGCCCTGGTCGGCCGCCGTCGCCGGCTGCTGACCTACCTGCACGACACCGACATCACCCGGTACCGGTCCCTGATCGAACGGCTCGGCCTGCGCCGCTGAGCGCGTCCGCACCGATACACTGGAAGGCGGCTGGACACCCACGTGCCCGGACCGGCGGTCGATCCGCCGGACGGGGACCGGTGTCGGCCGCCTTTCCTGTTCCTGCTGGACCGGCCCCGGCCGGTGAACGATGCAGCAGGAACCCGAACAATCCCGGCCAGCGCCCCCGACGGCAGCTGCGGTCCTCGGTAGTGATCTCCGGGCGCCACGTCCTCACGACGCGGAACCGCCCCGGGGATCTCGATCGAAGACCGGTTGCCACCCGCGCGGAGTCCCGCGCGGGGCGGAGGCGCGGCCACGATCACAGAAACGGAGGTGACCTTCTTCATGGAGGGTCCCGAGATCAAGTACGCCGAGGCCGTCATCGACAACGGCAGCTTCGGCAAGCGCACCATCCGCTTCGAGACCGGTCGGCTGGCCCAGCAGGCTGCCGGTTCGGCAATGGTGTACATCGACGACGACACGTCGATGCTGTCGGCCACCGCGATCGGCAAGTCGCCGCGCGAGGGCTTCGACTTCTTCCCCCTGACCGTGGACGTGGAGGAGCGGATGTACGCCGCCGGCCGCATCCCCGGTTCCTTCTTCCGGCGTGAGGGCCGTCCCAGCACGGACGCCATCCTCGCCTGCCGCCTGATCGACCGCCCGCTGCGCCCGGCCTTCACCAAGGGCCTGCGCAACGAGGTCCAGGTCGTCATCACGGTCATGTCCGTCAACCCGGACGAGCTGTACGACGCCGTGGCCATCAACGCCGCGTCCATGTCCACCCAGCTGACCGGTGCACCGTTCTCCGGCCCGATCGGTGGCGTGCGCGTCGCGCTCGTGACCGACGGTTCCGGCAGCGCCCAGTGGGTCGCCTTCCCGAAGCACTCCGAATTGGAGAACGCCGTCTTCTCGATGGTCGTCGCGGGTCGCGTCGTTGCGGATGACGTCGCCATCATGATGGTCGAGGCCGAGGCCACCGACAACGCCTGGACGCTCATCAAGGAGCAGGGCGCCCCGGCTCCGACCGAGGAGACCGTCGCCGAGGGCCTGGAGGCGGCCAAGCCGTTCATCCGCGCCCTGTGCGACGCGCAGTCCGACCTGGCGCAGCGCGCGCAGAAGCCGGCCCTCGAGCTGCCGGTCTTCAAGGACTACGAGCAGGACGTCTACGACGTCGTCGCCGCCGAGGCGTCCGACGAGATCGGCCGCGTCTTCGCCATCGCCGCGAAGCAGGAGCGCGAGGCCGCGTCCGACGCCCTGATCAAGGCGACCGTCGACCGGCTCGCCGGTGAGGGCGCACCGTTCGAAGGCCGTGGCAAGGAGGTCGCCGGCGCGTTCAACGCCGTGACCAAGAAGGTCGTCCGCCAGCGCATCCTGCGCGAGCAGGTCCGCATCGACGGCCGTGGCCTGACCGACATCCGCGCACTGACCGCCGAGGTCGAGGTGCTGCCGCGCGTGCACGGTTCCGCGATCTTCGAGCGCGGCGAGACCCAGATCCTGGGTGTCACCACGCTGAACATGCTCAAGATGGAGCAGCAGATCGACTCGCTGTCGCCCGTCAAGCACAAGCGGTACATGCACAACTACAACTTCCCGCCGTTCTCCGTCGGTGAGACCGGCCGGGTCGGCTCGCCCAAGCGGCGCGAGATCGGGCACGGCGCGCTCGCCGAGCGTGCCATCGTCCCGGTGCTGCCGACGCGCGAGGAGTTCCCCTACGCGATCCGCCAGGTCTCCGAGGCGCTGGGCTCCAACGGCTCGACGTCGATGGGCTCCGTGTGCGCCTCGACCCTGTCCCTGCTCAACGCCGGTGTGCCGCTGCGCGCCCCGGTGGCCGGCATCGCCATGGGCCTGGTCTCCGACCAGGTCGACGGTGAGACCCGCTACGCGGCGCTGACCGACATCCTCGGCGCCGAGGACGCGTTCGGCGACATGGACTTCAAGGTCGCCGGCACGAGCGAGTTCGTCACCGCGATCCAGCTCGACACCAAGCTCGACGGCATCCCCGCCTCCGTGCTGGCCGCCGCGCTGACCCAGGCCCGTGAGGCCCGCCTGCACATCCTCGGGGTCCTCGCCGCGGCGATCGACGGCCCGGACGAGATGAGCGAGTTCGCGCCGCGCGTGATCAGCGTCCGCGTCCCGGTCGACAAGATCGGCGAGGTCATCGGGCCCAAGGGCAAGATGATCAACCAGATCCAGGACGACACCGGCACGGACATCTCCATCGAGGACGACGGCACCGTGTACATCGGCGCCACCGACGGCCCGTCCGCGGAGGCCGCGCGGTCGGCGATCAACGCGATCGCCAACCCGCAGGTCCCCGAGGTGGGGGAGCGCTACCTGGGCACCGTGGTCAAGACCACGACGTTCGGCGCGTTCGTCTCGCTGACCCCGGGCAAGGACGGCCTGCTGCACATCTCCGAGCTGCGCAAGCTGGCCGGGGGCAAGCGGGTCGACAACGTCGAGGACGTCGTCGGCGTCGGCCAGAAGGTCCAGGTCGAGATCACCAAGGTGGACGACCGCGGCAAGCTGTCGCTGGCTCCCGTCGTCGACGATGACGCGGACACCGGTTCCGGCGCGGCCGGCGAGCGGGCTCACGCCGAGGCTCCGGCCGAGGGCTGATCCGCCCGTCCCGGTCTCTCGGGACGACACGGCCTGACAGGCTCCGCCAGGGGGTCCGCCGCCACGTGCGGCGGGCCTCCTGCCGTCTTCCGCGGGACATCGTTCCCGCCCACCCTTGCTCGTCCTTCGAAGGAGCGACGCATGACCTCCGCCTCCACCACGGCGTCCGGATGGCCCACGGCCCCCGACTCGCCCGTCCGGCGCTCCGTGCTGCCCGGCGGCGTGCGGGTGCTCACCGAGGCGATGCCCGGCCAGCGCGCCGTCACCGTCGGCTTCTGGATCGCGGTCGGCTCCCGCGACGAGGCGGCCGGCGAGTACGGCTCGACCCACTTCCTCGAGCACCTGCTGTTCAAGGGCACCCCGACGCGGTCGGCCCTCGACATCGCCTCGGCGTTCGACGCCGTCGGCGGCGAGTCCAACGCCGCGACGGCGAAGGAGAGCACCTGCTACTACGCGCACGTGCTCGACGAGCACCTGCCGATGGCGATCGCGACGATGGCCGACATGGTGACCTCCGCGTCCCTGGACCCGGACGAGCTCGAGCAGGAGCGCACCGTCATCCTCGAGGAGCTGGCGATGGCCAGCGACGACCCGGCCGACGTCGCGCACGAGCGCTTCGCCGAGGCAGTGCTCGGCGATCACGCGCTGGGCCGGCCCATCGGCGGCACCCCCGACGTCATCCGCAGCGTCGGCCGCGAATCCGTGGCCGCGCACTATCGGCGCTACTACCGGCCGGACGAGCTCGTCGTCACCGCCGCCGGGAGCCTGGACCACGACGCCGTGTGCGGCCTCGTGCTCGAGGCGCTGCACCGGTCCGGGTGGGAGCTCGACCCGGACGCCGTGCCGGTGGACCGGCGCTCCGAGGCGGCGGCCGTCATCACCCCCGTCACCGACCTGCGCGTGGTCCAGCGGCCCGTCGAGCAGGCCAACATCATCCTGGGCACCGCGGGCCTGAACGCCACCGACGATCGGCGGTTCTCCCTCAGCGTCCTCAACGCCGCGCTCGGCGGCGGCATGTCCTCCCGCCTGTTCCAGGAGATCCGCGAGAAGCGCGGCCTGGCCTACTCGACGTACTCGTTCGCCGCGGGGTACGCGGACGCCGGCTACGTCGGCCTCTACGCGGGGTGCTCCCCGGCCCGGGTGCCCGAGGTGCTCGGGCTGCTCGAGTCCGAGCTCGCCCGGCTGGCCGACCACGGGCTCGACGCCGACGAACTGGACCGCGCCAAGGGGCAGCTGCGGGGCGGTCTCGTCCTCGGACTCGAGGACACCGCGTCACGGATGTCGCGTCTGGGCCGCGCCGAGCTCGTGCATGGCCGGTTCATCGACCTGGACGAGTCGCTCGACCGCGTGCAGCGGGTGACGACGGCCCAGGTCACCGAGCTGGCCCGGTCACTGGCCTCCGGCCCGCGCAGCACCGTCGTCGTCGGCCCCTTCGAGGACACGGAGACCTTCGGCCTCTAGGCCCGGTGCCTGCTCGCTCCCGCGCTCCGCCGAGCGACGCGCGGTCCGGCGCCGAGCCGAGATGCGCAGGGCCGTGACGACGACCAGGACGACGAGGGCGGCACCGGTCGCGCCACGCGCCCAGACGAGGCGGTCGTCGGCGATCGCGAAGTTGTACATGACCGTCAGCGCCAGCGGCACGCCGAGGCTCTCCCAGCGCCCGGTCAACACGGCGAGGGGGACGATCATCAGGGTGTACCAGGGGTAGGTGGGACTGACCACCAGCAGCGCGAGACCGAGGAAGAGGCACTGAGCGTCCCACGGTCCCGGTCCGTCGCCCGTCGGTGCCCGCCGACCCCACCGCCACCACAGCAGCGCGGCCAGGACGGCGACGATCGCGATCCCCGCCGCGCCGGCGGCCGTGGTCGGCAGCACCGTCGTCAGCAGGGCGAACCGGGTGGACTGGCCGCCGCTGGAATAGCCCTCCTCCCGCAGATATCCGGGCAGGAAGCCGAGGACGTCGGCGCCGGACCACAGCACGTAGGGCACGTAGGAGACGACGACGGTGGCGGCCGCCACCAGCACGAAGCGGACCGGTCTGCGGTAGAGCAGGCCCACGGCGGCGAGGACCGGTAGCACCTTCGTGGCCACCGCGGCACCGAAGGCCACCGCCGAGGTGGTCACGCGGCCGCGGGCGAGCAGCAGCACGGCGGGGAGCAGCAGGACGGCGGCGAGCAGGTCGACGTGGGCGTTGTTGATGCCCTCCATGGCCACCGCAGGGCACCAGGCCCACCAGAGCGCTCGGTCCCGGCGTCCACGACCGAGAAGGCGCAGCAGGACGACCGTGACGCCGACCACGAGGACCGCGCCGGCGACCTGCAGGGCGATGAAACCCACCTCGGCGGGCACACCCATGCGGACGAGGAAGAAGTACAGCTCGGCCACGGGCGGGTAGATGGTGGGCACGGTCGGGCGGTTGATGGCGAAGCACAGCCCGTCCTGGACGTTCGGGTCCGACGGGAAACGGGTGGGATCGCATCCGCCGCCCGGCAGCTGGGGACCGACCAGCCAGTCCGGGCGCAGCGACGCCAGCGCCGGATCGGCGGGCACGTGCGCGAAGGGCGAGATGCCGGCACGCTGAACGATGCCGTCCCACGCGTACCGCGCGGAGTCGTTGCTCGTCGAGGGCGGGGCGCTCAGCACCGCGAGGGCGATCAGTATTCCTCCGCCCAGGACGACGGCCCACCCGAGCCCGGCGCTGACGCGGCGGAGGCAACGGGAGGCGAGGACACCGGCCAGCAGGAACAGGGCCCAGGCGATCGACGTCAGGATCATCGACACGTCCGCCCCGCCGATGTTCCCGGCGGTCGCACCGGGCACGAGGCCGACCAGACGCATCCGGTCAACGGCGAGGTACAGCACCCCGGCCAGCGACACGCCCACCACGGCGGTCGCGACCAGCAACCACGGCGTCGCCGCCGTCGCCGGGAAGGCACTCGGGCGGGCGTCGGCGTCTCCGGTCGTCGTGCCCTCTGCTGCGTCCATGTGATCGAGCATGCCCCATCCGGAGGCTTCGACTCGACTCCGGGACCGAGAGGGCGCGTCCAGGTTCCCTCGCGGGGTGGCGTGCTGTGGTGGGATGGGTGCATGCAGGGGCACAGCCGTCGTGGCACTCAGCGGCCGGCCGGCGGGGATGGGCTCACCGGCAGGCCGACGCTGGTGGACCGGATGGAACGCGCCGTACGGTCGCCGGTCCGGCACCCGCGTCTCACCGTCGTGCTCGGCCGCTGGCTGGGCGCGGCATTCCTGACCTGCTTCGCCACGGGCGTCTTCTCCCATGTGCTGCAGGATGCGTCGGCGACGACGGCCCTGTCCTCCGCAGGACTGTTGCCCACCCGTCCCGTCTCCCTCTACCGGATCACCCAGGGCGTCCACGTGACCGCCGGCATCGCGGCGATCCCGCTGCTGCTGGGCAAACTGTGGAGCGTGTACCCGCGGCTGCTCGAGTGGCCGCCCGTCCGGTCGATGCCTCACGCCCTGGAGCGTGCGTCGATCGCCCTGTTCGTGTCCGCGAGCCTGGTGCAGGTGACGATCGGCCTGATCAACACCTACCAGTGGTACCCGTGGCCCTTCCCGTTCCGGCAGACCCACTACTGGCTGGCCTGGGTGATCATCGGCTCGCTCGTGCTGCACGTGGCGATCAAGCTCCCGGTCATCCTGGACCACTGGCGCAGGCCGCTGCGCCCCCACGGGCGGGGGGCCGCCGACCCGCGGGTCGGGGTGAGCCGGCGCGGCGTGCTCGCCGCGATCGGCCTGGGTTCGGCGGCACTGGTGACGACGACGGCCGGTCAGTCCCTCCCCGCGCTCGCCGGCGTCAACGTGCTCGCCCCGCGCCGCATGGGGGTCGGCCCCCAGGGTGTGCCGGTCAACCGGACCTCCGCCCAGGCGGCCGTCGGGGAGCTGGCCCGTGATCCGGGGTGGGCGCTGACGGTGACGCATGACGGGCGGTCCCGGTCCTTCACGCTCGAAGCCCTCCGGGCACTGCCCCAGCGGGAGCACGACCTGCCGATCGCGTGTGTCGAGGGGTGGAGCCAGAACGCCCACTGGCGGGGCGTTCCGGTCCGCGAGCTCCTGACCCTCGTCGGCGCGCCCGCGGCCTCGACCCTGCGATTCACCTCCCTGGAACCGCAGGGAAGCTACCGGGAGATGACCATGCCCGCCGCCTGTGCCGCCGACGAGCAGACCCTCGTCGCACTCGAATTGAACGGCGCGGTGCTGGACCTGGAGCACGGCTATCCGGCGCGGGTCATCGCGCCCGGCCGGCCCGGGGTGCTCCAGACCAAGTGGCTGTCCTCCGTGGAGGTGATCGTGTGACGAGCGGCGCCGGCGTACCGCGCGGTGGTCCGCGTCCGGTCCGCGTGCTCCTGGGTGTCCTCGGCGTCGTCCAGCTCGGTGTGGGCGTCCTCGGTCTGGTCGGTGAGCTCGGGCCGCCGCAGCTGCTGGGTCTGCTGGGCTGGCTCGCGGCGGCGGTGGCCCTGCACGACGGTGTCCTCGTCCCCCTCACGCACGCGGTCGGGCGGCCACTGCGCCGCCTGACCGGGACGTGGCGCCCCGCCTCGGCCGTGGTGCTGCGGGGTGGACTCGTCGTCGGCGCCATGGTGGCCCTGCCGGTCCCGGCCCTGGTGCGAGCCCAGCGGCAGAGCAGCAACCCGACCCTGCTGACCGGTGACTACGCCCTCGCCGTCGGCGTGGTGTGGTTGATCCTGGCCGTCATGGTCGCCGGTCTGGTCCTGGTCATCGAACGCCGGGGTGCCGGCGCCCGTCCCCGTGGCGACGCCAGCGGGTCAGGACGCTGAGAGGACGCTGATCGTCCGTTCGTCGATCCGGTGTTCGCTCACGGGCGTCCAGTCGGCGGCGCGGGCGAGACGGCGCAGCGGATGGGCTCCCACCCGCGACCACGCGAATTGCTCCCCGCAGCGGCCACCCTCGTCGCAGAGCACCGCCTGGTAGTGCTCCTCGAGATGCTCCTGGCGGTCCGTCTCCACGAGCAGACGGGCGCCGCGGTGAGCGAGCCGGCGAAGCCGTCGCAGCAGCTGGAGGGGATCGCCACCGATACCGATGTTGCCGTCGATCAACAGGAACCCGTTCCACCGCCCGGCGATGGGGGCGAACACCGACTGCTCGAGGACGCGGTCCCCACGCGAACGCGCCAGCCCGGCCGCCTCGGGGTTGAGGTCCACGCCGACCGCCTCGAGAGCGCGGTCGCGAGCCGCCTGCAGCATCCGGCCGGGTCCGCAGCCGACGTCCAGGATCGGGCCGTCGACGAGGTCCAGGATCGACCGGTCGGACGGGGTCGGCTCCGCCATCCACTGACGGACGTCGCACGTCACGGGAGGCACCCGGCCCGTGACGTCGACGATGTGGATCGTCCCCCCGCCGTCGAGAGCGTGGGCGCCGCCGTTGAGCGCGTCCCTGTAGGGGTTGGCGACCACGTCCACCGAAGGCAGTCCGCTCGCTTCCTGTTCGGCCCAGGCGCTCATCGCCGGTCCCCGGAGGACGCGACGCCGAACTCGCGGTGCCGGCCGGGGACGGCGGGCGACGTCAGCCCCCACTGATCGCACAGCCGGGCGAACGGCGTCCCCGGGCACAGCCCGGCGACGTCGACGGCGTCGTCCACGACGTCGACGTCCCGGAGGGTGCCGAGATCACCCACCCGCAGGCCGGCGGCCACCAGCCGGGAGCGCTGCTCCGCACCGGTCCGCTCCACGGACATCGGCACGCCCCGGATGAGTTCGGGCGCCGGCTCGGCGAGGGCGAGGGCCCAGAACCCGCCGTCGGCGGCGGGCCCGAACCACGCGTCGGCCTCCGGGTCGGGACGCGCCCAGTCGCGGCGCAGCGGGGTCAGGTCCGTGGGGGCGAGCTGGGGGGTGTCCATTCCGATGATCATCAGGGGACCGGTCACGGTTGCGCAGAGGTGCGCCAGGCGCTCGTCGAGTCCGCCGCCGGGCTGGGGGAGGACGGTGAACGCCGCAGCGTCGTCGGGCGCGCCGGCTCCTGCGGCATCCCCGTCGAAGAACAGGACCCGTTGCCGCACCGGGAGATCGCGCACCGTCGACATCGTCTGCGCCAGGCTCGTGGCGGCGAGTTCCGCCGCCTGTTCCGGCAGCAGCGGCGGGCAGAGCCGCGTCTTGACCCGACCCGGGCGGCACTCCTTGGCGACGATGGCGACCGTCAGGGCGTCCCACCGGCTCACCCCTGCGGCCGTCACGCGTGGGCCCGCAGCAGCCGCGACATGTCGCGGACGGCGGTGACCGTCCCGCGAACGGTGCCGGTGACCTTCGAGCGGCCGACGCGCGGCGCGTAGGCGACGGGACGCTCCGCCACGGTCCAGCCGGCGCGCGACGCCGCCAGGACCATCTCGAGGGGATAGCCGCTGCGACGGTCCGTCAGGGCGAGGGCGAGCAGGTCCTCCCGTCGCGCCAGCCGGAGGGGGCCGAGATCGGTGACCGGGTAGCCCGTGGCCCGGCGGATCCGCCGGGCCAGGATTGCGTTGGCAGCACGGGCGTGCAGCGGCCAGGCACCGCGACCGGGCCTCCGTGCCCCCAGCACGAGGTCCGCCTCGCCGTCCTCGACGAGGCGGCGGAAGCCGTCGAGTTCCGCCGGGTCGAGGGAGGCGTCGGCGTCGCAGAACGCGACGAGCGGTGCCGTGGCGGCCAGCAGGCCGGCGTGCGCGGCGGCGCCGAAACCACGCCGGGTCTCCGTCACCACCGTCGCGCCCGTCGCGGCGGCGACGGCAGCGGACCCGTCGGTGCTGCCGTTGTCCACGACGATCGCGTGGGAATGCGGCGGGAGCCGGTCCAGCACGCGGGGGAGTGCAGCGGCCTCGTTCAGGCACGGGAAGACGATGTCGAGGCGCTCCATGATGCGATCCTAGGGTCCCGAGGCACGGATCCCGTCACCGGCGCCGACGACGTGCCGGTCAGTCCCGCAGGCGTGCGTGGGCGAACTCCCGCATCCCGGCGGCGAACTCGTGCTGCTCCGACCAGCCCAGTTGTTCACGGATCCGCTCGGAGGAGGCGGTGATGTGGCGGACGTCACCCAGGCGGAACCGGCCGGTCACCTCCGGCGGCGGACCGTCGACGGCGTCGCTGAGCGCGGCGGCGAGGTCACCGATGGTGTGCACGTGGGCCGAGCCGACGTTGAAAGCGCGGAACGCGGCCGCATCGTCGGACAGCACCGCGTCGACGGCGGCGATGTTCGCTGCGGCGATGTCGTCGACATGGATGAAGCTACGCCGCTGCCGCCCGTCCTCGAAGACCTGCGGCGCCTCACCGCGAGCCAGGGCGGACCGGAAGATGCTCGCCACCCCGGCGTACGGGGTGTCCCGCGGCATCCCGGGGCCGTACACGTTGTGGTAGCGCAGCGCGATCGCCGCCGCGCCCGACTCCCGCGCCCAGTTCGCGGCCAGGTGCTCCTGGGCGAGCTTGGAGGTGGCGTAGACGTTGCGCGGGTCGACGGCGTCGTCCTCGTCCACCAGCGCGGGTGTCAAGGGCTCGCCGGTCCCCGGGTCGCGGGGGTCGAACATGCCGGCCTCCAGGTCGGCCACCTGCCGGGGAGCAGGCCGGACGATGCGCCCGCCGGGGGAGCGGTACGCCCCCTCGCCGTACACCACCATCGACGAGGCGAGCACGAGTGAGCCCACCCCGCACGCCTGCATCTCGGCCAGCAGGACGGCGGTGCCCCCCACGTTGGTGGCGACGTAGTCGGGGGCGTCGCCGAAGTCGACCCCCAGGCCCACCTTCGCCGCCTGATGGCTCACGACGTCGACGGCGGCCAGCGCCGCGCGCACGCTCGCCGGATCGGTCACCGATCCCCGGACCAGTTCAACCCCCTCGGGCAGCTCCGGGACGCTCGCGTGCACGCCCGGGTCCAGGGCGTCGAGCACGCGGACCGTCCAGCCCCGCTCGCGGGCGAGGGCGCAGATCCGGGACCCGATGAACCCGGCTCCTCCGGTCACGAGCAGCCGGGTCACGCGGCGACCACCGGCTGCGCGAGAACGCGGGCCACCGCCTGCGGGTCCATCGCCCGGGGCGACCGGTAGGGCTCTTCCCAGTCGGCCGCGACGGTGCCGAGGACGGCGAGCACCCGCTCCTGGGCCGCCGCGAGCCGGTCGAAGACCAGTTGGGCAGAGACGGGTTCCGAGCCGTCGTGCCCGGTGTCCGCGTCGGTGACGTAGGCCAGGGTGGCGTATCCGAGGTTCAGCTCGGCGGCGAGGACGGCTTCGGGGTACTGCGTCATGCTGACGAGGTCGGCACCGGCCGAACGGAGCCAGGCCGACTCGGCCTCGCTGGTGAAGCGGGGACCGTTGATGACGGCCAGGACCGCCCGGTCCCGGTGATCCTCGTCGTGCCGGTTCAGGGCGCGGATGAGGGCGGCACGCAGGTGCGGGCACCACACCTGCGTGGTCTGCAGGTGCTGGACGCCCGCGTCGTTCGTCCCGTCGTAGAACGTGTCGGCGCGGCCGCTGGTCCGATCCAGCACGTCGGTGACGACGGCGAACTGGCCGGGCCGGTGGTCGGGCGAGAGCGACCCGACCGCAGCGCTCGAGAGCACCGCCTCGACTCCGAGCGAGGCGAGCGCCCACAGGTTGGCCCGGTAGTTGATGCGGTGCGGGGGCAGGGCGTGCGTGGTTCCGTGCCGCGGCAGGAAGGCGATCTCGCGCCCACCGAGCCGGGCGAGGGTCACGGGGGCGGACGTGGCACCGTACGGGGTCTCGACCCTCCGACTGTCGATGACGTCCGCTCCGGGCAGCCGATAGAGACCGGAACCGCCGATGACGCCGAGGACGGGCTGCGCTTCGCTCATCCCCTCATCCTGCCAAACTCCCCGGAGGGACCCGTCAGCTGAGGATGTCCTTCGTCGTGAACCGCCCGTAGGCCAGGGCGCCGAACAGCGCGACGTACCCGGCCTGCAGCAGCGCGTTCTGCCCGAACGAGCCCCAGGCGATCGGTTCGCGCAACAGGTCGGCGACGTCGAGCCAGTGGTCCGTGAAGAGCCACGGGTGCAGCCAGTCGAGCTGGTCGAGGCTGCCGAGCACCTGGGAGACGACGGCGAGCACGATCGTCGCCGCCATCGCGCCCACCGGCACCGTCGTCAGCGTCGAGGCGAACAGGCCGATCGCGGCCAGACCGAGCAGTGAGACCGTGACGTACCCCGCCATGAGCAGCAACCGCCCCAGGGCCTCGACCGGCCCGACCGCGGTCCCGGAGAGCAGGGTGGCGGACCCGAGGGGGAACAGGGTGACGCCGACCAGCACGCCACCGGCGACGACGGCCAGCGCCGCCGCCGCGCAGAACACCACGGTCGCCGCGTACTTGACGACGAGCAGCCGCACCCGCCCGGCCGGCGCCGCGAGCAGGTAGCGCAACGTTCCGAGGCTCGCCTCGCCGGCGATCGTGTCCCCGGCGGCGACGCCGACCGTGAGCGGCAGGAAGAGCGGCATGCTCACGACGAGGCCCACGACGCCGGCGAACAATCCGTTGTGCGTCACCTGGTCGAGGAACGTCGGCCCGCGGCCGCTCGCCGCCCGGCCGGGGGAGAAGCGCACCGCGAGGCCGATCAGCACCGGTACGGCGGCCAGTGCCGCGAGCATCGCCCATGTGCGCCAGCGCCGGAAGAGGAGGCCGATCTCCGATCGGGCCAGGGCGACGGTGCTCGCCCGCGGGCCGCGGCCGGTCGACGGGTCGGCGCTCGTCGGTGCGGGGCTCGCCGGAGAGGGGTCCGGGCGGTCGGGATCTGCCGCTGCGGGCTCAGCCGGCGACATCGAAACCCTCCCCGGTCAACTCGACGAACCGCTGCTCGAGCGTGGTGCCGGTGGAGGTGAAGCCGCGCACCCGGACGCCGGCGGCGACGAGTGCCGCGACCACGTCCTCGGTGGCCGTGCGCCCGGCTCGGCCGGCGGCCGCGGTGTCGACGCCGGCCTCGGCGGCCGGCCAGGCGGCGTCGATGGTGTCCGGCGCCGCGGTCTCGGCGGTGAGCCCGAGCCGGCGGAGCACTCCGAGCGCGGCGTCCGTGTCCGGGGTGGTGACGCGCACGCGTGACCGGGCGTCGCCGCGGAGGTCGTCCAGGGTGCCCTGGGCGACGAGCCGGCCGGCCCGGAGGACGGCCGCGTGGGTGCACACCTGGTCGACCTCGGCGAGCAGGTGCGTCGAGACGAACACCGTGGTGCCGTCGTCGGCGAGCGAGCGGATCAGCGCGCGGACCTCTCGGGTGCCCTGCGGATCGAGGCCGTTGGTCGGCTCGTCGAGCACCAGCAGTTCCCGGGGGGCGAGCAGCGCCGCCGCCAGTCCGAGGCGCTGTTTCATGCCGAGCGAGTAGGCGTGCACCTTCTTCCGGGCGGCATGCGTGAGGCCGACGCGTTCGAGCGCCGCGCCGATCCGAGCGGACCGGGTGCGGGGCTCGGTGAGCGGGTCGGCCGTGTCGAGCCGGCGCAGATTGGCCTCGCCACTGAGGAACGGGTAGAACGCCGGACCCTCGACGAGCGCGCCCACGTGGGGGAGCACGCGGGCGAGGCGGAAGGGGACGGCCTCGCCGAGGACCTCCGCCCGTCCGCCGGTGGGAGCGACGAGGCCGAGCAGCATGCGGATCGTCGTCGTCTTGCCCGAGCCGTTGGGCCCGAGGAAGCCGAAGACGCTGGCCCGCGGCACGGTCAGGTCGAGGGCGTCGACGGCGGTGTGGTTGCCGAAGGTCTTGGTGAGCCCGCGGGTGGCGATCGCGGAAGCCGGGGACGCGACGGATGCCGGTCCGGGCGTCACGCCACGGTCATCGGGCCGAGGGGGTGACTCGACCATTCACCGGCTCTGCTCTCTGCGGGTATTCACGGGCGTGCGCTCACCGGGCCGGCTCACCGGGCGGCGGCCTCGAGCGTGCTCGCCGGGACCGCGCCGGTGATCACCCGGCCGTCGTCGGTGAGCAGGACGTTGACGAGCGAGGTGGACAGCAATCGGCCGCCCGGCACCGGGGTCGCGAGCTGCGCGACGAGCGGGGAGCGGGCGAGGTCACCGGGCACCCTCGCCGCGGGGATGACGGTGACGGCGTCCCAGCGCGGGCCGGTCGCCGCGAGCTTCGCGGCCTTCGCCTTGGCGGCCTGCTGCTTCGCCGGCGTCAGGGGGTGTGAGAAGTGCGACGACGTGGGCAGCTGCTGCTGGGTCACCGTGGCGCCGGCCGGCGGGGTGAACGAGAACACCGAGGGATCGGGGGCGCGCAGGTCGAGCGAGGTCAGCGCGACGTGGAACGCGGGATCGGTCTGGCCCTTCGCGTAGACGTCGACGGCGAGCGGCAACCCCGTGGTCGACTCGACGGCGATGTGCACCGACCCGACCAGGGTTCCCGACGTGCGGGGCGTGAGCACGAGCGTCCAGGCGCCGTGGCCGGCCACCGTCACCGGCTCCCCGACCGTCACGGTGGTCGACGGGCCGACCGCGGCCAGGAAGCGCTGGGCCAGCGCGTCCGGGGTCAGCGTGTCGGGTGCCATGGAGTCCGGGCTGACCGGGCCGGTGACGCCGGAGCCGGACGCGGCGGGCAGGGTGGTGCGGGTGGCGCGCCGGGTCGACGAGTCCCACGTCCACGCCGTCGTGCCGTTGCGCACGACGTCCCGCTCGGCAAGCTGGTCCATCACCTGGACGCGCAGCTTCGTGGGGCCGTCGGCGTACACGCGGGCCGTGTGCGCGGAGGTGAGCAGGTCCAGGGCGGCGGCGGTGCTGGAGGCAGCCGCGTCCGACCCGAGAGCCTTCGACGGTATCGACGGCAGGCCGAGGTCGGTGCGCTGCTCGACCTCACCGGAGAACTGCTGGCTGCGGTGCGCGGCCAGCAGGGCCAGCACCTGCTCGGCGCTCGCGGGCGAAGGTGGGGGCGTTGCGGCTGCGCCGCTGACCACCAGACCCACCGCGACGACGGCGGGGACGGCGGCGGCGGGCGCCCAGCGGAACCAGTTCGAGCTCATGGCGGCCTCCCGTGTGCTTGCTTCCACGCTACGCCGATGCCGGGCCGCCGGACCCGGTTCCGGGCAACCTCACGGCCGATTCCCCGGCTGGGGATGGGCCCGCGAGCCTCGGGGCCGGCTCGTGGGCGGAATTCACGACGCTGTTGCGCGCCACCCGCCGCATCAGATCCCGGGACACGCCGGCGTCGCTCGGGCTATGACGCTTAGTCCCGGACTGCGTCGGCGTGTCGTGGGACCGGCTGTTGGCGCAGAAGTCCGGTCCCGACCGCGGGCGGCGTGTCGTGGGACCGGGTGCAGGCGCAGGAGTTCGGTCCCCGATCGCATGCGACGAGTCGTGGGACCGGCTGGCGTGGACGCTGAGGGACCGCCGAGCCCGTCAGGGGCCCGTGACCGCCCGGGAGATGACGTCGGCGTACAGCTGCTGCCCCCGCGGGGTCGGGTGGATGCCGTCACTGGCCAACCAGTCCGTGTGGGTGGCGACGGCGGCCTGCCAGTCGGCGACGGTGATCCGCGGGTCGTCCGCGACGGCCTCCCGCAGGGAGCGGTCGGCCTCCGCCGTCCAGTACACGCGGTCGGGCGCGAAGCCGGTGACGAGCACGAGCCGGCGGTCCGGCCCGAGGACGTCGAGCAGCTCGGTCACGCGGTCGTGGGAGAACTCGTCGTTCGTGGCGAGGCTGACGACGACGGTGCGACCGAGCCGGCCCTGCTCCGCCAGGCGGCGGGCGGCGTCGGCGGCGTCGTTCATCGACCGACCCACGCTCGCGTCGATCACGGCCCCGCGCAGGTCCCGCTCGAGAGCGGCGGTCGAGGCGACCGTGACCGAGTCGCCGATCACCGTGACGTCCCGCCCGGCGCCCGCGGACCGTCCGACCGTCCCCGTCGGCTGCGCGTCGAGCACCTTCTGCCCCGACTCGATCTGCCGCTGCGCCTGCGTCGTGTTGGGTGCGTCGGTGACGCCGGCGACGGCGACGCTGCCGCTGCCGAGCACGGCGGCGACCGCGACGAGGGCCACCGGGAGCGCCTTCCGGCCCCGTCCCAGGGAGCGCCGGCCGAGGGCGCGCAGCGCGCCGCGCCAACCGAGCGTGAGGACGGGTCGCTCGACCCACCGGTAGCTCGCCTCGGCGGCGGCCACGGTCAGGACCACGACGATCACGGCCTGCGTGAGCATGGGCAGCGTCGGGTCGGCGTAGTGCAGCAGCACGAACACCGGCCAGTGCCACAGGTACAGCCCGTAGGAGCGGCGGCCGATCCACCGCAGCGGCGACACGGACAGCAGCCGGGAGAGGATGCCGGGACGCCGGGTCAGCAGGCCCTGCACGACACCGACGGTCAGCAGGGTCGCCAGCGCCAGGCCTCCCTGATAGGTGAGGTCGCTGCGCTCGGTGAGCGCGACGCCGCACGCCACGAGTCCGGCGAGGCTGAGCAGGCCGATGACGTGCCGCACGCGGGCCACGACCGGGGTGGCGGCGGCCGCGCGGGCCGCGTCGAGCGCGTGGGGGACCGCGAAGGCGAGCGTTGCCCCGGCCATCAGCCCGAAACTGTGGGTGTCGGTGCCGAAGTAGACGCGGGTGGCCTCCGAGCCGGGCACGTGCAGCGCTGCCATGCCGGCTGCTGACGCCACGGCCGCGAGGGCCGCCGCGGCGACGAGCACCCGGCGTCGCACCTTGAGCAGCAGCAGGGCGACGACGATCAACGGCCACGCCACGTAGAACTGCTCCTCGACGCTGAGGGACCAGAAGTGGGTGAGCAGCTGCGGGGAGGTCTGGGCGAAGTACGCCGAGTGGGACGTGATGCCGAGCCAGTTGCTCGTGTACGTCAACGCGCCGGTCAGCTGCCGCCCGAGCCCGACGAGAACGTCACCGCCGAGCAGGGCCGCGGCGGTCGTGGAGACGAAGAGGACCAGGAGCATGGCCGGCAGCAGGCGGCGGGCCCGGCGGAGCCAGAACGCCCCGAGGGCAATCCGCCCGGTGCCGCCGAACTCGACCAGCAGCAGCGAGGTGATGAGGAACCCGCTGAGCACGAAGAAGACGTCGACGCCGACCATGCCGCCGGGCATCCACTGCGGCAGCAAATGGTAGAGCATCACCAGGACGACGGCGAGAGCACGCAGGCCGTCGAGCCCGGGCAGGCTCGCGTGACGGGGCCGTGCCGACGCGGTCGGGGCGGCCGTGGGCGAGGGGACAGGCGACGTCGTTACCAAAACGAGATCGAGTCTATCGGTTCGCGCCCACGGCCGTTCGGCTCTGAGAGAAGAGCCACAGACCGGTCAGTCGGCCACGGCCTCTGCCTCCCGCACGTGGATCTCCTCGACCAGTTCCCGGTGCCGGGTGTCGGTCAGGGGGTAGAGGAACCACAGCACGAGCCCGGCGATGGCGAAGGCGATGGCCGGGTAGAGCGCCTGGATGCCCTTGATGCCGAGGGCGGCGCCCGCGGACTGCGCGACGTTGGGCACGTAGCCCACCAGGGTCAGGCCGAACCCGGCGAGACCGCCGGCGATCGACTGGGCGATCTTGCGGGAGAAGTTGAACATCGAGTAGGTGATGCCCTCCTGCCGCTGACCGTTCTTCCAGTGCCCGTAGTCGATCGAGTCGGAGATCATCGCCCAGGTCATGCCGTTCGGGATGGCGACGCCGATGAACGAGATGGCCAGCAGGATGGTGAAGGACCACGTCGTCGTGCCCGGCAGGAAGAAGTTCAGGCCGTCCGCCACGGCGGCGATGCCGAAGCCGAGGATCGCGGTGTTGCGCTTGCCGAAGCGCCGGGCGAGGGCCGGCATCGCCAGGATGCCGACGACCGAGGCGCCGATGGAGATGAAGTTGACGTAGGGCAGCACGCTCTTGTCGTTCAGGTAGTACTGCGTGAAGTACACGACCATGGCCGTCTTGACGTTGTACGCGCTGATCGAGAACACCGTCATGAGGATCATCACCAGCAGCGGCCGGTTGGTGCCGATCGCGCGGGCGAACTCGCGGGCGTTGAAGCGGCGTTCGGTGCGGATGACCGGCACGCGCTCGGACGTGTTGCGGAACGTCAGCCAGAAGGCGCCGACGCCGACGGCGGCGAGGATGCCGGCCGCGACGGGGTAGCCGATGCGCGGATCGCCGAAGGCGTCCGCGATCGGGACGAAGACGACGCCCGTGATCAGCAGCGCGCCGACGGACCCGGCCTGCCGCCACGACGCGAGCTGGCTGCGCTCCTGGGCGTCCTGGGTCAGCACCGACCCGAGGGAGCCGTAGGGCACGTTGGTGAAGGAGTAGAGCACGCCCCACAGCATGTAGGAGACGTACGCGAACGCCAGGTTCGCAGCCTGGGCGGCGCCGGGGGTGAGGAAGGTGAAGATCGTCAGCAGGGCCAGGACGATGCTCGAGTAGAACATGACGGGCCGGAAGCGCCCGTTGCGCCCGATCCGGCGGCGGTTGTCGATGAAGGATCCCGCGATGGGATCCATGAAGGCGTCGAAGATCTTCGTGAAGACGAAGACGCCTGCGGCGACCGAGCCGGGCAGGCCCGCGACGTCGGTGTAGAACTTCAGCAGGTAGGCCTGGCCGAGATCGAACATGAAGCCGTTGCCGAAGTCGCCGAGGCCGTAGGAGAACTTCTCCTTCAGCGTCAGGCGGATCCGGCCCACGGAGGCAGCGGCGATGCTGGACATGGTGCTCCTAGACAGGGGTGCGAGTGATCACGCGGAAAGCCGCCGGTAGGACTCCCGGGGCAGGGTGTAGGCGAGGTCGACCGCGGTCTGCGCGGCCTCGTCCTCCTCGAGGCGGTGCTCGGCGACGAGCCGCGCCAGATGACCCGCATCGATCCGCCGCGCCAGGTCGTGGCGGGCGGGGATCGAGGCGAACGCCCGGGTGTCGTCGACGAACCCGGACGTGTTGTAGAACCCGGTGGTCTCCATCGCGCTCTCCCGGAACCGGCGCATGCCCTCCGGGGAGTCGAGGAACCACCACGGAGCGCCGAGACGCACCGACGGGTAGGCGCCCGCGATGGGCGCGAGCTCCCGGCTGTAGGTCGTCTCGTCGATCGTGAAGAGGATGCAGCGGAACCGCGGCGAGAAGCCGAAGCACTGCAGCATCGGGCGCAGCGAGCGCGTCCACTCGACGTGCTCGGGGATGTCGAAGCCCCGGTCGTATCCGTGGGCGGCGAACACGTCGTCGTGGTGGTTGCGCAGCACGCCGGGGTGGATCTGCATGACGAGCCCGTCCTCGCTGGACATGCGGGCCATCTCGAAGAGCATCCCCGCGGCGAAGCGGCGCTCGTCCTCGGCGGTCGCCTCCCCCCGGAGGGCGGCCGCGTAGATCCGTTCGCCGTCCGCCGGCTCGAGCGGCGTGGTGTCGGCGTCGTCGTGCCCGTGGTCGGTGGCCAGGGCCCCGGCGGCGATGAACGCCTGCCGCCGGGACCGCAGCGCCTCGAGGTAGCCGGCCCAGGTGTCGGTGTCGACGCCGGCCAGGTCGCCCAGGGCCTGCGCGTCGGCGCGCCACGTGGGCCGGCGCAGGTAGACGACCGCGTCGGGGCGGAACGTCGGGATGATCCGCTCGCCGTAGCCCCGTTCGGCGAGGGCGGCGTGGTGGGCGAGGTCCGACGTCGCGGGGTCGGTCGTGCTGAGCACCTCGATGGCGAAGCGGTCGAGCAGGGCCAGCCGACGGAAGCCCGGCTCGGCGATGCGCGCGGAGATCCGGTCGAAGATCGCGTCGGCCGTCTCGGCGGCCGGAGCGACGTCGACGCCGAACACCTCGACGAGTTCGTACTCGAGCCAGTACCGCGACGGCGTGCCCCGGTACAGGTGCCAGTTCTCGCACAGCCGCCGGAAGATGGCGCGCGAGTCCGTCTCGACGGCCCCGCCGTCCTGGCGCGGGACGCCGAGCTCGGCGAGGGAGGCGCCCTGGGAGGCGAGCATCCGCGTGACGTAGTGGTCCGGCACCACGAGCAGCTGCGCGGGATCGGCGAACGGCTCGTCCGCGTCCAGCTCGGCGGCCTCGACGTGCCCGTGCATGCTCACGAGTGGCAGGTCGGCGGTGTGCTCGTGCAGGCGACGGGCGATGGCGCGCACCCCGGGGTCGGCTGGCAGGGCACGGTCGGGGTGCAGGGACAGGGGTCTGGTCATGCGGGGCAGCCTCGAAGCGCTCATCAGCCGGCTCGTGTCCTACGGCGTCTCGGTGCCCGGCGAGATGAGCGTCGTCGGCTTCGACGACATCTCGGTCGCCGGGATGCTGCACCCCGCCCTGACCACGGTGCACATGCCGATGGAGGAGGCCGGCCGGCAGGCCGTCAAGCGCCTCGTCCGTCTCATCACCGACGAGCCGGACGATCCCCACGTGCTGCCGACCCACCTCGTCGTGCGCTCGACCACGGGGCGCCCGGTCGCCTCATGATCGGCGCCACCCCGCTCACCCCCACCGTCCCTGGAGTTCCCGTGCCCCCGCACCACGACATCCCCGACGTCCTCGTGCTCGGCGAGATCCTCGTCGAGCTGACCTCCGCCGAGCCGCTCGCGCCCGGCGCCGGCCTGACGCTCGGCATCAGCGGTGACGCCCTCAACGTGGCCGCCGCCGCGGCGGCCGCCGCGGCGCGCACCCTGCTGGTGGCTCGCGTGCCGGACGACGAGCTCGGTGACGCCATCGTCCGGCGGTGCACCGAGCTCGGCATCGACACCTCCGCGCTCGTGCGCGGACCCGGCCAGCACGGCCTCTACCTCTCCCACAGCGACCCCGACGGCGAGCGCGAGTTCCTCTACGCGCGCCGCGCCAGCTTCGGCTCGACCGTCGCCCCGGAGGACCTGCCGGCGGAGGCGCTCGCGGGCGCCGGCGTCGTGACCGCCTCGGGCATCGCCTCCGCCGTCTCGGCGACCGCCGCCGCCACGGTCCGCGCCGCCGCCGAGGGCGCCCGTCGCTTCGTCTACGACCCGAACCTGCGGCCGCGGCTGACGACGGTCGAGCAGGCCCGCGCCCAGCTGCAGGCCCTCGCGCCGCACTGCGAGGTGGTCAAGCCGTCGTGGCCGACCGAGGTCACGCGCCTGCTGGGGTTGCCCGCCGGCGCCACGGAGGAGGACGCCCTGGCCGGGCTGCGCGCCCTCGGCGTCGCCGACGTCGTGCTCACCCGGGGCGCCCGCGGCGCCGTCGTCGCCGACGCGTCCGGGGTCACCGCGGTGCCGATCGTGCCCGCCCCCGTCGTGAAGGACCAGACCGGCGCGGGGGACAGCTTCACCGGCACCCTGTGCGCCCGGCTGGCCCTCGGCGACACCCTGCTCGAGGCCGTGCGCCTCGCCTCCGCCGCCGCGTCCCTGTCGGTCGGCGGCATCGGCGGCACCGGCCTCGTCCCCACCCTCACCCAGACCCGCGAGCACCTGAACCGGGCCGCTCGCATCGAGACCACACTCACGGAGGAAGCATCATGACCGGTCGGGTCCTCAGCCTCGGACGCGACGACGACGTCGTCATCGCCCTCGACGGTGCCGGCGCGGGGGAGACCGTCGACGTCGACGGTGCCGCACTGCCCGCGAACGGCGACATCCCGCGCGGGCACAAGATCGCGCTGCGCGACATCCCCGCCGGCGGTCTCGTGCACAAGTACGGGCACGTCATCGGGGAGGCGACCGCGGACATCCACCGCGGCGACCACGTGCACACCCACAACCTGGGGATGCCGGCCGACCCCACGGCGCTGGCCTCCAGCGACACCACGCACGCGGCGGCCGCCGTCCTGCCGCCGGACCTGCCCCGCACCTTCGCGGGAATCAGGCGCTCGGACGGCCGGATCGCCACGCGCAACTTCATCGCGGTGCTCTCGACGGTCAACTGCTCGGCCACGGTCGCCCAGCAGATCGCGCGGCGGTCCGAGATCCCGCTGGAGTCGTGGCGGGAGCGCGGCATCGACGGTGTCATCGCCCTGACCCACGGCACCGGCTGCGGCATGGCCGCGTCGGGCGAGGGCTGGGACGTACTGCGCCGGACGATGCGCGGCTACGCCGAGCACCCGAACATCGGCGGCGTCGTGGTCGTCGGGCTGGGCTGCGAGGTCAACGCCATCGCCGGGCTCATCGACCCCGCCGAGCTGCGCACCGACGTGCCCATCTCCTCGTACACGATCCAGGGCGTCGGCGGCACCCGCGCCGCGATCGACAACGGGGTCGAGGCGGTGCTCGCGATGGCCGAGCAGATCGCCGACGTCGAGCGCACCGAGGTGGGCGTCGAGAACCTCGTCCTCGGGATGCAGTGCGGCGGCAGCGACGCCCTCTCCGCGATCACCGCCAACCCGGCGCTCGGCGTCGTGAGCGACTGGCTCGTGGCTCAGGGGGCGATCAGCGTGCTGGGGGAGACCCCCGAGATCTACGGTGCCGAGCAGATGCTCGCCGACCGGGCCGTCTCCCCGGAGGTCGCCGCCCGCCTGCTCGAGCGCATCGCCTGGTGGGAGAAGTACGCCGAGCGGGAGGGCGCCACCCTGGACGGCAACCCGTCGCCCGGCAACAAGGAGGGCGGCATCTCGACCATCCTCGAGAAGTCGCTCGGCTCCGTGGCCAAGGGCGGCCACGCTCCGCTGACCGCCGTGCACGCGTACGCCGAGCGCACCGACGTGCCCGGCTTCGTGTTCATGGACTCCCCGGGATACGACCCGGTCTCCGCGACCGGCATGGTGGCCGGCGGCGCCAACCTGATCTGCTTCACGACCGGCCGCGGCTCCGCCTTCGGCTCGCGCCCCGCGCCGACCGTCAAGCTCGCCACCAACCGGGAGCTCGCGATCCGGATGGCCGGCGACATGGACGTCGACTGCTCCGGCGTCGTCGAGGAGGGCCGTCCGCTCGAGGACGTGGCCCGGGAGATCTACGCCGAGCTGCTCGCGGTCGCCTCCGGGAAGCAGAGCAAGAGCGAGGAGCTCGGGATGGGCGGCGAGGAGTTCGTGCCGTGGCAGATCGGGGCCGTGCTGTGACCGGTGAACGACCGACCGGTGCTCGCCTGAACGCTGCCGCGCTCGCGGGCCTGGCGCCGGGCGACGGCCTCGTCCTCCCGGACCCGGCGGCCCTGAACGCGTCCGTCGGCCTGGTGCACCTGGGCATCGGGGCGTTCCACCGGGCGCACCAGGCGCTCTACACCGAGGACGCCGCGACCGCGGCGGGCGATTCGACGTGGGGCATCTGCGGAGTGACGCAGCGCTCGGCCGGGGTCCGGGACCAGCTCGCCCCGCAGGACGGCCTGTACGGGGCGCTCGTGCGGGCGCCCGGCACCACCCGGCTGCGGATCACGGGCGCGGTGCGCGAGGTGCTCTTGCCGACCGACCAGGCCGCCGACGTCACCGCCCGCTTCGCCGACCCCGCCGTCCGCGTCGTCTCCCTGACCGTCACCGAGAAGGGCTACCGGCGTGCTCCGGACGGGTCGCTCGACCTCACCCACGCGGACGTCGCGGCCGACCTCGCCGGCGCCGGGGCGCCCCGATCCTCCGTCGGGCGGCTCGTGCGCGGACTGCAGGCGCGGATGCGCGCCGACGCCGGCCCCGTCACCGTGCTGTGCTGCGACAACCTGCCCGCCAACGGCCGCGTCCTGTCCCGACTCGTCGACGACTTCTGCGCGGCGCTGCCGACGCGGGAGGGCGACGAACTCGCGGCCTGGCTGGCGACCAGTGTGACGTTCCCGAGCTCGATGGTCGACCGCATCGTGCCCGCGACAACGCCCGAGGACGTGGCGGACGCGCGCGCGATCACCGGGCTCGAGGACCACGGGCTCGTCGTCACCGAGGACTTCGGCCAGTGGGTGATCGAGGACCGGTTCGCCGCCGCCCGCCCCGCCTGGGAGCGCGCCGGTGCCGAGTTCACCGCCGACGTCGAACCGTACGAGGCCATGAAGCTGCGGATCCTCAACGGATCGCACTCGACGCTCGCCTACCTCGGCGCGCTCGCCGGCCACGAGACGATCGCGCAGACCGTCGCCGACGACCGGCTGCGCGAGATCGCCGAGCACCTCGTCACCGAGGACGTCATCCCGACGCTGGCGCCCGCCGGGGACACCGACCTGCCCGCCTACGGGCGGCAGATCCTGCAGCGCTACACCAATCCCGGCCTGCGCCACCGGACCGTGCAGATCGCCATGGACGGATCGCAGAAGCTGCCGCAGCGGCTGCTCGGCACCGTGCGGGACCGGCTCGCCGCGCACGAGCACGCTCCATGGGCCACCCTCGGCGTCGCCGCCTGGATGGCGTACGTCGCCAGCGAACGGGACGCCGAAGGCCGGGAACTGCCGCTCGACGACCCGCTGGCCGACCGGCTCGGCGCCGTGCGGGGGAACACCGACCCCGCTGCCGTCGTCGACGACCTGCTCACCGTGCGCGAGGTCTTCGGCACCGACCTGCCCGACCACACCGTATGGCGCGACGACCTCGTCGCCGCCGTCGGCGACCTCCTGGCGGCCCCCGTCGCCGCCGGGGGAAGGACCACGCGATGACCGACATGCACACCCACTCCCACGCCGCGGACGACACCGCCGCGGACACTGTCGCCGACATCCGCGCCGTCGCGGCGCGCCTGGGCATCGTGCCCGTCATCGTGCTCGACTCCGTCGACGACGCGGTCCCGCTCGGCGAGGCGCTCGTGCGCGGCGGCCTGCCCGTGGCCGAGGTGACCTTCCGCACGGCCGCGGCGGAGGAGTCGCTGGCGCGGATGGCGCAGATCGACGGCCTGCTCGTCGGTGCGGGCACGTTGCGCACCCCCGAGCAGGTCGCGGCCGCGGCCCGCGCCGGTGCCCGGTTCGCCGTCACCCCGGGCCTCTCGCCCCGCATCGTCGACGCCTGCCGTAAGCACGGCCTGCCCCTGCTGCCCGGCGTCTCCAGCGCCACCGACATCCACGCCGCCACCGAGCTCGGCCTGAGCGTGCTCAAGTTCTTCCCCGCCCAGGCCTCCGGCGGGGCGCCGGCCATCGCGGCGCTGTCCGCCCCCTTCGGCGACGTCCGGTTCATGCCGACCGGCGGGGTGAGCCCCGACAACCTCGCCGACTACCTGCGCCTGCCCAGCGTCCTCGCCGCGGGCGGGTCCTGGATGGTCGCCCCCGACCTGATCCGAGCCGGCCGATGGGAGGAGATCGAGCGCCGCTGCCGGGACGCAGTCCGGCAGGCGGCGGACCTCCGCGCGCACTGACGCCGCGGACACCGTCCGGCTCTCTTGCCGGGCACCCTTTCCTGTCACGAGACGGAGACACGATGTCCACCATGTACTCCCCGCACCGTCCCCTCCGCCGGGTCCTCGCCGGCCTCGCGGGCGCCGCCCTGACGGCCGCGCTCGCGCCCGTCGCCGCGCTCCCCGCAAGCGCTGCCCCCGGCACCACACCGTCGCCGACGACGTCGACCACCACCTGCCTGCCCAGCTCCTGGGGCGCCCTCGGCGACGGGACCCACGACGACACCGTGCCGATCCAGCGGGCGATCGACGACTGCGCCGCTCGCGGCGGCGGCACCGTCCGGCTGACCGGACCCGACCGCACCTGGGTGACCGGGCCGATCCAGCTGCGCAGCCACATCACCCTGCAGATCGACACCGGCGCCACCCTCCGTGCCGTCGACGACCGATCCCGGTTCACCTGGGGATTCGTCGGGTACACCTTCAACCAGTCCGCGGCGGGCAACGCCGGCGTCTCCGAGGCGCTGATCTCCGGTCACGGCGTCACCGACGTCGCCATCACCGGCGGCGGCACCATCGACGGGCAGGGCAGCCAGCTGTGGTGGACCGAGGCCCAGCAGGCCAAGACGGACATCTCCCGCTACAAGTCGGCCCTGACGTTCGGGGCGCTCGCCGTCGCGATCCAGGCCGACCCCGGCCACCCCTCGGCGCTGCCGGCCTCGCGGTACGCCGCACTCGGCGCCATCCCGACGAGCAACGGGCTGCCCCGGCCCTGGGTCGTCGAGTTCTACGACGCCCAGCGGGTCTCCGTCTCGGACGCCACCGTGACCAACTGCTCGATGTGGTGCCTCGGCCTGCGCTACACGACCGACGCCGCCGTCACCGGGTACACGGTCCGCAACCCGTCGGACGCTCCCAACACCGACGGCGTCGACGTCGTCTCCTCCGACCGGGTGCGCCTGAGCCGGCTCGACATCGCCACCGGGGACGACGACGTCGCCATCAAGTCCGGATTCCCGGGCTTCCCGACCCCTGCCGTGCCGGCCACCGACATCAGCGTCACCGACTCGACGTTCGGCACCGGGCACGGGCTGAGCATCGGCAGCGAGGCCGACAACGGGGTGCTCGGCGTGCACGGTTCCCACCTGTCGTTCACCGGCACGGACAACGGGGTGCGCATCAAGTCCGGACGCGACCGCGGCAGCGACATCGGCGACATCGCCTTCGAGCACGTGCGGATGACCGACGTCGCGAGCCCCATCACCTTCACCGACTACTACACGGGCCTGCCGAAGCCCGGGGTGGACTCCGGCCAGCCGGTGACGGCGACGACGCCGCACATCCACGACGTCACCATGCGGGACCTGCAGGCGACCGGCGCACAGAAGTCGCAGCTGATCGGCCTGCCGGAGGCGCCACTGCAGCGCATCGACCTCTCCGGCGTCCTGCTGCAGGGCACGTCCCTGGAGCTGCGCAACGTCACCGGCGCCTTCCACGGCGTCCGGGTGCAGCCGGTCACGGGCAGTCCGTACGTCGTCGAGGAGGGGGTCGACGTCACCGGCCTGGGCGCTCCGTCCTGATCCCGGGCTGATGCGCAGCACGGCACGACGGGCCGGGCGGGATCGCCGATCCTGCCCGGCCCGTCGTCGTCCGGCGGCCGCCACCCCCGGCGCCATTCCCGGGCGTCGCCGTCGGAGGTCACCGAAGGACGCCCGTCGGGGCGCCGTCCAGCACGCTGGCCTAGGGTGGAGACCATGCCCGATTTCTCCGTTCCCACCCCGGACACCGCCGGTTCGGACACCGCCGGTTCGGACACCGCCGGTTCGAGCCCGCTCCGCGTGGCGGTGACCGGTGCGGGTGGGCGTATGGGCGCCGCCGCGGTCGACGCGATCGACGGCGCCCCCGACCTGGAGCTGGTGGCGGCCCTGGGCCGCGGCGACGCCCTCGAGGAGATCGTCCGCGCCCGTGCCGACGTGCTCGTCGACCTGACGGTGCCGGACAGCACCGAGGAGATCGTCCACTTCGCCGTCCGCAACGGCATCCATGCCGTCGTGGGCACCACGGGGTGGGACGAGTCGCGCCTGGCCGCGCTGCGCGACGCGCTGGCCGGCGCCCCCGGGATCGGCGTGCTCATCGCCCCCAACTTCGCGGTCGGCTCCGTGCTCGCCACCGCCTTCGCCGCGAAGGCGGCCCGGTTCTTCGAGTCGGTCGAGATCATCGAACTGCACCACCCGGACAAGGTCGACGCGCCGTCCGGCACGGCCGCCCGCACCGCGGCCCTCGTCGCCGAGGCCCGCCGTGCCGCGGGGACCGCGCCGAGCCCCGATGCGACCCATACCGGCGCTCCCGGTGCTCGCGGGGCCGACGTCGACGGGGTGCGCGTGCACAGCGTGCGCCTGCGCGGTCTCGTCGCCCACCAGGAGGTGCTGTTCGGCTCGGCGGGGGAGACCCTGACGATCCGGCACGACTCCCTGGACCGTGCCTCCTTCATGCCGGGGGTGCTGCTCGGCATCCGCTCCGTTCCCGCGGCGCCCGGCCTCACCCACGGCCTGGACGCCTTCCTCGGCCTGGACAAGGCGTGACGGGCCGCGAGCAGCTCGACCAGAAGGCTGCAGCGAAGGCCACGGCGCAGGCCACGCACGAGAAGGACACGGAAGGACCAGCGATGAGCGAGACGACCGGTCACGGCGCCCACGCCGAGGGCCCGGGCGCCGACACGGACGGGCGACGGCGGAGCCGGCGAGCGCTGAGCACCCGACACCTGATCGGTCTGGTGCTGCTCGTCATCGGCGCGCTGGTCTCGCCGTTCGACTTCTGGCTGGCGCTGATCTTCATCGCGCCGGCGTTCTTCTTCCTCGCCACCCGGGTGTGGGTCGCGGTCGTCGTGGCCCTGCTGGCCCTCTATCTCGTGCTCACCGCGCAACGCGGCTGGCTGCTGCTCGCCTCCGACGGGCTGCTCGCCAAGGGCCTCGGCGTCGCGCTGCTCCTGCTGCCGATCGTCGGCGCGTGGGTCCTGGCCCGTGAGATCGCGTTCGGCACGCGGGTCGAACGGATGGCCCGGATCCTCGAGCGGGAGGGCGGCCTGCCCGACGACGACCTGCCGCGCCGGCCGTCCGGCCGGGTCGTGCGTGCCGCCGCCGACGAGGCGTTCGAGCGGTACCGCGTCGAGGTGCAGGACGACCCGGACGACTGGCGTCGCTGGTTCCGGCTCGCCTGGGCCTACGACGCCGCGGGCGACCGCACCCGCGCCCGCCGCGCGATGCGGGACGCCATCCGCCGTCACGCCGAGGACCCGGACCACGAGGCCCGGACGACGCCTGCTCGGCCGGAGACCCCTGCTCGGCCGGCGGACACGGCACGCACCGAGGACACCGGCCCCGCGACGGAAGGACCCCTGCCGTGAGCGACCCCGACGCCGTCGATCCGACAGCCGGCGACACCACCGCCGCGGCCGACGCGACGGCCGACCCGCTCGGCCTGCTGCAGACCTGGTGGGACGAGGCCCGCGAGCGCGGGGACGGCATGCCCGACGCCATCAGCCTGGCCACCGTCACCCCCGAAGGCTCCCCGGCCAACCGCATCGTCATCGCCAAGCGCGTGGACGAGACCGGCGTCGTCTTCGTCACGTCCGGCACGAGCGACAAGGGTCGCGAGCTCGCGGCCCGCCCCGAGGCCGCCGCCGTCTTCCTCTGGCCGCAACCATTGCGGCAGGTGCGGGTCAGCGGGCCCGTCGAGGTGCTCGACGACGCCGACTCGGACGAACTCTTCGCGGTCCACGCCCCGCTGTCCCGGGCCGGCTTCGTCGCCTCCCGGCAGAGCGAGCCGATGGACCCGGCGGCCCTGGACCGGCTCTGGGAACGGATCCGGGACCTCGCCGAGGACCCGGACGCGCTCGAACGGCCCGCCCGGTGGCACGGCTACCGGATCGTGCCGACGGCGATCGAGTTCTGGTCCCAGGACGAGGAACGCACCCAGACGCGCGTGCAGGTCTACCGCGCCACCCCGGCCGACCCCTGGCAGCAGCGTCAGGTCCAGCCGTGACGGCGGCAGCGATCGCGCTGCCCCTGGCGAATCGTTCTCTGGCGACACGGCCCCTGACGAGCCTGCCGCTGACGAGCGAGGACGCCGTCGCCGGCGCCACGGGAGGCGTCTTCGGCGCGGTCTCCCGCTGGGTCATCGACGTGATGGGCCTGATCGGCGCGCCCGGTGCCGGCCTGGCGGTCTTCCTCGAGAACGTGTTCCCGCCCGTCCCGTCCGAGGTCGTCCTGCCGCTCGCCGGACTCGCGGCGGCCCAGGGCCGGTTCGGCGTCGTCGACGCCGTTCTCTGGACGACGGCCGGCTCGGTGCTCGGCGCCTACCTGCTCTACGCGATCGGCCGGGCGCTCGGCCACGACCGGATCACCCGGCTCGCGCGGAGGATCCCGCTGCTCGACGTCGAGGACGTGGACAGGGCGGTGAGCTGGTTCGACCGGCACGAGGACGCCGCCGTCCTCCTCGGCCGTCTCGTGCCCGGCGTCCGCAGCCTCATCTCCGTCCCCGCCGGGGTCGAGAGGATGCCGCCGCTGCGTTTCGGGGTGCTCACCCTGGCCGGCTCCGGTCTCTGGAACACGGTGTTCATCCTCGCCGGCTATCTGCTCGGGGACCACTGGGACGCGGTGCTGATCTGGGTCGATGCGGCGAAGTACGCGATCGTCGCCGGCGCCGCGGTGCTGCTGGTGGGATACCTCGTCGCCCGGGTGCGTCGACGCCGCTCCCGGGCCTGAGCCAGGACGCCCCTCCTGACCCGTGGGACGGCCGGTCCGGCAACGAGTCGGAAAGCGCCCGGAACCCGCCCGGCGACCGGCCCGTCGGGTGCGCGGGGGACCCCCGCAGCCGGTAACGTGGAGGCCATGCCCGACGCCTCCATCCCCTTCGGCCGCCTGCTGACCGCCATGGTCACGCCCTTCACCCCGGACGGGGAGGTGGACCTCGATGCCGCCGCGGCGCTGGCCGACAAGCTCGTGACCGACGGGTGCGACGGGCTCGTCGTCACCGGCACGACGGGGGAGACGTCGACGCTGACCGACGAGGAGAACCTCGCCATGTTCCGCGCCGTCAAGGACGCGGTGGGGGACCGAGCCAGCATCGTCGCCGGCACCGGCACCAACGACACGGCCCACTCGATCAATCTGTCCCGCCGCGCTGAGGAGGTCGGCGTCGACGGCCTGCTCATCGTCACGCCGTACTACAACAAGCCGAGCCAGACCGGCGTGCAGGCGCACTTCACGGCGATCGCCGACGCGGTCGGCCTGCCGATCATCGCCTACGACATCCCGGGCCGCTCGTCGATCCCGATCGCCCCGGAGACCATGCTCCGCCTCGCCGAGCACCCGCGCATCGTCGGCGTCAAGGACGCCAAGGCGGACTTCTCCGCCGCGACCCGCGTGCTGGCCGGGTCGGACCTGACCTTCTGGTCCGGTGACGACGGGCTAACCCTGCCGTGGATGGCGGTCGGCGCCGTCGGTGTCATCGGCGTCACCACCCACGTCGCGACCGCCCGCTTCCGGGCCCTGATCGACGCCGTCGTCGCCGGCGACCTGCCCGCCGCGCAGAAGATCGCCTACGAGCTCGAGCCCGTCATCCGGGCCACCATGACCCGCGTCCAGGGCGCCGTCGCCGCCAAGCAGATCCTCGCCTGGCAGGGCGTGCTCGCCCACGCCGGCGTGCGCCTGCCGCTGGTCGCCCCCACCGAGGGCGAGACCGCCCTCATCCGCGCCGATCTGGCCGAGGCCGGTTGGGAGTTGTCCGCATGAGCGATCCGACATTGGAACTGAAGGCGCCGCCCGCGCTGAAGCCGGGCACGATGCGGATCATCCCGCTCGGCGGCATCGGCGAGGTCGGCCGGAACATGACCGTCTTCGAACTCGACGGCAAGCTGCTCATCGTCGACTGCGGCGTGCTCTTCCCCGAGGAGCACCAGCCCGGCGTCGACCTGATCCTCCCGGACATCACGAGCATCCGGGACCGGCTCGACGACGTCGTCGCCGTCGTGCTCACGCACGGCCACGAGGACCACATCGGCGCCGTCCCCTACCTGCTGCGGCTGCGCAAGGACATCCCCCTGGTCGGCTCGCAGCTCACGCTGGCACTGATCGAGGCCAAGCTCGCCGAGCACCGGATCAAGCCCTACACGCTCGCCGTGACGGAGGGGCAGATCGAACAGCTGGGCCCGTTCGCCTGCGAGTTCGTCGCCGTCAACCACTCGATCCCCGACGCGCTCGCCGTGTTCATGCGCACCCGCGCCGGCAATGTGCTGCACACGGGCGACTTCAAGATGGACCAGTTGCCCCTCGACGGGCGGATCACCGACCTGCGCGCCTTCGCCCGGCTGGGCGAGGAGGGCGTCGACCTGTTCATGGTCGACTCCACGAACGCGGACGTGCCCGGCTTCATGTCCTCCGAGCGGGAGATCGGCCCCACCCTGGATCGGGTGATCGGGCAGGCCCGCAAGCGCGTCATCGTCGCCTCGTTCTCCTCGCACGTGCACCGCGTCCAGCAGGTGCTCGACGCCGCCCACGCGAACGGCCGGAAGGTCGCCTTCGTCGGCCGCTCGATGGTGCGGAACATGTCGATCGCCTCGCAGCTGGGCTACCTGCACATCCCCGAGGGCATCCTCGTGGACATGAAGCGGGTGGACGACTACCCGCAGGAAAAGATCGTCCTCATGTCCACCGGTTCGCAGGGTGAGCCGATGGCCGCCCTGTCCCGGATGGCCAACGGAGACCACCGGGTGCAGGTGGGCCGCGGCGACACCGTCATCCTCGCCTCCTCCCTCATCCCGGGCAACGAGAACGCCGTCTACCGGGTGATCAACGGGCTGATGAAGCTCGGTGCCGACGTCGTGCACAAGGGCAACGCGAAGGTGCACGTCTCCGGCCACGCCGCCGCGGGCGAACTGCTCTACTGCTACAACATCGTCCGGCCCCGCCAGGTGATGCCGGTGCACGGCGAGGTCCGGCACCTGATCGCCAACGGCAAGCTCGCCCAGGCCACCGGTCTGGCCGAGGAGGACGTGCTGCTCACGGACGACGGCTCGGTCATCGACATGACCGACGGCGTCGCCCGCGTGGTCGGCGGCATCGAGTGCGGCTTCATCTACGTGGACGGGACGACGGTCGGCGAGATCACCGACGACGACCTGAAGGACCGCCGCATCCTCGGCGACGAGGGCTTCATCTCGATCATCACCGTGGTCAACCGGCACAACGGCACCATCGTCTCCGGTCCGGAGATCCACGCCCGCGGGTTCGCCGAGGACGAGAAGGTGTTCGCCGAGATCATCCCGAAGATCAGCGAGGCGCTGCACGAGGCGGTGCAGTCCGGTCCGGGCAGCGCGCACAGCACGTACCAGCTGCAGCAGATCGTCCGCCGCGTCGTCGGCACGTGGGTGAACCGCCGGTACAAGCGGCGCCCGATGATCATCCCCGTCGTCCTCGAGGCCTGAGACTCCCGCCGGGTCCATGTCCGGCTCGGCCCGTCCGGGCTCGGCCGGATGTGGACGGCCAGGGTCTGATCCCGCCGGACGGGGCCACGTCGGTCCCGGCCTGACGGGGCCTCGGACGGTACCGTGGAAACATGGCGACCCGTACTTCCCCCGCCCCCGCCCGCCAGGGCAAGGGCAGCGCGTCGCGAGCATCCACCCGCTCCGGCGGCGGGACCGGCAGGTCCTCCGCCCGCTCGAGCGGTTCCTCGCGCGCCCCGCAGCCCGACGACCGGCCCTCCCTGCCGGTCCGCGCCGTCCGCGGCGCCTGGCTCGGACTCGCCCACGGCGTCGGCAACGCCGTCCGTGCCGTCGGTCACCGCGTCGAGGGCCTCGAGCCCGAGGACCGCCGTGACGGCCGCGCCCTGTTCTTCGTCCTCCTCGCCGGCCTCGTCGCGGCCGTCGAGTGGTGGTCCCTGTCCGGGTGGTTCGCGCGCGGCGTGCACGCCGTCGCCGCCGGCACCTTCGGCTCCATCGCCCTGATCCTGCCGTTCGTGCTCGTCATCCTCGGCCTGCGGCTGATGCGGGCCCCCACGGCCACGAGCGCCAACAACCGCGTGACCATCGGCCTGGCCGTGCTCACCGTCGCCTCCTGCGGCGTTGCCCACCTCGCCCTCGGCGCTCCCACCATCTCCGCCGGAGTCGACCAGCTCTGGGCCGCCGGCGGCATGATCGGCTTCCTGGCCGCCAGCCCGCTCAGCCAGATCATCACCCCGGCCGGGACCCTCGTCCTGCTGCTCGCCCTGGCCTTCGTGAGCCTGCTCATCATCACGGCCACCCCGTTCGGGAGGATCCCCGCCCGGCTGCGCGAGCTCTACGAACACCTGACCGGCCAGCAGCCGCGGGCCGCGGCCGACGAGCACGACCGCTCCTACCTGGACGAGCACTACCGCGGGGACGCTCCCGCGCCCCGGCGCGGGAAGAAGAAGCGGTTCGGCCGCAAGGACCGCGAGGACCAGCACACCGACCTGGACGGCTACGACGGCGACGAGGCCTTCGAGCGCGCTCTGCTCGACGACGAGGCGGACCCCGCCACCGCGGACATCCCGGCCGTGCCCGCCACGCCGCCGCAGCCGGCGGTGCAGTCCTCTCCGGCGGTACCGCCGGGGGTCCGCCGGCCCACCCGCGCCGAGCAGGCCGCCGCGAAGCTGCGCGCCGAGCAGGGGCTCGACTCCGACAGCCGGCCGACCGAGGCGCTGACCACCGTCCGGTCCACCCCGGTGGCCCCCCAGATGCCGCCCACCCCGATCCCGCAGCGCTCCGAGCAGCTGCAGCTCTCCGGCGACGTCACGTACACCCTCCCGGCCTCGGACGTCCTCACGCCGGGCACGCCGCCCAAGGAGCGGTCCGCCGCGAACGAGGCCGTCGTCGCCGCCCTGACCAAGGTGCTCACCGACTTCGGCGTCGACGCGGAGGTCACCGGGTTCTCCCGCGGCCCGACCGTCACCCGGTACGAGATCGAGCTCGGCTCCGGCACCAAGGTCGAGCGGGTCACCGCCCTGAGCAAGAACATCGCCTACGCGGTGGCCTCGGCGGACGTGCGCATCCTCTCACCCATCCCCGGCAAGTCCGCCATCGGCATCGAGATCCCGAACACCGACCGCGAGACCGTGTCGCTGGGCGACGTGCTCCGCTCGAACAACGCCCGCAAGACCGACCACCCGATGGTCATGGGCGTCGGCAAGGACGTCGAGGGCGGCTTCGTCGTCGCCAACCTCGCCCGCATGCCGCACCTGCTGGTCGCAGGCGCCACCGGCGCGGGCAAGTCCTCGTTCGTCAACTCGATGATCACGTCGATCCTCATGCGGGCCACGCCGGACGAGGTGCGGATGGTCATGGTCGACCCCAAGCGCGTCGAACTGACCGCCTACGAGGGCGTGCCGCACCTGATCACCCCGATCATCACCAACCCGAAGAAGGCGGCCGAGGCGCTGCAGTGGGTCGTCCGCGAGATGGACGCCCGCTACGACGACCTGTCCACCTACGGGTACAAGCACATCGACGACTTCAACAAGGCCGTCCGCAACGGCAAGGTGACCCCGCCGCCCGACTCCAAGCGGGTCATCAAGCCGTACCCGTACCTGCTGGTCATCGTCGACGAGCTCGCCGACCTCATGATGGTCGCCCCGCGCGACGTCGAGGACTCGATCGTGCGCATCACCCAGCTGGCCCGCGCCGCCGGCATCCACCTCGTGCTCGCCACCCAGCGGCCGTCGGTGGACGTCGTCACGGGCCTGATCAAGGCGAACGTGCCCTCCCGGATGGCGTTCGCCACCTCGTCCGTCACCGACTCCCGCGTCGTGCTGGACCAGGCCGGCGCGGAGAAGCTGATCGGTCAGGGCGACGCCCTGTTCCTGCCGATGGGCGCCTCCAAGCCGATGCGTGTCCAGGGCGCCTGGGTCACCGAGTCCGAGATCCACCAGGTCGTCGAGCACGTCAAGAGCCAGCTGCAGGCCGTCTACCGCGACGACGTCACCGTCCAGGCGGAGAAGAAGCAGATCGACGAGGAGATCGGCGACGACCTCGACCTGCTGCTCTCGGCCGCCGAGCTGGTCATCAACACCCAGTTCGGGTCGACGTCGATGCTCCAGCGCAAGCTCCGGGTCGGTTTCGCCAAGGCCGGGCGCCTGATGGACCTGCTCGAGTCCCGCGGGGTCGTCGGACCCTCCGACGGGCCGAAGTCGCGCGAGGTGCTGGTCAAGCCCGACGACCTCGGGGCGACCCTCGCCGCCATCCGCGGCGACGAGCCGCCGGCTCCGGCGGCCGCCGCCGGATCGTCTGCCGACCACGGCGGTGAATGGGGGAGCGACCTGGTCGAGGCCGACCTCGACGGGCGGACGCAGGCGATCGACTACCACGACGACGCCGACGGGGACGACTCCGAGGACGCCTGGAACCTGACCGGGCGCTGACGGCAGCACCGCCGGGTCCGGCCGACGGTAGCCTTGACGGATGAGCACCCCGGCACCGCACACCTCCCCGGTCTCCTCCTGGAACCTGCCGAACGTGCTGACCGGCATCCGCATCGTGCTGGTGCCCGTGTTCATCGTGCTGCTGGCCGCCGACGGGGGAGCCCACGGCCTGCTGCGCTGGCTCGCGGCCGCGCTGTTCGTCGTCGCGATCTACACGGACAAGCTCGACGGTGACATCGCGCGGTCACGCGGGCTCGTGACGAACTTCGGCAAGATCGCCGACCCCATCGCCGACAAGCTGCTCACCGGCTCCGCACTGGTGATGCTCTCGGTCCTCGGCGAGCTGTGGTGGTGGGTCACCATCGTCATCCTGGTCCGCGAGTGGGGGATCACGGCCCTGCGTTTCTGGGTCATCCGCTACGGCGTCATGGCGGCGTCTGCGGGCGGCAAGCTCAAGACGGTGCTGCAGGCCGCCGCGATCATCCTGCTGCTCATGCCGCTCGGCACCGTCCTCGGCTCCTGGGCCCTGTGGTTCGGCTGGATCGTGATGGCCGCGGCCCTCGTCGTCACCGTCGTCACGGGCGTCGCCTACGTGCGGGACGCCCTCCGGCTGCGCCGCGAGGGCACGCGTGCCTGAGGCCGCCGGGTCGCGGGTCGAGCCCGGCCGGGTGATCGCGGCCGCGGTCGAACGCGGCCTGACCGTCGCCACCGCCGAGTCCTTGACCGGCGGTGCCGTGTGCGCGGCCCTCGTCGACGTGCCCGGCGCCTCCGCCGCCGTGCGCGGCGGCGTCGTGTCCTACCACCGGGACGTCAAGGTCGCCCTGCTCGGCGTCGACCCCGGCCGGTTGGCCTCTCACGGCGCCGTCGACCCGGAGGTGGCGGCACAGATGGCCGCCGGCGCCCGCACGGCGACCGGCGCCGACGTCGCCGTCGCGACCACCGGCGTCGCGGGCCCCGAGCCGCACGACGGCCAACCGGTCGGCACCGTCTGGATCGGGGTGGCCACCCACGCCGGGGCGAGCGCCGCCCTCCACCAGTTCGCGGGGGACCGGGACGCGGTCCGGGTCGCCGCGCGCGACGCCGCGCTGGCCGCCCTCCTCGAGGCCGTCGAGACCGTCTGATCGGCGTCGTCCTCCTGCTGCGGTGACGGGCGTCCCGCGGTCGCTCAGTCGACCCCCAGCTTCGCGCCAGTGGGCCCACAGCCCGCGCCCCTACGCTGGGGAGAACCCGGTGACGACCGGAGACGGATGACGTGGCCCCGGCCGAGCCGGAACAAAACATGACGTCAGACGGTTGTGATCAGTGAACCGGCGTCGAAAGCCCCGGTAGCATGGGATCACCGCGAGGCTGCGGCAGCGCGGGGTCCACCCCGAACAGGAGTTGACGCACAGATGGTGAAGGAACCCGTAACCGTGAACGGCGTCGTCCGTTGGCGCGACGTGGGTCTGGCCGACGACACGAAACACGACCAGAAGGAGCGCACGATGGTGCTGTTGCGCCACGAGATCGGCGATGTGCTGCGCGATGTCCGTCAACGCCAGGGCCGGACGCTCCGCGAGGTCAGCCATGACGCCCGGGTGTCGCTCGGCTACCTCAGCGAGGTGGAGCGAGGCCAGAAGGAAGCCTCCTCGGAACTGCTGTCCTCCATCTGCTCGGCGCTCGACGTCCCGCTGTCCCTCCTCCTGCGCGAGGTCAGCGACCGGCTCGCCGTCGCCGACGGGGTGACGGTCCCGGACACGGTGCCGACGGATCTGTCCCGCGAGTTCGTCACGGAGATCCCCGACGAGGTGCCCGAACAGTTCCGTACGATGTACTCCGGGCGCGTCTGAGCCCGACCACCAGGGACGACGCACGCCGTCCACCACGTACCCCGATGGGGCTCGCCGGCCGTCCGGCGGGCCCCATCGTCGCGCCGGGACCCTCCCGGCGAGCTCTCGACAGGAACGACGATGCGCACCAGCCACTTCTGGCGACTGATGGACGACGAGTTCGGCGTCGCCTACTCCCGCGTGCTCGCCCGGGACCTCGTGCTGTCGCGCCTCGGCGGCCGCAGCGTCGTGGACGCCATCGACACAGGCGCCGACCCGCGCGAGGTGTGGCTCGCCGTGTGCGACGCGCAGGACGTGCCCGAGTCCCGCCGTCTCGGCCGGGACATCCCGCCGCGCCGCTGAGGCCGCGTCTGATGCGCCCGGCCCCGGCCCATCGATCGAGGGGCAACACGCCGCGCCGAACCTTCGAATATCTGTTCGGATCGCAGTAGGCTCGACGTCAGAACGAGCAACCCGGCGGCAGGGCCCCACGCAGTCCGCGCCGGTCGTGCGGTGGGCGCCGTCGAGTCGTTGTCCACAGGCAGAACGGCTCCGCTGCTTTTGTCGGTGCCGCCGCCTAGCGTTGCAGACGTCGGATCCGCACCGGGTCCGCACCAGTCCGAAACACCTGGCCTCCGCGGCCACGACCGAAGAGGTGGAACATGCCGGCACCAGCCGACCGCCAGAAGGCCCTCGAGACCGCCCTCGCCCAGATCGACAAGCAGTTCGGCAAGGGCTCGGTGATGCGCCTCGGTGACGAGACGCGCGCCCCCATCGAGACCATCTCGACCAGCTCCATCGCCATGGACGTGGCCCTCGGCATCGGCGGCCTGCCCCGTGGCCGCGTGGTCGAGATCTACGGCCCCGAGTCCTCCGGTAAGACGACCGTGGCCCTGCACGCGGTGGCCAACGCCCAGCGCAACGGCGGCATCGCGGCGTTCATCGACGCCGAGCACGCCCTGGACCCCGACTACGCCCAGAAGCTCGGCGTCGACACCGACGCCCTGCTCGTCTCCCAGCCGGACACCGGTGAGCAGGCGCTCGAGATCATGGACATGCTGGTGGGCTCCGGCTCGCTCGACATCGTCGTCATCGACTCCGTCGCCGCCCTCGTGCCCCGTGCGGAGATCGAGGGCGAGATGGGTGACAGCCACGTCGGTCTGCAGGCCCGTCTGATGAGCCAGGCGCTGCGGAAGATCACCGGTCGCCTCAACCAGACGAAGACCACCGCCATCTTCATCAACCAGCTGCGTGAGAAGATCGGTGTGTTCTTCGGCAGCCCGGAGACCACCACCGGCGGCAAGGCGCTGAAGTTCTACGCGTCCGTCCGCATCGACGTGCGCCGCATCGAGACGCTCAAGGACGGCGCCAACCCGGTCGGCAACCGCACCCGGGCGAAGATCGTCAAGAACAAGATGGCGCCGCCCTTCAAGCAGGCCGAGTTCGACATCCTCTACGGCCACGGCATCTCCCGCGAGGGCGGCCTGATCGACATGGGCGTCGAGCACGGCCTGGTCAAGAAGTCCGGCGCCTGGTTCACCTACGACGGGGACCAGCTCGGGCAGGGCAAGGAGAACGCCCGGCAGTTCCTCAAGGACAACCCCGAGCTGGCCGACGAGCTGGAGCGGCGCATCCGCGAGAAGCTCGGCATCGGGGTCCGTGCCGAGGCGGAGCAGGACGCCCCGCAGCTGAAGGCGGTCGGGGACGACGACGGCTTCTGATCGACGGGGCGGCCGCCGGCGGCGCTCCCGCGAAGCGGGAGCGGGGGAGGACCCCGAGGCCCGCACCGCCCGCCGACCGGACACGCCGGACGCCGAGGCCGACCCGGAGGAGGTGGCACGCAGCATCGTGCTGCGGCAGCTCACCGGGTCGGCGAAGAGCCGGGCGCAACTCGCTCAGAAGCTCGCCGACCGCAACGTGCCCGACGATGCCGCCACCACGGTGCTCGACCGGTACGAGGAGCTCGGCCTGGTCGACGACGCGGAGTTCGCCCGCATGTGGGTCCGCAGCCGCGTCGAGTACCGGCACCTCGGCCGGTCCGCTCTGCGGCGCGAGCTGACGCTCAAGGGAGTGGACCGGGACACCGTCGCCGACGCCCTCGCCGACGTCAGCGACGAGCAGGAGTACGAGGGCGCACTCGCGCTCGTCCGCCGCAAGGTCACCGCCGCTGATCGGAGCCTGCTCGCCTCCGCTGACGGAGACCGCCACCGTGTGGTGCGGCGGCTCGTCAGCATGCTCGCCCGCAAGGGCTACCCGCCCGGGACCGCCTTCCGCGCCGTGAGCGAGGTGCTCGGCGCCGACGACGACGCGAGCGGGTTCGCCCCCGAGGACTGAGCAGCTGGAGGAGTCAGCAGTACCGGATCTTCGAGGACTGAGGCTCCGGATACGGCGCCCCGGGGTCCCGAGCACCGCTTTCGGCGTGTCTTCTCGGCGTGTCCCGCCCCGTTCGCGCGGTCGGGCGCGTGCGGCGACCTAGCCTGTGTGATCATGGTCACCGCCGATCGCCGGCGCGCGCGGCCGGGCCGACGGCCCGTCACCTGCGTCGTCGTCCTCTCCCTCGCCCTGGGCCTCGGGGTGCTCACTCCCGTGCCCGCCGCGCAGGCCGGTCCGGGCGCCTACCCGAGCTGGGACCAGGTGCGCCGGGCTCGGAAGAGCGAGGCCGACAAGGCACGAGAGATCGGCGTCGTGACCGCGCTGCTGGGCCGCCAGGAGGACGACGCCGCGCGGGCCGCCGACCTCGCCGTGCAGCGGCTCGCCGACCAGGCGGAGGCCCAGCAGGCCGCCGACGCCGCGCAGTACACGGCGGACGTCCTCCGGCAGCGACGTGACGACGCCGCCCGCCGACTGGCGTCCTCGTCCCGCGTCGTCGGGCTCCTCGCCGCCGCCGCCTGGCGCAACGCCGGGACGGCGACGATGCTCGTGGTGCCGCAGACCCTCGACCAGGCCCGCGAGCTCGGGGTCCTCCACGCCGTGCTCTCCCGAACGGGCCGCACCGTCGAGGACTACCGCTCCCGACTCAACGCCCTCGCCGCGCTCGAGGCGCAGGCCGGCGCGGCGCAGCAGGTGCGGGACCGTGCGGCGGACGCCGCGCGTCAGGCCCTGGCGGCCGCGGTCGCCGCCCAGCAGGAAGCCGCACGCATCGTCGCCGCCCAGCAGGCGCACCGAACCGAGCTCTACGCCCAGCTCGCCCTGCTGAAGGGCACCACGGCACGCGCCGAGATCTCCTACCGCGACGGGGTCCGCCGCGCGGAGGCCTACCGGGCGGCCCAGGCCGCCGCACGCGAGGCGGCCGCACGTCGTGCCCGCGAGGAAGCGGCCCAGCGGGCGGCCGCGGCACTGGCCGCACAACGGGCCGCCGCGCAGGCAGCCGCTCAGGCCGCCCAGCAGGCGCAGCAACAGGCGGCCCAACAGGCCCAGCAGGCCGCTCAGCAAGCAGCGCAGCAGGCGGCGCAACGTGCCGCCCAGCAAGCCGCCCAGCAGCAGGCAGCGCAACGAGCCGCTCAGCAGGCTGCTGCCCAGGAGGCCGCGCAGCAGCAGGCGCCGGCACCTGCCGCCCCCGCGCCTGCCGCCCCGCCCGCGCCGTCGGATACCGCCGTCGACCCGGCCCTGCTGACCACCGCGCCCACCGGGGCCGTCAACGACCCGGCCGCAGCGCAGGCCTGGGCCGCCTCCCTGCTCGGTGCCCACGGGTGGGGCCAGGACCAGATGGCCTGCCTCGTCCCGCTGTGGGACCGGGAATCCGGGTGGCAGACCACCGCCACCAACCCGTCGAGCCTCGCCTACGGCATCCCGCAGTCCCTCCCCGCCTCGAAACTGGCCAGCGCCGGTGCCGACTGGCTCACCAACTACCGCACCCAGGTGCAGTGGGGCCTCGGGTACATCGCCGACCGGTACGGCTCACCGTGCGGGGCCTGGGGCCACGAGCAGTCCGCCGGCTGGTACTGACACGCCCGGGGTCCGTCGAACCCGGTGTGCGGCCAGGGCACGTTCGGGCCGTCCCCGCCCGCTCGGTACGCTGGTGCGGTGAGTTCGACCGTGTCCACCGCCGCACCCGTCACGACCGAGGCCGAGGCGCCCCGCACCTACCAGGTCCGCACCTTCGGGTGTCAGATGAACGTCCACGACTCCGAGCGGATCAGCGGACTGCTCGACGCCGCCGGATACGTGCCCGTGCCCGAGACGGCCGGCGAGGGCGACGCGGACATCGTCGTCTTCAACACGTGCGCCGTGCGGGAGAACGCGGACAACAAGCTCTACGGCCACCTCGGCCAGCTCGTGGGCGCCAAGCGGTCCAACCCGCGCATGCAGGTGGCCGTCGGCGGCTGCCTCGCCCAGAAGGACCGCGACACCATCCTCGCGAAGTCGCCCGTCGTCGACGTCGTCTTCGGCACCCACAACATCGGCTCGCTGCCCACCCTGCTGGACCGGGCGCGCCACAACCAGCAGGCCGAGCTGGAGATCCTCGAGTCGCTCGACGTGTTCCCCTCGACGCTGCCCACGCGGCGCGAGTCCGTGCACTCGGGCTGGGTGTCGATCTCGGTCGGCTGCAACAACACGTGCACGTTCTGCATCGTGCCGTCGCTGCGCGGCAAGGAGCGGGACCGCCGGCCCGGTGACATCCTCGCCGAGGTGCGGGCCCTGGTCGACGACGGCGCCGTCGAGGTCACCCTGCTCGGCCAGAACGTCAACTCCTACGGCGTCGAGTTCGGTGAGCGCGGCGCGTTCGCGGACCTGCTGCGCGCCTGCGGCACCGTCGACGGGCTGGAACGGGTGCGCTTCACGAGCCCGCACCCGGCGGCCTTCACGGACGACGTCATCGACGCGATGGCCGAGACCCCCAACGTCATGCCGCAGCTGCACATGCCGCTGCAGTCCGGCAGCGACGCCGTCCTGAAGGCGATGCGCCGGTCCTACCGCTCCACCCGGTTCCTCGGCATCCTCGACAAGGTGCGCGACCGGCTTCCGCACGCGGCCATCACGACGGACATCATCGTCGGCTTCCCCGGCGAGACGGAGGAGGACTTCCAGGCCACGCTCGACGTCGTCGAGGCCTCCCGCTTCTCGTCCGCGTTCACGTTCCAGTACTCGATCCGCCCCGGCACCCCGGCGGCCACGATGGACCACCAGGTGCCCAAGGCCGTCGTCCAGGAGCGGTACGAGCGGCTCATCGCGCTGCAGGAACGCATCAGCGGCGAGGAGAACCGGGCCCTGGTCGGCAGCACCGCCGAGGTCATGATCACCGCGGCGACCGGCGCGAAGGCCGACGCCACCGGCCGGGTGTCGGGCCGGGCCCGGGACAACCGGCTCGTGCACGTCGCGGTCCCCGCCGGCGCCGGAGTGCCGCGACCGGGGGACATGGTCACCGTCCCGATCACCGCGGCCGCGCCGTACCACCTCATCGCCGACCCCGTGGCCGACCAGTACGCCCTGCGCCGCACCCGCGCCGGCGCCGCGTGGGACCGCGCCCAGGCCGAGTCGTGCGGTGTGCCCGTCCCGGCGTCGGCCGGCGCGGCGAACGGCCGGGCCGGCGCCGTTGCGCTGGGCATGCCCGGGCTGCCCGGCCGGGCCTGAGCGTCGTGCCCGCCGGCCGTGACCACGCCGCTGGGCGTGCCCGTCGTGAACAGCCCGTCCTGAGCTGCCGGCCGTGAGCGGGCGATGACGGAGCGGCCGCCGGTCATCGCCGTCGTCGGGCCGACCGGCACCGGCAAGTCCGACCTCGCCGTGGACCTGGCCCTCGCGCTGGACGGCGAGATCGTCAACGCCGACGCGCTGCAGTTCTACCGCGGTATGGACGTCGGCACCGCGAAGCTGCCGGTCGGCGAGCGGCGAGGCGTCCCGCACCACCTGCTCGACGTGCTCGACGTGACCGACGAGGCCTCCGTCGCGACCTATCAGCAGCAGGCCCGCGCCGCGATCGACGAGATCACCGAGCGCGGTCACCGCGTCGTCCTCGTCGGTGGCTCGGGGCTATACGTGCGGGCGGCCCTGGACCGGCTGGAGCTGCCCGGTACCGATCCCGCGATCCGGGCGCGCCTCGAGGCGGAGGCCGAGGCCTCCGGGCTGGACGCGCTGCGCACCCGCCTGGCCGCCGTCGACCCGGTCGCCGCGGGACGCCTGCACGATGCGCGCCGCGTGATCCGGGCCCTCGAGGTGCACGAATTCACGGGCCGGACGTTCAGCTCCTTCATGCCCGACCGCCAGTACGTGCGTCCCACCGTCCAGCTCGGGCTGCGACTGCCGACCCCGGCGCTGCGGGACCGGCTCGACGCCCGCGTGCACGCGATGGTCGAGCAGGGTCTGGCCGAGGAGGTCGCGCGGCTCGACGCCGCCGGCCTGCGGCACGGCCGCACCGCCTCCCGCGCCATCGGCTACGCCCAGTTCCTCGCCGTCGCCGACGGCACGATGACCGAAGCGGATGCGATCGCCGATACCGTCACCGCCACCCAGCGGTTCGCCAAGCGGCAGCGCACGTGGTTCGGCGCCGACCCGCGCCTCCACTGGCTCGACGTCGACCGCACCGATCGGGCCGGCCTCCTCGACGCCGCCCTCGCGCACCTGCGCTGACCCCGTCCGCGACTGCTCCCCCCGAGAAGTCCGATGCGGACGTCCCTCCACGAGCCGGCGGGAAGGCCCGGGCGCTACGCTGGAACCATGCCCTCCGCCACGCCGGCCTCTGCCACGCCCGACGCCGATTCCGCGGCGGCACCGTCGCCGAACGCGGTGCACGACGACGTCCTGGCCCGCGCCGCGGAGCGCTGGGCCGGCGTCACCCTGACCAAGGGTCACGGCACCGGCAACGACTTCGTCCTCCTTGCGGATCCCGACGGCACCCGCCCCGTGGACGAGCCCACCGCGGCCGCCCTGTGCGACCGCCACCGCGGTATCGGCGCCGACGGGATGATCCGCGCCGTCCCGTCCCGCCTGCTGCCCGAGGGCCGTGCGCTGCTCGAGGCCGAGCCGGCCGCCGAGTGGTTCATGGACTACCGCAACGCGGACGGTTCCCTGTCGGAGATGTGCGGCAACGGGGTCCGGGTATTCGCCGAGTTCGTGCGCCGCGAGGGCCTGGCCACCGTCGAGCCCGGCCAGGTGCTGCCCGTCGGCACCCGCGCCGGCGTCAAGTACGTCCGGGTCGTCGACGGCGGGTACGCCGTGGACATGGGACCGTGGACCCTCATCGACGCGGCCACCGCGCAGGAGCGGGGCACCGACGCGCTGGTGCGCACGAACGGCGTCGACGTCGACCGGCCCGCCGTCTCCATCAGCATGGGCAACCCGCACACCGTCGTCGCGCTCGCCTCGACCGACGAGCTGGACGCGCTCGCACTCGTGCGCGCGCCGAGCGTCGACCCGCTGCCGCCCGCCGGCACCAACGTCGAGTTCGTCGTGCCGGCCGACCCGCTCGTGGCTGCCGACGGCGTCGCCGCCCTGGCGATGCGGGTGCACGAGCGCGGCGTGGGGGAGACCCAGTCGTGCGGCACCGGAGCCTGTGCCGCGGCCGCGGCCATCCGCTTCTGGGCCGGCACGGGCGCGCCCGACCGGTACACCGTCGCCGTCCCGGGTGGCGTCGTCGGCGTGGCGTTCACCCCCGCGGCGGACGGCACCGAGCACGTCGAACTGAGCGGTCCGGCGGTGCTGGTGGGACGCGTCGACCTGCTCTGATCGGTCTCCGACGCTCTGATCGGTCTCCGACGCGACAGCCCGAAGCAGCTCTCAGTCGGCGCGGACGACCTCGATGAGCCGGAAGCCCTTGTCGGTGGTGGCGCGGTCCACCGTGAACGCGTCGCCGTGTCGCTCGGACAGGGTGTCGCTGAGCCAGCGCTGCAGCGAGTCCGCGCCGAGGTTCTTCTGCACGACGAGCAGCGCCGTCCCGCCCGGCGCCAGCCGCGGCACCCAGGTGGTCAGCAGGTCGTGCAGCACGGCCTTGCCCACCCGGATCGGAGGGTTGGACCAGATCAGGTCGAACTCCTCGCCGGCGGGCACCTCGTCCGGCTCGGCGGCACGGATCCGGTCCAGCCCGAGCGTCGCGGCGTTGCGCCGCACGAGCTCGAGCGCCCGCGTGTTGACATCGACGGCGACGACGTCGGCCTCGGGGGAGCGCAGCGCGAGCGTGAGCGCCATCGGCCCCCATCCGCAGCCGAGGTCGAGGAAGCGCCCGGTGGCCGGCGGCTCGGGGGCGTGCTTGAGCAGCACGGCGGTGCCCTTGTCGACGGCGTCGGGGCTGAAGACACCGCCGGCCGTGCTGACGGTGACCGTGCGATCGGCCAGGGTGACGGTCACGGGGCGGACCGTCAGGGGGCCGGAGGGCTGCGCGGAGAAGTAGTGCTCGGACATCGGTCCCAGCGTAGCGATCCACCCGGGCGACGCCGGACGCGGCCGGGCGGCGCGATCCGCCCGACGGCGTGGAAGGACCGGGAAGAGACCCGCCGGCGTCGACGTTGACGCCTGTGGAGAATCCGTCCCGTCCGACGGGGTGGCGACTACCATGGAGATACCCGGCTGCACCGCCACGAACCTCATCACGACGAATCGCGGATGCGCCGGACGGCAGAGCATCAAGGAGACCATGACCCACCCCCGACAGCCCACCACGTCCACTCCGGCCCGCGAACTGGGTCCCGAGGACATGCAGGGCGTCATCGATCGCATCCTGGCCCGGGAGGACGCCGTCACCGACGCCGGTGGCCGCACCCACCGCAACGGCAACCCCGGCGCAGCCGGCAACAACACCGCCGGGAACCACGCGGCCGGCAACAACACGGCCGACCGCATCCTCGACCGCCGTGCCCTGGCCCTCGCCGAGGGTCAGGAGGACCGCACCGACTACGACGGCGACCAGGACGACCGCGCCGATCGGCGCGCACTCCGCCGCGTCGCGGGGCTGTCCACCGAACTCGAGGACGTCACCGAGGTCGAGTACCGGCAGTTGCGCCTCGAGCGCGTCGTGCTCGCCGGCCTGTGGACCGCCGGCACCGCCGCGGACGCCGAGAACTCCCTGCGCGAACTCGCCGCGCTCGCCGAGACCGCCGGCTCCGAGGTGCTCGACGGCATCGTCCAGCGCCGCCTGACGCCGGATCCCGGCACCTTCCTCGGCTCCGGCAAGGCGGAGGAACTGCGCGCCATCGTCGCATCGTCCGGCGCCGACACCGTCGTCGTCGACTCCGAGCTCTCCCCGTCCCAGCGGCGTGGGCTCGAGGACATCGTCAAGGTCAAGGTCATCGACCGGACGGCCCTGATCCTCGACATCTTCGCCCAGCACGCCAAGTCGCGCGAGGGCAAGGCGCAGGTCGAGCTCGCGCAGCTGGAGTACCTGTTGCCGCGCCTGCGTGGCTGGGGCGAGTCGATGTCCCGGCAGGCCGGTGGGCGCGTGGGCGTCGCCGGTGGCGGTATCGGCTCCCGTGGTCCCGGTGAGACGAAGATCGAGCTGGACCGGCGCCGCATCCGCACGCGCATGGCCAAGCTGCGCCGCCAGATCGCGGCGATGGAACCGGCCCGGGTGACCAAGCGCGGCAATCGGCGCCGCAACGAGGTGCCCTCGGTCGCCATCGCCGGGTACACCAACGCCGGCAAGTCCTCGCTGCTGAACCGGCTCACCGACGCCGGTGTGCTCGTCGAGAACGCCCTGTTCGCGACCCTGGACCCGACCGTGCGCAAGGCCGAGACCGACGACGGCATCGGCTACACGCTCGCCGACACCGTCGGTTTCGTCCGGTCCCTGCCCACCCAGCTCGTCGAGGCGTTCCGGTCCACGCTCGAGGAGGTCGCCGACGCGGACGTCATCCTGCACGTCGTCGACGCCTCGCACCCCGACCCGGAGGGGCAGATCGCCGCGGTCCGCGAGGTCCTCGCCGAGGTCGACGCGCGGGACATCCCGGAGATCATCGTCCTGAACAAGGCGGACGCCGCCGACGAGTTCACCCTCGAGCGGCTGCGCCGGCGCGAGCCGTCGAGCATCGTCGTCTCCGCCCGCACCGGGAAGGGCATTGCCGAGCTGAAGGAACGGATCGCCGCCACGATCCCGCGGCCGGACCAGGCGCTCGACCTGCTCGTCCCGTACGAGCGGGGCGACGTCCTCTCGCGACTGCACGGGCCGGACGCGCAGATCGTCACCCTGCACCACGATCCCGACGGGACGCGCTTGACCGTGCGGGTGCGGGCCGGGCTGCGGCCCCTGCTCGACCCGTTCGTCGTGACCGCGTGAGCGCCGACGCCGCCCCGCGCACCGGGAAGGCCCAACGCGGTACCGACCAGCGCGGCAAGGGGCGGGCCGATGCGGGCGCCGCCGACGCCGGCCCGACCGCCTCGGCGACCGCGCTGCTCGACGCCGCGGTCGCCGGTCTGGGCGGTGAGCGCCGCGACGGGCAGCGCGCGATGCTCGAGCACGTCGAGTCGGCGATCGCCGACGGTCGGCACCTGCTCGTGCAGGCGGGCACCGGCACCGGCAAGTCCCTGGCGTACCTGGTCCCGCTGATCCGGCACGCCCTCGACGCGGACCGGCCCGTGCTCGTGGCCACCGCGACGCTCGCCCTGCAGTCCCAGATCGTCGGCCGTGACCTGCCCCGGCTGCTCGACGCCCTCGCACCCGAACTGGACCGGCCGATCGACGTCGCCCTCGTCAAAGGGCGCGGCAACTACGTGTGCCGGCACAAGCTCGACGGCGGCTTCCCCGCCGAGGAGGACCCGGCCGACACCCTCTTCAGCCTCGCAGCGGACACGGCCGCCCCGCACCCGGGGGCCTCCCGCAACGACACCGGGCGCGCCGACGGCCCGATCAGCGCGCTCGGCAGGGAGATCACCCGCCTGCGGGAGTGGGCCGAGAAGACCGACACCGGGGACCGCGACGAGCTGCGCCCTGGCGTGTCCGAACGCGCGTGGCGCCAGGTGTCGGTCAGCGCCATGGAGTGCATCGGCGCGCAGCGGTGCCCCGTGGCCGCCGAGTGCTTCAGCGAGCGGGCCCGGCAGCGCGGCGCCGAGGCCGACGTCGTCGTCACCAATCACGCGATGCTCGCGATCGACGCCTTCGAGGGCCTGGCCGTGCTGCCGGACTACGACGTCGCCGTCATCGACGAGGCCCACGAACTGGCCGACCGGGTGACCGGCGCTGTGACCGGTCAGCTCTCCTCCACGATGGTGCACACCGCCGCGACCGCCGCGCGCCGCCACACTGCGATCGACGTCACCGCCCTGCACGAGGCCGCCGACGGCTTCGACGCCGCCCTGGCGACCGCCCCGACCGGGCTGCTCGCGCGCGGACTCGACGAGGAGGCGGCGACCGCCGTCAACCGGATGCTGGCCGCGACCCGCGCCGCGCTCTCCGATTCGAAGCCCACGCAGGGCGCGGCGGCCGACGGCGGCCGGCAGATGGCCCGCTCCCGCCTCACCCAGGTGCACGACGTGGCCGAGCGCCTGCTCGCCGCCGCGCCCGCCAGCGACGCGGTGTGGGTCTCCCGCCCGGGGCACTGGTCGCCGCAGACCGGCTACGCCGAGGCGGACCCGACCGATCCCGCGACCCTGACGATCGCGCCGCTCTCGGTGGCCGGGCGCCTGCGCGACGGCCTGTTCGCCGACCGGACCGTCGTGCTCACGTCCGCGACCCTGGCCATCGGCGCCGCGTTCGAGCCCGTCGCCGGCGCGCTCGGGCTGCAGGGCGCCGGCGCTCCGGCCTGGACCGGCGTCGACGTCGGCTCCCCGTTCGACTATCCGCGCCAGGGCGTGCTCTACGTGGCCAAGCACCTGCCGCGGCCCTCGCAGGGCATCTCCCCGGCCGCCCTCGAGGAGCTGGAGGCTTTGATCCGGGCGTCCGGCGGTGGCGCCCTGGGACTGTTCTCGGCCCGCCGCGCCGCCGAGCAGGCGGCCGACGTGCTGCGCGAGAAGCTCGACGTGCCGATCCTGTGCCAGGGGGAGGGCAGCACGGCGGCGCTCATCGAGCAGTTCGCCGCGGATCCCGACACCTGCCTGTTCGGCACCATGTCGCTGTGGCAGGGCGTCGACGTGCCCGGGCCCGCGTGCCGGCTCGTCGTCATCGACAAGATCCCGTTCCCCCGGCCGGACGACCCGCTCTCGACGGCGCGCACCCGTGCGGTCGCCGGGGCCGGCGGCAACGGCTTCATGGCCGTCGCGGCCTCCCATGCCGCCGTGCGCCTCGCTCAGGGGGCGGGTCGGTTGATCCGCAGCCGCGGGGATCGCGGTGTCGTCGCCGTCCTGGACTCGCGGCTCGCGACGGCGGGCTACGGCGGTTTCCTGAGGGCGTCGCTGCCGCCGTTCTGGACCACGACGGACCGCGACGTGGCCCTGGCCGCACTGGAGCGGCTCGCGGCGGCCGATGCCGGTGCCGCGACGAACACGTCGGGAGCTGAGGCGGCGAGCTGAGCTCGCGGAACTTCGCGCGAGGGGCCGAGCGCCTCGCGCCCGAGTGACTAGAGCGCGCGCACCACGGAGACGACCTTGCCCATCACGGTGGCGTGGTCGCCGAGAATCGGCTCGTACTGGGTGTTCTGGGGGAGCAGCCAGGTGTGGCCGTCGCGCTGCCGGAAGGTCTTGACCGTCGCCTCGTCGTCGAGCAGCGCGGCCACGATGTCGCCGTTCTCCGCGGCGTTCTGCCGCCGCACCACGACCCAGTCGCCGTCGCAGATGGCCGCGTCGATCATCGAGTCACCGGCGACCTGCAGCATGAACAGTTCCCCATGCCCGACGAGGCGGCGCGGCAGCGGCATGACGTCCTCGACCTGCTGGTCGGCCAGGATCGGGCCACCGGCGGCGATCCGCCCCACGAGCGGGACCATCGCGGTGTCGGTGGCCGACGGGGCCAGCGGCGTGGGAGCGAGTACGGCCGCGTCGGCGTCGCCGGCGGGAACGGGCTCCTCGGCCAGCGTCAGGGGGATGAGCACCTCCATGGCGCGCGGTCGCTTGGGGTCGCGGCGCAGGTAGCCGAGGCGCTCGAGCTGGCCCAGCTGGTGCGTGACGCTCGAGAGGCTGGCCAGCCCGACGGTGTCGCCGATCTCCCGCATGGACGGCGGATAGCCCTTGGCCGTGACGGAGCGCTGGATGGTCTCGAGGATCTTCTGCTGACGGGCGGTCAGGCCCCGGGTCCCTGCGCTTCGCTGCACGTCGGTCTGTCCTCTCACGGTCCCGATGTCACGGCCCACGAGCGGTGGCGGAATCGGCTCTCGGCAGTTCTGTCGGTGGCGGTTGGTGCACTGGGAACCAAACCGGCTCCCTGCGCCTCACGGTAGGGGAGCAGGGGAGCGTTTTCAAACACATGTTCTAGCGAGTCTCGACATCGTTCGATGATCAGTGCTAGAAATGGACCAGAACAGATTCGAAGATGTGTTCGAACGCGGTGAACGGCCGCGGCGGATGCATCCCGGGTCCCCGACCGAGGAGGCTGGCATGTCGACCCACGTCCTGCACGCACCGAGCTTCACCCTGTCTCTCCACCGCAGCCCGCGCGCGGCTGCCACCGCAGCGCGGCCCGCGGTCCGCAGCGTCCGGCGTCCGGCACCCGCTCCTCTGCGGGCCGTCCGTCCGCGCGTCGCACAGGCGGCGGCTGCGCGGACCGCCCCGGCCCGTGTCGCCGCTGCGCGTCCGGCTGGTGCGGCGCATCCGACCGCGGCGCGTCCGGCCGTGGTCCCTGCTGCCGCCGCGTCCCGCCGCGTGTCGCGGTCGCCGCTGCATCTGACGCGGCGGGGCCGGCTCGTCTTCGTCGGCCTGCCGGTGCTGCTCGCCGTGGCCGTCCTGCTGACGGTGGTCGGGGTGTTCACGACGGCGCCGGCGGCGGCCGAACAAGGAGTCCGGCAGGTGCCGTCGACGCCCGCCGTGCAGGTGACGGTCCAGCCGGGTCAGTCCCTGTGGCAGGTGGCGGCCGAGAACGCGCACGGGCGTGACACCCGGGACGTCGTCGCGAAGATCGTCAGCCTCAACGGGTTGAGCGGGGACCACATCGACGCCGGCCGCAAGCTCTACATTCCGCTCGGCTCCTGACGGGCGTCTCGCGCCGTGAGTGGGGGCGCTGCCCGTGGCCGGCGCGCTGTGAGTCTCCCGCGCGCAGCCCGCGTGCGGGATCACGACAACGGCGATTCGCGGGCGCCCGGGCGGCTTTCCTAGACTGGGACGGTGAATCCCACGAGCGCCGAGGAACGACTGGAGCGCCTGAACGCGCTGCCGCTGCGCGAGAATCTGCGGGGTACCGTCCCCTACGGGGCACCGCAGATCGACGTGCCGATCCAACTGAACGTCAACGAGAACACGCATCCGTTGCCGACGGCCGTGCGGGAGGCGATCGTCACGGGCGTCGAGGGCACCCTCGAGACCCTCAACCGGTACCCCGACCGGGAGTTCACCACGATGCGCGAGAGTCTGGCCCGCTACCTCGGGCACGGGCTGACCGCGGATCGGCTGTGGGCGGCGAACGGGTCCAACGAGGTGCTGCAGCAGATCCTCCAGGCGTTCGCCGGGCCCGGCCGGACGCTGATGAGCTTCCCGCCCACGTACTCCATGTATCCGCTCCTGGCCGCGGGGACCGACACCGGCTACATCGCCGGGACCCGGGAGGCGGACTTCACGCTCACCGCCGAGTCCGCCGCGGCCCAGGTGCGGGAGCACGCTCCGGACGTCGTCATCGTCTGCAGCCCGAACAACCCCACGGGCACGTCCACCGGCCTCGATGTCATCGAGGCGGTCTACGCGGCGACGGAGGCCACCCGATCCATGGTGATCGTCGACGAGGCCTACGCTGAGTTCGCCCACACCGGCACGCCCAGCGCCCTCGAGCTGCTGCCGGGCCGGGAACGCCTGATCATCTCGCGCACCATGAGCAAGGCCTTCGGCATGGCCGGCACGCGCCTGGGCTACATGGCCGCCGCCCCCGAGGTCACGGACGCGCTGCGCCTCGTCCGGCTGCCGTACCACCTCTCGGCCGTCACCCAGGCGGTGGCCCTGGCGGCCCTCGCCCACGCCGACGCGCTGCTCGCCACCGTCGAGGACATCAAGGCCCAGCGGGACCGCATCGTCGACGGTCTGGACCGGCTCGGGCTGACGCCCACTCCGTCGGACTCGAACTTCGTCCTCTTCGGCCCGCTGCAGGATCCGGAGGCGGTGTGGCACGGCCTGCTCGACGCCGGCGTCATCATCCGCGACATCGGCCTGCACGGCCGGCTGCGGGTCAGTGCCGGCACCGAGGCCGAGACCAGCGCCTTCCTCGACCGGATGCAGGAGCTGGCCGACGCCGGCATCGCCGTCCCCGCGCCCTGACCACGGGAGCCCGGCCAGCCCGGCCACCCGCACCGGCACGGTGCGAGGGCGTCGCCCGATATCGACCGACACTGCCGGCCCAGGCTCCACGGAGTGTCCGCGGGACCGCTCGCTAGACTCGACCCGTCCCCTCCGACCCCGTCACCATCTGCGTGACCACGAAGGACTGCCATGAGCACCCCATCCCGGACCGCCCGCCGCGAACGCACGACGAGCGAGTCGTCCGTGACGGTCGAGGTCAACCTCGACGGCACGGGTGAGGCCCGGATCGACACGACCGTGCCGTTCTACGACCACATGCTGACCGCGCTGGCCAAGCACTCCTTGATCGACCTGACGGTCCAGGCGAGCGGCGACACCCACATCGACGTGCACCACACGGTCGAGGACGTCGCCATCACGCTCGGCGAGGTGCTGCGCGAGGCACTCGGCGACAAGGCCGGCATCCGCCGCTTCGGCGAGGCCACCGTGCCGCTGGACGAAGCCCTCGCCCGGGCCGTCGTCGACATCTCCGGCCGCCCCTACCTCGTGCACACCGGCGAGCCCGCCGGCCAGGAGTACCACCTCATCGGCGGCCACTTCACCGGCTCCCTGACCCGGCACGTGTTGGAGGCCATCGCGCTGCACGCGCACATCTGCCTGCACATGACGGTGCTCGGCGGCCGCGACCCGCACCACATCGTCGAGGCCCAGTTCAAGGCGCTCGCCCGCGCGCTGCGTGTCGCCGTCGAGCCCGACCCGCGGGTGAGCGGCATTCCCTCGACCAAGGGCGCCCTGTGAGCGGCAGACCCAGCGTCACCGTCCTGGACTACGGATCCGGGAACATCCGCTCGGCCGTGCGTGCCCTGGAACGCGTCGGCGCCGACGTCACCCTCAGCCGCGACCCGGCGGACGTGACCGAGGCCGCGGGCCTCGTCGTCCCGGGCGTCGGCGCGTTCGAGGCCGTCATGACCGGCCTGCGGGCGGTCGACGCGCCCCGCCTGATCGGGCGGCGGATCGCGGGCAACCGGCCGGTCCTCGGCATCTGCGTCGGCATGCAGGTGATGTTCGACCGCGGCGTCGAGCACGGCGTGCCGACCGCCGGCCTGGGGGAGTGGCCCGGCACCGTCGAGCGGCTCGCCGCCGACGTCGTCCCGCACATGGGCTGGAACACCGTCGAACCCCCCGCCGACAGCACCCTCTTCGCGGGCCTGGCCGACGAGCGCTTCTACTTCGTGCACTCCTACGGGGTCCAGGAGTGGGCGTTCGACGTGACCATCCCCGCCATGGCGCCGCCGCGCGTCACGTGGAGCCGGCACGGCGGCCCGTTCATCGCCGCGGTGGAGAACGGCCCGCTCTCGGCCACCCAGTTCCACCCCGAGAAGTCCGCCGACGCCGGCGCGCAGCTGCTGAGCAACTGGCTCGGCACGCTGTAGGGGGCGCGGGACTCGGGAGCCGCCCCGCCCGCTGTGGCACCCCGACCTCCACGAGCACCACGAGCGCGCCGAGCACCACGAGCACGACGAGCACCACGACCGGCATCCGCCGGAGAAGACGAGGACACGCATGAGCACCACCCCCGAGGGCCCTGCCGCCGAGGCCCCCGCCGAGACGGCCGGCACGAGCGAGCACCGGCTGGTCCTGCTGCCGGCGGTCGACGTCGCCGACGGGCAGGCCGTGCGGCTCGTCCAGGGCGAGGCCGGAAGCGAGACCGCGTACGGGGACCCGGTCGACGCCGCCCGGCAGTGGCAGGACGCCGGCGCCGAGTGGGTGCACCTCGTCGACCTCGACGCCGCCTTCGGCCGCGGCTCCAACCGGGACCTGCTGGCCCGGGTCGTCGAGAACCTCGACGTGAAGATCGAGCTGTCCGGCGGCATCCGCGACGACGCCTCCCTCGACCAGGCCCTCGAGCTCGGCGCCACCCGGGTCAACCTCGGCACCGCCGCCCTCGAGAACCCGGAATGGACCGCGGCCGCGATCGAGAAGTACGGCGACGCGATCGCCGTCGGCCTCGACGTGCGCGGCACCACGCTGGCCGCCCGCGGCTGGACCCGCGAGGGTGGCGACCTGTGGGAGGTGCTGGCCCGGCTCGAGGACGCCGGCTGCGCCCGCTACGTCGTCACGGACGTCACCAAGGACGGCACCATGCGCGGACCCAACCTCGACCTGCTCGGCGAGGTCATCACCCGCACCGGCAAGCCCGTCGTCGCCTCCGGCGGCATCTCCTCCCTCGCCGACCTGACGGCGCTGCGCACCCTCGTCCCGCGGGGCCTCGAGGGCGCCATCGTGGGCAAGGCGCTGTACGCGGGCGCCTTCACGCTGCCCGAGGCGCTGGACGTCGCCGGCCGCCCGTGAGCCGTGAGCTGCCCGGGCACATCCGGGCGCTGCTGGACGCCGCCGGTGGGCCCGCCGACTCGGCCGGTGTGCCCTGGGCCGGGCGCGACCTCGCCGGATCCGTCCCCGCGACCGCGGAACACGCCGGTGACGACGGCCTCGCCGACGCCCGCGTGGCCGCGGCCCTGGACGCCCTCCGTGCCGGCCGCGCCGGGGAGGCCGCCGTCGTCGACGCGCTGCGGGACGCCCGGATCTTCGTGCCGCTGATCGCCAGCGTCGCCGGGGACGCGAACGATCCGGTCCCGGTCTCCGACAAGGAGGCCGACCTGTCGCTGGTGACCATTGCCGCGCCCGACGGCCGCACCGCGCTGCCGGTCTTCACGTCCGTCGACGCGTTGCGCGCCTGGCACCCCGACGCGAGGCCGATCCCCACCTGGGCACCGCGCGCCGCCCTGTCCGCGGCCGCCGAGGACGCCCAGCTGATGGTGCTCGACCCCGGCGGCGCCGTCAGCTTCGTGGTCCGGCGGCCCGCACTGTGGGCCCTCGCGCAGCAGAAGCCCTGGACGCCGTCGTACGCCGACCCCGCCGTCGCCGCCGCCGCACGCGGTGTTACAGTGAGCGAGCCCGCCGTCCTGCAGGTCGACTGCGCGGCGGGCCGGGGCGTGGTCAGCGCCGACCGGAACGGGGCCCGGATCGCCGGAGGCGGTCCCGGCCCGGAGCTGCGCATCGGTCTCACCCTGCGCTCCGGTCTCGACCGACACGAACTCGACGCCGTCGTGCGTCGCATCCAGGAGCGCCTGGCCGCCGACCCCGTGTTCGCCGACGGCGTCGATTCCATCGAGATGCGGATCGTGGCCGCTCCCGCCTGACCCGCGCCGTCGAGCCCGGGATGAGAGGACAGGACGACGTTCGCGATGAGGACGACGACGTTCGCCCGGTACGGTACCCTGCTGTCGCAGCCCCCGATCCGCCGGCTGCTGCTCGTGGGCATGCTCGCTCGCGTCCCGCACGCCGCCGCCGGCGTGCTGCTGACCCTGCACGTGGTCGACGCGCTGTCCCGCGGCTACACCGCCGCCGGCATCGTCGCCACCGCGATCACCCTCGGCCTGGCCGTCGGCGCCCCCTGGCGCGGGCACCGCGTCGACACCGTCGGCCTGCGTCGCGCCCTGCTGCCGTCCGTCGTGGCCGAGGCCGTGATCTGGTCGATCGCCCCGTTCCTGCCGTACGAGCTGCTGATCCCGGCGGCCGTCCTCGGCGGGCTGTTCGCGCTGCCCGTGTTCTCCGTCGTCCGCCAGTCCCTCGCCGTGCTCGTGGCCGAGGACCAGCGCCGTACCGCCTTCGCCGTCGACTCGATGGCGACCGAGCTGGTGTTCATCGTCGGGCCCGCGACCGGCGTCCTGCTCGCGACGACGCTGCACACCCAGACGGGCCTCGTCCTCGTCGGCGTGTGCTCGGCGCTGGCCGGGGTGCTGCTCATGTGGTTCGACCCGCCCACCCGGTCCAGTCAGCTCGGCACCCGCGACGATGCGGCGGCCGGCGAGCGGAACCGGCGACAGGACGCCGAGGCGGTCGAGACGCTCGCGCCCGCCGAGATCGCCTCCGCCACCGACGCCGTCACCTCGTCCCTGCCGCTCGTGACGTCGTCGCTGCCGGTCCTGGGACGTCCCGGGCGGCGGATGGCCTGGATCACGCCGGCGGTGGGCGCCGTCCTCGGGGCCGCCGCCGCGGTCGGGCTGCTGCTCTCGGGCAGCGACGTCAGCTTCGTCGCGGTGCTCCGCGGCTCCGATCAGGTCGACTCGCTCGGACTGGTCTTCCTCTTCTGGTGCCTCGCGTCGGTGGCCGGTGGACTCGTCTACGGCGTCCTGGACCGGCCCGTCCCGCCACTGCTCCTGCTCGCCGGGATGAGTCTGCTGACGATCCCGATGGTGCTGGCCACCGATCCGCTGACCCTCGGCCTGCTGGCCATCCCGCCGGGGCTGCTGTGCGCTCCGACCCTGACGGCGTGCAGCGAGCGGGTCGCGGACCTGGTGGGGGAGGCCCGGCGGGGTCAGGCGATGGGGTGGTACGGCTCGGCCCTGACTGCCGGTAGCGCCATCGGGTCGCCGACGATCGGCATCGCGATCGACGTCTTCGGTCCCGGAGCCGGGTTCGTCGGTGCCGGCGGGGTGGCGCTGCTGCTCGCGCTGGTCGGCCTCGGCCTCGTGGGCGGCCGCGCCCGGGCACGTCGCCGGGCCTGAGCCCTCTCCGCGCCGAGAGCTCGCGCCCGGAGCGGCCTCGTGTGGTCGCGCCCCGGGCGGTCGAGCCGGGCCCTCGTCAGTTGACGGGGCCGGTGTACTTCTCGCCGGGGCCCTGACCGGGCTTGTCGGGGATGGCGGACGCCTCACGGAAGGCCAGCTGCAGCGACCGCAGGCCGTCGCGCAACGGTCCGGCGTGCTGGCTGCCGATCTCCGGGGCCGCCGCCGTCACGAATCCGGCCAGCGCCGTGATCAGCTTCCGCGCCTCGTCCAGGTCGGTCAGCTCCGCGGCGTCCGGTCCCTCCGCCAGACCGCACTTGACGGCGGCGGCACTCATCAGGTGCACGGCCGCGGTCGTGATCACCTCGACGGCGGGCACCTCGGCGATGTCGCGCATCTGCTGCTGCACCTGGGCGGTCTGGTCGCCGCCGGCAGCGTCCTGCGTGCTGGCGTCGGGGGAGAAGACGTAGCTGTCGCCGTGATCGTGTGCGGGGGGCGTGGAGGGATTCGGGTCGGGAAAGCTCATGATGGTAAGCTTGGCACAGACCACCGGCTCGCCATGCGCGGGTCGATTGCAAGCGGAGGCTTCTCCCACCCGCGACGGCTCGTCTTCATGACTGCGGCCGCCGGGTCTCGGTCGGGTACCACACCCAGGATCCTGAGGATCTCGGCAGGGTGCGACGTCGTCGTTCGGCGTGTGCGCCGGCGTGCCGGTTCGTCGTTCCCTCGCGTGGTTCCGCCGTCGTTCGAAGAAGCCTCCGTGTGCACATGCAGACGGAGGCTTTTCGTGTGTGTGCGGTCCTCACGCCCTCGTGGCGTGAATCGACAACCGACCACAGGAGCAACACATTAGCGATCCCCGAATCAATGATCGTATCCGCGTCCCCGAGGTGCGGCTCGTCGGGCCTGCCGGTGAGCAGGTGGGCATCGTCCGTATCGAGGACGCCCTTCGACTGGCCGCAGAGTCCGACCTCGATCTGGTCGAGGTGGCGCCGCAGGCCAAACCGCCTGTGTGCAAACTGATGGACTTCGGCAAGTACAAGTACGAGGCGGCGGTGAAGGCGCGCGAGGCGCGCAAGAACCAGACCAACACCGTGCTCAAGGAGATCCGGTTCCGGCTCAAGATCGACAAGCACGACTACGAGACCAAGGTCGGCCACGCCCTCCGCTTCCTCGGCGCCGGTGACAAGGTCAAGGCCATGATCCAGTTCCGCGGCCGTGAGCAGCAGCGCCCCGAGATGGGCATCCGGCTGCTGGACCGGCTCGCGACGGACGTCGCCGAGGTCGGCACCGTCGAGTCGACGCCCCGCATCGACGGACGCAACATGGTCATGGTCATCGGCCCGCTCAAGAACAAGGCCGACCAGCGCCGCGCCGCGCAGCGTGAGGAGCGTCGCGAGTCGAAGCGGCGTCCGGACGAGCGCGTCGACACGAGCGAGCAGGCCCCGATGACGCAGAGCATCGGTGACGCGCTGCGGACCGCCGGTGCGGTCCCGGCCGCCGAGAGCGACACGGTCGAGGCGACCGCTGCGGCTCCGGTCGAGACGCCTGCTGTCGAGACCGCTCCGGTCGAGGCGACGGCTGCGGAGTCGGCTCCGGTCGAGACGGCGGCGCCGGCTCAGCCGCGGGAGACCGCTGTCGAGCGCAAGCCGGCTGCGGCCTCGTCCCGACCGGCCTCGAGTTCGCGCCCCGCCGCGGCACCGAAGCAGGCTGCGCCGAAGCCGGCGACGTCGAGGCCCGTCGCCGCACCGAAGCCAGCGGCCGCTCCGGCTGCGGCCCCGCGGCCTGCCGCCACGCCGCGACCAGTCGCACCGGCCGGCACCGCGACGCCCAAGCCTGCCGCGCCGAAGCCGGGAGCCCCCCGGCCGTCGGCCCCGAAGCCCGGCCCCAAGCCGGGCGGGCGGAAGTAGCCACCACCCCGCCCGGCGACACCGCCGGGCCACGCACGAACGGGTCCTGACCGGACCCGACGAACACGTCGCGACCGCGTCGCGGCCCAGGAAGAACGGAGACGGCAGATGCCGAAGCAGAAGACCCACAGCGGGGCCAAGAAGCGATTCAAGGTCACCGGCAGCGGCAAGCTGCGCCGCCAGCAGTCCAGCATGCGCCACAACTTCGAGCGCAAGCCCAGCACCCTGACCCGCCGCCTGTCCATGGACAAGGACGTGTCGGCTGCGGATCGCAAGACCATCAAGCGGATGCTGGGTCTCTGAGTTCAGAGACCCGCTCGACAGACGAATTCCGACGGGCTTCGCCCCGTCACCTGAATGAAGGAGTAGACACGTGGCACGTGTGAAGCGGGCGGTCAACGCCCACAAGAAGCGCCGGGAGACCCTGGACCGGGCGAGCGGCTACCGCGGTCAGCGGTCGCGCCTGTACCGCAAGGCCAAGGAGCAGGTCACCAAGTCGTTCACCTACAGCTACCGGGACCGTCGTGCCCGGAAGGGTGACTTCCGCCGGCTGTGGATCCAGCGCATCAACGCTGCGGCCCGCGCGAACGGCATCACCTACAACCGGTTCATCCAGGGCCTGCGCCTGGCCGAGATCGAGGTCGACCGCCGCATGCTCGCCGAGCTCGCCGTGAACGACGAGGCCGCTTTCACCGCGCTCGTCGTGCTCGCCAAGGACGCCCTCCCGGCCGACACCTCGGCGCCCGCCACCGCGGCCTGAGGATCACCATCTCGCGGGCGGAACGGGAGCCCGGCACCATGCCGGGTCGTCCCTCGTCCCCGCTGACGGAGCACCCGCTGACGGAGCGCCCGGACAGCGCCGTCATGTCCCACCCCGGAGCAGACCGGGTCAAGGACGTGGCGCGCCTGGCCGGGCGCTCCGCGCGTTCGAAGCGTGGTGCGTTCCTCGCCGAGGGCCCGCAGGCGGTCCGGGAAGCCCTGCGCCGGCACCGGGCCGGGACGCCGACCGTGGACCAGGTCTTCGCCACCGACGAGGCCCTGACTCGCCACCCCGAGCTGGCCGAGCCCGCCGACGGCGTGATCCTGCGCCGGGTGACGCCGGACGTGCTGGCCGCCATGAGCGACACGGTCACGCCGCAGGGTGTCGTGGCCGTGTGCCGGATGGTCGACGTCACCCTCGACGACGTCCTCGCCGCCTCGCCGCGCCTCGTCGCCGTCCTGTGCCAGGTGCGGGACCCCGGCAACGCCGGCACCATCCTGCGCGCCGCCGACTCGGCCGGAGCGGACGCGGTGATCCTCACCCACGGCAGCGTCGACCTGTACAACCCGAAGGCGGTCCGCTCGACCGTCGGTTCCCTCTTCCACCTGCCCGTCGTGCTCGGCGTCCCGTTCACCGACCTCGCCGGCCGGCTCCGGGACGCGGGGGTCGCCGTGCTCGCCGCCGACGGGTACGGCACCGCGGACCTGGACGCGCTGCAGGACGCATCAGCCGCCCGCCGGTTGGGGCGTGCCGTGTCGTCCATGGAGCCGGCGGCGGGGGAGGACCCCGGTCCCCGGCTCGAGAATCCCACCGCGTGGCTCTTCGGCAACGAGGCGCATGGTCTGGCCGAGGACGAACGGGCGGCCGCGGACGCCCGCGTGCGTGTGCCCGTCTACGGGGCCGCAGAGAGCCTGAACGTCGGGACGGCGGCCACGGTGTGCCTCTACGCCTCGGCCCGCGCACAGCGCCGCTGAGGCACAGCGCCGCTGAGGTCCAGCGCCGACCATTCCATCGGTAGACACAGAACGACCCGGGCGAGATTCGCCCGGGCCGTTCTGTGTGTGGGGATGTCGTGCGGTCAGCTGCGCGTGCGGCTGCCCATGCGACCCTGGATCCACTGCCAGATCGCGGCGACGATGACGCCGCCGATGATGGCGAAGACCCAGGTCCAGATGTTGGTGAGGCCGTTGTTGACGTTGAGGCCGAAGATGGCGCTCGCGATCCAGCCGCCCAACAGTGCGCCGATCACACCGAGAATCAGGGTGGCGATCCAGCCGCCGCCCTGTCGTCCCGGCAGGATCGCCTTGGCGATCGCCCCGGCGATGAGACCAAGGACGATCCACGCGATGATGCCCATGTCGTTACTCTCTTTCCTCAGGGTGCTGACGAGGCAAGTATGGCACTGACGAGGCCATCCGCGTGTGACCTGCCCCTTGCGAACCCGGCGAGCCGTCTGCTAGGGCCGGTGGCCGGCCCACGATCGGATACGCTCCAGGACGACGGCACCGCACACGTACCGGCCGGGTCCCGTCCTGGTCGTCCAGGAGGAGTACCCATGTCCACCAAGGGTGGCAACACGGCGATCATCGCGGCGCTGGCCGCCAACCTGACCATCGCGGCGCTCAAGCTGGTGGCCTGGCTGCTCACCCGCTCGTCGTCGATGCTGGCCGAGGCCATCCACTCGGTGGCCGACTCGGGCAACCAGGTGCTGCTGTTGGTCGGCGGCAAGCGCGCCGCCCGCCAGGCGAGCCCGCAGCACCCGTTCGGGTACGGCCGCGAGCGGTACCTGTACGCCTTCATCGTCTCGATCGTGCTCTTCAGCCTCGGCGGCCTGTTCGCCCTGTTCGAGGCGTACGAGAAGGCGCACGACCCGCACCCGATCGAGGGTCCGTGGTGGTGGGTGCCGCTCGCCGTCCTGCTCGGTTCGATCATCGCCGAGGGCCGCTCCTTCTCCGTGGCGATCCGCGAGTCCAACCCCACGCGCGGGAAGCGGTCCTGGTGGCAGTTCATCCGCACGGCCAAGGCACCCGAACTGCCCGTGATCCTGCTCGAGGACACCGCCGCGCTGCTCGGCCTGCTGTTCGCGCTCGCCGGGGTGAGCCTGACCCTGCTGACCGGCAACGGGCTCTGGGACGCGGCCGGCACCGCATTGATCGGCCTGCTGCTCGTGGCGGTCGCCGCTGTGCTCGCCGTCGAGACGCGGTCCCTGCTGCTCGGTGAGTCGGCCAGCCGGGAGGACGTCGCCGCGATCGAACGGGCCATCGAAGCGGACTCCGCCACGCGGATCATCCACCTGAGGACGATGCACCTGGGCCCCGAGGAGCTGCTCGTGGCCGCCAAGATCGCCGTCGCTGCGTCGGCCACGGGGCTCGAGGTGGCCCGCGAGATCGACGCCGCCGAGGCGCGGATCCGTGCGGCGGTGCCGATCGCCCGGGTCATCTACCTGGAGCCGGACATCGCGCGGCCCGCGGGCGCGGGGGATGCGGGCGCCACGCGCGTCGGGGTCGAGGACGCCCCGGGCGCGGACGACTGACGGGAGCACCGAACGGCAGGTCGACCGGATCGGACACCCATGCACGACAGAGGGCGCGTCACCCTCGGGTGACGCGCCCTCGTCGTCTGCGACCGGAGCTCGACCGGTCGCGGTGCTCAGCGCTCGGGCCGGCGGTTCCGGTCCGCGGCGGGCCGGTTGGCCAGCACCGGGTGCAGACCGGTGATGCCCTCGCGCTCGGCGGCCGCCGCGTAGATGCCCTCCCGGGCGCGGAACCAGCCGAGGATCAGCAGCGGGATCAGCACGATGAGCGACGCGAGCACCCACCGGCCGGTCTCGGAGAAGCCCATCGTGACGAGCACGAACAGCAGGAACGCCAGCGTCAGGTAGGCGGTGAACGGGGCGCCGAAGAGGCGGAACGACGGCCGCTCGAGCTGGCCCGCTTTCGCCAGGCGCTGCAGCTTGATCTGGCACAGCATGATGGTGGCCCACCCGCCGATGATGCCGAGCGCGGAGATCTCCAGCACGATCTCGAACGCCTGCGACGGGACGACGGCGTTGAGGACGACGCCGAGGAGGGTCACCGCGGCGGTCAGGAGGATGCCGCCGTAGGGCACCCCGTGGGAGCTCATCCGGCCCGTGAACTTCGGGGCCGACCCGTTGACCGACATCGACCGCAGGATGCGCCCCGTGGAGTACAGGCCCGCGTTGAGGCTGGACAGGGCGGCGGTCATCACGACGAGGTTCATGATCGACGCGGAGACGAGACCGGCGTCCGGGTTGCCGATGTGCGAGAAGAAGGTGACGAAGGGGGAGACGCCTGCCTGGTAGCTGGTGAAGGGCAGGAGCAGGGAGAGCAGCAGGACGGAGCCGACGTAGAAGATCGCGATCCGGAAGATCACCGTGTTGACCGCCTTCGGCATCACCTCGCGCGGCTTCTCGGTCTCACCGGCCGCGATGCCGACGAGCTCGATGGCCGCGTACGCGAAGACCACGCCGCTGACCGCGAGCATCGGGGCGATCCCGCCGGCGGGGAGGAACCCGTTGTTCTGTGACCACACGGAGAACCCGGTGGCGCCGGCGTCGGTGTGGGCGCCGGAGACGAGGAAGATGATGCCGACGATGAGGAAGATGACGAGCGCGGCGACCTTGATCAGCGCGAACCAGAACTCCATCTCGCCGAACAGTCGCACGGACACGAGGTTCAGGGAGAGGACGACGACCAGCGCGATCAGCGCGACCGCCCACTGCGGGACCGCCGCGATCGGCGCCCAGTAGTGGGACCAGAACTTCACGTAGAGCGCCACCGCGGTGGTGTCCACGACCGACGTCATGGCCCAGTTCAACCAGTACATCCAGCCGGCGGCATACGCCATCTTCTCGCCGTAGAACTCGCGGGCGTAGGAGACGAACGAGCCCGACGAGGGACGGTGGAGCACGAGCTCGCCGAGCGCGCGGAGGATGAGGAACGCGAAGAACCCGCACACGAGGTAGACGAGCGCCAGGGCGGGGCCGGAGTTGGCCAGCCGGCCGCCGGCGCCCATGAACAGGCCGGTGCCGATCGCACCGCCGATGGCGATCATCTGGATCTGCCGGGAACTGAGGGTCTTGTGGTAGCCCTCTTCCTCACTGCTGAAGTCGCGGACCGCGGTCAACGCGTCGCCGGTCAGTTCCCGGCCGTTCTCCAGGGAGTCGTCGTAGTCGTGGAACCGGTCGGTCCCAGGTCGGTCGATCATGGTGCCCTCCTCGTGCGGGTCCGGCCGGTGGCCGGATGATGATCGCGTCCACGGTAGTCCCCGATCGGGCCCGACCCCAAGCCCGCCCGGCCCGTCGTCGGTCAGCCCGTCGTCAGGCGATCGCGCTTCCCCGGCGTCGTTGCCGCGCCACGCTCAGCCCGACGATCGGCAGGCCGGCCGCGGCGAGAACGGATCCCAACACGATCGGCGCCACGAGGCCGAGGTTCATCGAGATGACGAGACCGCCGAGGAAGGCGCCGAGGGCGTTGGCGATGTTCAGCGCCGAGTGGTTCAGAGCGGCGGCGAGCGTCTGCGCGTCCGCGGCGACGTCCATCAGCCGGGCCTGCAGCCCGGGCACGAGCACGGATCCGCTCGCCCCGATGAGCAGGACCATGACCATCGCGGGGATCGCCCAGTGCACCACGATCGCGAAGACGGCGAGCAGCACGCACGTGATGACGAGGCCGATGACGATGCCGCCGATGACGGACCGGTCCGCCAGGCGCCCGCCGACCAGGTTGCCGAGCACCATCCCCAGTCCGTAGAGGCCGACGACGAGCGGCAGCCACGCGGCGTCGAGCCCGGCGACGCCCGTCATGATCGGCCCGATGTAGGAGTACATGGCGAAGAAGCCGCCGAACCCGACGATGCCGGTGAGCAACGCGTACCAGACCTGCGGGCGACGCAGCGCGCCGAGCTCCCGCAGCGGGCTCGCGTCCGGGTCGGCCGGGACGAACGGGACGACGCGGCTGATGAGGACCACGGCGAGGGCGCCGATCGCGGCGACGAACACGAACATCCACCGCCAGCCCACGGTCTGGCCGAGCCAGGTGGCCACGGGCACGCCGATCACATTGGCCACCGACAGACCCATCATGACCATGGCGATCGCGTGCGCGCGCCGGGTGGCCGGGGCCAGGGACGCGCCGATGAGGGCGGCGACCCCGAAATAGGCGCCGTGGGGCAGCCCGGCGATGAACCGGGTGACGACGAGCCACGGGTAGCTGGGCGCGAAGAACGCACTGAGGTTGCCGACGGTGAACAGCACCATCAGCAGGACGGCGAGGTGCTTGCGGGGGATGCGGGTGCCGAGCGTCGCGAGGACGGGGGCGCCGACGACGACGCCGAGGGCGTACGCGGAGATGACGTGGCCGGCCTCGGAGATGCTCACGGCCATGTCGTCGGCCACGTTCTGCAGCAGCCCCATCATCGAGAACTCGGTGACGCCGATGCCGAAGCCGCCGACGGCCAGGACGATGATCGCGTTGCGCAGCACCCGCGCGTCGACGGCGCGCACCAGGGGGTGCGAACCGGTGCGGGGGCGGGCGGAAGCGGTGATCGCGGAGGCCTGGGCGGCGTCCTGCTGAGCTGGCGGGGTCACCGGAACAATTTTAGGGCGACCTACACTGGCGGCATGACCGAAACGGGCCCGGATACCGCCGATCGTGAGGGACCTCACCGGGTCCGGGTGGTCGGGGCGGCCCTGGTCGACGACGTCCGGCGTCCACGGCGGCTGCTGGCGGCCCGGCGCAGTGCTCCCGCGGCGCTCGCGGGGCAGTGGGAGTTCCCCGGCGGCAAGGTCGAACCGGGGGAGAGCGGGCCGGACGCCCTCGTCCGCGAACTCGACGAGGAGCTCGGCGTCGCTGCCGTCCTGCACGAGGAGCTGCCCGGGCCCTCGCCCGAGGGGTGGCCGCTGTCCGGCACCGCCGTGATGCGGGTCTGGATCGCCACGACGTCGGACGAGCCGGCCGCCCTTCAGGACCACGACGAGCTGCGCTGGGTGGACCTGGACGACCCCGCCGCCGTCACCGCCCTGCCCTGGATCCCCGCGGACCTGCCGATCGTCGAGTCGCTGCTCGAACGGCTGGCCGCCCTGCGTACCGCCCGGTAGTGGAGTTGCCGCACTTCGGCTCTGCCGGCCGTCCGTGTCTCCACCCGTGAGTCAGCGACTCACGCCCGAAAGCGGTGCTCAAAGAGCCCCGCTTTCGGGCGGTGACCGCTAACTCAGCGAAGACGGGGTCGGTGGTGCCGCGGCGTCGCGGCGAGCGCGGCTCCGCTGGGCGGTCCATCCGTGAGTTAGCGGCTCACGCCCGAATGGGGTGCTCATTGAGCCCTGCCTTCGGGCGGTAACCGCTAATTCAGCGATGGAGGAGCGTGCTTTCGAGCAGTGACCGCTAACTCAGCGATGGAAGGCCGCACTGTCGGGCGGAACCGGCTGACTCAGCGAAGACGGGGTCGGTGGTGCCGCGGCGTAGCGGCGAGCGCGGCTCTGCTGGGCGGTCCATCCGTGAGTTAGCGGCTCACGCCCGAAAGGGGTGCTCATTGAGCCCTGCTTTCGGGCGGTGACCGCTAACTCAGCGATGGAGGGGCGTGTCATCGGGCGGGAACCGGCTGACTCAGCGATGGAAGGCCGCGCTTCCGGGCGGGAACCGCGGGCTCACCGATCGGGAGCCGCCGTTCCCGGGGAACCGCCGATTGACGCCAAGGCGGAGACAGCGCTTCCCGTTGTCCGGCGAGACACGGAAGCCGAGGACGCTAGAACAGTGCCGGCTGCTCGGGCTCCGCTGCCGAGGATGTCGTCGGCATCGAGGGCGGGACAGCGTCGTGCCGAGCCAGCTCGTGGGGTCCGTAGTCGAGGAGTCGGCGGTCGTCGCGGGCACCGGCGATGGCCGCCGACTCGGGCTCGTCCCGGAAGAACCGGGCCGACGAGCCCAGGCCGTGCCGGCGCCGGAAGTAGCGGAGCCGGCCGGCCAGCCAGGTGGTGTACTCCTTGGTCGCGTACGTGCCGCCCCCGTAGAGCCGGCGGTACCGGCCGACCAGCTGCGGGTGTTCGGCGGCGAGCCAGGTGAACCACCACTCGCGGGCACCCGGCCGCAGGTGCAGTGCCCCGGCGGTCACCCCGCTCGCCCCCGCCGCGGCGAGCGCGCCGAACAGGCCGTCGAGCGCCTCATCGGTGTCGGTCAACCACGGCAGGATCGGCATCGCCATCACCCCGCACGGCATCCCGGCGTCCGCCAGCCGCCGGATCAGGTCGAGCCGGGCCGCCGGGGTCGGGGTGCCCGGTTCGACGCGCCGTTGCAGCTGCGGGTCGACCATCGCCAGCGAGATGCCGACCCCGACCGGCACGTCCTTCGCCGCCGCGGTCAGCAACGGCAGGTCCCGCGCCAGCAGGGTGCCCTTGGTCAGGATCGAGAACGGGGTGCCGGAGCCGGCGAGCTCGCCGATGATCCCGGGCATCAGCCGGTACCGTCCCTCGGCCCGCTGGTACGGGTCCGTGTTGGTCCCGAGGGCGACGTGGGGGCGCGCCCAGGACCGGCGTCGCACCTCCGCGTGCAGCACCTCGACGGCATTGACCTTCACGACGAGCTGGCTGTCGAAGTCCGGGCCCGCGTCGAGGTCGAGATAGGTGTGCGTCTTGCGGGCGAAGCAGTACACGCAGGCGTGCGAGCAGCCGCGGTACGGGTTGATGGTCCAGGCGAAGGGCATGGCCGACGTCGCCGGGACGTGGTTGAGCAGGCTCTTCGCGTGCACCTCGTGGAAGGTGATGCCGGCGAACTCGGGCGTGCGGACCGATCGTTGCAGGCCGGCGAGCGGAAGCAGGGCCGGCGTGGGGCGCACTCCGGGAATCTGCCCCTCGATCTCGGGGGACGCGGCGGCCGTCTCCGCCGCGATCGTCTGACCTTCCCAACGCATGGGCTCATTCGAACACACGTTCGAACGATTGATCAAGCAGTCCACGCGCATGCCCGGCGGTCACAGCCTGTGGCTTGTGCCCGCCGCCCTTCACACGCCGTCACAGCAGTTCCGCGCGCCGCCCGCGGTCCGCCACGATGGGGGAGCGAGATCACGAGTCCCGACGCGAAGCTCTGGCTGGTCGGGCGGCAACCCTCTCCCGTGGTGGGGTGCCCCAGATGAGGATCCGGTCGTGCACCCTGCGCGGCAAGCACGGCCCCGGCGGTGGGTGCGACCCGCGTACGCCGCTCCCGGGCGCCCCGACGAGGGAGACCCGCATGACCGAAACGTCCATCACCGAGAGCACCGAGACGGCCTCCGGCACCGGCACCACCGGCAGCGCCTTCGCCACGGCTGCTGCCCGCTACCGGCCGATCTTCGCTCGCATCGCCGCCGGGGCGCTCGACCGCGAACGGAACCGCACACTGCCCACCGAGCAGATCGGCTGGCTCAAGGACGCCGGCTTCGGCGCCGTCCGGATTCCCGTCGAGCTCGGCGGCGACGGGCTGACCTGGCCCGAGCTCACGACGCTGCTGATCGAGCTCGCCGCCGCGGACAGCAACCTCCCGCAGGCGCTGCGTGCCCACATCGCCCTCGTCGAGGAGAACCTGGTCCGGCGCCGCCGCGGGGAGGACCGCGGCGTCTGGCTCGAGCGGTTCGCCGCCGGGCAGCTCGCGGGCAATGCCTGGACCGAGCCCGGCGCCGGCGGCACGGCCACGATCCTCGAGGACACTCCCAGCGGACCGACGCTGACAGGCCGGAAGTACTACACGACCGGCACGATTTTCGCCGACTGGATCGACGTTACCGCCAGGCGCCCGGACGGCACCGACGTCTCGGTCGTGATCGCGACGACGACGCCGGGCGTGCGCACCGACGACGACTGGGACGGCTTCGGGCAGCGGCTCACCGGCAGCGGCACCACCGAGTTCACCGCCGCCGCCGTCGACCCCGCGAATGTCTCCCCGTTCGCCGACCGCTTCCCTTATCAGACGGCTCTCTACCAGCACCTGCTGCTCGTCGCCCTGGCCGGGATCGGCCGGGCCGTCGTCGTCGACGCCGCCGAGCAGGTGCGCCGCCGCACCCGGGTCTTCGGCCACGGCAACGCCGACCTCGTCCGGGACGACGCCCAGATCCTCGCCGTCGTCGGCGAGATCAGCGCCCAGGCGTATGCCGCCGAGGCGACGACACTGCGGGCGGCCCACAGCCTCCAGGCCGCGTTCGCGGCGACCGGGGGAGCGCGGGAGCGGGAGGCGGTGGTCGCCACCGAACTGGAGACGGGTCAGGCGCAGATCGTGCTCAGCCGGCTCGTGCCCGAGGCCGCCGGAGCCCTGTTCGACGCGCTCGGCGCGTCCTCGACCAGCCAGTCCCGTGCGCTGGACCGGCACTGGCGCAACGCCCGCACCGTCGCCACCCACAACCCGTTCATCTACAAGGCGCGGATCGTCGGCGACCGGGAGGTCAACGGGACCGAGCCGCCCCTGATCTGGACCATCGGCGAGGCCGACGCCGATCGCCGGGCCGCCCGTGACCGGCAGCCCACCGTCGTCGGCTGAACCCGTGCCCGCCCCGACCGCCCGCCAGACCGCCTGCCGACCCCAGGAGAACGCATGAGCCCCGAACCCCGCCGCCACGTCCGCTTCAACGCCTTCGACATGAACTGCGTCGGACACCAGTCACCCGGCCTGTGGCGCCACCCGCAGGACCGCTCCACCGACTACGCGTCCCTGCGCTACTGGACGCACTTGGCCCAGGTCCTGGAGAAGGGCCTCTTCGACGGCCTCTTCATCGCCGACGTGCTCGGCACCTACGACGTCTACGGCGGCTCGAACGAGGCGACCCTGCGGGCAGGCACGCAGGTCCCGGTCAACGACCCGTTCCTGCTCGTCTCCGCCATGGCCGCCGTGACCGAGCACCTCGGCTTCGGCGTCACCGCCGGCACCGCGTACGAGCACCCGTACCCGTTCTCCCGCCGGCTGGCGACGCTCGACCACCTCACGGAGGGCCGGGTCGGCTGGAACGTCGTCACCGGCTACCTGCCCTCGGCCGCCCGCAACATGGGCCAGACGGACCAGCGCGAGCACGACGAGCGCTACGAGCACGCCGACGAGTACCTCGAGGTGATCTACAAGCTGCTCGAGGGCTCGTGGGAGGACGACGCCGTCGTCCGCGACACCGAGCGGGGCGTCTTCACCGACCCGGCGAAGGTGCACGAGATCGGCCACGAGGGCAGGTACTTCTCGGTGCCCGGCATCGCCCTGACCGAGCCGAGTCCGCAGCGCACGCCGGTGATCTTCCAGGCCGGCGCGTCGCCCCGCGGCACCCGGTTCGCGGCGGAGCACGCCGAGGCCGTGTTCGTCGCCGCCCCCACCCGGGAGCAGCTCACCGCGACCATCGCCCGGATCCGCGATGCGGTGGAGGCCGCCGGGCGGGACCGGAGCGACGTGCGGATCTACGCCATGCTCACCGTGGTCACCGGCCCGGACGACGCGACGGCACGGGCCAAGTACGCGGAGTACCGGTCGTACACCGACGTCGAGGGCGCGCTCGCGCTCATCTCCGGGTGGATGGGCGTGGACCTGTCCGCCTACGACCCCGACGACGTGATCGGCACCGACGTGCAGTCCAACGCCATCCAGTCCGCGGTCGCCACGTTCCAGCAGGCCTCCGGCGACACGGGCGCGCCCTGGACCGTCCGGCAGCTCGCGGAGTGGGTGGGCGTCGGCGGCTTCGGCCCGGTGGTCGTCGGCTCGGGCGAGGACGTCGCCGCGGAGCTGATCGACTGGGTGGACGAGACCGACGTCGACGGCTTCAACCTCGCCTATGCGATCACGCCGGGCACGTTCGAGGACGTCGTCGAGTTCGTCGTCCCGCAGCTGCAGGCCCTCGGTGCCTACCCGACGGAGTACGAGCCCGGCACCCTCCGGCACAAGCTGTTCGGCCGCGGCGACCGGCTGCCGGACGCGCACCGCGGCAGCCGCTACCGGGTCGGCGCGGCGCTGGGCGCCACGCGCTGACGAGGCGGGGCGCCGGTGGGCGCAGCGCGCTGGTGAGGCCGGCCGGTCCACGGCTCGTGGACGACGGCGGGGCACCTCCGGGGGCCCCGCCGTTCCCGTGTGCCCGGTGGCCCACCCCCGGCATCGACGAACGAAACTTTGTCAGGACATATACTTGCCGTCCCTGGCGGTCGCGGGATACGGTTCTCTTTGTTCTGACAAATGAGTCGAGGAGTTCCGGATGCCACTCGTGCGCATCGACGTCAACACCGGTCGCAGTCCCGAGCACCTGGCCGCCCTCAGTCGTGCCGTCCACGACGCGATCGTCGACGGCTACGGCATTCCGCCGCGCGACTACTTCCACGTCCTCACCGAGCACGCCCCGGGGCAGATCGTCGCGCAGGACGCCGGCCTCGGCTTCGACCGGTCGGCGGACGTCGTGATGATCCAGATCTTCACGCAGGCGGGCCGGACCGAGCGGGCGCGGCACGACCTCTTCGCCGGCATCGCCGCCCGGCTCGCCGACGTGGGCGTGGCGGGCGAGGACGTCTTCATCGGCTACGTCGAGAACGGGCCGTCGGACTGGTCCTTCGGCTTCGGGCGTGCCCAGTACGCGACGGGGGAGCTCCGGGTCCCCGGCGTCACACCCGAACCGACAGTTTGACAGGACATACAAACGACGGCAGAGTGGGACTGTGGCGCATGCCACACCCGGCCGTCGTGCTGATCGATGAGGAAAGGCGCACCACCGTGACCCTCGACGTACTGACCATGGGACGCATCAGCGTCGACATCTACCCCGACGACATCGGCGTCGGCCTGGCCGACGTGACCCGCTTCGGCAAGTACCTCGGGGGCTCGCCGGCCAACGTCGCCGTGGCCGCCGCCCGGCACGGCCGCTCGACCGCCCTCATCACCCGCACGGGCGCCGACCCCTTCGGTGAGTACCTGCACCGGGAGCTGGTCCGCTACGGCGTCGACGACCGCTTCGTCACCCCGGTCGAGGGGTTGCAGACGCCGGCCACCTTCTGCTCCATCACCCCGCCGGACGACTTCCCGCTCTACTTCTACGGCCGGTTCCCGACCGCGCCGGACCTGCAGCTCGACGCGGCGGACCTGGACCTGGATTCGGTGCGCGACGCGCGGATCTTCTGGTCGACCGTCACCGGGCTGTGCCAGGAGCCCAGCCGCAGCGCGCACGTCGCCGCCCACGAGGCCCGGCCGCGGGACGGACTTCCCGCCGGCGCCTTCACCGTCCTCGACCTGGACTACCGGCCGATGTTCTGGGACTCGGAGGAGGACGCACGCGCCCAGGTGGCGACCATCCTGCCGCACGTCACCGTCGCGATCGGCAACGAGCAGGAGTGCGCCGTCGCCGTCGGTCACGGCACGCCGGACGAGCAGGCGGACCGGCTGCTCGAGGCCGGCGTCGAGATCGCCGTCGTCAAGCTCGGCCCCGAGGGGGTGATGGCAAAGACCCGGAACGAACGCGTCGTCTCGGCCCCCGTACCCGTCCAGACGCTCAACGGTCTCGGCGCCGGGGACGCCTTCGGCGGGGCCTTCTGCCACGGCCTGCTCGCCGGCTGGCCGCTCGCGCAGGTGCTCGACTTCGCCAACGCCGCAGGGGCGATCGTCGCCTCCCGCCTCTCCTGCTCGGACGCGATGCCGACGCCCGACGAGGTCACCGTCCTGCTGGCCGAGCGTGGCCGCCTCGTCCCGGATGCGGTGGCCCGATGAGCGCCGCGGTCCCGGCCATCGGCGTCGACGACGACCCCCGCCGCTACGAGCACCTCACCCGGATCCGCCTCGAGGACCCCGGTGCGATCACGCGTGCCGCCCGGGAGCGGCGGCCCCACGCGGGGCCGCGCCTGGGCGAGCAGAACTTCATCGTGGCCGCGGACCACCCTGCCCGCGGCGCCCTCGCCGCTCAGGGCCGGATGGACGCGATGGCCGACCGGCGCGAGCTGCTCGACCGCCTGCAGCTCGCCCTCGCCAACCCCGCCGTCGACGGCGTGCTCGCGACCGCCGACATCATGGACGACCTGCTCCTGCTCGGCGCCCTCGACGGCAAGCTGCTCTTCGGCTCGATGAACCGCGGCGGCCTCGCCGGACTGGTCAACGAGTTCGACGACCGGTTCACCGGCCACACCGCCGCGGCGCTGCAGGCACTCGGCGCCGACGGCGGGAAGATGCTGACCCGCATCTGCCTGGAGGACCCGGCCACGCCGGCCGTCCTCGAGAACACCGCACGGGTGATCGACGCCCTCGCCGAGCGCGGCCTGATCGCCATGGTCGAGCCGTTCCTGTCCCGCTGGGTGGACGGGCGCGTGCGCAATGACCTGTCCGCCGACGCCGTCATCAAGTCCGTCGCGATCGCCGAGGGCCTCGGCTCCACGAGCGCCTGGACGTGGATGAAGCTGCCCGTCGTCGACGAGATGGACCGCGTCATGGCGGCGACGACGATGCCGACCGTGCTGCTCGGCGGCGACCCCGCCGGCCATCAGGACGAGGTGTTCGCCTCGTGGGGACGCGCCCTGGCACTGCCCGGCGTCCAGGGGCTGACCGTCGGCCGCACCCTGCTCTACCCGGCCGACGGCGATGTCGCCGGTTCCGTGGCCGCCGCCGCGTCACTGCTGCGCGGCGCGCACGACGGCGCTCGTGACGGTGCCCACGACAGCACGCACGACAGCGAGAACCATGCCGATCCCACGTCCCGCACCCCCCAGGAGGCCACGCCGTGAACACCCGCAGGATGACCGTCGCGCAGGCGCTGGTCGCGTTCCTCGGCCACCAGTACACCGTCGACCGCATCGGCGACACGACGTACCGGGAGCGGCTGATCCCGGGCATGTTCGGCATCTTCGGGCACGGCAACGTCGCCGGTGTCGGACAGGCCCTCAAGCAGGCCCAGGTGCTCGAGCCGGAGCTGATGCCCTACCACCAGGGCCGCAACGAGCAGGCGCAGGCCCACCAGGCGGTCGGCTACGCGCGGCACACCCGGCGCCGCCAGACGTGGGCGGTCACGACGTCGATCGGGCCCGGCTCGACCAACCTCCTCACCGGCGCCGCGCTCGCGACCGCCAACCGGCTGCCCGTGCTGCTGCTGCCCAGCGACACGTTCGCCACCCGCGCCGCGGACCCGGTGCTGCAGCAGATCGAGCAGCCGTACGGCTACGACATCACCGTCAACGACGCGTTCCGGCCCGTCTCGAAGTACTTCGACCGGGTCAGCCGCCCCGAGCAGCTCGCCTCGGCACTGCTGAGCGGCCTGCGGGTGCTCACCGACCCGGCCGAGACCGGCGCCGTGACCATCGCCCTGCCGCAGGACGTGCAGGCCGAGGCGATCGACGTGCCCGAGGAGTTCCTCGCCGAGCGCGAGTGGCGGATCCGCCGCCCCGAGCCCGAGGCCGAGGACATCGCCCGCGCCGCCGAGCTGATCCGCGGCGCCCGCCGGCCGCTCATCGTGGCCGGCGGGGGAGTCCTCTACGCCTTCGCGCAGGACGCGCTCGCGGGCCTCGCCGCCACCACCGGCATCCCCGTGGCCTGGACGCAGGCCGGCGTCGGCGTCCTGCCGTGGGACGCGCCGCAGGCCGTCGGCGCGATCGGCTCGACGGGCACGACGGCCGCGAACGCCCTCGCCGCCGAGGCGGACCTGATCATCGGCATCGGCACCCGCTACGAGGACTTCACGACGGCGTCCCGCACCGCCTTCGCCAACCCGGACGTGCGGTTCGTCAACATCAACGTCGCGGCGCTGGACGCCTACAAGCACGGCACGTCGCTGCCGATCGTCGCCGACGCCCGCAAGGCGCTGATCGCGCTGACCGAGGCGCTCGGCCGGCACCGGGTCGACGCCGACCTGGACCGGGCGGTCACCGCGGAGAAGCAGCGCTGGGACGGCATCGTCGACGACGCGTTCGCGGAGCGGTACGAGCCGCTGCCCAGCCAGAACGCCATCATCGGGGCGACCAACCGGGCCATGGACCCCCGCGACGTCGTGATCTGCGCCGCCGGTTCCCTGCCCGGGGACCTGCACAAGATGTGGCGCGTGTCCGACCCGTGGGGCTACCACGTGGAGTACGCGTTCTCGTGCATGGGCTACGAGATCGCCGGGGGCCTGGGCGTCAAGCGGGCCGTGCTCGCCGCGTCGGCCCGCGGCGAGGCGGACCGTGACGTCGTCGTCATGGTCGGCGACGGCTCCTACCTGATGATGCACACCGAACTGGTCACCGCCGTCGCCGAGGGCATCAAGCTCATCGTCGTGCTCATCCAGAACCACGGGTACGCCTCGATCGGTGCACTCTCCGAGTCCCTCGGCTCGCAGCGGTTCGGCACCCGCTACCGGGTCCTCGACCCGCAGGCGCACAGCTTCGACGACGGCGAGACGCTGCCGATCGACCTGGCGACCAACGCGGAGAGCCTCGGCGCGACCGTCCACCGGATCGCACCGGGCCCCGACGCGATCGCCGACCTCGAGGCCGCGATCGGCAAGGCGCGCGCCGAGCCGGAGGGCTCCGGCCCGATCGTCATCCACATCGAGTCCGACCCGCTGATCGACGCCCCGAGCTCGGAGTCGTGGTGGGACGTGCCCGTCTCCGCCGTGGCCGAGTTGGACTCCACCCAGGAAGCCCGCCGCACGTACGACCAGCACAAGGCCCACCAGCGGCCCCTGCTGGGCTGACCAGATCCTTCGAAACCACACCCTGATCGAACAGGAGCGACCGACCCATGAGCACCACCGCCACCGGCGTCACCACCATCCCGCACTTCCTCGGCGGCGCCGAGACCCCCGGCTCCGGCACCCGCACGCAGCCCGTCTTCAACCCGGCCACCGGCGAGCAGACCGGCGAGCTGCGCCTGGCCGACGCCACCGACCTGCAGACCGCCGTCGCCAACGCGAAGGAGGCCGCCCGCACCTGGGGCGACACGTCCCTGGCCAAGCGCACCGCCGTCCTCTTCGCCTTCCGTGAGCTCGTCGCCTCCCACATCGACGAGCTGGCCGCCCTCATCACCGCCGAGCACGGCAAGGTCCTCGGCGACGCGAAGGGCGAGATCAGCCGTGGCCTCGAGGTCGTCGAGTTCGCCTGCGGCATCCCGCAGCTGCTCAAGGGCGCCTACTCGGACCAGGCGTCCACCGGCGTCGACGTCTTCTCCTATCGGCAGCCCCTCGGTGTCGTCGCCGGCATCACCCCGTTCAACTTCCCCGTCATGGTGCCGCTGTGGATGGCACCCGTCGCGATCGCGACCGGCAACACGTTCATCCTCAAGCCCAGCGAGCGGGACCCCTCGCCGTCGCTGCTGCTGGCGAAGCTCTGGAAGCAGGCCGGCCTGCCCGACGGCGTCTTCCAGGTCCTCCACGGGGACAAGGAGACCGTCGACGGCCTCCTCACCCACCCCGACATCGACGGCATCTCCTTCGTCGGCTCCACCCCGATCGCCCGGCACGTCCACGACACCGCGACCGCGCACGGCAAGCGCGTGCAGGCCCTCGGCGGCGCGAAGAACCACGCCATCGTGCTGCCCGACGCCGACCTCGACCACGCCGCGGACCACCTGACCGCCGCCGCCTTCGGCTCGGCGGGGGAGCGGTGCATGGCGATCTCCGTCGCCGTCGCCGTCGGCCCCGTGGCCGACGACCTCGTGGGCAAGGTCGCCGAGCGCGCCGAGGCCGTCAAGGTCGCCGAGGGCACCGAGCCCGACGCCGAGATGGGCCCCGTGATCACCGACGCCGCCCGGCAGCGGATGGCCGGCATCGTCGGCAGCGCCGCGGACGCCGGCGCCGACGTCGTCGTCGACGGGCGCGGCTTCACCGTCCCGGGCAAGGAGAACGGCTTCTGGTTCGGCCCGACCGTCGTCGACAAGGTCCTCACCGACATGGACGCCTACACCGAGGAGATCTTCGGACCCGTGCTCTCCGTGGTCCGGGTCGAGACCGTCGAGGAGGCGATCGAGCTCATCAACGCCAACCCCTACGGCAACGGCACCGCGATCTTCACCTCCTCCGGCGCCAACGCCCGCGCGTTCCACCGCGGCGTGAACGTCGGCATGATCGGCGTCAACGTGCCGATCCCTGTGCCGGTCGCCTACCACTCCTTCGGCGGGTGGAAGAACTCGCTGTTCGGCGACAAGCACATCTACGGCGAGGAGGGCGTGTCCTTCTACACCCGCGGCAAGGTCGTCACCCAGCGCTGGCCGCAGCCGACCCACGCCTCGGACGCGTCGTTCCACTTCCCGTCCAACTGAGCCCGTCCCTCCTCCTCGACCGAGCACCGTCGCTCGACGCGAAAGGCCTCCGATGACCGACACCGGCAACTCCCTCCTGACGATCGGCACCGCCCCCAACTCGTGGGGCGTGTGGTTCCCCGACGACCCGCAGCAGACCCCCTGGCAGCGCTTCCTCGACGAGGCGGCCGAGGCCGGCTACCGGTGGATCGAGCTCGGGCCGTACGGCTATCTGCCGACCGACCCTGCCCGGCTCGCCGACGAGCTCGCCGCCCGCGACCTGCAGGTGTCCGCGGGCACCGTGTTCACGGCGTTCCACCGGGGTGGGCGTCCGGGGGACGCAGCATTCGAGGAGGCGTGGGAGCCGGCCCGCCGGGTCGCGGAGCTGACCGCGGCGGTGGGTGGCGAGCACATCGTCGTCATCCCCGCCATGTGGCGCGACGACGTGACCGGGGAAGCCGTCGAGAACGAGGTGCTCACGCCCGAGCAGCTCGACTCCCTCTACCGGGGTCACGACGAGTTGGGCCGCCGGCTGGCCGAGCAGTTCGGCCTGCGGCAGCAGTTCCACTCCCACGCCGACTCCCACGTGCTCACCCAGGACGACATCGTGCGCCTGCTCGGCAACACCGACCCGGCGCTGCTGAGCCTGTGCCTGGACACCGGCCACGCCGAGTACGGGGGTGCGAGCAGCGTCGAGCTGATCCGCTCGCATCCGGACCGGATCGGCTACCTGCACCTGAAGCAGGTGAATCCGGACGTCCTCGCCCGGGTGCGCGAGCAGAACCTCACGTGGGCCGCCGCGAACACCGCGGGTGTCATGGCGGAGCCGCCCAGCGGCCTGCCGGACCTGCGCGAGGTGATCGAGGCCGTCGAGGCCCTCGACCGGCCGATCTTCGGCATCGTCGAACAGGACATGTACCCGGTCGCCTTCGACGTCCCCCTGCCCATCGCCACCCGCACCCGCCAGTACCTGCTCTCGTGCGGCTCCCGCACCCGCGTCTGACCGGAAGGACACGCCATGACCGACACGCGTACCCCTGACAGCACGACCCGCGACCTCCGCGTCGCCGTGATCGGCGCCGGCCGGATGGGCGCCGACCACATCCACCGCCTCCACACCCGCACCCACGGAGCCGAGGTCGCCGCCGTCGTCGACGTCGACCTCGACCGTGCCACCGCCGCCGTCGCCGACATCCCCGGCGCCCGCGCCTTCGCCACCCCGGCCGAGGCCTACGCGGCCGGCGTCGACGCCGTCCTGCTGGCCACCCCGGGCTTCCTCCACGAGGAGGCGCTGCTGGAGGCCCTGGGCCAGGACCTGCCCATCCTGTGCGAGAAGCCGCTCACGCCCGACGTCGCGTCCGCGTGGCGGGTCGTCGAGGCGGAGGTGGCGCTCGGCCGGCAGCGCATCCAGGTCGGCTTCATGCGCCGGTACGACGCCGAGTACGCGGCGCTCGGGCAGACCATCCGCTCCGGCGACCTCGGCGAGCTGCTGATGCTGCACTGCCGGCACCGCAACCCGGACACCCCGCCCGGCTTCACCAACGAGATGCTGATCAACGACTCCGTGGTGCACGAGTTCGACGTCGTCCGGTACCTCACCGGCGAGGAGATCACCTCCGTCGCCGTGCGGCTCGGGAAGGCCTCGGCGAAGGCGCCGAGCGGGCAGCACGACCCGCAGCACGTGCTGATCGAGACCGCCTCGGGGGTGCTCGCCGACGTCGAGATCTTCGTCAACGCCCAGTTCGGCTACGAGGTGGCGACCGAGGCCGCGTTCGAGGACGGCATCGTCGACATCGGCCGGGACACCGGACCCTACGTGCGCCGCGCGGGCCGCTGGGGCGGCAGCATCACGCCCAGCTTCGTCGAGCGCTTCGGCGCGGCCTACGACCTCGAGGTCCAGGCCTGGGTCGACGCCGCGCGTCGCGGTGAGATCGGCGGTCCGTCCGCGTGGGACGGCTACGCGACCGCCGCCTGCTGCGAGGCCGGCGTCGCCGCCCAGGGCAGCGGGGAGAAGGTCACGGTGACGCTGAACGAGAAGCCGGCCCTGTACGCGGGCTCCGGTCACGACCGGGTGGGTGCGGCGTGAAGATCGCCCTGGACCCCACCCCGTTCCACAGCACGCACGATCTGCTCGAGTTCCCCGCGCTCGCGGCGGACCTCGGGTTCGCGTACCTGCAGCTGACCCCGCACCGGGACCTGATCCCGTTCTTCAGCCACCCGCGCGCCGATGACGACCTGGTGCGCCGGCTGAAGGCGGCGTGCGACGACGCCGGCGTCGGGGTCGCCTCCGTGCTGCCGGTGCTGCGCTGGTCCGGGCCCGACGAGCGGCTGCGCGAGGCCGCCGTCCGCTCCTGGAAGCGGGCCATCCAGATCACCGTGGACCTCGGGGCGACGCAGATGAACACGGAGTTCTCGGGCCGGCCCGAGCTGCCCGAGGAGTCCGAGGCCTGCTTCTTCCGGTCGATGGAGGAGCTGCTGCCGATCCTCGAACGGGAGGGCGTGCACGTGGCGATCGACCCGCACCCCGACGACTTCGTCGAGGAGGGTCTGGCTGCCCTGCGTCTGATCCGGGGCCTGAACTCCCCGAACGTCGGCATGGTCTACGTCGCCTCCCACACGTTCCACATGCGGGACGAGCCGCTCGACATCATGCGCTCGGCGGGGGAGCGGCTGCGCGTCGTGCACGTCTCGGACACGATGGACCACCACGCCTCCCATGGCCTGCGCTACATCACCAACCCGCCGGGCAACTCGGTGCGCGTCCACCAGCACCTCAAGGTCGGCGACGGCGACGTGGACTGGGACGAGTTCTTCGGCGGCCTGGCCGAGATCGGCTTCCTCGACCGGGAGGACACCGTGATGGCCTCCTCCGTCTTCGCCGAGAACGAGATCGCCCACGAGGTGTCCCGCTACCAGCTGGCCACGATCCGGGAGCGGGTCGAGGCGGCGGCCTCCCGGGCCGGCCGGGCGCCCGGCCGACCCAACGCCACCACGATGACCGGGTCCTGATCGGATCCTGATCCGGGACGACGACGAGGGCGGCTCACCGATCGGTGAGCCGCCCTTGTCATGTTCCCGCGTCCCCGCGCGGCCCTCAGCCCGTGAACGGCAGGCGCGCGTCGACGTCCTCGTGCTCCCACACGGACCGGATCCAGCCGTGGTGGGGGTCGTCGCTGATCAGCCACTCGCGCACCCGGCCGGGGCCGGCCATGACGTTGAGGTAGTACAGGTCGTAGCCGGGGGCGGCCATCGCGGGTCCGTGCCAGCCGTAGGGGACCAGCACGACGTCCCCCGTGCGGACCTCGGTGGCGACGTCGATGGGCCGATCGTCGGAGGCGTAGACGCGGGCGTAGCCGAGCGGGTCACTGCCGGCGTCGGCATCCCGCGGTGCGGGCGAGTCGAGGGCGAGGCGGGTCTCGAAGTAGTAGATCTCCTCGAGCGCGGTCTCACCCTCCTTCTCCTCGTCGTGCTTGTGCGGCGGCCACGAGGACCAGTTGCCCGCCGGGGTGATCACCTCGCACACGATGAACCGGTCCGCCTCCAGGGCGGCCGGCGTGCCGAAGTTGTGCACCTGACGCGAGCACGTCCCGGCGCCGCGCAGCTCGACCGGGGTCTCCTCGGCGCGGACCAGACGGGTGGGGTAGGCGTCCTTCGCGGGGGCGAGCGCGACGGCGACGCGGCCGCCACCAACGCTGCCGATCGTCACGGCGGTTCCGGTACCGGTGTAGAGCACGTCGCTCGGGCCGGCGAAGACGGACTCCCGGCCGCGCAGCGGGTACGCCTGCCCGTCGACGGTCGCCTCGAATGCGCCGGCCAGGGGGACGACGATGCGTTCCTCGGCCACGGCCGGCAGCGTGACGCTTCCCCCGGGAGCGACGGTGGCGACCTTGAGGCCGGTGTACTGCCAGCCCTCGACGGTGACGGCGCTGTCGTGCGCCCCGAGGGACACCTCCCAGTCGCCGTCGACCGCGGTCCCGTGCGGGTGGACCCACTCCGTCATGGATTCGGTTTCCTCTCTGTCGACCGCTGCCGTGCGGGCGGGAAGCGGACTCAGCGTTGGACGAGTGTCATCTCGAAGCTGTAGGAGTCCGCCCGGTACAGGTGTCGGCCGGTCTCGACGTTGCGTCCCGTGTCGTCGACCGCGGTGCGTTCCATGGTGACGACGGCCGAGCCCACCGTGGCGTGCAACAGCTCGGCCTGACGCTCGTCCGCCACGGCCGCCCCGATCCGCTGGTTCGCGAGCCGGATGTTCACGCCCGCGTCGCGGAGGACCTGGTAGAGACCGCGCTGGCGCAGCCCCTCCTCGGTGATGTCGGCGACGTCGTCCCGCACCCAGTTCTCCATCAGGGCCAGGGGCTTGTCCCCGACGCTGCGCAGGCGGGTGAAGTGGTAGACGCCGACGCCGGCGGGCAGCCCGAGGCTCTCGGCGGCCTCGTCCTCGGCGGGCCCGTGCCGGAACGAGAGCACCCGCGTCGAGGGCTTCTGGCCGCTCTGGGTGAGGTCGTCGTAGAGGCTGGACAGCTCCAGGTGCCGACGCACCTGACTGGAGACGACCTGCGTGCCGACGCCGCGCTTGCGCACGAGCAGACCGGCGCGGACGAGCTCGTCCATGGCCTTGCGCATGGTCGGGCGGGAGAGGTTGAGCTGGGCGGCGAGATCGATCTCGTTCTCCAGCTTCGAACCCGATTCCAGGGCGCCGCTGTGGATCATCGCCTCGATGCCCTGCACCACCTGGTGGTAGAGCGGCACGGGGGAGGAACGATCGATGGGGATGTTGAGGCTGGTGGCCATGAACCCCTCCTGGGAGCGGGCGATCGGGCTGGACCCGATGCGCGTGTTGCCTTGACAGGACAAAGAATCCTGACGCGATCGTAGCATCAGGACGCGCAATGACGCCGATCCTGCCGGATGCGTCGGCCTGCCGCGTCGCAACGACGCCGGCAACCGATCGGACGCTGGGTTATCGCGACGACCAAAAGTGCTTATGTGTGGACAAACTATTGACAGGGTGATCTGGATCACTCAGGATGCTGCCACGGGCCGCATCGGCGAATCCTTCCGTACCGGCCGCCCCCAGCATCGAAGGAGACCTCCCGTGACCAGATTCTCGTGGCGCCGCGCCGCCGTCGTCGCGCTCGCCGTACCGGTGCTCGCCCTCTCGGCCTGCTCCTCGGGCGGGCGCCAGCAGACCGACAGCAACGCGAGCGGGGGGCAGGCCGCGACGACCCCGCGCATCAAGGTCGCGCTCGTCACCCACGCGGCTGCCGGCGACACCTTCTGGGACATCGTCCGGAAGGGAGCCGAGGAGGCCGCCGCGAAGGACAACGTCGACCTGCAGTACCTCAACGACCCCGAGGCCGGCCGCCAGGCCCAGCTCGTCCAGCAGGCCATCGACCAGAAGGTCGACGGCATCGCCGTGACCCTCGCGACGCCGGACGCCCTCAAGGACGTCGTCAAGAAGGCCGGCGACGCGGGCATCCCCGTCGTCAGCCTCAACGCCGGGGAGGACGTGTCCGCCAAGCTCGGCGCCTTCACCCACTTCGGCTCGAACGAGAAGCTCGCCGGTGAGGCCGTCGGCACGAAGCTGGCGCAGGAGGGCTTCAAGCACCCGGTGTGCGTCATCCAGCAGCAGGGTCACGTGGGTCTGGAGAACCGGTGCGCCGGCGTCAAGTCCAAGGTGCCGGCCACCGAGATCCTCTACGTCAACGGCCAGGACATGACGTCCGTCCAGTCGACCGCGACGGCGAAGCTGCAGGCCACGAAGGACGCCGACGTCATCATCGGCCTCGGGGCGCCCATCACCATCACCCTGCTCAAGTCGGTCGCCGACGCGGGCAGCTCCGCGAAGGTCGCCAGCTTCGACCTGAACGCCGAACTCGCGAAGGACATCGTGGACGGCAAGGTCATCTTCACCGTCGACCAGCAGCCGTGGCTGCAGGGCTACATGTCCGTCGACGCGATCTGGCAGAACAAGCGCGGCGGCTTCAAGATCGGCGGTGGACAGCCGGTGCTGACCGGCCCCACCATCGTCGACAAGGCCAACGCCGAGACCGTCCTCAAGTACGCCCAGGAAGGCGTCCGCTAGGACCCGGTGACGGTCGCGCGGCGCTCGTCGCGCGGCCGCACCGGTCCCTGCGGACCGACAAGGAGTTCTCCATGGCAACCGCAACGCTGCCGTCGACGCCCACTCCGGCTCCGTCGTCGGACGAGCGGGTCGGCCGGCGCAACCCGTTCCAGAAGCTCCTCGGCCGCCCCGAGGTGGGCGCGCTCGTGGGCGCCGTCGTCCTGTTCATCTTCTTCTCCATCGTCTCGAGCACGTTCCTGCAGCCGAACGCGTTCGCGACGGTGCTCTACGGCTCCTCGACGATCGGCATCATGGCCGTCGGGGTGTCCCTGCTGATGATCGGGGGAGAGTTCGACCTCTCCGCCGGCGTCGCCGTCATCTCCTCCGCGCTGACCGCGTCCCTGTTCTCCTGGAACTTCGGGGTCAACGTGTGGATCGGCGTCGTGCTCGCGCTCGTCGTCTCGCTCGGCATCGGCTTCGTCAACGGCTTCATCCTCGTGCGCACGAAGCTGCCGAGCTTCATCGTCACCCTGGCCACGTTCCTCATGCTCACCGGCCTGAACCTCGCCCTGACCCGGGCGATCGGCGGCGCGGTCTCCTCCCCGTCGATCGCGTCGATGGACGGCTTCGACGGTGCCAAGGCGATCTTCGCGTCCTCGGTGACCATCGCCGGCGTCGACGTGAAGATCACCGTCTTCTACTGGATCGTGCTCGTGCTGATCGCGTCCTGGATCCTGCTGCGCACCCGGGTGGGCAACTGGATCTTCGCCGCCGGCGGGGACGCCAGCGCCGCCCGCGCCGTCGGCGTCCCCGTCACCCGGACGAAGATCGGCCTCTTCATGGCCGTCGGGTTCTGCGGGTGGCTGCTCGGCATGCACAACCTGTTCGCCTTCGACGCCGTGCAGTCCGGCGAGGGCGTGGGCAACGAGTTCCTCTACATCATCGCGGCCGTGATCGGCGGGTGCCTGCTCACCGGCGGCTACGGTTCGGCGGTGGGCGGCGCGATCGGCGCCTTCATCTTCGGCATGGCCAACAAGGGCATCGTGTACGCGCAGTGGAACCCGGACTGGTTCAAGTTCTTCCTCGGCCTGATGCTGCTGCTCGCCACCATCGTCAACCTCATCGTCAAGAACCGGGCGGAGCGAGCATGAGCACCAGCGCACGGCACCCCGAGCGTGAAGACGCCGGGCGCCACATCACCAACGAGGTCCTCCTGCAGAACGAGAGCGACCCGCTCACCGACCGGCCCGTGCACCTGCTCAGCCTCGAGCAGGTGGGCAAGCACTACGGCAACATCATCGCCCTGCGGGACGTGACGATGGCGGTCGACAACGGCCGGGTCACGTGCGTGCTCGGGGACAACGGTGCCGGCAAGTCCACGCTGATCAAGATCATCGCGGGCCTGCACCAGCACGACGAGGGCACGTTCTCGATCATGGGAGAGCCGCGGAAGCTGACCAGCCCCCGCGCGGCGCTCGACGCCGGTATCGCCGCCGTCTACCAGGACCTCGCCGTCGTCTCCCTGATGCCGATCTGGCGCAACTTCTTCCTCGGCTCCGAGCTGACGACCGGCGTCGGGCCCTTCCGCCGCATGGACGTCCAGCGGATGAAGCAGATCACGAAGAAGGAACTGGCGGACATGGGCATCGACCTGCGCGACGTCGAGCAGCCCATCGGCCAGCTCTCCGGCGGCGAACGCCAGTGTGTCGCCATCGCCCGGGCCGTGTACTTCGGGGCGAAGGTGCTGATCCTCGACGAGCCGACGGCGGCGCTCGGCGTCAAGCAGTCCGGCGTCGTGCTCCGGTACATCCTGCAGGCGAGGGACCGGGGCCTGGGCGTCATCTTCATCACCCACAACCCCCACCACGCGTTCCCGGTGGGGGACCGGTTCCTCCTGCTCAAGCGGGGCCGGTCCATCGGCTACTACGACAAGAAGGACATCACCCTCGACGAGCTGACCGCCCAGATGGCCGGCGGCGCCGAGCTCGCGGAGCTGGCGCACGAGCTCGAACAGCTCGGCGGTCATGGCGACACCCTCGAGGCGGTCAAGGCCGAGGCGGTCGCGGTCGAGGCCGACGCTCCCCGGGCCTGACGTCTTCTCCGTCGACGCCCCGGCGTCCCGCGCGTGGCGGGACCCCGGGGCGTCGACGTGTCCGGGGGTGGGTCGGCTCCGGTCGGGAGGTGTGTTGCCCGGCGCCGGCCGGACCCTGTCCCGTGACACGCGGGGTGTTCTCGGGATGGGGCGTCATGCTCTTAGCGGCTGCCACCGGGTCCCGGGACACACGTGGTGGATCCGGGATATGGCGTCATATCCCCAACGGCGTCGGCGTGTCTCGGGATGGAGTGCGACGGCGGGGGTGGGCTTGCCGGTCTCGCCGTGCCTGCCGCCGTCACCACCATCCGTCTCGTCTGGAGGCTGCGCTCGGTCCCGCGACACGCCGGGTGAACCCGGGACAGGGCGTCGTGCTCTGGCCCGGCCGCACCCGGCCCCGCGAAACGCTGGGCGCATCCGGGATACAGCGTCATGTCCCCGACGGCGTCGGCGTGTCGCAGGACCGAGTGCGGACCCGCGTGCGGACCCGAGAATTACCCGACACGACGAAGGGGGCCGGACGGTGTCGTCCGGCCCCCACGGGTGCCGATGAGGTGAGCCGGTGCCCGCCGCAACGGCCACCAGCTCCGGTCAGCGCGCCGTCGTCGGCGTCTTGTGCACCGTGTAGATGGCGCCGGTGGTGACGTCCTCCTCGAGGGCCTCCAGCGTCCGCCCGCGGGTCTCCGGTACCTGCGTGTACACGAAGATCAGGGCGACGATGCCGACGATGCCGAACAGGAAGAACGTGCCGGTGATCCCGACCGCCGCCACCAGGGACGGGAAGAACAGGCCGAGCAGGGCGTTGGCGATCCACAGGCAGAACACCGAGACGCCGATCGCGAAACCGCGCACGTGCAGCGGGAAGATCTCCGAGAGCATGACCCAGACGGCGATGTTGAGGAACGTCTGCATCGAGCCGACGAAGGCGACCACGAGCAGGAGGATCACGAACGGCCGGGCGGGGTTGCCCACCGGCAGGGCAATCGAGGCGATGCCGACGAGGAAGTGGCAGATCGTGGTCAGCGAGAAGCCCAGCAGCAGCGTGGTGCGGCGGTTGATCTTCTGCATCAGCCAGAGCCCGATGACGCCGCCGACGACGGCGATGACGCCCGGGGCGATGTTGGCGATCAGCGCGGCGCTGGACTGGAACCCGGCCTCGATCAGCACGGTCTGGCCGTAGTACATGATCGAGTTGATGCCGGTCAGCTGCTGCGCGATGCCGAGGCCGACCCCGACCAGCAGGATCCGCACGATCCACTTGTCCGACAGCGCGCTCCAGCGGGTCTGATGAGCTGCTTCCTCCTCCTCGGCCAGGTGCTTGACGTCGTCCATCTCGGCCTGCGCGCGCTCCGGGGAGCGGACGAGGGAGAGCACCTCGAGCGCGTCGGCGGCACGGCCCTTCGAGATCAGCCAGCGCGGGGACTCCGGCATCCGCAGCATGCCCACGAAGAGCGCGATGGCGGGCAGGGCGGCCACCGAGAGCATGATGCGCCAGACGCCGTTCACCTCGCCCCACACGTTGCCGATGATCGCGTTGACCACGAACGCGGCGAGCTGGCCGATGACGATCATCAGTTCGTTCCGGCCGGCGATGGAGCCGCGGATCTCGTAGGGAGCGAGCTCGGCGAGGAAGACGGGCACGACCGTCGAGGCGCCGCCGACGGCGAGGCCGAGGAGGGAACGGCCGACCACCATGACGCCGAACGTGGGAGCGAAGACGCAGACCAGGGTGCCGGCGAAGAAGGTGACCGCCAGCAGCAGGATGGTCTTCCGGCGGCCCCACCCGTCCGAGAGCCGCCCGCCGGCGAGGGCGCCGACCGCGGCACCGAAGAGCAGGGAACTGGTGACGACGCCCTCGGTGAGGGGCGTCAGGCCCAGGTCGGCGCTCATCGGGTTCAGGGCACCGTTGATGACGCCGGTGTCGTAGCCGAAGAGCAGGCCGCCGAAGGTGGCGACCAGGGCGATCAGGCCGAGGCGGCGTCGATGCGGCCCGTCGGTCAGCGGGGGCAGCTGGATCTGCTGCGCCGTTCCCCCGTGCGGGTTGGTCGTGGCCATGAGGACTCCTTCGTCGGGACACGGTCGTGACGTGATCCGTGTCACGAACGAGCGTAGCGCAGCTCATCAACTTTGTCAGGTCAAACTTCAGTCACGACGCACTGTTTCCTGCGTCGAAGCCACCGCTTTCCCGTGATTTTGGCGGATCCAACCGAAATGAGGTCTCACTGCCGAACACCTATTGACAGGACATTTGACGCCTCTCTACTGTCGGTCGCATCAGCATCCCGGCCGGCGGAGCGCGTGACGCGCATCCACGCCGGGACCACCGTCTCGAAGGAGAGGCCCATGGTCGAGTCCCTCGGCGTCGCCGTCATCGGCGCAGGCATGGCCGGCAAGGCGCACGCCGCCGCCTATCGCGCGGCCAGCGCCGTCTACGATCCCACCCTGCCGCCCGTGCGGCTCGTCTCCATCGGAGACGTCAATCCCACGTTCGGCCAGCTCGCCGCGCGCCGCTTCGGCTACGAGCGCCACGATGCCACCTGGCAGGCGATCGCCGAGGCGGACGACATCGACGTCGTCAGCGTCGTGATCGCGAACTCGCTGCACCGGGAGGTGGTCGAGGGACTGCTCGCCGCCGGCAAGCACGTCCTGTGCGAGAAGCCGCTCTCGGACAGTCTCGAGGACGCGCGGGCCATGGCCGATGCCGCCGGGCGCGCTCGCGGCCTCGCCCGCATCGGGCTCACCTTCCGCCGCACTCCCGCCATCGCCGCGATCCGTGAGCTGATCAACGACGGGACGCTGGGCCGGCCCCTGCACTTCAGCGGCCGCTACTGGACCGACTACGCGTGCAGCCCGCAGGCGCCCATGAGCTGGCGGTACCAGGGCGGCCCGGGATCGGGCGCGCTCGCCGACGTCGGCAGCCACCTCGCCTACGTCGCCGAGTTCCTCTGCGGGCCCACCCTCTCCGTCTCGGGCGGGCAGTTCTCGACGGCGATCACCGAGCGGCACCTGCCGCTCGGCGCCGTGCTCGGCCACGACCACGGGGCGGTCAGCGACGAGGTCGTCCCGGTCGCGAACGACGACGTCGCCGTCTTCGCCGCCGAGTACGCGCAGGGCACCGGCAGCCTGCAGGTCTCCCGCATCGCGTCCGGGCACCCGAACACCCTGACGTTCGAGGTGTTCTGCGAGCACGGCTCCGCGACGTTCGACCAGCGCCGCCCCGCCGAGTTCGGTCTCTACCTGAACGGGGACGCCCCGCACGACGGGACGACGAACGGGTTCCGGCAGGTGCTGCTGGCCCCGGGCCACCCGTACTACGCGGGCGGCCTGGCGATGGATGCCCCGAGCGTGGGCATCGGCCAGAACGACGCCTTCGTCTACCAGGCGCGGGCCTTCCTCGAGGAGGTCGCCGGCCAGCCGGAGGACACGTCGCTGCCGCGCTGCGCGACGTTCGACGAGGGCGTCCACAACATGGAGATCCTCGCCGCCGTCACCGCCTCCGCCGCGAACGACGGCGGCCGCGTCGCCGTCGCCTCGACGACCCCGGCCCCGGCCGCCCCCTGATCCGGCCGGCCCCCGCCTGCCCCCGACCATCCAGAAGGACCACCATGAAGCTCGGCGTCTACAACGCGATCCTGCACGACCGCCCCTTGCCCGACGCGCTCGAGGTCATCGCCGGCCTCGGCCTGACCGGCATCGAGATCAACACCGGCGGCTTCCTGCCCGCCGTCCACGTGCCGGGGATGGACGACATCCTCACCAGCGACGCCGCCCGGGACGACTACCTCGGGCAGTTCGAGGGCACCGGCGTCTCGATCGCGGGCCTGAACTGCAACGGCAACCCGCTGCACCCGAAGCCGGAGATCGGGCAGAAGCACGCCGAGGACGTCCGTCGCTCCATCCGGCTGGCCGAACGGCTCGGCCAGACCCGGGTCGTGACGATGTCGGGTCTGCCCGGAGGGGAGCCCGGCGCCACCGTGACCAACTGGATCGTCAACGCTTGGAACTCCGCGGCCCTCGACGTGCTGGACCACCAGTGGGAGATCGCGGTCGCCTTCTGGCGGGAGATGGACCGGTTCGCCGCCGACCACGGGGTCAAGGCCGCCCTCGAGCTGCACCCGCAGAACCTCGTGTTCAACACCGCCGACGTGCACCGGCTCATCGAGGAGACCGGCGCGACGCACGTGGGCGTGGAGCTGGATGCCTCCCACCTGTTCTGGCAGCAGATGGACCCCGTCGCGGTGGTCCGCGAGCTCGGCCCGCTGGTGTTCCACGCGGCCGCCAAGGACGTGCGAGTGAATCCGGACGCTGCTCGGCTGTACGGGGTGCTGGACAACCGGTTCCGCCGGCTCCGCCCGGACGAGGAGCGCACCAACCTCGGCGGCGACGAGTGGGCGAACGCGTGGCCGGCCGACGCCGCGTGGGACTTCGTCGTGCTGGGCCGCGGCCACGACACCGCCTACTGGGCGGAATACCTCCGGGCGCTGCACGACGTCGACCCGGACATGATCGTCAACATCGAGCACGAGGACGTGTCCCTGGGCCGGGTCGAGGGGCTCGAGGTCGCCGCGGGCGTCCTGCTCGACGCCGCCCGTTCCATCGGGGTGCTCAGCGGCACGCCCTGACCCACCGCTCTCGACGACAGAGGAGAACCATGACCTACCGCTCCGTCACCTCCACCCGTCCCGCTCCCGTCCGCGTCGGCCTCATCGGGGCCGGCTGGATGGGCGCGTTCCACGCCCACAGCCTCGCCCTGCGCATCCCCGGCACCGACCTGACCGCGATCGCTGACCCCGCGGCCGACCCCGCCGAGGCGTTGGCCGCCGAGCTCGGGGTCGCCCGCGTCACCGCCGATCCGGCGGACCTCGCCGCCGATCCGGACATCGACGCCGTCGTCATTGCCGGGCCGGCGCGGTTCCACGCCGAGCTGGCGATCGCTGCCGCGCGCGCCGGCAAGCACGTGTTCTGCGAGAAGCCCGCGTCGGTCGACCTCGAGGAGTTCGCCCGCGTGGAGGAGGCCGTCGCGGACGCCGGGGTGCACTGGCAGATCGGGTTCAACCGCCGGTACGCCGCGGACTTCCTCGCCGCTCGCCGCGACGTCGCCGCCGGCGTCGTCGGCACGCCGCAGCTGCTGCGCTCGCTCACCCGTGATCCCGGCACCGGTCACCTGCCCAACGCCGAGCGGATCGCGCCGTGGACCATCTTCCTCGAGACCCTGATCCACGACTTCGACGCGCTCAATTGGTTCAACGCCGGCGCCGAGCCGGTCAGCGTGTACGCCGTCGCCGATGCGCTGGTCGAACCCGAGCTGAAGGACGCGGGCCTGCTCGACACCGCAGTCGTGACCGTCCGCTACGACAACGGCGCCATCGCCGTCGCCGAGGCCAGCTTCTCCGCGCTCTACGGGTACGACGTGCGAGGTGAGGTGTTCGGCTCGGCCGGCATGGTGCAGGCGGGGCGTTCCACGGAGACGGCGGCCGTCCGCTCCACCGCGGAGGGCCGTGCCGCCGCGACGCCGCGGCTCAACGTCGACCTCTTCGTCGATGCCTACACCGCCGAGCTGGCCGACTTCGCCGAGCACGTCCGGGCACGCCGTGACGGTGGCCCGGCCCCGGACCACGACGTCGCTCTCACGCCCGGGCCGGCCGACGCCCGCCGGGCGCTCGCCGTCGCCCGGGCATGCATCGCCTCGGTGCAGGCGGGTGGGCCGGTAGCGGTGGAGGGTTCGACCGCCGGCGGAACTTCCGTGCCTGATGGCACGGCCACGGTGACGGGGGCGGGGCGATGAGGCTCGCCGTCTGCGCCGAGATGGTGTTCACGGACCTGCCGTTCACCGAGCGGGTCCGCCGGATCCACGCCGCCGGGTTCGACGTCGAGCTGTGGGACACCCGGACGAAGGACGTCGACGCCCTGGTCGCGACCGGCGCCCGCTTCTCGTCCATGACCGGCTACACCGCTGGCTCCCTGGTCGAGCCGGACACCGCCGACCGTGTCGTCCGGACCGCCGCGGACCTCCTCCCGACGGCCCGCGCCCTCGGGGTGGAGCGGCTCGTCGTCCACCCGGCCGAACTCGTCGACGGCCGGGCGGCGCGCCCGCACCAGCGATCCGACGGCACGATGTGGCTCACCGCCGCGCGCGCCCTGGAGCGGCTCGGTGAGCTCGGCGCGGCCCACGGGGTGACGTTCTGCCTCGAGAACCTCAACACGATCGTCGACCACCCGGGCATCCCGCTCGCTCGCGCCAAGGACACGCTCGCGCTCGTCCGCGCCGTCGACCACCCGCACGTCCGGCTGATGCTCGACCTCTACCACGCGCAGATCGGGGAGGGGAACCTCATCGCCCTGCTGGGCGAGGCCCTGCCCTGGGTCGGCGAGGTCCAGGTGGCGGACGTGCCCGGCCGCTGCGAGCCCGGCACCGGCGAGGTCCACTACCCGGCCGTGCACCGAGCGCTCGTCGACGCCGGGTACGCCGGCACCGTCGGGCTCGAGGCATGGGCCCAGGGGGACCCCGCCGCCGCCCTCACGGCCTTCCGCTCGGCCTTCGGTGGAGACGAGGCGGCCCGGCCGACGGCGACCGAGCCCGCCGGGGCACTCGCGCCGGGAGCACACGCGTGAGCGGGGCGTCGGTCGGCAGGGTCCGCCTCGGCCTGGTCGGCGTCGGCCGGATCGGTGCCATGCACGCCCACGCGATCGCGGATCTGCGGGAGCAGTTCGCGGCGCGTGACGTGGACCTGACGCTCGCCGTCACGGACGTCGCGGAGGAGCACGCCCGCGCCGTGGCCGCCGAGGTGGGCGCCACCGCGGTGCCCGGCGGTGCTGCGGGACTGCTCGCCGCCGGGGTCGACGGCCTCGTCGTCGCGACCGGCACCCCGACGCATCCCGAGCTCATCCGTGCCGGGGTCGAGGCCGGGGTGCCGGTGTTCTGCGAGAAGCCCGTCGCCGGGTCGGTCGCGGACTCGTTGCCCGTCCTCGCGCACGTCGCCGAGCACGGGGGCACCGTGCAGATCGGCCACCAGCGCCGCTTCGACGCCGGATACCTGGAGGCCCGCCGCCGCTTCCAGGCGGGCGAGCTCGGCTGGCTGCACTCCTTCCGGGCGGTCACGGCCGACGTCAGTCCGCCGCCGGTCGCCTTCCTCGCCACGTCGGGCGGCCTGTTCCGCGACTGCTCGGTGCACGACTTCGACATCCTGCGCTGGATCACCGGGCGCGAGATCGTCGAGGTCTACGCGCGCGGCTCGAACCGGGGCGACCCCGCCATCGGCGAGGTCGGCGACGTGGACACGGCGCTCGCCGTCGTCACCCTTGACGACGGCACCGTGGGGACCGTCACGGCCACCCGGTACAACGGCGCCGGCCACGACGTCCGCCTCGAGCTCTCCGGGTCCGACGCCTCGGTGATGGTCGGGCTCGACGAGGCGACCGCACTGCGCTCGACCGAACCGGGCGTCGACTTCCCGGCCGGAACCGCGCACCGGACCTTCGCCGAACGCTTCGCCGGCGCCTACCGGAACGAGCTCGCCGCCTTCGTCGAGGTCGTGCTGGGAGAGCGGGACAACCCGTGCCCGCCGGACGAGGCGGTCGCGGCGTCCCGCGTCGCCGACGCGGCGCAGGCGTCGCTGGCGAGCGGTCGGCCCGAGCGGGTCGAGCTCGGCTGACCGGGCTCACCCGCGGCGGACTCGGCCCCAGGGCTTGACCACGGCCAGCACGACGGCGGTGACCAGCAGGACGGGCCCGACGACGGCCGGGAACACCAGCTGCCTGAGCGCGGCCTCGGTCGCCCGGCCGTCGAGCAGCTCATGGCCGAGGCGCGCCCGGTCCAGCACGGTCGGCGTCAGGCCCACCGGGATCAGCGTGAGGTACACCAGCGTGATCGCGAGCTTGACCACCACCCACCAGTGGCGCAGCACGCCGTACCGGGTGCCCCAGCCCAGCACGAGCCCGGTGGCCAGCGTCAGCAGACCGGCCACGGCCATCGGCCAGAGCAGCAGGGGCAGGACGGCGAGGCAGAGGCCGGCGACACCGCGATCCCCGGTGACGACGGACGTCACCGCGAGCACGACGAGGGCGGCATCGACCCCGATCCACGCACCCATGGTCGTCAGGTGCGCGATGAGGGTGAGGTGACGGGCCCGGCGGCCGAGCAGCCGCCGGGTGCCGGGTGCCCTCTCTCGGTCCGTACTCATCGTCGTCGGCCTCAGAAGCTGGACGAGCTGCCGGAACCGGAGAAGCTGCCGCCGCTGGAACCGTAGCCCGTCGTGCCGCTGCCGGAGGAGGAACGGGAGTGGTCGACCGAGTTCTGCCCGGACGAGAAGCCCGCCATGTAGGTCCAGACGGGGAAGACATTCAGGTCGGGGCGGCTGTACCGGACGATGCTGGAGGTGCGGCGCTGCCGGCCGCCTCCGCCTCGTCGGCTGTTCTCCAGGGCGGTGCGCATCAGGTCCGCCTCCTTCTCGTTCTTCGTCCGGTCGGCGATGACGGCGTCGGCGTGCACGTCCATCCGCGTGCCGAGCTCGCGCTGGGCGTCCGCGATCCGGTCGAGCGCCGCGTCGCCGGTCAGGGACCCGTCGCGCAGCCCCTCGCCCCAGGTCTCGACGTCGGACCGCACCCAGCGGGAGAGGGCGCGGATCGCGCCGCGCGACTCCTCGGAGCCGGCCGTCTCCGGTGCCTCGATCATGGCCTCGGCCTCGTCGAGCTGCTCGAGCAGGTCCCCGCTCTGGCGGCGCCACGCCTCCTCCCAGCCACTGTCGTGGTTGAGCAGGGCGTTGGCGTCGGCGCTGGCGTCGTCGAGCCCGTCCAGGCGGACGGCCCGCCGTTCGAAGTCCTGGGCGTCGGTGATGGCGTCCTTCTTCGCCCGGGCTCGGCGGGAGAGGTCGTCGAGCCGGGCCCGGACCGTCGTGAGGTCGTGGTAGTCGGTGAGGAACGCGCTCCACCGCTGCAGGATGCGCGCGCCGTGACTCGAGGACGAGGGGATGGTGTTCGCGTTCAGCTCGGTGACCTCGATGTCCCGGGTCACCGAGGCGTAGGAGGCATCGCCGGCGGCGAAGGCCTGCGCGAATCGGCGCCGGCCCACGGCCCGCGCCAAGGCACCGAAGGCCAGCGCGCCGAGGACGACGATGACGCCGAAGGCGCCGAACACGAACACGGCCGGGTGGCGGTACCAGGGCCGGGCGATCAGGGCCGCCGCCTCCTTCACCCCGTCGACGGTCCCGTCCGTCCACCTCGCCTCCCGGAAGGCGTCCTTCGTGGCTTTCTGAACCTCGCCGTACTGGTCCAGTGAGAGTTTGCGGTCCTCCCCGCTGTAGGTGCCGACGTGCCGGCCCTGGGGGTCGACGGCGAGGAGGAACAGGCCGTCGGCCCACTTCTGCCCGTCGGCGCTGATCCACTCCGGGTGCTTCTGCCGGGCGAAGGCGAGCACCTGCTCGTTGATGTTGTCCGACGCACGCCCGCGCACCGTGTAGATGGCGACGCGGGTGGGCTGGTAGAAGTCGATCGACCGCAGGTTCTGCTCCAGCTGGGGCCGGTACAGGATGCCGGCGGTGTCCTCGACGACGACGCTGCCGGAGTCCAGCGCGAGGGCGGCCGGCAGATTCAGGGCGACCGGACCGGCGACCAGCGCCAGGGTGAGGACGACGAGCGCCGCGTGGGTGAACCGGCGCAGGAATCCGCGAGAGGTGCGGCGCGGCAACCACCGGGGCAGCGGCACGCGATGGGACGGGCGTCGGAGGGCGGTCGATGCGGGGGCCGGGGCCGTCATGGAGTCAGCGTGCCACGTCCACCGCGTCGGCGGGAGGGGCGCCACGGGCGGACCGGCCGTTCCGTGTAGCCGCCGATCGCCAGGCCCGCGCCGCGTTCGAACACGTTGCGCGATGCCGGGTCCCCGGTGCGCACCAACGACCACACGGCGGCGACGGCATAGGCCGGCAGGAAGGGCAGCCCGAGCAGGGCGGCGTACTGCGTCGCGTGCGCGGCCTCGTGCTCCAGCAGGTCCGGGTTCAGCAGGTCGGCGTTCAGCAGGTCGGGGGACTGGGCGGCGCTCGGCGTCGGGTCGGATCGTCCCGGATCCTCGGGCGGCCGGCCGCGGACGAGCACGACGTTGCCGACCGTGAAGGCGCCGGCCACCGGCAGCGGCGGCCGGTATCCCGTGCCGACGTACAGGCCGCTCGGTCCGCGCCGGACCGGCGTACCGGTGAGCGCGGCGATGCTCAGGCCGAGCGGCGTCGACAGGTTCACCCAGTTCGCCGCCCGCCGCAGCCGCTGCCCGCGCGTCAGGTCGCTCGTCCCGCCTCGCGTCATGGCGGTCATCCTAGATCCGGCGTCCTCGACGCGACGGCACCCCCCGAGAGGACCGCCCTGTTCACTGGTCACCACCTGACGGTTCTCGCCGCCGCAGCCGGCGAGAACCGTCGGCAACTGACCAGTGGACGGTGAGGGCCCGACGACGCCGTGCCCGCCGCCGGCCCGGGAGGTCACGGTCCCGGGGGCTCGACGGCGCTGGCCTAGACTGATCAGGGCCTTCCTCGCGGTGTGACGGGTGCTGTCTCGACGGCGCGCTCACCGCGGCCGGAGGCCGCAGGGCACTGCCGAAGGCCGCAGCGCACTGTTGAAGGCCGAACCGCACTGCCGGGGGCCCGCAGCACTGCCACTGCACGGTCGGCCAGCTCTGCCGAACACCACTGCCGAGGACGCGCGAGGACGATGCCTGATGCCTGAGACGACCGAGACGGACGACGCCGTGCCCGTCGAGCCGGCTGTGCCCGAGGCAGCTGTTCCTGATCCGACTGTCCCGGATCCCACGGATCAGGCGGCGGTCGACGCCGTGGTCGACGCCGCGCTGGCCGCCGTCGCCGGCGCCGCCGATCTGGACGAGCTCAAGGCCGCCCGCATCGCGCACACGGGCGAGCGGTCCCCGCTGGCCCTGGCCAACCGGAGCATCGGGTCCCTGCCGAAGGCCGACAAGGCCGCGGCCGGCAAGATCATCGGCCCGGCCCGGGGCCGCGTGAACCAGGCCATCGCGCAGCGGTCCACCGTGCTCGAGGCCGAGCGGGAGGAGCGGATCCTCGTCGAGGAGGCCGTGGACGTCACCGCCGCCCCGCGCCGCCGCAGCGCCGGTGGCCGGCACCCCATCTCCTCGCAGATCGACCAGGTCAGCGACATCTTCGTCGGCATGGGCTGGGAGATCGCGGAGGGCCCCGAGGTCGAGTCCGCCTGGTTCAACTTCGACGCCCTGAACTTCGCCCCGGACCACCCGGCCCGCGAGATGCAGGACACCTTCTTCGTCGACCCGCCCGAGGCGAACCTCGTGCTGCGCACCCACACCTCCCCGGTGCAGGTCCGCTCGATGCTCGAGCGGGACCTGCCGCTCTACGTGCTGTGCCCCGGCCGCGTCTACCGCACCGACGAGCTCGACGCCACGCACACGCCGGTGTTCCACCAGTTCGAGGGCCTCGCGATCGACAAGGGCCTGTCCATGGCGGACCTCAAGGGCACCCTCGAGCACTTCGCCCGGCAGATGTTCGGCGCGGAGGCGAGGATCCGGCTGCGCCCGGCGTTCTTCCCGTTCACCGAGCCCAGCGCCGAGATGGACGTCTGGCACCCCGGCGCCAAGGGCGGCGCCCGGTGGATCGAGTGGGGCGGATGCGGCGTCGTCAACCCCAACGTGCTGCGCGCGGCGGGGATCGACCCGGACGAGTACTCCGGCTTCGCCTTCGGCATGGGCATCGAGCGTGCCCTCATGTTCCGCAACGGCGTGCCCGACATGCACGACATGATCGAGGGCGACGTCCGGTTCAGCGAGCACTTCGGGATGGAGATCTGATGCGCATTCCCCTGTCATGGCTGCGTGAGTACGCCGCCGTCCCCGCCGGGGCCACCGCCGAGGACGTGATGGCGGACCTCGTCACCGTCGGGCTCGAGGAGGAGGACGTCCACCGTCCCTCCGACGAGCTGCACGGCCCCGTCGTCGTCGGCCAGGTGCTCACCGCCGAGAAGGAGCCGCAGACCAACGGCAAGACCATCAACTGGTGCCAGGTGCGGGTCGCCCCCGAGGGGCAGCAGGCCGCCGACGGCGGCGCGGACGTGCGCGGCATCGTGTGCGGTGCCCACAACTTCGTGCCCGGCGACAAGGTCGTCGTCACCCTGCCCGGCGCGGTGCTGCCCGGAGACTTCCGGATCGCCGCCCGCAAGACCTACGGCCATGTCTCCGACGGCATGATCGCCTCGGTGCGCGAGCTCGGCATCGGGGAAGACCACGACGGCATCCTCGTGCTCTCCTCGCTCGGCCTGGACCCTGAGGTCGGCACCGATGCGCTCACGCTGCTCGGCGTCACCGACGAGGCCGCGGAGATCAACGTGACCCCGGACCGCGGCTACTGCTTCTCCATCCGCGGCGTCGCCCGCGAGTACGCGCACGCCACCGGCACGTCCTTCACCGACCCGGCGACGCTACCGGTCCCGCCGACCCGGGTGGGCGGCGGCATCGGCGTGCACCTGGCCGACGACGCCCCGATCCACGGGGTGCCCGGCGCCCGCCGGTTCCTCACCCGCCGCGTCACCGGCATCGACCCGACACGGCCCACCCCGCCGTGGATGGCCTCCCGGCTGCGGCTGTGCGGCGTGCGGTCCATCTCCCTGACCGTCGACATCGCCAACTACGTGATGTTCGAGCTCGGCCAGCCCATCCACACGTACGACGCCGCGACCGTCACCGGCGACATCACCGTCCGCCGGGCGCGCGCGGGGGAGACCCTGCGCACGCTCGACGACAAGGTGCGCACGCTGGATCCCGAGGACCTGCTGATCACCGACGAGTCCGGGCCCATCGGCCTGGCCGGCGTGATGGGCGGCGCGTCCACCGAGTGCTCCGGCACGACCGTCGACGTGCTGATCGAGTCCGCGACCTTCGACCCGGTGAGCATCGCCCGCACCCGGCGCCGGCACAAGCTGCCCTCCGAGGCGGCCAAGCGGTTCGAGCGCAGCGTCGACCCGGAGGTCGCCGCGGCGGCCGCCCAGCGCGTCGTCGACCTGCTCGTCGACCTCGCCGGGGGCACCGACACGAGCGAGCTGACCGACGAGCGGATCCCCGTCGAGGCCACCGAGATCTTCCTGCCGCGCGGGTTCGTCGACCGGCTGATCGGCCGGGCGTACGACGACGCGACGGTCACCGGCCGGCTCACCGAGCTCGGCGCCATCGTGACCGACGACGATGCGCACGGCGTGGCCGGCTGGCGGGTGCTGCCGCCGACCTGGCGTCCCGACCTGGCCATCCCGGCGGATCTGGCGGAGGAGGTGGCGCGCCTCGACGGGTACGACAACATCCCCTCGCGGCTGCCCGTCGCCCCGCCGGGGCGCGGTTTCACCCGGGTGCAGCAGCAGCGTCGCCGGCTGGCGACCTCGCTCGCCGCGGCCGGGTTGACCGAGGTGCTCAGCTACCCGTTCGTCACCGAGCACGCCAACGCGACCTTCGGGGTCGCCGAGGCCGGGCGCGCGCAGGCGACCGTCAAGCTGGCCAACCCCATCAGCGCCGAGCAGGCGTGGCTGCGCACCTCGATGCTGCCCGGGCTGCTCGACACGGCCCGCCGCAACGTCTCCCGCGGCTTCCGCGACCTCGCCCTGTTCGAGACCGGCAGCGTCTTCCTGCCCGACGGGCAGCACGGCTCCGCGAGTGTGCCTCCGATCGGTGCGCTGCCCGAGCCGGCGGTGCTGGCCGACCTGCAGGCCGGTCTGCCCGCGCAGCCGGAGCACCTCGGCGTCGTGCTCACGGGTCACGAGCCCGGCACCGGCAAGAACGCCCGGCTGATGGACTGGGCCGACGCCCTCGACGCGGCGCTGCTCGCCGCTCAGGTGCTCGGCGTCGACCTGACCGTCGCCGCCGGCCGCCACCAGGCGTTCCACCCCGGCCGGACGGCGACGCTGAGCCTGCCGGACGGCACGCCGGTCGGGTGGGCGGGTGAGCTGCATCCGCAGCTGCTCGCCGCCGCGGACCTGCCGGCGCGCACGGTCGCCGCCGAACTGGACCTCGACGCGGTGTACGCGGCCGCACCGGAGATCGTCACCGCCGGGGCCCTCTCGACGTACCCGATGGCGACGCAGGACGTCGCGCTCGTCGTCGACGACGCCGTCACCGCCGGCCAGCTGCGCGATGCGCTGACCGAGGGCGCCGGGGAGCTGCTCGAGTCGATCGACCTGTTCGACGTCTACACCGGGGAGGCGCTGGGCGCGGGGAAGAAGTCCCTCGCGTTCACCCTGCGGTTCCGCGCCCCGGACCGCACGCTGACGGCGGACGAGGCCTCCGCGGCGCGTGCGTCGGCCGTTGCCGTCGCTGCCGACCGGTACGGCGCCGCCCAGCGCTGACCGGCGGCGTCACGCGACGTCATGCGCGAGAACCCCGGGAGACCGGGGTTCTCGTGTTTCCGGGGGACGCCACGAGGGGCGATCGGGCGGCGCGGAAGAACAGGGATCGATCCAGGGTGGACCGGGGAGACCGACGACCGTCAGGCGGCCTGGCCGTCACCGATCATGGTGCGGTTGCGGCCCTGGTCCTTCGCGGCGTACAGCGCGCGGTCGGCGCGGCCGATGAGGTCGGTCAGCGTCGTGTACCCGGTCGACGTGTCGGCGATGCCGAAGCTGGCGGTGGCCATCCGGCCGGTGCCGCGGAGGGGACCGGTCTCGGCGAGGACGACGTTGATGCGGTCCGCCACGCGCACCGCCTCCGGCGCGGAGGACGAGGGGAGCAGCATGATGAACTCCTCGCCCCCGTACCGGCCGACGAGGTCCGACGTGCGCACGGTCAGCCGGCAGGCGTCGCCGAATGCCTGGAGCACGGCGTCGCCGGTGATGTGGCCGAACTCGTCGTTGATCGCCTTGAAGCGGTCCAGGTCCGCCATCACGACGGAGCACACCGTGCCGTTGTCCCGGGACCGGCGCAGCAGCGACTCGGCCTCCTCGAGGAAACGCACCCGGTTCAGCAGGCCGGTCAGGCCGTCCAGGGTAGCCTGCTCGCGCAGTTGCGCGGTCCGCTGTGCGTTGTTCAACGCGGTCATCGTCGACGTCGCGGACACGAGCAACAGGATCGCCACGAGGAAGGTGACCCCCGTGCCGAACACGGAGAGGAAGACGGGGTTGGTCGGGCCCAGGGTGAGCACGCCGACGGCACGGGCGAGGAAGTAGACGGCCGCGATGGTCGCCATGATCGCGAAGGAGCGCACGTCCCGCCACTGGGACGAGTGCCGGATCCGCAGCTCGACGGCGGCCGCCCCGATCCCGATGCCCATGGCGACCAGCCAGGCGGCCTGGCCGGGGACCGTGTCGCCGACGCTCCGGCCCGCCCAGGACACCGTCGTGGTCCCGACGCCGAGGGCGATCAGGGGCCAGATGACGGCGGGGCGCCCGCGCATGCGCCGAGCGCCGCCCCACATGCAGCCGGCAGCAATGGCCATGATGCCGCTGCCGACCGACATGATCGGGCTGACGTTCTCGACCTGGCCGATCGTGTAGAGGATCGAGGCGGAGGAGAAGAAGGCGACGGACGCGGCCCACCAGCGGGCGACGTCGGTACGGGTGCGTCGGTACGAGTCGATGTAGAAGATGATCAGCTGAACGAAGGACACGGCCGCAAGGACGACCATCATCGTCGTCACATCCAACTTCAGCATGAGACCTCCACCGCGGCCCACCCAGAACCGCCAGATTGTGTGGCCGTCACCATGTCGACCGGTCACAGATTCTGTCAGATGAGTTGCGACACACCAAGCGCGAAACGCCGTCGGCACAGGTGAGACGAAGGGCAACACGATATTCCGGCCTTCTCACGATATGCTCCACGGGAGTGGGCTCAGCCACTCGCGCGCCATGGCGCGCGTGCGTGCAGGACGAAAGCGGGGTGAAGGATGGCGAAGCCATCCGGAGGGGCCGTTCCCGGACCGGGGAGTGGCATCGCCAGCCTGTCCTTCGACGCGGACGGGGTGCTTCACATGGTGATGAACGAGCGCCTCTCGCTCGACGGCGCCACGGCCCAGGGAGCCGTGGACCTCGTCAACGACTGGGGCAACGGGCGCCGCATCCCGGTGCTCGTCGACATGACCGGCATGGTCTCCGTCGACCGGGACGTCCGTCGGGTCCTCACCCAGCGCAGCGCCGCTGCGGCGGTCGCTCTCGTGGGTGCTTCCTCGGTCGAACGGGTCCTCGCGAACTTCGTCATCAGCGTCACCAACGTGCCCTGCCCCATCCAGTACTTCCGCTCCGAGGAGCATGCCCGCGCCTGGCTGCTCCGGGTGACCCGCGACGTGGAGGACGCCGACCGTGGCCAGTGAAGGAGCCAAAGACGACGGGAACTCCAACCGGCTGGACGAGCTGGTCGAGGGGATCGTCCGCATCTCCGCCGGCGACTTCGCCGCCCGGCTGCCCATCTCCGACGCCCGTGACGAGATCGACGCCCTCACGACGGGCATCAACCTGCTCGCCGAGGAACTCGAGTCCATGTACTCCGACCTGGAGAGCAGGGTCGCGGAGCGCACCATCGAACTGCAGCGTGCGCGCATGGAGCTGCAGCGGCTCGTCGACACGGACGACCTGACCGGGCTCGCGAGCCGGCGGCTGCTGCTCGAACGCGCCGGTGAGGCGCTGCACACGTCCGGGCACGGCGACGCCGGGACGGCGCTGGTCGTGCTCGACCTGGACGACTTCCGGCTCATCAACGACAGCCTCGGCCACTCCGTGGGCGACGCCGTCCTGCTGCACGTCGCGAGCCGGCTGCGGTCCATCGTGGAACCGGACCAGCTGGTCGCCCGCCTCGGCGGCGACGAGTTCGCGATCCTCGTGCCCGACGGGGGCATCGACAAGGCCCTCGCCGTCGCGCACCGGGCGCTCGACGTCCTCGGCGAACGCGTCATGATCGGCCCGCTCAACGTCGGCGTCGATGCCACCGCCGGGGTGCGCGCGGGTGAGTACGGCACCCCCGTCGAGGATCTGCTGCGCGACGCGGACACCGCCATGAACCAGGCGAAGGGCGAGGGCAAGGGCCGGGTCGCCATCTTCACGCCGGTGATGCACCGGGCGGCCCGTGAACGGGTGCAGCTGATCTCCGAGCTGCGCCGCGCCCTCGCGACCGACCAGCTCGAGGCGTTCTACCAGCCCATCGTGGACCTGCGCACCGACTCCGTGGCCGGGGCCGAGGCCCTCGTCCGGTGGCGCCACCCCGAGCGGGGTCTGCTGCCGCCGGCCGCCTTCCTGGAGGCCGCCGAGGAGGGCGGGCTCATGGTCGAGCTCGGCCGGTGGATGCTCGGCAGCGTCATCGGCCAGGTCGGCCGGTGGTCGCGCGAGCTGACCCTGCCGGAGTGCTTCCGGGTGCACGTGAACATCTCCCCGTCCGAACTGCGGCACGGCGACCTGGCCGAGTTCGCGGCGGACCTGCTGCAGGGCGAGGGGATCACGGGGCGGTACCTGACCCTGGAGATCACCGAGGCGCTGCTCGTGACCCGCGGCGACGTGGTCGACCGGAACATGGAGGCGCTCCGGGAGATCGGCATCCCGCTGGAGATCGACGACTTCGGCACCGGGTACTCCTCGATCAGCTACCTGCAGTCCCTGCCGGCCGAGAACGCCAAGATCGACCAGTCGCTCACCAGCGGCCTGCTCCTGGAGGACCGGCAGCGCCAGTTCGTCAGCGCGATCCTCGACCTCATCCACACCGCCGGCATGGGCGCCGTGGCCGAGGGCGTGGAGGAGCGCGGCCAGGCGGACCTGCTGCGCAGCCTCAACTGCGAGTACGCGCAGGGCTACTACTTCAGCCGGCCGGTGCCGGCCGAGACGATGCGCGACTACCTCTCCGGCGCCCGGCAGCTGGCCGCCGCCGCCGACGACACCCGCTGGGCCTGATCAGCGTCTGACCATCAGACAGTGCGTGAACAGCAGCGCCCGCCGTCCCCGGAGACGGCGGGCGCTGTCGTTCGTGCACTGATCGGTCGCGCGTCCTCAGGGGACGAGCAGGACCTTGCCCGTCGTGCGCCGGCCCTGCAGATCGGTGTGGGCTTGTCCCGCCTCGGCGAGCGGGTAGCGCGCCCCGATGCGCACGTTCAGCTTGCCGTCCCGGACCATGCCGAACAGGTCGGCCATCCGCGCGCGGCGGTCCTCGGCCGTCGTCGTGTAGTGCATCATCGTCGGCCGGGTGAGGTAGAGCGACCCGCCGGTGTTGAGCCGCTGGGGGTCGACCGGGGGCACCGGCCCGGAGGCGGCGCCGAAGAGCACGAGGAGGCCGCGCACCCGCAGGCTCGCGAGCGAGTCGTCGAAGGTGTCCTTGCCGACGCCGTCGTAGACGACGTCCACGCCTCTTCCGTCGGTGAGTTCGCGGACCCGGTCGCGGAACCCGGCGTACCGCAGCACCTCGTCGGCGCCCGCACCGGCGGCGAGTTCCGCCTTCTCGTCGGTCGAGACCGTGGTGACGACGCGCGCCCCGGCTGCCTTGAGCAGCTGGATCAGCAGCAGCCCGACGCCGCCGGCGCCGGCGTGCACGAGCGCGGTCTCCCCGGGCTGGACGTCCTTGGTCGCGTGGGTGAGCAGGTGCGCGGTCATGCCCTGCAGCGGCAGGGCCGCCGCCGTCTCGTCGTCGATGTCGTCCGGCACCGGCACGAGCGCGTCGACGTCGACCGCGGTGTACTGCGCGTACCCGCGGGCGCCGTGGGCCGTGGCCACCCGGTCGCCGACGGCCACGTCCGTCACGCCGTCCCCGACGGCCATGACCGTGCCGGAGAACTCGCCGCCAGGGGTGAAGGGGTAGGCGACGTCGTAGATGCCGGAGCGCTGGTAGGTCTCGATGAAGTTGACGCCCGTCGCCGCGACCCGCACGAGGGCCTGGCCGGGCCCGGGCTGCGGGACCTCGACGGTCGCCGGGTGCAGCACCTCGGGGCCGCCGGCCCGGTCGGCGACGATCGCGGTCGCGGTGTCGGGAATCTGCTGGTCACTCACGTGGTGCTCCTCTGTGACGGGGACGGGCCAGACGCCATCGTAGGCACACGCCGCGTCGGGCTGGACGGCGGGCTGGACGGCGGGGTACGCAGCGCGGCAGCATGGGGGAGGACGATACTAAGCCACCTGATGAAAAGGAGTGGACCATGGAGTACACGCGACTGGGCAGTTCCGGCCTCTACGTCTCCCGCCTGGCGCTGGGCACGATCCCGTTCGGCACCGGCGGCGGCATGGAGCAGATCGACGGCGTCGACGGCAAGGACGCGGAACGGCAGCTCGACACCGCGCTCGAGCACGGGGTGAACTTCCTCGACACCGCCAACATCTACTCGGGCGGGGACGCGGAGCGCGTGCTCGGCGAGGTGCTCGGCAAGCGCCGCGACCGATTCGTGCTGACCTCGAAGGCGCGCACCGCGACCGGGGACGGACCGAACGACTCCGGCGCCGGCCGCTACCACCTCACCCGCGCGGTCGAGGAGAGCCTCTCCCGGCTCAAGACCGACCACCTCGACCTGCTCTACCTGCACCAGTGGGACGGGCAGACGCCGATCATCGAGACCATCGCCACGGCGAACGAGCTGATCCGGGCCGGCAAGATCCGGTACTGGGGCGTCTCCAACTACAACGGCTGGCAGCTCGCCAAGACCGTGTACGAGGCGCAGCTGGCCGGCCTCGAGGGCCCGATCTCGCACCAGACCTACTACACGCCCGAGGCGCGCGAGGTCGAGTACGAGATCATCCCCGCCGCCCGCGACCTCGGGCTGGCGACGTTCGGGTGGAGCCCACTGGGGGAGGGGCTGCTCAGCGGCCGCGTGCGGCGGGGGCAGCAGACGCCGCCGGACACCCGGCAGGGAACCGACTGGCCCGAGCCGCACGTCGTCGACCAGGAGCGCGCCTTCGACCTGATCGACCTCTTCGACGAGATCGCGCAGGGACTGGGCTGGTCGATCCCGCAGGTGGTGATCTCCTGGATCCTCACGCGGCCGGGCGTCAACGGCACCGTCATCGCGGCGCGACGCCACGAGCACCTCGTCGAGGATCTCGAGGCCGCGGAGCTGACCCTGCCGGACGACGCGCGGGACCGGATCACCGCCGCGTCCCAGCTGCCCGCCTACTACCCGGTGTGGCACCGGCTGCTCAACGGCCAGGACCGACCCGAACCCGCCGAGGCCGAGTTCTATGCCGAGCACCAGCGGGCCCTCGACGCGGACGGATCCTGATCCGCCGCCCCGACCCGGGCGTCGACGACCGGGTCGGGGTCGCGCCGGACGACAATGCATAACTATCCTGCCCAGTGCATAAGTTTCCTGTATGCTGGAGGGCATGAGCTTCTCCGTCGCCGTCTCGGGAGCCACCGGTTACGCCGGTGGTGAGGTCCTCCGCCTGCTTGCGGGACACCCCGAGGCCCGCATCGGCGCGGTCACCGCGCACAGCAGTGCCGGCGTCCGGCTCGGCGCGGTCGCCCCGCACCTGCACGGCCTGGCCGACCGCATCGTGGAGGAGACGACGGTCGAGAACCTGACCGGGCACGACGTCGTCGTCCTCGCGCTGCCGCACGGCGCGAGCGGCCCTGTTGCCGCCCAGCTTCCGGCCGAGACCCTCATCATCGACGCCGGGGCAGACCACCGGCTCATCGATCCGGCCGCCTGGGAGCAGTTCTACGGCAGCGAGCACGCCGGCAGCTGGCCCTACGGCCTGCCCGAGCTGCCCGGCGCGCGGGACCGGCTGCGCGGCGCGAAGCGGATCGCCGTGCCCGGCTGCTATCCGACGAGTTCGCTGCTCGCCCTGACGCCGGGATTCGACGCCGGCCTGCTCGAGCCGGACGACGTCGTCATCGTGGCCGCCTCCGGGACGTCCGGGGCGGGCAAGTCGCCCAAGCCGCACCTGCTCGGCGCCGAGGTGATGGGCTCGATGAGTCCCTACGGCGTCGGGGGCGGGCACCGGCACACGCCCGAGATCGAACAGGGCCTCACGGCCGCCGCCGGGACCCCCGTGCAGATCTCCTTCACACCGACGCTCGCGCCCATGCCGCGCGGCATCCTCACGACCGCCACGGCCCGGCTCGCGGACGGTGTCGACGCCGCCGCCGTGCGGGACGCGTGGGACGCCTACTACGCCGACGAGCCCTTCGTCCACCTGCTGCCCGAGGGGCAGTGGCCCACCACGGGCTCGGTGATCGGTTCCAACCACGCCGTCCTCCAGCTGGCCGTCGACCCCCACGCCGGCCGCGTCGTCGTGTGCTGCGCGATCGACAACCTCACCAAGGGCACCGCCGGCGGCGCCATCCAGTCCATGAACCTCGCCCTCGGCCTCCCCGAGACCCTGGGCCTCGACCTCCAGGGAGTCGCCCCGTGACCAGCGTCGATTCCGACGCCACCGATCTCGGCGTCACCACCCCGGCCGGGTTCCGTGCCGCGGGCGTGACCGCCGGGCTGAAGGCTTCCGGCAAGCCCGACGTCGCGCTCGTCGTCAACGACGGCCCGAGCCACGCGGCCGCCGCGGTGTTCACGTCCAACCGCGTCGCCGCCGCGCCCGTGCTCTGGTCCCGGCAGGTCGCCTCGGACGGTCGCGCCGACGCCGTGCTGGTCAACTCGGGCGGCGCCAACGCGTGCACCGGCCCCGAGGGGTTCGCCAACACCCACACGAGTGCCGAGCAGGTCGCGACCGCGCTGGGCATCGGTGCCGGCGACGTCCTGGTCTGCTCGACCGGGCTGATCGGGGAGCAGCTGCCGATGCCGCAGCTGGCCGCCGGGGTCACCACCGCGGTCGCGGCGCTGAGCGACGACGGCGGAGCCGACGCCGCGGAGGCGATCATGACGACGGACACCGTCGCCAAGCAGGCCGGGCACGTCAGCGCCGACGGCTGGTCGATCGGCGGGATGGCCAAGGGTGCCGGCATGCTCGCCCCCGGGCTGGCCACGATGCTCGTCGTCATCACCACGGACGCCGACCTGCCCGCCGACGCGCTCGACGCCGCGCTGAAGGCCGCCACGCGCGTCACCTTCGACCGGGCCGACTCGGACGGCTGCATGTCGACCAACGATACGGTCGCCCTGCTCGCCTCCGGGGCCAGCGGTGTCACGCCCGAACCGGAGACCTTCACCGCGGCCCTCACCGAGGTGTGCGCGACGCTGGCGCGGGCGCTGATCGCCGACGCCGAGGGCGCCAGCCACGAGATCGCGGTCCGCACGGTGAACGCCGCCACCGAGGACGACGCCGTCGAGGTCAGCCGTGCCGTCGCCCGCTCCAACCTGTTCAAGACGGCGATCTTCGGGCAGGACCCGAACTGGGGCCGCGTGCTCTCCGCCGTGGGCACGACGAGCGCGGCCTTCGAACCGGGTGACCTGAACGTGGCGATCAACGGGGTGCAGGTGTGCCGCAACTGCGGGATCGGTGAGCCGCGGGAGGCCGTCGACCTCTCGGGCCGGCACGTCGACGTCGAGATCGATCTCGGTGCCGGCAGCGCGACGGCGACCATCCTGACGAACGACCTCACCCACGACTACGTGCACGAGAACAGTGCCTACTCCAGCTGAGGACGCCGTGACCGACCCGACCACCCAGGCCCCGACACCCGGCACGCCGGCGCCCGCCGGCGCAGCTCCGGTCGACGCAGCTCCCGCCGGCGCCGTCCCCGACAGCGCGGCGGCCAAGGCGGCCACCCTGATCGAGGCCCTGCCCTGGATCCAGCGGTTCGCCGGGGCCCGCGTCGTGCTCAAGTACGGCGGGAACGCAATGGTCGACGACGAGCTGCGCCGCGCCTTCGCGGCCGACGTCGTGTTCCTCGCGCACGTCGGGCTCAAGCCGGTCGTGGTGCACGGCGGCGGTCCCCAGATCAACGCCATGCTCTCCGCCCTCGGCATCGAGTCCGAGTTCCGCGGCGGCCTGCGCGTGACCACCGAGGAGGCCATGGACGTCGTCCGGATGGTGCTCACCGGCCAGGTCGGCCGCGAACTGGTCGGCCTGATCAACCAGCACGGGCCGTACGCGGTCGGCATGTCCGGGGAGGACGCGGGCACCCTGACCGCCACGCGCACCGGCGCCCTCGTCGACGGGGAGGAGGTCGATCTCGGCCTCGTCGGCGAGGTCTCCACCGTGCACCCGGCGAACATCGAGAGCCTGCTCGCGGCCGGCCGCATCCCGGTCATCTCATCGGTCGCGCCCGAGGTGGACGCCGACGGCAACCCGACCGGCCAGGTGCTCAACGTCAACGCGGACACGGCCGCGGCGGCCGTCGCGGTCGCGCTCGGCGCCGAGAAGCTCGTCATGCTCACCGACGTCGAGGGTCTGTACGCTGACTGGCCGGACCGCTCCTCCCTCATCTCGCAGCTGTCCGCGGACCGCCTGCGCGCCATGCTGCCGGACCTGCAGTCCGGCATGATCCCGAAGATGGCGGCCGCGCTGGCTGCGGTCGACGGCGGCGTCCCGGCCGCGCACGTCGTCGACGGCCGCAACCCGCACAGCATGCTGCTGGAGATCTTCACCGACGAGGGCATCGGCACGCTCGTGACCGCCGCTGAACCCGACCCCGAGAACGCCACCCCGAGCATCCCGACTCAGAAGGGCACGCCGTGACCACGTCATCCACCCCAGCGACGGGTGCGGACCCACGTCGGACCGGCCTGCCCGCCGAGATCGCCGGCGACCTGAGCCCGAGCGCGTCCTCCCCGGCCACCGGTGAGTCGACCGGCGCCGCGTGGCTCGAGCGCTACACCGGGTCCCTGCTCAACGTCTTCGGCACCCCGCAGCGGGTGCTCGTGCGCGGCTCGGGCAGCCGGGTGTGGGACGCCGACGGCGGCGAGTACCTCGACCTGCTCGGCGGCATCGCCGTCAACGTCCTCGGCCACGCCCACCCGCTGCTGACCAGCGTCGTCGCCAGCCAGCAGGCCACGCTCGGGCACATCTCCAACTTCTTCACGAGCCCCACGCAGGTGGCCCTCGCCGAGCGGCTGCTCGCCCTGGCCGGTGCCCCGGAGGGCTCCCGCGTGTTCTTCGCGAACTCCGGCACCGAGGCTGTCGAGGCGGCGCTGAAGCTCGCCCGCCGCGCCGGCAACTCCGCGGATCCGGTCCGGCCCACCGTCGTCGCCCTCGAACAGGGCTTCCACGGACGCACCATGGGCGCGCTCAGCCTCACCCACAAGGCCGCCTACCGCGAGCCGTTCGCCCCGCTGCCCGGCGGCGTCACCCACATCCCCGCCGGGGACCTCGCTGCCCTGCGCGCCGCGATCACCGACGAGACCGCGGCGCTCGTGCTCGAGCCCATCCAGGGCGAGGCCGGGGTGCTGCCGCTGCCGCCCGGCTACCTGCGGGAGGCCCGTCGGCTGACCCTGGAGGCCGGGGCGCTGCTCATCATCGACGAGGTGCAGACCGGCGTCGGGCGCACCGGCCGCTGGTTCGCGTTCCAGCACGAGCCGGACTTCATGCCCGACGCCGTGACGCTGGCCAAGGGCCTCGGTGGCGGGTTCCCGATCGGCGCCCTGATCACCTTCGGCCCGGCCGTCTCGGACCTGCTCGGCCCCGGCCAGCACGGGAGCACCTTCGGCGGCAACCCCGTGGCCACGGCCGCGGGCCTGGCCACGCTGCACGTGATCGAGTCCGACGACCTCCTCGGCAACGCCGCCCGGATGGGGGAGCGCCTGCGCGCGGGCCTCGCCGCCGTCCCCGGCGTCACGGAGGTGCGCGGCCGCGGGCTGCTCATCGGCTTCGACCTGGACGCCGACACGCCGGACGGAACGGGCGCCGGCCTCGCGCCCGCCGTCGTCACCGCCGCCCTCGAGGCCGGCTTCATCATCAACGCCCCGGGCCCGCGCACCATCCGGCTCGCCCCGGCGCTGCTGCTGACCGCCGAGGAGGCCGACAGTTTCGTCGCCGCGCTTCCCGGCCTCCTCGACGCCGCGCGCGCCGCGATCGCCGGCACCGCATCCTCCGCCGGTACCGCTTCCTCCACCGGCACAGGCCGGACCGAACCCGCCCAGGAGTAGACATGACCCGGCACTTCCTCACCGACCTGGACCTCAGCCCCGCCGAGCAGGCCGAGGTGCTCGACCTCGCGGCGGCCATGAAGGCCGACCGGTACGGGTACCGCACCTACGCCGGCCCCGCCGGTGCGGGCACCGCGGCGTCGAAGACGGTCGCCGTCATCTTCGACAAGACGTCGACCCGCACGCGCGTCTCCTTCGCCGCCGGCATCGCGGACCTGGGTGGCAACCCGCTGATCATCAACCCGGGCGAGTCGCAGATCGGGCACAAGGAGTCCGTGGCGGACACCGCGCGGGTGCTCGAACGGATGGTGCACACCATCGTGTGGCGCACGTACGCGCAGGCCGGCCTCGAGGAGATGGCCCGGTACAGCGCGGTGCCCGTGATCAACGCCCTGAGCGACGACTACCACCCGTGCCAGCTGCTCGCCGACCTGCTCACCGTCCGCGAGCACCACGGCCGGACCGCCGGACTGACCCTGGCCTACCTGGGCGACGCCGCGAACAACATGGCGAACTCCTACCTGCTGGCCGGGGTGACGGCCGGGATGCACATGCGCGTCGCCGGCCCGGACGGCTACCTGCCGGGCGAGGCCGTCGTCGCCGCCGCCCGCGAGCGGGCGCAGGCCACCGGCGGCTCCGTGCTCGTGACGACGTCCGCGGCCGAGGCGCTCGACGGCGCCGACGTGCTGGCGACCGACACCTGGGTGTCGATGGGCCAGGAGGACGAGAAGGCCGACCGGGCCGACGTGTTCCGGCCGTACGCGATCGATGAGGCCGCCCTCGCGACGGCGGCGCCGGGCGCCATCGTGCTGCACTGCCTGCCGGCCTACCGCGGGTACGAGATCAGCGCCGGCGTCATCGACGGGCCCCAGTCGGTCGTGTGGGACGAGGCGGAGAACCGGCTGCACGCCCAGAAGGCGATCATGCACTGGCTGATGGTGCAGTCAGGCCTGCTCGAGGCCACGTCACCGGCGGCACCCGCGGCGCCAGCGTCGCGAGCCGACGAGGTGGGCGCGTGAGCGCGGCACCGGACGGGGCCCGATCCCGCCCCACCACGAAGACGGCCCGGCAGGCGCGCATCGCCGCGCTGCTCGAGGGGTCGGCCGTGCGCTCGCAGGCCGAGCTCGCGCAGCGCCTGGCCGACGACGGCCTCGCCGTCACCCAGGCCACCCTGTCGCGGGACCTCGTCGAGCTCGGCGCGGTGCGGGTGCGCGGGGCGGACGGCGGTCTGGTCTATGCGGTGCCGGCCGTCGGCGCGGACCGCACGCCCCGCAGCGACGTCAACCAGGAACTGCTCGACGCGCGGCTGGCGCGCCTGTGCGAGGAACTGCTCGTCACCGCGGAGGCGTCCGCGAACCTCGTCGTGCTGCGCACCCCGCCCGGGGCCGCCCAGTTCCTCGCCTCGGCGATCGACCACTCGGTGCTGCCGGCGGTGCTCGGCACGATCGCCGGGGACGACACGGTGCTGCTGGTGTGCCGGGAGCCCGACGGCGGTCCGGACCTCGCCGCGCGGTTTCTCGCGCTCGCCTCGGACGGCTGACGCCGCTCGTTCAGTCGGCGGTCTCGGTCGTCCGACCGCCGCCCTGCCCGGTCTGTCCGGTCGTCTGGTCGCCTGCGCCGCGCAGCAGCTCCGCCATCGCGGGTAGCTGGAAGTACTCGGCGACGGAGACGGGTGTCTGCCGGCCCCCGTGCGGGTCCGCGCCGGCGCCGAGCAGCGCCCGCACGATCGTCTCGTTCTGCCGGAACACGGCGGCCGCCAGCGCCGTCTGCCCCATGTCGTTGACCCGCTCCGTCTCGGCGTCGCGCGCCAGCAGGGCCGCCACCGTGTCGGCGTGCTGGTGGTAGGCCGCCAGGATGAGCAATGTGTCGCCCTTGCCGTTGGTCAGGTTGACCGGCAGGCCGGCGTCCAGGAACGCGGCCAGCCGCTCGGTCCCGCCGTCGCGCGCCAGGTCGAACATCGAGTTGAGCAGCTCGAGATCCTGATCCGTCAGCTCGGCACTGGTCTGATCGGCACCGTCCGTGGCCGGGGTCGCGTCGCGTGTCTCGTCCATCCGGCCATTGTCCCATCGACGTCGGCCGTGCCCGGACCCGCCTGCAGCCGGCCGACCCCACCTCCTCCCGCCACCCGCTCCACGCCGTCCGCGGTGCCGGCCGTGCCGTGAGCGCCGTCGTCGGGCATACTGACCGTGTGCTGATATCTCGATTTCCGTGAGATCAGCGCGCGGGCGGCGTCGACGACGCCTGCCGGCCCACGACAGGAGCGTTCATGCAGCTGACCCGACGCCGTTTCCTCCAGGCGGCCGGCGCGGCCGCCGCGTCGCTGACGGCGGCCGGCTGCGGTTTCGTCCCGCAGAGCAGCGGGTCCGCCGCCGACGCCGACACGCTGACCTTCACCACCTGGGGCACCGACGCCGAGCTCGCCGGCTTCCGGTCGGCGATCGCCGGGTTCGAGCAGGCCTATCCCGGTCGGCACGTGGCTCTGAACTCGGTGCCCTACGAGCAGATGTTCACCAACATCGACGCGCAGCTGCAGGCCGGCAATCCGCCGGACCTGTTCCGGGTGCCCTACTACTCCTTCGGTGCCTACGCGGCGCGCGGCCAGTTGCTCGACCTCAGCCGCTCGCTCAACGCCGGGGTGGGGGACCGCTTCACCGCGACGGCGTGGGCGGCGGTGCAGGCGCAGGGCCGCCCGTTCGGCGTCCCGCACCACACCGACACCTCCGCCCTGCTCGTCAACACCGCGATGCTGCGCAGGGCGGGTATCACCTCGATCCCGCGCACCCCCGCCGAGGCGTGGACGTGGGACCAGCTCGCCGACGTCGCCGGCCGGCTGCGCCGCTCGCTGCCCGCCGACCGGTACCCCTTCGCCTACAACTGGCAGGGCAACGGCGTCACGCGCTGGCTCAGCCTGCTCTTCCAGTCCGACGGCGCCTTCCTCGGCCCGGATCAGCGGACACCGGCCATCGACTCCGCCGCCGGCCGGGACGCGGTCGCCTTCGCCCAGCGGTTCTTCACCGAACGGTGGGTGCCGGCCAACGACTCGATCAAGTCGTCGACCTACGCGGTGGACTCCTGGTACGCGGGCACGGTCGCCATGGTCTGGTCCGGCGCGTTCCAGATCCCCGACGCCGCGAAGACCCTCGACTTCGACTGGACGGCCGCCGTCGCCCCACGCCGCGCACGCGGAGGCAGCGACTTCGGCGGCAACGCCCTCGTCGCCACGGCACAGACGACCAAGCCCGACCTGGCGGCCTCGTTCCTCGACTACATCACCCGGAAGGACCAGATGCAGGAGTTCTGCTCCCGGGCCTCGCTGCTGCCCACCCGCCGGGACCTCGTCGACGGCGGCCTGCGCTTCGCCGTCCGGCCCGAGCTCACCCCCACCTTCGTCGGCCAGGCGGGAGTCATCCAGCCGCAGGACGTCGCCCAGGTGGCCAGCCCCGACATGGCGAAGATCATCACCGTCCTCAAGGACGGCCTCGAGGACGCCTTCGTCGGCGGCCGATCACCCGACGAGACGGTCCGCACCCTGGCCCAGGGCATCGCCGCGGCCACGGGAGGGAACGCATGAGTCAGGACCTGACGACCACCCTGCCACCGGTCCGGGCGGACGGACCCGCGCGGAACCGGAAGGCGAAGCGCCACCGTTCCGAGGCGACGGCGGCCTACGCGCTCATCGCGCCCAACATGGTGCTGCTCGCGATCTTCGTGCTCGTCCCCCTCGTCGGGGCATTCGTGTTGAGTTTTCAGCGGACCAACGGCTTCGGCTCCGCCGACTGGGTCGGGCTCGAGAACTACGGCCGGCTCGTCGGGGACCCCCTGTTCTGGCGGGCGCTGGGCAACACCGTCCTGTTCACGGTGATCGTCACTCCGGTGTCCATGGCGCTCGGTCTGCTCGCGGCCGTCCTGCTGAACTCGGTGCTGCCGGCACGCGGGCTGTTCCGGTCCGTCCTCATCACCCCGATGGCGGTCTCCGGAGTGGCGACCGCGCTCATCGGCGTCCTCGTCTTCGACCAGAACTCGGGCATCCTCGACAAGATCCTGCGGGCCCTGGGGCTGCCGGGGGCGCAGTGGCAGTCCAGCCCGACGGCGGCCTTCGCCTCCGTCGTCCTGGTCACCATCTGGTGGCGGGTCGGCTTCAACATGCTCATCTACCTGGCCGGCCTGCAGGGCATCGGGACGGCCCTGCCGGAGGCTGCGACGATCGACGGCGCCAACGCCTGGCAGCGCTTCCGCAACGTCACCGTGCCACTGCTGGGGCCGTCGTCGTTCTTCCTGGTCGTTCTCAACGTCATCTACTCGTTCCAGGTGTTCGACATCGTGTTCGTGCTCACCGGCGGAGGGCCGCGCAACGCGACCTCGGTGCTCGTCACCTACGCCTACGACAACGGGTTCGTCACCCGGGACCAGGGGTACGCCGCGGCCATCGGGATGGTCCTGCTGCTGCTCGCCGTCGTCTTCACCGCCGCACAGTGGCGCGGCAGCCGCACCCGGGAGCTGACCGAATGAGCACCGCCGCCCGCACCACCACGACCGCTCCCGGCGACGCCGTCGTCACCGATCACAGCCGGCAGGACCGCGTGTCCCGTCCCGCCCCCTCCCGCAGCCGACGCCGCCGCGCGGGCACGGCCGCACGGACCGTCGCTGCCGTCGTCGTGTCCCTGCTCGTCATCGCCCCGCTGTACTGGATGCTCGTGGTGGCGCTCTCGCCGCGCTCCGAGCTGCTCGGCAGTGAGCTGCGGCTGTGGCCGCGAGCCTTGACGTGGGACAACGTCGAGCGCGTCTTCTCGTCGTTCCCGGTGATCGAATGGCTCGGCAACTCGGCGGCCATCTCCCTGTCGGTGGCGATCCTGACGACGGCGGTCAACCTGCTCGCCGGCTACGCCTTCGCACATCTGCGCTTCCGCGGCTCGACCGTGCTGTTCTTCGTCGCGCTGGCGACCCTGACGATCCCGGTGCAGGTCATCATGGTGTCCCTGTTCCGCATCGTCACCGGCCTGCACCTGTACGGGACGTACTGGGCGGTGATCCTGCCGAGCGCCGCGTCCGCGTTCGGCCTGTTCCTGGCCCGCCAGTCGCTGCTCGGGGTGCCCCGCGAGCTGGTCGAGGCGGCGCGACTCGACGGGGCGACCCACCTGCAGGTGTTCACCCGCGTCGTGCTGCCGATGTCGCGGCCCCTCGTGGCGGTGCTGTTCTTCATGAGCCTGCTGCAGTCGTGGAACGAGTTCGCGTGGCCGCTCATCGCGCTGCGGGAGAACCGCCTGTTCACGCTGCCCATCGGCCTGCTATACCTGCAGGGGCAGTTCAACGCCGACTACGGCGCCACGATGGCGTTCGCCCTGATCGACGTGGTGCCGATCGTCGTCGTCTTCCTGCTGTTCCAGCGCTTCTTCGTCCAGGGGTTCGCGCGCAGTGGCATCCGCTGACGGTCATCCCGGCTCGCCGACGTCAGCACCGACCGCGGACGCCGACGGGCGGACCGGCCGGAGCCGATCCGCCCGTCGGACGGGGTGATCCGCGTGCACCCGGCACGCGGACGCGCTCAGCCCTGACCGGGCGCGGCGACGATCTCGGAGGCGGCGGGGGCCACGGCCTTGGGCGCGGAGTTCCACTGGTCGAAGCGGACGTCCTCGGTGCTGCGGGTCCCGGTGCTGGCCTTCGTGCCGGCGACGCGCAGCGGGTACGGCTCGCCCTCGGCGGCCACCCACAGGGAGCTCGAGCTCGTGCCGTCGAAGCCGGTGATCTTCCAGGCCTTCGTGCCGTCCAGGTCCGCGGCGGCCACGGTGCCCTTGGCCAGCTGCGCGGACGTCGGGTCGTTCTTGAAGGTGTCGTCCGCGATGTTCTTGATGCCGACCTCACCCAGCGACGACATCCGCGACGCCGGCAGAGCGACCCACTTGCCCACCAGCTTGCTCGCCGTCGCCGTCGGTGCGCCGACGGCCTTCCAGTACGTCGCGTCGCCCTTGAGGTAGCCCTTCGCGCCGATGATGCGCACCTGCGCCTTCCCCTTGGTCGGGGACGTGATGGCGAGGGTGGCGTTGGTGCCGGCCTGGTTGCCGGTGACCTCGTAGGTCTCCTTGGAGCCGCCCGTGTCGGTCGCGGTGACGTGCGCGCTGGTCGCCGACTTCACGGCGGCCTTCATCTTGGGGTACAGCGCGGCGGCGGTCGGCGTCTCCGGCGTGGCCGAGGCGCTCGCCGACGTGGCGTTCGCGGCCTGCGCGGAGGACGCGCCGCCGCTGGCCGCGGCCGAGCTGGTCGAGGTGCTGGACTGGCCTCCACACCCGGCGAGACCCAGGGCGGCGGCGAGCGCCAGCCCCGTGACCGTGATCGAGAACTTCCTGTTCATGACATACCCCCTGCGTGAACGGTGCGATCAGGCCTCCCTGTCGGACGACCCGCATGCGACCCTAACAGCGCGTCTTCACAGCTGACGCACAGTGACGCCGGTGCGTCGGCGGCGCGCGGTGGTCCCTCACGGTTACCGGCCGGTATTGTGACCTGCACTACAGGACAGCGTCGCCGGCTCAGGGCCGACGAGAACGGACGATGATGACCAACCTTGCCTCGATCCTGCTCGACTCGGCGGCCGAGCACGCCGACGCCACCGCGCTCAAGCTCGACGACACCGTGCTGACGTACGCGGCACTCGAGCGGCTCTCCGGGGCCGTCGCCGCGCAGCTGACCGCGGACGGCGTGCAGCCCGGGGATCGGGTGGCCCTGATCAGCCCCAACGTGCCGCAGATGCCCGTCGTCTACTACGGGATCCTGCGCGCCGGCGCCGTCGTCGTCCCCCTCAACCCGCTGCTGACCGCGCGGGAGATCGAGTACCACCTGACCAACTCCGGCGCGGAACGCGTGTGGGTGTGGGAGGGCATGGCCGACGCCGCCCGGGCCGCCGCCGAGGCCACCGGGGCGTCCCTCACCGTGATCGACTCGGGCCCGTTCCTCCAGTCCCTCGCCACGACGGAGCCGACGCCGGGCCTGGTGGAGCGCGACGACCAGGACACCGCTGTCATCCTCTACACGTCCGGCACGACGGGGCGCCCCAAGGGCGCAGAGCTGACGCACGCCAACCTGCGCAGGAACGCGATCATGTCCACGGGCCTCTTCGCGCTCGGCGCCGGCGACGTGCTCTTCGGCGGGCTGCCGTTCTTCCACGTCTTCGGCCAGACCAGCGCGCTGAACGCGGCGATCGCGCAGGGCGGGGCCATCACCCTGCTGCCGCGATTCGATCCGGCCGCCGCGAAGCGGATCATCGAGCGGGACAAGGTCACCATCTTCCTCGGCGTGCCGACCATGTACATCGCGCTGCTGCGCGACCCGAGCCCGGTCGACGCCTCCAGCCTGCGGGTGGCCGTCTCCGGCGGCGCGCCGCTGCCGGTCGAGGTGCTCCACGAGTTCGAGCGCGTCTACAAGGCGACGCTGCTCGAGGGCTACGGGCTCTCCGAGACGTCCCCGGCGGTCTCCTTCAACCAGCTCGACGCCATCCGCAAGCCCGGCTCGATCGGCACCCCGGTGCCGGACGCGCAGCTGCGCGTGGACGACGGCGACGGCGGGGAGGCGGCCGACGACGCCGTCGGCGAGCTGCTCGTCGCCGGGCCGTTCGTGATGAAGGGCTACTGGAAGAATCCGGAGGCGACCGAGGCCGCGATCGTCGACGGCTGGTTCCACACCGGTGACCTGGCCCGGCGCGACGCCGACGGCGTGTACTTCATCGTCGACCGGAAGAAGGACATGATCCTGCGCGGCGGGTACAACGTCTACCCGCGTGAGGTCGAGGAGGTGCTCTACGAGCACCCGGCGGTGGCCGAGGCCGCCGTCATCGGCATCCCGCACGACCTGAACGGGCAGGAGATCGCCGCCGTCGTCGCGCTCAAGGCCGAGCACCAGGACGACGACCGCGAGGCGCTGACCGAGGAGCTGACGGCGTGGGCGAAGGAGCGACTGGCCGCCTACAAGTACCCGCGGCGGATCGCGTTCGTCGACGCACTCCCGAAGGGCCCGACCGGCAAGATCCTCAAGCGGGAGATCAGCATCGACGCGTGAGGCGGTCGTCATGAGGCTCGTGACGGCGCTCGGACTGGTCGCTGCCCGGTCCCGCGACGCGCGGCTGTCGTCCGGGATCGGGCGTGCGGTCCCGTGCGTGCCCGGCGCGTCCCGGGATCGGCTCCGGGCCTGGCGCCTCGGCGTCGCGTCATGACGGCGGCGTCGTGACGCTGGGGGAGCGCAGGTCGCGGTCCGTCCGTGCGGACGCGGCACGGACGTGGTCCGTCGTCGAGGGCGTCGGCGGGCCTGCCGGCTGGTATGCCTTCACGCGGCTGTGGGCCTTCCGCGCGGCGCTGGACCGGCTGGTCGGCGGTCCCGGCATGCGCGGCCGGCCGTCCCGCCCGCTGCGGGTCGGCGACGTCGTCGACTTCTGGGTCGTGGAGGCGGTCGAGCCTTGCCGGTCCCTGACGCTACGCGCGCAGATGCGGATGCCCGGGACCGCCCGGATGACGCTGACGGTGACGCCCGCGGGCTCCGGTCGGTCCTCCGGTTCCGACGCGGGCCCGCGCACGGCGTCGACCGGCTCGGCGTCGACAGACTCCGCTCCGACACCCTCCGCGACGACGGACTCCCCGTCGCCAGGGTCCGTGCTCGAGCAGGTGATCACCTTCGAGCCGCGCGGCGTCGCAGGCCTGGCCTACTGGTACGGGCAGCTGCCCGCGCACCGCGTCGTCTTCGCGGCGATGCACCGGGCCATGGTCCGCGCGGCCGAGCGCGGCTGACGCTCGCCGTCACACGGCCCGAGCGCCGCGGTGGGTCCACCGACGTCCCTGTCCAGCGCACCGAGATGTCATTCCGCGTCGCTGTCGGCGGCGAATGACGACGTCGATCGACATCTCGGTGAGCCTCACCGAGCCTGTCACCCCGCCAGCGGCGTCACCGTGCGGTGCTCGGGATTCCACCGGCGCAGGCCGGCCAGCGTCGGGGCGACGTCGGGCACCGTCCGCAGCACCGCCAGCGCCGTCCCCACCTGACCGGGGTCGAGCCGTCGGCACAGCGTCACATGCGGCACCCAGGCCCGATGCGGATCGGCCGCGACGTCGACGGCGTCCTCGTGCAGGCCGTGCACGACGTCGGTGAGCGCCCGGTCCACCTCGACCAGCCGGGCCAGCACGAGTCGGCGGTTCCCGAACAGCACGAGCCCGCCCCACCGCACCGGGAGGGGGAGCAGCGGCCCCAGCGAGGCGGTGGCCGCGGCCTGCAGGACATCCGGCACGGATGTGGCCGCGAGGACCGTCACGTGCGGCCGGTTGCTCGCCGACCGGTGCGCACCCGCGGACGGCAGCCCGGCGGCCAGCAGGGCGTCCCAGTCGGCCCGGACGGCGTCGTCGGACACATCGTCCAGGGTGAACTCGATCGAGTGCATCGCCACGAATATTCTCAGTCCTCCATCCGCCTCAGTCCTCCATCCGACTCAGTCCGCCAGATAGGGCGCCGCGCGCTCGCGGTGAGCGGCGAGCGTGGCGTCGTCCATCCCCTCCAGGTGCCGCAGCACCATCTGGGAGCGGTGGTTGGACGCGAACGTGTCCCGGTGGTCGGCGACGAACGTCCAGTACAACCCGTCCCAGTCCTTCCGCCAGTCACCGGGCCCGAAGTCGGACATCGTCGTCAGGTAGTGGCTGCCGGAGACGTAGGGCTTCGTGGTGATGGCCCCGCCCGCGGCGTACTGGCTCATGGCGTGCACGTTGGGGACCATCACCCAGTCGTACGCGTCGATGTACAGGGCCATGAACCACTCGTACACGTCGAGGGGGTCCGTGCGCAGCAGGCACATGGCGTTGCCGACCACCATGAGCCGCTCGATGTGGTGCGACCAGGCACGCTCGAGCACGCCGCCGATGACGTGGTCCACCGGGTCCAGCCCGGTCTCGCCCGTCCACCAGCCGTGATCGAGCGAACGGGTGTGCCCGAGGACGTTGGAGGTGCGCATCCGCCGGCCCCAGCGCCGGTACGTCGCGCGCATGTACTCGCGCCACCCGATCAGCTGCCGGACGAAGCCCTCGAGGGAGGCGAGCGGCACGGCGTCGTCGGCACCCGCCTCGAGCACCCGGTCGAGCACGTCCGCCGGGTCGAGCAGGCCGGTGTTCAGCCCCGGGCTCATGGCCGCGTGGTAGAGATAAGGGTGGGCGCGTGCGATGGCGTCCTCGTACGGGCCGAACAGCGCCAGCCGCTCGTCGAGGAACTCGGTCAGCATCGCATCGGCCTCGTCGTGGCTGGTCGGCCAGGCGAAGGCCTCGGCGTCACCGGGCGCGTCGGGGAACTCCTCGGCGACCCACGCGATCGCGGCGGTGACCGCCGGGTGCCGTTCCGGCCAGGTGACGCGCGGGACGACGTGCCCGCGGGGGAGCTTCTTCCGGTTCTCCGGGTCGAAGGACCACTTCCCGCCGACGGGGTCCTCGCCCTGCACGAGGACGTCGAGCCGGCGCCGCTGCCACGTGTAGAACGCCGACATGCGGGCCCGGTGGCCGCCGGCGAACCAGTCGTCGATCTGCTTCCGCGTGGTGAGGAAGTTCGGGGTCTCCAGCACGTCGTCGGGCCCGAGCGTGTACCCGGCATCGGCCAGGGAGGTCACACAGGAGCGGGAGAGGAAGTCGTCGACGACGTCGTACACGCTCACCCGGGACGGCCCGAGCGCGCGGATCCGTTCGGCCAGGCGAGCTTCCGTGGGGGAGTCCGCGTCGGTGCGCAGCGTCTCGACGTCGAACCCCGCGTCCCGCAGCCGATCGGCGAATCGGTCCATGCTGGCGCGGTGCAGCACGAGCTTCTGCGCGTGGAACGGCAGCTGCCGGAAGTAGAGGTCGTCCTCGACGAGGAGCATGATCGTGCCGTGCTCGGCGTCCAGGTGCGCGGTGAACAACTGGTGAGGGTAGATCAGCCGTACGTGCGGTCCGGAGCCCATCGCCTCATCCTAGGAGAGGGCACCGACAGCGGCCCGAAGCCTGGAATGCATAAATCCTCATAGCACTGTATAGTTTTGCAGGAACGTGCATCAGCATCAGGAGGAGAGTTCAGTGAGCGAGCGGATCGTGCTGGCCTATTCGGGCGGCCTCGACACCTCGGTGGCCATCGGCTGGATCGCCGAGGCGACGGGCAGCGAGGTGATCGCCGTGGCGGTCGACGTCGGACAGGGCGGGGAGTCCCTGGAGACCGTCCGCCAGCGTGCGCTGGACTGCGGTGCGGTCGAGGCCTACGTCGCCGACGCGCGCGACGAGTTCGCGCAGGACTACTGCATGCCGGCGCTGAAGGCGAACTCCCTCTACATGGACGCCTACCCGCTGGTCTCGGCGCTGTCCCGGCCCGTCATCGTCAAGCACCTCGTCGCCGCTGCCCGCCAGTTCGGCGCCTCGACGGTGGCGCACGGCTGCACCGGCAAGGGCAACGACCAGGTGCGCTTCGAGGTCGGCATCCAGACCCTCGGCCCGGACCTGACCTGCATCGCGCCCGTCCGTGACCTCGCGCTGACCCGCGACAAGGCCATCGACTTCGCCGAGCGGAACAACCTGCCGATCGAGACGACGAAGAAGAACCCGTTCTCGATCGACCAGAACGTCTGGGGCCGCGCCGTGGAGACCGGCTTCCTCGAGGACATCTGGAACCAGCCCACCAAGGACGTCTACAGCTACACCGACGATCCGGCCTTCCCGCCGGTCGCCGACGTCGTGGAGATCTCCTTCCGGGCCGGCGTGCCCGTGGCGCTCGACGGTGTGGCCGTCACCCCGCTGCAGGCCATCGAGGAGCTCAACCGGCGGGCCGGCGCCCAGGGTGTGGGCCGCATCGACATCGTCGAGGACCGGCTGGTCGGCATCAAGAGCCGCGAGATCTACGAGGCGCCCGGGGCGATGGCGCTGATCGCCGCGCACCGCGAGCTGGAGAACGTCACCATCGAGCGGGAGCAGGCCCGGTTCAAGAAGACCGTGGGCCAGCGGTGGACCGAGCTGGTCTACGACGGCCAGTGGTTCTCCCCGCTCAAGCACTCGCTCGACGCCTTCATCGACGACACCCAGACGTACGTCAACGGCGACATCCGGCTCGAGCTGCACGGCGGCCGGGCGACGGTGCTGGGCCGCCGGTCGGACACCTCGCTGTACGACTTCTCGCTGGCCACCTACGACACCGGCGACGCGTTCGACCAGTCCAGCGCCCGCGGCTTCATCGACATCTACGGCCTGTCCGCGAAGGTCGCCTCGGAGCGCGAGCAGCGCGTCGGCGGCAGCCCGGACCTGTCCGCGGTGCCGACGCTGAACAAGGCGGATGCCGCCGGCATCGCGACGGACACGACCGGCGATGCCTGATCCGGTGACGCCCGGGCCGGCTGGACCCGGGACTCCGGGAAGCGCGCGACACGGCACCAACACGGGCGCGCTGTGGGGCGGCCGGTTCTCCGGCGGCCCCGCGGACGCCCTCGCGGCGCTGAGCAAGTCCACCGACTTCGACTGGCGGCTCGCCCACCACGACATCGCCGGCTCCCGGGCCCACGCCCGCGTGCTGCACACGGCGGGCCTGCTGGACGAGGACGAACTGGCGCGGATGCTGGCGGGCCTGGACCAGCTGGACGCCGACGTCGCCTCCGGGGCCTATGTCGCCGCGGAGTCCGACGAGGACGTGCACGGGTCGCTCGAGCGGGGCCTGATCGAGCGGGTCGGGCCGGAGCTCGGTGGCAAGCTGCGCGCCGGCCGGTCCCGCAACGACCAGATCGCCACCCTCGGCCGGATGTACCTGCGGGAGGCGGCCGCCTCCATCGCGACCGGGGTGCTCGCCACGATCGACGCGCTCGTCGGCCAGGCGCAGGCGCATCCCGACGCGGCGATGCCCGGCCGGACGCACCTGCAGCACGCGCAGCCGGTGCTGCTCGCGCACCACCTGCTCGCCCACGCCTGGGCGCTGCTGCGCGACGTGCAACGGCTGATCGACTGGGACGCGCGGGCCGCCGTCAGCCCCTACGGTTCCGGCGCGCTCGCCGGCTCGTCGCTGGGGCTGGACCCGAACGCCGTCGCCGCCGAGCTGGGCTTCGCTTCCGCGGTGCACAACTCGATCGACGGCACCGCGTCCCGCGACGTGTACGCCGAGTTCGCGTGGGTCACCGCCATGATCGGCGTCGACCTGTCGCGGATCAGCGAGGAGGTCATCCTCTGGGCGACCAAGGAGTTCGGCTTCGTCACGCTCGACGACGCCTACTCGACCGGCTCGTCGATCATGCCGCAGAAGAAGAATCCGGACGTGGCCGAGCTCGCGCGCGGCAAGGCCGGCCGCCTGATCGGGGACCTGACCGGGCTGCTCGCGACGCTCAAGGGGCTGCCGTTGGCGTACAACCGGGACCTGCAGGAGGACAAGGAGCCGGTGTTCGACGCCGTCGACACCCTCGAGCTCCTGTTGCCGGCCGTGTCCGGGATGATCGCCACCCTGACGTTCCACACCGACCGGATGGCCGACCTCGCCCCGCAGGGGTTCGCGCTGGCCACCGACGTCGCCGAGTGGTTGGTGCGCGCGGGTGTTCCCTTCCGGGAGGCGCACGAGCTCTCCGGTGAGGCCGTCAAGCTGGCCGAGTCCCGCGGCGTCGAGCTGTGGGACCTCTCCGACGAGGACTACGCCGGCATCTCGGACCGCTTCACCCCCGACGTGCGCGGCGTCCTCTCGACCGAGGGATCGCTGACCAGCCGGTCCAGCCAGGGTGGCACCGCCCCCGTGGCGGTCGCGGCGCAGCTGGAGGCCCTGACGGCCCAGCTCGACGCGGTCCGCGGCTTCGCCGGCTGACTGCCTCATCCTGCCGTCGGCACCGACGTCGGCCCAGCCTCTGTCGACGAGCTGGCGGTGTTTCGGGGCGCGGTGTTTCCGGGGACGGCGTCAGGAGGCGGACGGTGCGAGGTGCGCCTGCCATGCGTGCAGCACCGCCCACGAGCGCCACGGCGCCCACGCCCGCGCCATCGCGGTGACGGCGGCGGGGCTCAGCCGAGCCGGGGCGCCGGCCAGCCGGGTCAGCCCGGCCCGGACGGCGAGGTCGCCGGGCAGGAACACGTCCGGGTCGCCGAGCCAGCGCAGCGCCACGTAGCCGACCGTCCAGGGCCCGATGCCGGGCAGCGGCAGCAGCATCGCGGCCAGGTCCGCGGTCGTGGCCGCCTGCCGCAGGTCCAGGTCGCCGCCGGCGATCCGTTCGGCGCTGGTGACCACGGAGTCGATCCGCCGTCCTGGTCCGCGCAGCACCGTCCGGCCGTGCTCGGCGACCACGGCCGCGTCGGGGAAGAACCGGTCGATGCCCTCGGCGGGCAGCCGGGTGGCCGGCGCGTGCTCGGCCAGCCGGTGCAGGGCGGTCCGCGCGGCGGCCTCGGAGATCTGCTGGCCGATCATCGCGCGCAGCAGCATCTCGTGCGGTTCGACGCTGCCGCCGACCCGCAGCCCCGGACGCCGGCGGACGGACGGGCCGAGCACCGGGTCGTCGGCGAGCGCCGCGTCTGGCAGCCGGGGGTCGGCGTCGAGGCTGAGCAGGTGCCGGGCCGCGGTGATCACGGTGTCGGCGTCGCGGACGTCCTCCAGCGTCGCCGACATCTGCACCCGGGCACCGTCCCACCACACCCGCATGAGCGCGTGCCCGTGGGAGCAGTCCATCGACCGCTGGTAGCTGCGCTCGTCGGCGACCTCGACGCCGGCGATCCGCCGCTGGGCGAGGAACGCGAACACGGCCGGGTCGAAGGGCCCGGCGACGGGCAGCTCGGTCTCGATCTGCATCGGCTTCGTGGGCACGGGGTCCGAGGGCTCGGGCACGAGGTCGGCGGTCACCGGAACATCCTGCCAGCCTCCGGACGTGACGCCCGGTCCGTCCGAGCCGTCCCGGTAACGTGGCCGGCATGCCCGAGGACCTGCTGAGCTTCCTGACGGCGCACGACGCGCTCGCCGTCGCGCCCGCGCTGCTCGGCGGCACCCTGACCAGTACCACCGACGCGGGCACCGTCACCGTCCGCATCACGGAGACGGAGGCGTACCTGGGCCAGCGCGACTCCGCCGCACCGGACCCCGGTGCCCACTCCTTCCGCGGCCGCACCGCCCGCAACGCCGTCCTCTTCGGCCCCGCCGGTCATCTGTACGTGTACTTCACCTACGGCATGCACCACTGCGCCAACGTCGTGTGCAGCGTCGACGGGGTCGCGACGGGGGTCCTGCTGCGTGGGGGAGAGGTGGTCGAGGGCCTCGACCTCGCCCGGCAGCGTCGCGACGCCCGCACCGGCGGCGGCGACCGTCCGGCGCTGGACCGGGACCTCGCCCGCGGGCCGGCACGACTGGCGCGGGCCCTCGGCCTGCACCTGCGGGACAACGGCGTCCCGCTCGCCGCCGGCGTCGTGGACCCCCGCGAGACGTCCGACGAGGCGCCCGACCCGGTTCGTTCCGTCCGGCTGCAGCTGCCGAAGGTCCCCGCCGACGACGACGCCGTCAGCACGGGCCCGCGCGTCGGCGTCAGCGGCCCCGGCGGCAGCACCGACTATCCCTGGCGTTACTGGCTGACCGGCGATCCCACGGTGTCCCCCTACCGGCCCGCGGTGAAGCGCCGCCGGGCCGCGTCGTGACCGGTCCCGCCGGAGCCCGAGTACGGCCCGGGCCTGCGGCGCCCGTATCGTTGAGGGAGTGAACACACCCCCGAGTACGCCCGCCAGCACGCCTGCCAGGGAATCGGTCGACGAGCTGATCAATCGGCTGCTCGTCACGATCGAGGACTTCCCCGAGCCCGGCGTCCACTTCAAGGATCTGACCCCGGTCTTCGCCGACGGACCGGCCCTGCGCGCGGTCGTCGACGCCCTGGTCGAGCCGTTCGCCGGGACCTTCGACGCCGTCGCCGGCGTCGAGGCGCGCGGGTTCCTGCTGGCCGCGGCCGCCGCGTACGCCACGGGCACCGGCGTCGTCACCGTCCGCAAGGCCGGCAAGCTGCCGCGCGAGACCTACGCGACCGAGAGCCAGAGCGAGTACGGCAGCTCGACCCTCGAGCTGCACACCGACGACCTGCCCGCCGGTTCGCGCGTCCTCGTGCTCGACGACGTGCTCGCCACCGGCGGCACCCTCGCCTCGGCGGCGGAGCTGTTCAGCCGGGCCGGCATCAGCGTCGCCGGCTTCGGCGTCGTACTCGAACTGCCCGAGATGCGCGGCCGTCGCCGGCTCGGCGGACACCGGGTCCGCTCGCTCATCCGCGCCTGACGCCCGGCCCGGTCCTCCCGACCCGGCCACGGCGCGGGGACGACTCCCCGACACCGCTCCGCCGCACCCCGCAGCGGCGCGCCGGGGCCGTCCGTCGTCCCCCGATCGACCGGTTGTAGAATGGACAGTCCGTTGGGGGCGACCGTCACTGGTGCTCCGTTCGCGCCGGGTCGGCGCAGCGGCGCCGAAGTACGGTCCGAATTCGGGAGGATCGACGCGTGACTGATCGCGTGCAAGACCGGCACGACACCCTCGAGCGCGAGCTCGGACACGAGCGTGAGTACGTCGGGCAGCTCTACGCCCGGCTCGACGAGATGCGGGTGGAGAAGACCGAACAGCTCGCCCAGGTGCGGCGCACCGGCGCCGTCGGCTCGGCGCAGAACGTCTCCGAGCGCGACGCGTTCGCCACGCTCTACGAGGACCGCCTCGCGCAGCTCTACGCCGTCGAGGACCGCCTCGTGTTCGGTCGGCTGGACATGGACTCGGGCGAGGCCCGCTACATCGGCCGCATCGGCATGTCGACGGACGACCTGCAGCGGCTCATGGTCGACTGGCGCGCCCCCGAGGCCGGCACCTTCTACCAGGCCACGGCCTTCGACCGGCAGCACGTGCGTCGCCGCCGCCACCTGATGCTGCGCGGCCGCACCGTGCGCGCGCTCGAGGACGACGTGCTCGACCCCGGCATGCTCGGAGACGCCGGAGTCGTTCCCGGGGAGGGCGCCCTCCTCGCGGCCCTGAACGAGCGCCGCACCGGCCGGATGGGCGACATCGTCAGCACCATCCAGGCCGAGCAGGACGCCGTCATCCGCTCGCCGCTGCCCGGCGTGCTCGTCGTCCAGGGTGGTCCCGGCACGGGCAAGACGGCCGTCGCCCTGCACCGCGCCGCCTACCTCCTGTACAGCCACCGCGATCGGCTGGCCAAGTCCGGCGTGCTGCTCGTCGGGCCGTCCGACTCGTTCCTCACCTACATCGAACGGGTGCTGCCCTCCCTCGGCGAGACCGGCGTCATCATGACCAGCCCCGCCTCCCTGATCCCCGACCTGCACGCCGGGCCGGAGACGGACCAGACGGTCGCGCGGATCAAGGGCAGCCTGGTGATGGCCGACGTCGTCGCGGCCGCGGTGCGCAACCGCCAGCGGGTGCCCGCCGAGCCGCGCCGGCTCGACGTCAACGGCTTCACCCTCACCCTCACGCCGCGTCAGGTCGCCCGCGCCCGTGACCGGGCCCAGGCGACCGGCAAGCCCCACAACGAGGCCCGGCTGACGTTCGTCAAGATCATGCTGCGCGAGCTGACGGACCAGCTGACGCAGAAGGTCGAGGCGTCCTCGGGGAAGGAGTACACGGGGGAGCGGTCCTGGCTGGCCGAGGACGTGCGCACCTCCCGGGACGTCCGTGTCGCCCTGAACCTGTCCTGGATGCCGCTGACGGCGAAGAAGCTGGTCGACGAGCTGCTCAGCCGCCCCGAGCAGCTGGCGGCCGCGGCCGCCGGACTGCTGCCGGACGAGGACTGGCGCGCCCTGCTGCGCGAGCCCGGCGCCCCCTTCACCGAGGCGGACGTGCCGCTGCTCGACGAGGCCGCCGAACTGGTGGGCGACCTGGATGCCTCCGCGGGGCGCGACGCCGCCGCCCGGGATGCCGCCCGCACGCGGGACCTGGCCAACGCCGAGAAGGCGCTCGAGAACATGAACCAGACCCTCGCCGACGCCGGGGTGGACGGCATGCTCTCGGCCGAGGACGTCGTCGCGCACAACGCGGCCGCGGAAGCCGCGGTCACCACGTCCGAGCGTGCGCTCGCGGACCGCACGTGGGCGTTCGGCCACGTCATCGTCGACGAGGCGCAGGAACTGTCGCCGATGCAGTGGCGGCTGCTGATGCGCCGCTGCCCGCTGAAGTCCTTCACGATCGTCGGGGACATCGCCCAGACGTCGTCGGCGGCCGGTGCCACCTCGTGGGCGGAGGCGCTCGCCCCGTTCGTGGGCGACCGGTTCACCCTTCAGGAGCTGACCGTCAACTACCGCACGCCTGCGCAGATCGCCGAGGCGGCCGTGGCTGTCGCCCGGGCCACCGGCGCGCCGGTCTCCGAGCCGGAGGCCGTGCGCGTGGGGGACTGGCCCCCGCTGCTGCAGCCGGCCCGGCGGGCCGGGGAACTGCCGGGTGCCGTCGTCGCGGCCGTCGCGGAGGACGTCGACCTCGTGGACGGCGGGCTCGTCGCGGTGATCGCACCGTCCGGCCTCGTCCCGCGCCTGCGCTCCGCGCTGCAGGAGCGGTGGGGGAGCCGGATCGGCGGGGGTGCGGGGTCCGTCGACCAGAGCATCGTCGTGCTCGATCCCGTGGACGCCAAGGGGCTCGAGTTCGACGGCGTCGTCGTCGTCGAGCCGAAGCAGATCATGGCGGACGCCGGCGGGCGTCCCGGTGACCTGTACGTGGCGATGACCCGCCCCACCCAGCGGCTGCGGCTGATCAGCAGCTCCGGGTGGCCGGCCGGGCTCGAGGAGGCGGTGCGCGACGCCGAACGGGCGAACATCGATGAGCGGGATGCCGGCTGATAGCGTGGACGGCGTGTCCGTGACCGCCGCCTCATCTCCCGGCTCATCCGCCGATCCGTCCCCGTCGTCGACCGGACCGTCGCCGACCCCGCAGCGCAACGACGCGAGCTTCGACGGCATCTGGGAGGAACTGCGCTGGCGCGGCCTCGTCCAGGTCAGCACCGATGAGGCCGAGCTGCAGCGCGCGCTCGACGGTGAGCCCCTGACCTACTACTGCGGCTTCGACCCGACGGCTCCGTCACTGCACCTGGGCAACCTCGTCCAACTGCTGACGATGCGCCGGCTCCAGCTGGCCGGGCACCACCCGCTCGCCCTGGTCGGCGGCTCGACCGGACTGGTCGGGGACCCGCGCCCGTCGGCGGAGCGGACGATGAACACCAAGGAGACGGTGGCCGAATGGGTCGGCTACCTGCAGTCCCAGGTGCGGCGGTTCCTCGACTTCGAGGGCGAGAATCCGGCGCGGATGGTCAACAACCTGGACTGGACCGGGCCCATGAGCGTCATCGACTTCCTGCGGGACGTCGGCAAGCACTACCGGGTGGGCACGATGATCAAGAAGGAGATCGTCGCGTCGCGGCTGAACTCCGACGAGGGCATCAGCTACGCCGAGTTCAGCTACCAGATCCTGCAGGGCATGGACTACCTCGAGCTGCACCGGCAGTACGGCTGCTCGCTGCAGACCGGCGGCTCGGACCAGTGGGGGAACCTGACCAGCGGCACGGAGCTCGTCCGCAAGGTCGAGGGGCACGCCGTGCATGCCATCGGGACGCCGCTCATCACCAATGCCGACGGCACCAAGTTCGGCAAGAGCGAGGGCAACGCCATCTGGCTCGACGCCGCTATGTGTAGTCCGTACACCTTCTATCAGTTCTGGCTCAACCGGCTCGACGCCGACGTGGTCACGATGCTCAAGGTGTTCACCTTCCTGGACCGCGCCCGCATCGAGGAACTGGCCGTCGAGGTGACCGAGCGACCGCACCGGCGGGAAGCCCAGAAGGTTCTCGCCTGGGAGGTCACCTCCCTCGTGCACGGGATCGCCGCGACGGAAGCAGCCATCGCCGCGTCCGCCGCCGTGTTCGGCCAGGGGGATCTGGCCGCGATCGATGAACCCACGTGGCAGGCGGCGACGGCGGAGCTCCCGCGCGCCGGCGTCGAGAACGGTCGGCTCGGCATCGTCGACCTGCTGGTCGCGACGAAGCTGGTGGCCTCCAACTCGGAGGCCCGGCGCACCGTCGGCGACGGTGGGGCCTACGTCAACAACGTGAAGATCACCGACGTCGACCACGTCGTCGACCCGGCCGAGTTGCTGCACGGCCGCTACTTGCTGGTCCGTCGCGGCAAGCGGCACCAGGCCGTGGCCGAGGTCACGCGCGAGGACCAGCCGGCGGCACCGTCCGCCGGCTGACCGGCCGGGCGTGAACGAGGCGGCCACAACGGCGTGATCCGCGTGATCCCGGGGCCGATCGCCCGACGACACAACGACACGCCCGGGCGTCACGGCCGATTTGCGCGGCCTGACCGATCCGCGTAGTGTTCTTCGAGTCGCCTGCCGGGCAGCGCGGTCCAGACGGGGTCCAGAATCCCGCTCGGAACGGCTGGAGCAGGCACCACCCACACACGATCAACGGTTGATCGGGCTGCGCCCGCACGGGGATGGCTCGAACGGACCGGACATCGGCATGGGATTCAGGAGTTGATCATCGACTCGGATCCGCGAAAACAGCGGATTTGACAGATGGAAAGCGAATGAATAACTTTGGATGGCTGGGAAAATGCAGCGGAGAACGGTTCGAGAGAAACGAATTCGCAGATTCACCGGCAATCATTCGAAGGAGTCGTTCTTCAGGCTCGGATCCGCGAAAAACGCGGATTTGACAGATGAAGAAGCGATGAACTAGGTTTGAAGAGTTGGAAACGACGAGGAAAGCGATTCGAAAAGAATCGACGGAATCGATACGTGCCTGTTGTTTGAGAACTCAATAGTGTGTTGTTTTGTTTGTTGATGCCAGTTATTTACTGGTTGTGATGTCTGGCTGCCACCCCCGTGGTGGCTGGGTGTCATTGCCGGGATTGTTTTTTCGTTTTTTTGACGGAGAGTTTGATCCTGGCTCAGGACGAACGCTGGCGGCGTGC
>NZ_JBAJMW010000008.1:0-159384 GCF_036881825.1 Tersicoccus mangrovi | reverse complement strand
ACCGCCTGCGCCGACCAGCCACCCGCCTCCCGCGTCCCAACCCGCGTCGCCAACGTCATGACCTCCTACACCTAGGCTGGTGGGGTGCGTAATGGGTTCGAGACGGCGGTGCTGCGCGTCGCCGCAGCCATACCCGAGGGCCGCGTGCTCAGCTACGGGGACATCGCCGACCTGCTCGAGGGCATGGGACCGCGCACCGTCGGTCGCGTCATGAGCCGGCACGGCGACGACGTGCCCTGGTGGCGTGTCCTGCGCGCCGACGGCACCGTGTTCGGTCCGCTCGCCGCCCGCGCCGCGATCGAGTACGCGCGGGAAGGGACGCCGCTCGCGCCGGCCCGGGACGGGGCGACCGCGCCGCGGGTGCGGATGCGCGAGGCCCGCTGGCAGCCCTCGCGCGACGAACTGGCCCGGCTGGACCGGGCGCTCGCGGCCGACGGCTGGTGGGAGGCGAGCACGCCGGAGCACGGTGAAGCAGTTCTGTCGGTGCCCGATGATGGAATCGACGCATGAGCAACGACGTGGTGGACCGGGGCGTGGTGAGCCGGGATGCGCGCGAACCCGCCGGGCGGGATGCAGGAATCGGGTCGGGTGCGCCGACGCTCGATCCCGCCCAGCGCGCCGTCGTCGAGGCGGCCGCCGGCCACGGGGCACAGCTGGTGCTGGGCGCCCCGGGAACGGGCAAGAGCACGGTGCTGATCGAACGCGCGGTGCACGCCGTCGACGCCGGTACCGACGCAGCCGGCCTGCTGCTCCTGGCGCCCTCGCGTCGCTCCGCCACCCGGCTGCGCGACCTGCTCTCCGCACGCCTGGACCGCACCGTCGCCTCCTCCCCGGCGCGCTCCTGGCAGGCGTACGCGTTCGACCTGCTGCGCCGGGCCCGCGTGGAGAAGTTCCTGACCCTGCCGGCGCCGCCGCGGCTGCTCTCCGGCGCGGAGCAGGACCAGATCATCGCCGACCTGTTGTCGGGCCACCGCGCCGGTCTCGGGGCCCCGCTCGTGTGGCCCCCCGACCTGGACGACGCCCTGCGCACCCGGGGCTTCCGCCAGGAGGTCCGGCAGCTGTTCGACCGGCTCACCGAGTACGGGCTCACCGCCGAGGACCTCGCCCGGCTCGGCACGGACCGCGGCCGGCCCGACTGGGTGGCCGCCGCCCGCCTGTACCGGGAGTACCGGGACGTGCTGGACCTGCGGATGCCCGAGGCGTTCGACCCGGCCGGCATCATCACCGAGGCGCGGCGCGTGCTGCAGGACAACCCCGCCTTCCTCGCCGCCGAACGGGCCCGGCTCTCGCTCATCCTGGTCGACGACCTGCAGGAGGCCACCCCGGCCATCCACGAGCTGCTCTACGTGATCGGGCAGGACGCCGACATCGTCATCACCGCGTCCGCGGAGTCCGTCGTCCAGGGCTTCCGGGGCGCGCGGCCCGACCTGCTCGCCGGCCTCGACGAGCACCTGCCCGGCCTGCACACCCACACCCTGACGACGTCGTGGCGGATGGGCCACGAGACCGCCGCGGCCTGGCGCCGGGTCGCCGACCGGGTGCCCGTGACCGGCGGCGCGACCCACGGCCGGGTCCTCGACATCCCGCCGCACCCCGGTGATCACGGCGGCGACCGGGGCGTGGACCTGGACACGGACGAGGGTGAGCGCGTGACCGACCGGGTGGAGGCGCACGTCGTCGCCTCCGCCCTGCACGAGGCCCGCTTCGTCGCCCAACGGCTTCTCGAGGCGCACCTGCGGGACCGGCGGCCGTGGTCGTCGATGGCCGTGATCGTGCGCACCGGGGCGATGCTCGCGTCCCTCGCCCGCGCCGTCGCGCAGCAGGGCGTCCCCGTCCGGCTGCCCTCCGCCGAGCGGCCCGTCCGGGACGAGGTGGCCGTCGCCGCCCTGCTCGACCTCTATGCCGTGAGCCTCGGCCGTCGCACGCTCACCGCGGATCTGGCGGTCGCCCTGCTCACCTCCCGGTTCGGCGGGGCGTCCGCGCTCGGCCTGCGTCGCCTCCGGCAGCAGCTGCGGGCGCTCGAGCTGGAGGCCGGCGGCGGCCGCGCGAGCGACGAGCTGCTCGTCGAGGCGCTCGAGACGCCCGGAGCGCTCACCGGCCTCACCCGGGACGCCCAGCCGGCGCGGCTCGTGGCCGGCATGCTCGCGGCCGGGAGCGCGGCCGCCGAGGAGGACGGCGCGAGCCCGGAGACCGTGCTGTGGGCGCTGTGGGAGGCGTCCGGCGCCGAACGCCGCTGGGTGCGGGAGGCCCTGGCCGGGGGACCGGCGGGGGAGCGCGCCGACCGGGACCTCGACGCCATGATGGCCCTGTTCCAGACCGCCGAACGGTATGTCGACCAGCTGCCCGGGGCGTCGCCGGCCCAGTTCCTCGACTACGTCGCGGGCCAGGAGGTGCCCATGGACACGCTGGCCGACCGTGCGGCCCTGGGCGACGCCGTCGAACTGCTCACGCCCGCCTCCGCCGCCGGCCGGGAGTGGGACGTCGTCATCGTCGCCGGCCTGCAGGACGGCGTCTGGCCGAACCCCCGGTTGCGCGGCGAGCTGCTCGGCTCCACCGAACTGGTCGACATCCTCGACTCGGGCGCCGACGTCGCCGGCATCCGGGACGTGCAGGCCCGGCTCCGGCAGGTGCGGCACGACGAGCTGCGCAGCTTCTCCGTGGCCGTCTCCCGTGCCCGGCAGTTGCTCATCTGCGTGGGTGTCGACGCGGAGGACGAGCAGCCCTCGGCGTTCCTCGACCTGGTCGACCCGTGGCCGGATCCGACCCAGCCCCGCCCGCACACGACGGTCGGCCGTCCCGTCACGCTGCGGGCGCTCGTCGCCGAGCTGCGGCAGTACGCGCAGTCCGACGACGCGGCCGAGCGCTCCGCCGCCGTCGCGCAACTGGCCCGGCTGGCCGCCGTCGGCCGTTCCACCGGTGGTGAGGCCGCCGTGGGCCAGACCGCTGCCGACCGTTCCGACGCCGGTGAGGTCGAGCCGTCCGTGCCCGGAGCCCACCCGGAGGACTGGTGGGGGCTGCTGCCGCTGAGCACCGAGGCGCCCATCGTCGCGGCGGGGGAGACGGTGACCGTGTCCCCGTCCCGGATCACCACCGTGCAGGACTCCCCGCTGAACTGGTTCGTCCAGACCGCGGGCGGCCAGGAGACCACCGACCTGGCCCGAAGCCTGGGCACGCTCGTCCACCGCATCGCCGAGCGCCTGCCCGACGGCACCCGAGCCGCTCTCGGTGCCGAACTGAGCCGGCTCTGGGCCCAGCTGTCCCTGCCGGACACGTGGGAGACCGCCAAGCAGTTCGAGCGCGCGCAGACGATGGTCGACCGCTTCGCCGAGTACGTCACCGTCAGCCGCACCGACGGGCGCACCCTGCTGCACGTCGAACAGGACTTCACGGTCGAACTGCAGCCGGTCGACGGCGCCGCGGGGCAGGGCCCGGTCCACACGGTGTTGCGCGGGCAGGTGGACCGGCTCGAGGTCGACGCCGACGGTCGCATCGTCATCGCGGACCTGAAGACCGGCCGGCACAAGCCGAAGAAGGACGACCTGGCGACCCACCCGCAGCTGGGCGCCTACCAGGTCGCCGTCGCCGCCGGGGGCTTCGCCGACGGCGCCCGGCCCGGCGGTGCGGCCCTGGTCAACCTCGGAACGGAGGAGAAGAACATGGTGCAGGACCAGCCACCGCTCGCGGACGGCGACCCGTGGGCCCTCGACCTCGTCCGGTCCGCGGCCAGCATCATGACCGGCGCGAGCTTCGAGTCCCGGCACGAGCCCACCGGCCGCGCCCGCTGCACCCTTCCCGGCGTCTGCCCGCTCTGCGCCGCGGGACGGCAGGTCACCGAATGAGTGCCGGCACCGAGCTGCCCGGCGGGGACACGGAGACCGACGCCCGCAGCACCATGATCACGCCGGCCCGCCTCGCCGAGGCGCTCGGCAGTCCGCCGCCCACCCCGGAGCAGGCCGAGGTCATCGCCGCGCCCCTGGAACCGCTGCTCGTCGTCGCGGGCGCCGGCTCGGGCAAGACGGCCACGATGTCCCAGCGGATCACCTGGCTGGTCGCCAACGGGCTGGTCTCCCCGGACCAGATCCTCGGCGTCACCTTCACCCGGAAGGCAGCCGGCGAGCTCGCCACCCGGGTGGGCTCCGCGCTGCGTCGGTTGCGGGCGGCGGGCCTGCTGCCCGCCAGCGCCGAGGCGGACGGCGCGGCCGTGCTCGACCCGCAGATCAGCACCTACCACTCGTACGCGGCGTCGATCGTGCAGGACCACGGCCTGCGCCTCGGTGTCGAGCGCGACGCCGTCGTCATCGGGCAGGCCCAGGCCTGGCAGCTCGCCAGCCAGGTCGTCGAGGCGTACGAGGGCGAGCACGAGCACTTCGTCAGCGCCAAGAGCACCCTGGTCGCCGGGGTGCTGCAGATGGCCTCGGAGTGCGCCGAGCACCTGCGGGAACCCGCCGCGGTCGAGGCGTGGCTCGACGAGACGGTCACCAGGCTCGCGGCGCTCCCGTACGTCGCCGGGAAGACGACCGCCGTCACCAAGGAGGCCGCGAAGGCGCTGGACCGCCTGCGCACCCTGGGCACCGTCGCCGGCCTCGTGACCCGGTACGACGAGGCCAAGCGGATGCGCGGGGTCCTCGACTACGGCGACCTGGTGCACATCGCCGCGCGGATCGCCGAGCGCGTTCCCGCCGTCGCCGCCGCGGAACGCGCGCGATACCCGGTCGTCGTGCTCGACGAGTTCCAGGACACCTCCCACGCTCAGGCGGTGCTGTTCCGCCGGCTGTTCGGGGACGGTCACCCGGTGACCGCGGTCGGCGACCCCAAGCAGTCGATCTACGGTTTCCGCGGGGCGTCGGCCGGCCAGCTCCAGCAGTTCGGCGACCAGTTCCCCCGCGTGGACGCGGACGGTGAACGGACCCGGGCCCGCACCCTGTACCTGACCACCGCCTGGCGCAACGACGAACACATCCTCGCGGCGGCCAACCGGGTCTCGGACCCGCTCGCCGGCGAGGTCGACGGCGTGGACGCGGTGCCGCCCCTGCAGCCGCGGCCCGGCGCGGGTCCGGGCCGGGTCGTCATCGAACGGCACGCCACGACGGACGAGGAGTCCGCGTCGATCGTCCGGCACGTCAGTGCGCTACGCCCGGACCTGCTGCCGGCCGCCCGCGCAGGCACTGCTGGTCCGTCGGCCGGCGCGCCGGCGGCCTCCGGTGCTGTCGGCGTCGAGCCGCCCTCGGTCGCGGTCCTGTGCCGCACCCGCGCGCAGATCGAACCGATCCGGCGGGCGCTGACCGACCACGGGATCCCCGTCGAGGTCGTCGGCCTCGGCGGCCTGCTCGACACCCCGGAGATCGTCGACGTGGTCAGCACCCTGCAGGTGCTCGCGGACCCGGGCCGCTCGGACGCCCTGATGCGGCTCATGGCCGGGGCACGGTGGCGGATCGGCCCGCGGGACCTGATGGCGCTGCGGGACTGGTCCCGGGTGCTGGCCTCCCGGCGCGAGCGGGCGCTGCGGCAGCGCGAGGAGCTCGACGCGAGCACCACCGGTACTGCGGAGGAAGCGGGTCCCGTCGAGTCGGACACGGTGGATGCGGCCAGCCTCGTCGAGGCGATCGACTGGCTCCCCGACGCGGGCTGGGAGTCGGCGCACGGCCGGTCGCTCTCGCCCGCGGGCCGGGAGCGGCTCGCACGCCTGGCGACCGAGCTGCGAGACCTGCGCGGCTACCTCGGCGACGAGCTGACGACCCTGATCGGGCAGGTCGAGCGGGTCATGCTGCTCGACATCGAGGTCGCGTCACGGCCGGGCGTCAGCATCCACCAGGCGCGGGCCAACCTCGACGCCTTCGCCGACGCCGCGGCATCGTTCCTCGCCGGCAGTCCCCGCATCGACGTCGTCGCCTTCCTCGGCTGGCTCGAGGCGGCGCGCGACGAGGAGAACGGCCTCGAGACCGCGCAGCCGGACGTCCGCAGCGACGCGGTGCAACTGCTGACCGCCCACGCGGCGAAGGGCCTGGAGTGGGACGCGGTGCTCGTGCCCGGGCTGAGCCGTGGCGTGTTCCCGTCGGACAAGAAGTCCCGGTGGAGCTCTGACACCCTGGTCCTGCCGTGGCCGCTGCGCGGGGATCACGCCCACCTCCCGCAGTGGGATCTCGACCAGCCGGACCTGAAGAGCCTCATGGACGCCGAGAAGAAGGAGTTCACGGCGGCCGCGGGTTCCCACGCCGAGCTGGAGGAGCGGCGACTGGCGTACGTCGCGATCACCCGGGCACGGCGCGACCTCATCCTCACGTCCGCGGTGTGGCGCGGCGGCAACGTCAAGCCCGCCGCGGTCTCCCCGTTCCTCGAGGAGCTCGAGGAGTTGACGACGGGGGAGGAGCCCGCCGTGGAGCGCGGTGACTGGGCCGAGGACGCCGGCGTGGAGAATCCGAACGCGGGCCGCCCCCTGACGGCGCAGTGGCCCTACGACCCCCTCGACTCCCCGGTGGACGCGGAGGGCCGCCGGTTGCGGCCGGGCGCCAGTCGCCGGCCGGCCTTGGAGCGTGCCGCCGACGAGATCCTCGCGGCGGTCGCCGCGCTCGGCGAGGTGCACGGTGCGGACGCCGGGCCCGTCGGGGACGAGGTGCGACGCGGTGAGCCGTCGGTCGGTGGGCTGGGTGACGGTGCCGCCCTCGCGGACCGGTGGGAGCGGGAGACCACCGTCCTGCTCGACCGGTTCCTCACCCCGCCGAGCGCCGACCAGGCCCAGCCGCCCACCCACATCTCCGCCTCGACGCTGGTCGACCTGGACGACGACGCGGCCGCCGTCCTGGCTCGCCTGCGCCGTCCCGTCCCGCGCCGCCCGAGCCCGGCGGCCCGCAAGGGCACGGCATTCCACGCCTGGGTGGAGGAGTGGTACGGCGAACCCGGCATGCTCGATCTGGGCGACGTCCCCGGCCAGGCCGACGCCCACGTCGACGCCGGTCACGAGCTGCCCGACATGATCGCCGCGTTCCAGGCGTCCCGCTTCGCGTCGATGATCCCGGCCGCCGTCGAGGCGCCGGTGGAGACGCGGGTCGGGTCCGTCGTCGTGCGCGGGCGGATCGACGCGGTCTTCCGCGACGTCACCGGACACTGGGACCTGATCGACTGGAAGACCGGTCAGGTGCCCACCGGCCGGGACCTGCAGAACAAGGCGGTGCAGCTGGCCCTGTACCGGCTGGCCTGGTCGCGCCTGCACGACATCCCGCTCAGCGACGTGGACGCCGCGTTCTTCTACGTGGCGCACGGCGAGGAGGTGCGCCTGCCCGCGCTGGCCGACGAGGCAGCCCTCGAGCGCATCGTGGCGGGGGCGTTCCCGACGGCGTCAGCCGGCTGACGTCCGGCGCGGGGAGCGGTGGACGCCGCCCGCACTCCGGGCGGAACCGGGCCGGCTGGCAGCAGCGCCGCTCGCTCGGTGCTCGTCAGCGGCGGAAGTCCTCCGGGTGCCGGACAGCGGTGGCACCGGTCGAGCGCGTGGTCGACGCGGGGTGCGGGTCGACGCCGGAGCCGGCCGCGTCGGCATCCGTGTCCTCACCGGCGGCGGCATCATCGGGCGTGATCGACGGCGGCACCGCCGGCATGGCCGGCCGCTCGCCCGGATCCGGCTCCGGGCCGGGGTGGGCGATGACCGGATGCCGGGTGGTGACGGCGTCGGGCTCGGAGATCCGCGTCGCCCCGGTGGGACGCCCGCCGGTCGCCTCCGGCTCGGTGGCCCGCGAATCGGACTCCCGATCCTCGTCGGCGGCGGAGCCAGCAAACGCGTCATCGGACCCGACCGATCCGGTCGGTCCATCCGCAGCGTCGCCGGAGACGATCGGCACCCCGCCCGTGGCGGGAGCGGCGTCCTCGGCCGGTGCCGGCGGCGGCGTGCTCAGTTCCCAGCCACCGGTGCGCTCGACGTCGTGGTCGAGCTCGTCGAGCATGTGCCGGGCCTCGTCGATCATCCCGGCATCGTCCAGGGTCACCCCGCGCACCAGCCACTTGGCCAGGGCGAACTCCGCCGAGAGCGCCGCCCGGTGCATCAGGTGCGCGTCCTCCGGCTCGGGCAGCGCCATCGAGTACGCCTCGAGGACGATGTCGACGAACGACTGGTCGTTGCACGCCACGAGCCACGCGAAGTCGTCCGCCGGGTCGCCGATGTGCAGGTCGGTCCAGCCGGAGATCGCGGTCACCCGCTCACCGTCGACCAGGACGTGGTCCTCGTGCAGGTCGCCGTGTGCGACGGTCGGAGCGAAGCGCCACAGGCTCACGTCCTCGAGCGCGTTCTCCCACCGGCGCAGCAGCCGGGACGGGATCCGCGCGGTGCCGGCGGCCTGGTCCAGTTCGTTCAGGCGGCGCTGGCGGAACTCGTTCGCCGTGTAGGCGGGCAGGCCGGCGTCGTCCACGAGGTCGTGCGGCAGGCCGTGGATCGCCGCGAGCGAGCGGCCGACCGCGGGCGCGACGACACGGGACCGCACGTCGTCGATCCGCAGGCGCTCACCGGGCAGGTGCGAGTAGACGAAGGTCGTCAAAGGACCCTGACGCACGGTGCCGGCGACGGTGGGCAGCTCGAACGGCAGATCGGCGCGCACGGCCGGGGTGAAGGAGCGCAGCACGGTGAGTTCGTTCTCGAGCCGCAGGCTCGCCTCGGGGTGCCGAGGGGAACGCACCCGCCAGGTCCGGCCGGCGCCGTCCTGGATGAGCGCGGCGTCGAAGTCGGCAGCGTCGTCCGGCTCCGCCGCCACCGCCCGGGCGGACAGCAGGGGCACGGCAGCGCTGGCGATGGCCGCCAGGTGCTCAGGGGTACGTCTCACCCCTCCACCGTATGCCGCGGCGCCGGTGACGCCCACGCGCAGCGGCGGCGAGTCGCCCCGCGTGACCGAGATCCCGTCCCCATCAGGCCGCTGCGGTATGCGTTCTGTCGGCGTCGCTGCGTACGGTAGAGGGATGACGACGAGCGAGCCCCCTTCCACCCCGGCCGCGAACACCACCACGGACACCACCCCGACGGACCCGGCCGCCGACGTCAACGCGACCCTGCTGCTCGCCCGGGTCGGCGTCGACCGGCGCGGGGAGCGCCGCACCGACCCGGACCTCTTCCGCACCCTCGCGTCCTCGCCGACCACCCGCTACCTGCCGCTGCGCGACGGGCAGGCCCCGGTTCGCGACGGGCACCTCGTGCTCCTCGAGGCCGCCCCCGCCGGTGACGGCACGCCCCCGATCTACCTCGGGGCGACGACCGCCGACGGCGCGGTCCCCGCGGGCACCGACGTCGTGCTCGTCCAGGTGCCCGGCAGCGAGACCGCCGGCCCCGCCGACGCGGGCGTCTACCAGGACGACCACGCCGGTTCGATCGTGCCCGGTGCCCAGTGGCGGGGCCTGCGCGACGCCGCCGACGACCTCGACGCCGTGGAGGCCGGCCTCTTCGTCGAGTCGCTCGCCCTGCACCACTGGCACCGCGTCCACACCCACTGCCCCCGCTGCGGCGCCCCCACCGAGGCCACCGACGCGGGCTGGGTGCGGCGGTGCACGGCCGACGGCTCCCAGCACTTCCCGCGGACGGACCCGGCGATCATCTGCACGGTGATCGACGACGAGGACCGGCTGCTGCTCGGCCGCTCCGCCCAGTGGCCGGCCAACCGGTTCTCGACGCTGGCCGGTTTCGTCGAGCCCGGGGAGTCCCTCGAGGCCGCCGTGATCCGGGAGATCGGCGAGGAGGCCGGCATCGCCGTCGACCGCCCTCGCTACCTCGGCTCGCAGCCGTGGCCGTTCCCGTGCTCCCTCATGCTCGGATACACCGCGCACGCGGTCGGCACGAAGGTGGTGCCCGACGGTGTCGAGATCCTCGACCTGCGCTGGTTCACCCGGCAGGAGCTGGCGGCCGCTGTCGACGCCGGGGAGGTGCGGTTGCCGGGCACGGTGTCCATCGCCCGCCGGCTGATCGAGCACTGGTACGGGGAGCCGATGGACGAACCCGAGGGCTCCTGGTGACGGCCGTGCCCCGGACGCCGGAGATGGACGAGGCCGAGACGATCCTCGCCGGCCTCGACGAGGAGCAGCGGCAGGTGGCCACGAGCCTGCAGGGGCCCGTCTGCGTGCTCGCCGGTGCCGGCACCGGCAAGACCCGCGCCATCACCCACCGCATCGCCCACGGCGTCCACACCGGGGCCTTCGCGCCCCAGCGCACCCTCGCCCTGACCTTCACCGCCCGTGCCGCCGCGGAGATGCGCACCCGGCTGCGCACCCTCGGCGTCCCCGCCGTGCAGGCGCGCACCTTCCACGCCGCGGCCCTGCGCCAACTGCAGTTCTTCTGGCCGCAGGCCGTCGGCGGTCAGCTGCCCGGCCTGCTGGACCACAAGGCCAACCTCATCGCCGAGGCCGCCCGCCGCCTGCAGCTGACCACGGACCGGGCGAGCCTGCGCGACGTCGCCTCCGAGATCGAGTGGGCGAAGGTCAGCATGCTCACCCCCGACACGTACCTGGGCTCCGCCGCGGGCCGGGGCGAGCCGGGCGGCTTCTCGGCGACGACCATGACGCGCCTGTTCCAGTCCTACGAGGACGTCAAGTCGGACCGGAACGTCATCGACTTCGAGGACGTCCTGCTCATCACGGTCGGCATCCTGCAGGAGGACGCCAAGGTCGCGGCCACGGTCCGGGAGCAGTACCGGCACTTCGTCGTCGACGAGTACCAGGACGTCTCCCCGTTACAGCAGCGGCTGCTCGACCTGTGGCTGGGCGGCCGGGACGATCTGTGCGTCGTCGGCGACGCGAGCCAGACCATCTACTCCTTCACGGGTGCCACGTCCCGGTTCCTGCTGCAGTTCCGCAGCCGCTACCCGGACGCGCAGGTCGTCGAGCTGATCCGCAACTACCGTTCGACGGAGCCCGTCGTCTCCCTGGCCAACCGCCTGCTCACGGCCCGGCGCGGCGGCTCCGCGGGCGGCACCTGGAGCGAACCGCTGCGCTTGGTCTCCCAGCCGGGTGCGGGCCCGGACCCCGAGTTCACGGAGTACCCCGACGACGAGGCGGAGGCCGCCGGCGTCGCCGCCCGGATCGGCAGACTCATCGAGTCCGGGACCCCCGCCAGCCAGATCGCCGTCCTGTTCCGCACCAACGGGCAGTCCCAGGCGTTCGAACAGGCACTCGCGGCCGCCTCGATCGGCTACCAGCTGCGCGGCGGCGAGCGGTTCTTCGCCCGGCGCGAGGTGCGGGAGGCCATCCTTCAGCTGCGCGCCGCGGCCCGCGCCCTGGACGGCGCGAACGGTCCGGGAACGAACGATCCGGGCGCCGCCGACGACGTCGCTGCCACGCCTGTGCCCGCCACCGTGAAGGACGTGCTGTCCTCCCTCGGGTACCAGGACGAGGCGCCGAGCCAGAGCGGTGCGGTGCGGGAGCGGTGGGAGTCCCTCGCGGCGCTGGTCTCCCTCGCCACCGAACTGGCGGACGAGCGCGCGGCTCACGGCCGGCGGTTCGAGCTCGCCGATCTCGTGCGGGAGCTCGACGAGCGTGCCGCGGCCCAGCATGCCCCGACGGTCGACGGCGTCACCCTCGCCTCCCTGCACTCCGCCAAGGGCCTCGAGTGGGACGCGGTGTTCCTCACCGGCCTGACCGAGGGCCTCATGCCCATCACCTTCGCCGAGGACCAGGCCGAGATCGACGAGGAGCGCCGGCTGCTGTACGTCGGGATCACGCGGGCCCGCCGCCACCTCGCGCTGAGCTGGTCCCTGTCCCGCAGCCCGGGCGGGCGCGGGCACCGGGCCGCGTCCCGCTTCCTCGACGGCCTCGCGCCCAACGCCACCCGGTCCCGCGCCGCGGGTGCCGCCCGGTCCGCTGCGCCCCGGCGCAAGACGGCCGCGGTGCTGCACTGCCGGGTGTGCGGCACGGTGCTGACCTCGGGCGCGGAACGGAAGACCGGCCGGTGCGCCACCTGCCCGCCGGGGTACGAGGAGAAGGTGTTCGAGGCGCTGCGTGAGTGGCGCAGCGAGACGGCGAAGGCGGGCGCCGTGCCGGCGTACGTCGTCTTCACCGACGCGACGCTGATGGCCATCGCGGAGCGCATGCCGGGCTCGACGGAGGAGCTGGCCGGCATCCCCGGCGTCGGCCCCGCGAAGCTGGAACGCTACGGTCAGGCCGTGATCGAGGTCCTCGCCGCCTCCTGACCGGGTCGCGACGCGGCCGCAGGATCGCTCAGGGGCCTGTCGGCCGGCATGTCTGCCGGCGCCGCGACCAAGGTGCCCGGATTGCTCTGCCCATCGCCTCGCGGTGCGTCGGCATTCTGGCCGTCATCCGGCGTCGGCGCCCACGCGCACGGGCACGCCGGGTGCGGGCGGCACGGACGGCGACCGACGCGCCCGTCCGCGACGCGCAGCACCAGTTCGGCCGACCAGCTGGCCGGTCGGTGCTCCCCGTCGAGGAAGGCCAGCGCCTGCACCACCGCGAGGGCGGCGAGGGCCGGGACGAACGACGTCGCGGGCGCCGGACCGGCGTTCGCGACGGCCAACTGGTCCCGGATCGCCGGCCACGCCGGATCCGCGTCCGTGCAGTGCCGGTCCTTGCACCGCAGACAGGCCGTGACGCCGGGCACCACCAGCGGTCCGACGACGTGGTCGCGCTCCCGGGTGACCACCGGCAGCACCGCGCGCTCGCTCGCCGCGGCGGCGATGAACGACGCGGGCAGGGCGTCGGCCGCCGTCATCACCACCAGGTCGGGGGAGCCCGCGGCTCGACCGGTCTCGCGGCCGTCCCGGGGGAGGACGCACTCGATCGCGGCGTCGGGGGCGACCGCGCGCACCGCCTGGCGCACGGCGACCCGGCGCTCCAGCCCGAGCTGGGCCAGCCCGACGCCGCCCGATCCGATCTCGGCCGCCGAGACCGGCGGCCCGTCGTCGTGCACGAGCCGGCCGATACCCGCCGCCGCGAGCCCCGTGAGGACGGCGGTCGCGAGTGCTCCCGTCCCGTGCACCCGCACGACGGCGGAACCGCGGCGGCCGAGCACGGCCGGCGCCTCCCGGTGGTGCACCGCACGCAGCTGGCCGAGTTCTCCGGTGAGCCGGTCGGCGCGCAGCCCGCTCGCGCCCTCCGGAGACGGCAGCAGCACCGGGGCGAGGGCGGCCAGCAGGTCCGCGACGCGGGCCCGTTCCACGCGGTGACGGCGCGCGAGCGCGACGAGAGCGGCATCGTCCCGGTCGGTGCGCAACCCGGCGATCACCGCGCAGTCGCCGTCGGTGAGCCCGTCCAGAACGAGTCCTTCGTCCAGTCCGATCTGCATGCTGGAGGGGCTCCGACGCAGCACGCGCAGGCCCGGATTGATGTGCATGATGTGCCCCCGATCCCTCTGGCGATCACCGCCATGACACCGCCGCGGCGCGACCGTCCGATCGGACTCACCGCCGCGGGTGCGGTCAGCCTGCCACAGCTCGCGTGACCCCGACGCGGGTTGTCCACAGGGGTGATCGGGTGCGGTCGGGGGAGCGGGATACGGTGGCGCAGTGACCCCACGACACCGTTCACCCGAGGTGCCCGAGCCCGGCGAGCCGGCCCGTCCGTCCGCGGTACCGGAGGACCGCGGCGTGTCGCCGACCGAGGCGGACGGCGGGCGGCCGCCCGTGGAGGTGCGGCGGTCGTCCCGCCGGCGCCGCACCATCAGCGCCGTGTGGCAGGACGGCCGGATCGTCGTCTCGATCCCCGCGGCGGGCACGGCCGCGCAGGAGCGCAGATGGGTCGAGACCATGGTGGCGCGGCTGACCGCGCAGCGGGACCGGCAGGCCGCAGAGGACGGTCCGGAGGGCCTGAGTGCCCGCGCGGAGGCACTGTCGCGTCGCTATCTCGGGGGACGGGCGCGGCCGGCCTCGATCCGGTGGGTCCCCAACCAGAACACCCGCTGGGGGTCGGCGACGCCGAGCCGCGGCACGATCCGGCTCTCGACCCAGCTGCAGGGCATGCCGGACTGGGTGGTGGACTACGTGCTGCTGCACGAACTGGCCCACCTGCTCGAGGCCGGGCACGGGCCCCGGTTCCAGGCGCTACTGGCCGGCTACCCGCGCCTGACCGAGGCGAAGGCGTTCCTCGAGGGGGCGAGCTTCGCCGCCCGGCGCGGTCTCACCGGCGAGCACGCGGAGGGCTGAGCGGCGGGTCGCGCCGGCCGCCGGCTCGGTGACGGCCGGGCCGTCACTCCCGGCCGACGGACGAGCCTACTCGTCCCGTGAAGTGGTCCATCGTCCGGTTGACGCCGAAGAAATCCGTGAGCCGGTCGAAGAGCCGCGTCGGCAGCAGGCGCATGCCCGGCAGGATCGCGACGAGCGGCGGCATGATCAGCTGCTCGCGCCCGGACTCGATCGCGTCGACGACGCGTCGCGCGACGACGTCCTGGTCGAGGATCGGCAGCAGGCGGGGGAAGCGTGTGGAGACGCCCGCGAACATGCCCGTGTCGATGTAGTACGGACACACCGTCAGGGTGCCCACCGGGTGACCGTCGGCGCGCAGTTCGTTGCGCAGCGACTCGGTGAAGCCGACCGCCGCCCACTTGCTGGCCGAGTAGTCGGTCTGCCGGGCGACGCCGACGAGCCCCGCGGCGCTGGCGATCGTGACGACCGTGCCCCGGCCCCGCTCGATCATGCCGGGCAGGAACGCGCGCGTCACCCAGTACAGGGCGAGGACGTTGACGTCGAAGGTGCGCTCGATGGAGGACTCCGGCGTGTCCAGCAGCCGGGTGCCCGAGACGACGCCGGCGTTGTTGACGACGACGTCGATGCCGCCGGTCTCGGCGATGACCGTCCCCGCCGTGGCGGCGACGGCGTCGCGGTCGGCGACGTTGACCGTGTCGTACCGGGCGCTGCCGCCGGCCGCGGTGATCTGCGCGCATACGGCCGCGGCGGCCGACGCGGACAGGTCCCAGACGGTCACGCGGGCGCCGCGCTTCGCCGCATCGATCGCCATGCGGCGGCCGATGCCGGACCCGCCGCCGGTGATCAGGATGCGGGTGCCGTCCAGGTGCTGACCTCGAGCCATGGCCTTCTCCCCATTCGTGGAACGGATGGAACCGGGTCCACTCATCACCGTCCGGTCCCGACCGGTGCCGAGACGGGCAACGTCAGGACAGCTGGGCTCGGAGGTGATGCGCTGCTCAGATGTTACCGGAGAGTAACTTCAGCACAAGGGGGAGTAGGCCCTGGAGCTGGGCCCGTCCAGCGGAAGCGCGGCCACCGAATGGAAGGCGGCCGACGGTGCGTCAGCCGCGGGGCCGCTTGTCGTCGCCGTCGTCACCCTCGCCGTCGCGATCCTCGCTGTTGCGTGGGCCGTCGTCGTGCGCACCGGTCCCGGTGCCCGTCGCGGCGTCCGGGTCGACGTCGAACAGGGGCTCCTGGCCGGGCAGCTCACCCTCGTCGGTGGAGACGGCGTCCTCGGCGGTGTCCGGCTTCTCGTCGAAGCCACCCGCGAGCAGCTTCTCCAGGGCGGCGTCGACGTCGGCGTCCGCCGCGGCGCGCTGCTCGCTGCGGGCCGTGAAGTCGGCGGGGTGGTCGAGATCCTCGGGGGTGGGCAGCAGGTCCGGGTGCGCCCAGACCGCGTCCCGGCCCTCGGTGCCGCGCTCCTGCGCCAGCGTCGCCCACAGCGCGGCCGCGTCCCGCAGCCGCCGGGGCCGCAGCTCCAGGCCGACCAGGGAGGAGAACGCCTGCTCGGCCGGCCCGCCGGTGGCGCGCCGACGGCGGACCACCTCGCGCAGCGCCGCCGCGGCCGGCAGGTTCGTCGTCGCGGCGGCGGTCGCCTCGTCCACCCAGCCCTCGATCAGGGCGAGAGCGGTCTCGAGGCGGGCCAGCGCCGCCTCCTGCTCGGGCGTGCGCTCGGGGGTGAACATGCCGCCGGAGAGGGCCTCCTGCACCGACTCGGGGTTGGAGGGATCGATCTGCCGGGCGGCCTCCTCGATCCGGGAGGTGTCGATGTGGATACCGCGGGCGTAGCTGCCGATGATGCCGAGCACGTGGGAGCGCAGCCACGGCACGTGCACGAACAGGCGGGCGTGCGCGGCCTCCCGGACGGCCAGGTAGAGCCGCACCTGCGACTCGTCGATGTCCAGTCCCTCGCCGAAGGCGGCGACGTTGGCGGGCAGCAGGGCCATCGTGCCCTCGGCGAGCGGGATGCCGATCTCGGAGGCCGAGACCACGTCGCCGGACAGTTCGCCGACGGCGTGCCCGAGCTGCATGCCGAACAGGGCGCCGCCGAGGTTGCGGATCATCGAGCCGGCGCCGCCCATCATGCCGGCCATCTCCTCCGGCAGCTGCTCGGTCATGGCCTGCGTCAGGGCGGTGGCGATGCTGTTGGCCACCGGCTCGGTCATCTGCTTCCAGGTGTCCATCGTGGCCTCGACCCACTCCGCACGAGACCAGGCGCGGCCGGTCAGGCCGGTGCCGGGGAAGTCGGTCACGGGGTCGAGCCACAGCTCGGCGACCCGCAGCGCCTCCTCGACGTCCCGCCGCTGGGCGGTGGAGACGGAGGGGTCGGCGCCGGAGGCGGCGCCGCGGCGGGCACTCTCGTGCGCCAGCTGCCAGTTGACGGGGGAATCCCCCGAGGCGCTCATCATGGCCTGCATCTGCTGGAACATCATGGCCAGCGTGTTGGGATCCGACGGCATGCCCGCGGCCCGTGCCAGTTCGGCCGGATCGAAGCCCTCGAGGTTGCCGCCGAGCAGCTTGGACAGCATCTCCGACAGCGGGTCCTGCGGAGTGTCGTCGTCGTCGCCGTGCTGGGAACTCATGGGAGGTACCGTCCTCGTGTCCGGTCGTGGCAGGCTTCCGGCCCACCGGTCGGTGCCGCTGCGGAGGGCATCGGCCGGATGACGACTCCGCCAGGAGCCGCGCCGGTGATGGACCCGCGCACCGCTGGACGAACGATCCGGCGGCCCGGGTCCGATGTGTTCACGTTACCTGCGGCGAGTGCGCAGTGTCTGCCCGTCGCGCGTCCGTTCGCCGCGGGCGGAGCCGGGTGACCAGCCGGGGTCCGACCGGTGTCGAACCGCGGGGGATGGCCCTTCCCGACTCCCGGCGGAACGTCAGGGAAGTTCACGACGACGAGCGGTACCCTGTGGGGTGCGCCGAGCCGCCGCGCCGCCCGTCCGGGCGCGGCCGGGACATCGACCTCCGGCGCAGATGAGGACCCCCTCCCCGTGAGCAGCGACCAGTACACCGGATCGACTCCGTCCGTCGAGCCGGACCGGGCCGCCGGTCGACCCGGCACCGACGCCGCGCCCGGCAGCCGGGACGGCGAGTCCGGTGCTCGCCGGTTCCGGACGCCGTGGTCGCGCACCGGAGGGACCGGCCGGACCGGCCGCAACGGTGACGTCGCCGGCCGGACGCCGCGCCGGCGGATCACCACCCTCGGCGTCAGCACCACCGTCGCCGTGGTCTGTGGCGCCCTGGCCCTCGCGCTGCCGTCACCGTTCGTCGCGGAGTCGCCCGGCCCGACGTTCAACACCGTCGGCACCGTCGACGGGCACCGGCTGATCTCCGTGAGCGGGCATTCCAGCTACCCGACCAGCGGGGACCTGGACATGACCACCGTCTACGTCAACGGCGGCCCCAACGGCCCGCTGACCGCCGTCGGCGCTCTCGGCGCGTGGCTGGACCCGACCCGGTCCGTCGTGCCCACCGAGCTGCTGTACCCGCCGGACGTGACCAGCGCGGAGGTCGAGCAGTCCAACGCGGCCGCGATGACCAACTCCCAGCAGGAGGCCATCGCCGCGGCGCTGAGTCACCAGAAGATCGCCTTCACGCGCACCCTGACCGTCGCCCAGGTCGTCGACGGCACCCCCGCCAGCGGCCGGCTGCGGAGCGGCGACGTGCTGGAGAAGGTCGCCGGGCGCTCCGTGTCCGGGATCGAGGACGTCCGCTCGGCCGTCTCGGCCGCCGCGGGCAAGCCCGTCGCCCTGCAGGTGCGCAACGGAGGCGTCACCCGCACGGTCAGCATCACTCCGGCCCGCGGACAGGGAGGCACCTGGCAGCTCGGCGTCGCGCTCGCCGCGACCTACCGGTTCCCGTTCTCGGTGTCGATCGCCCTGGACAACGTGGGCGGGCCCAGCGCCGGCATGATGTTCGCCCTCGGGATCATCGACACCATCACGCCGGGGCCGCTGACCGGCGGCAAGCACATCGCGGGCACCGGGACCATCAGCGCCGACGGCACGGTCGGGGCGATCGGTGGCATCGCGCAGAAGATGGTGGGTGCGCGCGACGCCGGCGCGAAGGTGTTCCTCGCGCCGGGCGCGAACTGTTCCGACGTCGTCGGGCACGTGCCGGACGGCCTCACGGTCGTGCGCGTGGACACCCTGGACGGCGCGGTGCACGCGGTCGAGACGGCGGCCTCCGGTGGTGACGTCGCGGCGCTGCCGCGCTGTGGCTAGGCCTCGCTCGCGACCGGCGGCGTCGCTGTGGCTTGGAGCTCAGCACGCGGCACGGGCAGAATGTGACCAGGACGACCCGAACCCGGCGTCGCCTCGACATCAAGGATCGCAGTGACCTTCGGATCAACCCCCCAGCCACGACAGAGCCGACCTCGATCCGGGCGGCGCCGATCCGCCCTGATTCCCACGATCGTCATCGTCGCCGTCGTCATCGCCGCTATCGTGCTGCTCAGCCAGGTGTACACGGACGTGCTCTGGTACAGCCAGCTCGGCTATCTCGAGGTCTTCCTCAAGGAGAACCTCACCCGCGTCGGCGTCTTCCTCGCCGGGTTCCTCATCATGGCGATCGGCGTGTACGCGAGCATGGCGGCCGCCTACCGCAGCCGCCCGGTCTACGCCCCGGACGAGGGGACCCCGGACAACCTCGCCCGGTACCAGGCGAACTTCGAGCCGGTGCGCCGGCTGGCGATGATCGGCGTGCCGATCGTGTTCGGCATCTTCGCCGGCACCGCGGCGGCGTCCCAGTGGCAGCGCATCCTGCTGTTCTTCAACCAGGTGCCCTTCGGACAGACCGACCCGCAGTTCGGCCTGGACTACAGCTTCTACCTGAACACCCTGCCGTTCCTCGGGTTCCTGTCCGGGCTGCTGATCAGCGTCGTCCTCGTCGGCGGGGTCCTCGGCATCGTCACCCACTACCTGTACGGCGGCATTCGGCTGCACGAGCGAGGCGTGAGCGTCGCCCGTCCGGCGCGCATCCACATCGCCGTCGTCGCCGCCGCGTTCCTGCTCCTGCAGGGCGCCAACTTCTGGCTCGACCGGTACAGCACCCTGCAGAACAACTCGGGCCGGGTCGCCGGCGCGCTGTACACGGACGTCAACGCCGTCATCCCCACGAAGTCGGTGCTCGCGATCGCGGCGATCATCGTCGCGGTGCTCTTCGTGGTCGCGGCCGTCATCGGCCGCTGGCGGCTGCCGCTGATCGGCACCGTCGGGCTCATCATCACCGCGATCCTCGCCGGTGGCGTGTACCCGTGGGTCGTCCAGCGCTTCCAGGTCACCCCGTCGGAGCAGACCTTCGAGCAGCCCTACATCCAGCGCAACATCGACCTGACCCGCAAGGCGTACGGGCTCGACGCGGTGACCTCCCAGGAGTACAAGGCCACCACCAACACGAGCGCCGGCGCTCTGCGGCAGGACGCGCAGACCACGGCGAGCATCCGCCTGCTGGACCCGAACCTCATCTCGGCGGCCTTCTCCCAGCTCGAGCAGTTCCGCCCGTACTACCAGTTCTCCGGCCTGCTCGACGTCGACCGCTACGCCCTCGACGGCAAGACCCAGGACACCGTCGTGGCCGTGCGCGAACTGCGGCCGGACAACATCTCCGGCTGGTACAACCAGCACATCGTCTACACCCACGGCTACGGCGTCGTCGCCGCCGCCGGCAACCGGGTGGCCGCCGACGGCAAGCCCGAGTTCCTGCTCGCCGGCATCCCGAGCAGCGGCACCCTGGGCAACGACGAGACGTACGAACCGCGCATCTACTTCGGTGAGAACTCGCCGGAGTACTCGATCGTCGGCGGCACCGAGGGCGCCTCGGCGCGGGAGCTGGACCGGCCGCAGCAGCAGGGCTCCACCGAGGACACCTTCAACACGTTCAAGGGCAACGGTGGGCCGAGCCTCGGCAACTTCTTCAACAAGCTGCTCTACTCGCTGAAGTTCCAGTCCTCGGACCTGCTGCTCTCCGACGCCGTCAACAGCAACTCCCAGATCCTCTACGACCGCGACCCGCGGGAGCGCGTGCAGAAGCTCGCCCCCTACCTGACGGTGGACGGCAAGCCCTACCCGGCGATCATCGACGGCCGGGTCAAGTGGATCGTCGACGGGTACACCACCAGTTCCTCCTTCCCGTACTCGACGCAGCAGCAGCTGGACTCCGTCACACGTGACTCGCAGACTGCGGACGGCCGGGTGGCGTCGCTGCCGGCGAACAACATCAACTACATCCGCAACTCGGTCAAGGCCACGGTCGACGCGTACGACGGGTCCGTGGACCTGTACGCGTGGGACGACCAGGACCCGCTGCTGAAGGCGTGGCAGAAGGTGTTCCCCACGACCCTGAAGCCGTACAGCGAGATGTCGGCCCAGCTCATGGCGCACGTGCGGTACCCGGAGGACCTGTTCAAGGTCCAGCGCGGCCTGCTCGCCAGCTACCACGTGACCAACGCGGTCGACTTCTACCAGCAGAACGACGTCTGGTCCGTGCCGAACGACCCGACCAGCGCGGACGCCGTGCCGCAGCCGCCCTACTACCTCTCGCTCCAGGTGCCCGGGTCGACCAAGCCCTCGTTCAGCCTGACGTCCTCGTTCATCCCGCAGACCCGGCCGGGGGAGACGCCGCGCAACGTGCTCTACGGGTACCTCTCCGCAAACGGCGACGCCGGCAACAAGGCGGGCGTGAAGTCGCCGGACTACGGGAAGCTCCAGCTGCTCAACCTGCCCAAGTCCGGGTCGATACCCGGGCCGGGCCAGGTGCAGAACCGGTTCAACTCGGATCCGACGGTGTCCCAGACCCTGAACCTGCTGCGGCAGGGCGCCTCCAGCGTGCTCAACGGCAACCTGCTCACCCTGCCCGTGGGCGGCGGCATGCTCTACGTCCAACCGGTGTACGTGCAGTCCAGTGGTGAGACGTCCTACCCCTCCCTGCAGCGCGTGCTCGTCGGGTTCGGCGAGAAGGTCGGGTTCGCGCCGACCCTCGACGAGGCCCTCGACCAGCTCTTCGGCGGCAACTCCGGCGCGTCCGCGGGCGACTCCGCGAACGCCGGCAAGACGTCGAGCGGGTCGGCCGGCAGCTCCAGCGGCCAGGGGACCGGTGGGACGAGCGTGAGCGCTCAGGCGCAGCTCAAGCAGGCCCTCGCCGACGCGGACGCCGCAGTCAAGCAGGGTCAGCAGGCGCTGACCAAGAACGACTTCGCCGCCTACGGGGCCGCGCAGAAGAAGCTCTCGGAAGCGCTCGGCCGCGCGATCCAGGCGGAGAACCAGCTCGGCCAGGGTGGTGGGGCGAGCGCCTCTCCGTCGGCCGGTGCCAGCTCGTCGCCCAGCCCGTCGGCGACGGCGTCGTCGAGCCCGTCGCCCACCCCCAGCCGGTAGGCCGATTTGGTCCGGTCCCCGCGTCGCGGTAGAGTTGATCCTGCGACGCGGGGTGGAGCAGTTCGGTAGCTCGCTGGGCTCATAACCCAGAGGCCGCGGGTTCAAATCCCGCCCCCGCAACAAAGGAAGGCCCTCGATCCTCGGATCGGGGGCCTTCGTCTTTTCCGGTCTTTTCATGCTGGGTGCGAGGATCCGGTCCGGGCACGGGGGACTGGATCTCCCGGCGCTCGCAGAGCTCGCTCTGGTCGACACGTCCCCCTTCCGCCCGAACCGGATCCTCGCGGTGCGGGTCGGCGTGCGGTGAGGCGTCGTCGTGATCGCCTCGTCATCTGCCGTCGTGGTGGGAGGGAATTCGTCGGTCGCCGGGCCTACCGTGAGGGCATGACCGCTCCTCGCCAGCTCGCCTTCCTCAGCTTCGTGCCCGACGACGGCGGGGATGCGGGGGAGGCGCTGCGGCGGGGGATGCGGCAGTTCCGGGACGCCGAGCAGCTCGGGTACGACTCCGGGTGGGTGCGGGTGCGCCACTTCGAGCCCTTCCTCTCCTCGCCCCTGACCTTCCTCACCGCCGTCGCCCAGGCGACCGAGCGGATGCACCTGGGCACCGGGGTGCTGCCGATGCGCTACGAGGACCCCATCCGCACGGCCGAGGACGCCGCGACGCTCGACCTGATCAGCGGCGGCCGGCTGGAGCTCGGCGTCAGCGGCGGCATCGCCCCGCTGGCCGGGGTGCTCGACGAGGTGTTCGGCACGACCCACCGCGGCTTCGACGGCGAGACCCAGGAGCGGATCCACCGGCTCCGGGCGGCCCTGGCCGGCCAGCCCGTCGCTCACGCCACCGGCCCTTTCTCCACCCTGCCCGCCGGGTCCGACCTGCGGGTCACCCCACACGCCCCCGGGCTGGCCGACCGCGTCTGGTACGGGCCGGGCAGCGTCCGCAGCGCCCGCCGCGCCGGCGAGCAGGGCATGGACCTGCAGCTGTCCACGCTGAACAGCGAGGACACCGGCGGCACCTTCGAGGAGGGCCAGGCGGACCAGATCCGCGCCTACCGGCAGGGCCGCTCCGCCGCGAGCGCGGCCGCGGGCGGACGCCTGCGTGAGCCCCGGGTCGCCGTCGGACGCATCGTGCTGCCGCTGCTGACGGACGCGGACCGGCAGGCCCACCGCGGCTTTCTCGACTTCTACAACAACCGGATGGACGAGCGCGGTAGGCCGCGGCAGGGCGGCGCACCCATCCAGTTCGGCCGCATCCACGCCGGCTCGGTCGACGAGATCGTCGACGGGCTCGCCCGCGACCCCGCGCTGGCCGAGGCGACGACGGTCAGCATCACGCTGCCCGCTCCCGGCGGCGAGGCCGCCCACGCGCGGGTGCTCGAGACGGTCGCGACGTCGATCGCCCCGCAACTGGGCTGGAGCGCCGCCGCCTGACCCCGACGTCGCCCCTCCGTGCGGGGTCCAGGTGCCCATGGTCACGGCGCTGACCCTGACCGTATGCTGACCGCGGGGGCGGCAGGCCGATGGGGACCGGCGACACCGGTGCAGTGGATGCGGGGGACGGCGATGACGGGAACACAGCCCGAGGTGACGCTGCGGTTCATGGCCGCACCCACGGACGCCGGGTTGACCGGCACCGTGGACGGCGGCCGGGTCCTCGAGTGGATCGACAAGTCCGGCTACGCGTGCGCGGCCGGCTGGTCCGGGACGTACTGCGTGACCGCCTACGTCGGCAACATCAAGTTCGCCCAGCCGGTGCGCGTCGGCGACATCGTCGAGGTGCAGAGCCGCCTCGTCTACACCGGCCGCACCAGCATGCACATCGTCACCACGGTCGCCTCGGGGGACCCGCGCACCGGGGAGCTGACCGTCGCGACCCAGTGTCTGAGCGTCTTCGTCGCCGTCGACACGACCGGGAAGCCGACCCCGGTGCCGGGCTTCGAACCCGTCGACGAGTGGGAGCGCGAGCAGCACGAGATCGCCCGGCAGCGCATCGACCTGCGGCACGACATCGAGGAGTCCATCGCCGGGCAGGTCTACAGCGACGCCGGGACGGCACCACGCACTGTGCTGCGGTTCCTCGCGGCACCGACCGACATCAACTGGGGCGGCAAGGTCCACGGCGGGACGGTGATGCGGTGGATCGACGACGCCGCCCACGTCGTCGCCTCCGGCTGGCACGGCGGGCCGACCATCGCCGCCTACGCGGGCGGGGTGCGGTTCTACCGGCCGCTGCTCATCGGCGACCTCGTCGAGGTGGAGGCGCGCCTCCTGCACACCGGGACGACGAGCATGCACCTGGGTCTGCACGTGCGCTCGGGAGACCCGAAGACCGGCGAGATGAACCTGACGACGCACTGCATGATCGTCTTCGTGGCGCTCGACGACGAGCACCGCAAGGTGCCGGTCCGGGAGTGGGAACCGGTCTCGGACGAGGACACGGCTCTCGACGATCACGCCCAGTACGTGATCGGCGTCCGGGAGCGGCTGCGCCGGCACGTGCCGACGGTCCCGCCGGCGTCCCGCGCCACCACCCGCTGAGGGGGGCGGGAGTGGAGGCGATCAGGTCCTGGCTCGTGCGGCTGTTCCTGCTGCCCGCCCGGCGGCGGAACTGGATGTTCGTCGGCATGGTGGCCGTCTGGTACGTGACGGTGCGTCTGATCGTCGCACCGTTGGACCGTCACAGCCCTCTTCTGTGGGTCGTGGGTCCGGTCCTCAGCTACGGCGGCCTCTTCTCGCTCGTGCACATCCGGTACGCCTCCACGACCGGAATGCTGTTCGGCCGTCTGCTCCCGCTGCCGCGCCGAGAGCTCGTGCGGTTCGCCGCCGACAGGTTCTGGGACGTCGAGACGTGGGACTCGCCGGCGTCCTCCGCCGAGGTGCTCGAACGCCTCGCGAGTCTCACCACGCCCGCCACACCGACGCTCGTCCAGCGCCTGCCCGATGCGCTCTTCCTCCGGCTCCGTCGGTGGCACCAACCGGAGCCGTGGCCGAGTTCGGCTCCGCTGCCGCGCCGCATCAGAGTTCAGGCGCGGCTCCTGTTCCTCGTTGAGGACCGGCTCGACGGCGGCTCCACGGTGGACGCGCACTGGGACAGCGAGCCGCGCCTGACCGACGCCATGCGCGCCCGCGCTCAGCTCGGCCGGGACGTCGTCGACGCCGCTCGGGCGCTGACCGAACAGGCCGACCGCGGATCCGACCCGACCCCGGGGAATGACCGATGAGCTGGCTGGAACAGGCCGCCCGCCGGCTCGCGGTGATCAACCCGAGCCGGAAGAAGCGGATCGCGATCTCTGTCGGCATCTCGCTGGCGCTCGGTGTCGCCTACCTCGCGATCGAGCGCGCGACGGGTGGCTCGCACGGGGAGTGGTCGGTGCTGATCGTCGTGGCCTGGTTCGCGGTCTCCCAGTTGGCCGGCCGGCTTCTGGACGGCATGTCCAGCGGCAGATACGCAGGCAAGCCGCTCGACCTGCCTCGGGCGCGGATGATCCGTGACGCCGCCCGGCACTACGCCGAGGTCAGCTCGTGGACGAGCCCGCTCAGTGCGGAGGAGGCCTTCGGCCGGCTGATCGAGCGGATGCGGGTGCCGCAGGTGCGGACCCGCGCCTACGACGGCGCCGTGTGGATCCAGCTGTCGCAGCGCCAGACGATGCCGTCGCCGTCCGCGCCCGACCAGGTCTTCCCGACGACGATCACGGCGGAGGCGCTGGTCTTCGTCGACGACGCGCCGCGCGCCGGGGACGGCTGGTTCCGGCCGGGTGAGCGCGCCGTCGTCACGGTGCACCACGAGGTCCGCACCGCGCGAGGCGTCGGCACCACGATGATCGAGGACCGCCGGCAGGCCGCCATCCTGACCGACCATCTGCTCATCGCCATCCAGGAAGCGACCGGCGGGATCACCGGGCGCGAGGAGGCCGGACGATGACGACGGCCGAGACGGAACCGGATCGCCGGGCCGTCGCACGCACGAGTTGGATGGAACGCGTGGCGCGGACGCTCGCCCGCGCCACACCGACCACGCCCGCCCGCGTCGCCACCGTGGTGGTGATCTCCGTGGCGTTCTACGGAGCCTTCCTCCTCATCCGGCTCCGCACCGACCTCGCGGAATCCCCCTGGTACCTCCTGTTCGTCCCCCTCTGGCTCGCTCTCGGCTACGTTGTTGGCCCGATCCTCGGTGCCGTGCTCACGGGGTGGTATCGCGAGCGGCCCCTCGACCTTTCCCGGGAACGCCTGACCTGGCTCGGGACCCGCCGCTACCGCGCGACGAGCGCGTGGGCCAGTCCGCTGAGCGCCGAGGAGGCGCTCATTCGTCTCGCGCAGCGGTTCGCGATCCCGTCGGTCCATCGGCGGGTCCTCGACGGCGGCCTCTGGCTGGAGCTGGAACGGGACATCGTCTCCGACGTCCAGGCCGTCTCGATGGGCGTCCGCGAACGCGCGGCGGTGGACATGCTCGTGATCGTCGCCGAACGGCCGACGACCGCCGGCACTCGGACAGGCAGTACGGTCACGGTGCACCACGGCCGACGGCGCGGGTGGACCGCGGCCCCGGACGGCGGGACGACCGCGCGGCTGGCCGACCACCTCCTGCTCCTGATCCGGGAGGTGACGGAGGCGGAACAGGGGTGAGAACGCCGCTGGAGGGAGGCGTCAGCGGCCGGACGCCCCGATGTCGTCGTAGGCGTCCAGCGCCCGACGCCGGGTTTCCTTCAGGTCCGCCATGGGCTCGGGGTAGTCCGCGGGCGGGTCGTTGTCCCACGGCTCGTGCAGCGCCGAACCGCTGCGCCCGGCCAGCTCGGGCACGAACTGCGTGATGTAGGCGCCGTCCGCGTCGAACTTCCGGGCCTGCGTCACCGGATTGAACACCCGCACATACGGGAACGCGTCCGCCCCCGATCCGGCCGTCCACTGCCAGTTGGCCGGGTTGTTCGCGGCGTCCGCATCGACGAGGGTGTCCCAGAACCACTGCTCCCCGGCACGCCAGTCGATGAGCAGGTTCTTGACCAGGAACGAGGCGGTGATCATCCGCACCCGGTTGTGCATCCAGCCGGTCTCCCACAGCTGCCGCATCCCGGCGTCGACCAGGGGGTAGCCGGTGCGGCCGCGCTGCCAGGCCCGCAGGTCGCCGGGGGAGCGGCGCCACCGCATCCCGTCGAACTTCCCGCGGTGGTTGACCGTGGCCAGGTCCGGGTTCGCGTACAGCAGATTCCAGTTGAACTCGCGCCAGTGGATCTCCGACAGGAACGCGTCCCGGTCCGCGCGGGGGCTCGCGCCGGCGACGGCGGCCCGCACCTGGAAGGGGCTGATCTCGCCGAACCGCAGGTGGGGGGAAAGGCGGCTCGTGCCCTCGACGCCCGGCCGCTCGCGGCTCCCGTCGTAACCGTCGAGGATGCCGTCGACGAACTCCGTGAGCCGGTGCCGCGCCCCGGCCTCCCCGGGCTCCCACGCCTGCGCGAGGCCGGCGGACCAGTCCGGGTCGTTCGGGTACAGGCCCCAGTCGTCCAGGTCGTCGGAGGCGACCCGCGGGCCCGAGAGCTTCCGCACGGCGGGCACCGGGTCTCGCGGCTGCTCGGCCCGCTGGCACGCGCGCAGGAATGGCGAGTACACCTGGAACGGCTCACCGGCGCCGGTCATGATGGTCCACGGCTCGTGCAGCAGGTTCGCCGCGAAACTGTGCGCCTCGACGTCGTGCTCTCCGGCCCAGTCCTTGACGGCGGCGTCGATCTCCCGTTCGGGTCCGCCGTAGCGCCGGTTCCACAGGACGGCGTCGGCCTTCGCCTCGGTGACGACGGCGGGCACGACGTCGATCGCGGCGCCCCGCCGAAGCACCAGGTGCGCCCCGGCGGCCTCCACGGCGGCGCCGAGCGCGGTGAGGGAGTGGTGCAGCCACCAGCGGGCCGCACCGCCGGTGGCCCGGACGCCGTCACTCTCCTCGTCGAGCACGTAGAGGACGACGACGTCGCCGTCGTCCGCGGCATGCCGCAGCGCCGGGTTGTCAGCCATCCGCAGGTCGTCCCGCAGCCACACCACCGTGGTCGTCATGCGGTCAGCCTACCGACGGTTCTCTCGATAGCCGAGACGACGGTCGCCGCCGGTCAACTCGACCGACGGCGACCGTCGTGGACAGGATGCGGTGGGCATCCCGGCAGAATCTCAGTACTGTCCGCTCAGTACTCGGCGCTCGGTACTCCCCGCTCAGTGCTCCGAGTTCAGTACTCCGTACGGGTCGGCTGCGCCGTTCCGGTGCCCGAGGCCGAGCCGGTCGAGTAGTCGATGTCCGAGGTCTCGGAGGTGTCGCTCTCGATCGACTGCTGCGGCCGGTTGCCGGCCTTCAGCGCCGCCAGCCGGGCCTCGACCTCGGTCTGCTCGCCGAGGTCCTCGAGGGAGTCGAACTGGGCGTCCAGGCTCGAGGCGGCCAGCTCCTGCTGCCCGCGGACCCGCGCCTCCTCGCGCCGGACCTTCTCCTCGAAGCGGGCGACGTCGCTCGTCGGGTCCATGACGTCGATGCTGCGCATGGACTCGTGCACCTGGGACTGCGCCTGCGCCAGCTTCGCGCGCGAGTTGAGCTCGTCGCGCTTGCGGGTCAGCTCGTCGAGCTTGCCGCGCATCTGGTTGAGACCGTCCTTGAGCTTCTCGACGATCTCGCTCTGGGACGCGATGGTCGGCTCGGCGCCGTGCGCCTCCTGCTCGGCGGACATCTGCCGCTGGATGGCGACCTTCGCCAGGTTGTCGAACTTCGTGGCGTCCGCCGCGTTGCCGCCGGCCCGGAACTCGTCCGCCTTGCGACTGGCCGCGAGCGCCTTGTTGCCCCAGTCCTGCGCGGCCTTGAGGTCCTGCTGGTGGTCGTCCTGCAGCATCCGCAGGTTGCCGATGGTCTGCGCGACCGCGGACTCCGCCTCGGCGATGTTGTTCGTGTAGTCGCGGACCATCTGGTCGAGCATCTTCTGCGGGTCCTCGGCCTGGTCGAGGATCGCGTTGATGTTCGCCTTCGCCAGTTGCGCGATGCGCCCGAAGATGGAGTGCTTGGCCATGCTGCTTCCTTTCGTGGATGTCAACCGTTGCTGCTCATCGCTGCGGGCCGCTGATCGCGTGCCGGTCGGACACCTCGATTGTGGTGGCCCGCGGCGATGAAGTCGAGGTCGGGGCGTGGAGGCCCGGACCGGGATGGAGCCGGCTCAGAAGTCGCCGCCGCCGAAGTCGCCGCCGCCGAAGTCGCCGCCACCGAAGTCACCGCCGCCGAAGTCACCGCCTCCGCCGCCGCCCCAGGAGTCGCCGCCGCCCCAGCCCCCGCCACCGCCCCACGAGTCGCCGCCGCCCCAGCCGCCACCGTGGCCGCCGCGCAGGATCGAGTCGATGAGGATGCCGCCGAGGACGGCGCCGCCGAAGCCGCCGCCGAACCCTCCACCGAAGCCGCCGCCACCGCCGTAACCCCGGCCCCGGCCGCCGCCCCACCCGGCGTAGTCGCCGATGTCGTCCTGGGCGGCGCGGCTGGCCTGCTCGGCGAGGCTGTCGGCCTGCTGCGCGTAGGTCAGCGCCGAGCGCGGGTCACGGGACTGCAGGGACAGGGCCTGGTCCAGGTTGCGCTGGGCCTCGGCGAGCCGGGTGCGGGCCTCACTGCCCACACCGCCGCGGCGGGTCGCGATGAAGTCCGACGCCGCGGAGATCTTCGCCTGGGCGCTCATGACCGCTTGCTGCAGCGAGTCACGGGCACGCCGGGACTCGGACTGGGCGTCGCGGATGCCGGTGAGCGACGCGTCGAGCGTGCCGTGAGCGCTCTCGACGCGGCGCAGCAGGTCGAAGGGATCGGGCCGCCCGGACCGGATCTCGTTGTCCACGGCGGCCACCGCGGTCTCCGCCGCGGCGATCTGTCCCACGAGTTCGGGGTTCTGGCCGCTGCCGGCGAGCGCCTTCGCCTCCGCGATGTCCTGGGCGGTGTCGCCCATGGCCCGACGCAGCCGCTCGTCGGCCTGGTTCAGGTCGTTGCCGACCCGGTCGATCGCATCGAGCAGCTGGTCGGTCTGCTGCACGGCCTGCTCGGCGGCGCGGATGGCCAGCGCCGACTCGGACCGGTTGCCGCCCTGGTCCTGGAGGTTGCGCTGCGCCGCCTCACGCGCCGAGGTGACGAAGGCGAGCCGCTCGTTGGCCTGCGCGATGTTGTCGGAGATCGTGGCGAGCGCGGAGTCGGCGTACCGCTGGCGCAGCGTGCCGAGCGCCTGCTCGTGCTCGGCGACGCGGGCCGCGGCCTGCTGGGCCGCCTGCGAGACGCGGTCGAGGGCCTCGGGCGCCCGCTGCTCGAGGGCGCGGAGCGCGTCGAAGTCGCCCTTCTGCTGGTCCAGCGCGCGGTTGGCGTCCTGAGAGCGGTTGATGATCTCCCCGAGCCAGGCGCGCTGCTGCTCCTCCGTGTCGGGGATGTCGTCGTCGAGCTGCTGCCGCAGCTTGAAGGACTCGCGCAGGTGCGCCTTCGCGTCCTCGATCGCGGCGGCGAACCGTCCGGTCTCCTTCTCCCCGTACTGGGCCTGGGCGAAGGCGAGCTCCTGCTCGGAGGTGCGGATCCCGTCGTCGGCGGCGATGAGCGCCGCACCGGCCCGCTTGTTCAGCTCGTCCACACTCAGCCCCGCGAAGGGGTCGGCGGGCTGGCGGGTCTGTGCGCCGCCCTCGTTCTCGTAGAGGGTTCCGGCGCCGTCCTGCCGGTAGGTGCCGGCGATCTGCTTGTCGCGATTGCGGCGCCGCCGGCCGAAGAAGAAGATGCCGCCGATCACGGCGGCGGCCACGAGGCCGACGCCGAGCAGCGGAGACAGCAGCCCCGTGCCACCTGTCGAGGAGCTCTGGCGGTCGACCGTGCCGCTGCCGCTGCCTGCCGCGCTGCGGAGCCCGTCGGCGGTGGTCAGGGCGGCCTGCGCCCAGTTGCCGGACTGGACCTGCGAGCCGGCGGCGCTCTTGACGGTGCTGATCTCGCTGTCGCTGACGGAGCCGGTGTTGTAGTCGATCAGGGCGCCGCTGCGGGAGTCCGTGGCGACGGCGAGGACGGCGGAGTTGCTGGGCGAACCGCTGCGCTGCAGGGCCGACCGGGCCCAGGCCGAGGCGTCGGAGCTGCCGAAGTCCTTCACGTAGGCGACGAAGAGGTTGACGCCGGTGGACTGCCTCAGGTCGCTGACGGCCTGCTCCACTTTCGCGGTGTCACCGCCGAGAACGCCGGCCGAGTCGATCACCGGCCGGCTCGAGCTGAAGGTCACGGGCGACTCGGCGTGGGCCGTCGCCGGGAGGGCCCCCGAGATGCCGAGTGCGGCGAGAAGGGCGATCAGGACGGCGACCGGTCGTCGGTGGCGGGAGCGCATGGAATTCCCCTCGTCTCCCGGTCGGAGCGCTTCTCGCGCAGACCGCCACGCTTCTCGTGACCGGACCGCCGGGATCATCTTGATTCTATGGTTGCGACAAAACCCGGTGGAAGGCGACCGCATCTGCCCGCAGCGAAACCGGCGATGCGTTGTCGGCCGCCTCACAGTCGCTGCTCAGGGAACGACCTCGTCGAACACAGATTTGAAGGTCAGACTGTCCGTGAAGCAGGGTTGTGGTTCAGGTTGAGAAAGGAACCCATCATGACAGAGCAGCACGGGTCGGATCAGCCGACTTCTCGCGGGTCGTCGGGCGACGGCACGCCTCCGCGGCCGGCGCACCAGCCGGGTGAGTCCTTCACTCAGCCGATCCCGCGCCCCGAGGACACCCAGTCCTACGGCCAGCAGTCCGGTGACCGTCCGGCGCTGGGCCAGGAGGGCTACGACCGTTACGGGCAGCAGGACCAGTCGGCCTGGGGCCAGCACGACGGCGGCCCGTACGGCCAGACCACCGGAGACGACCGGTACGGGCAGGGCCAGTACGGCCAGTACTCCTCGAACGACCAGTACGGCCAGCAGTACGGCCAGTACGGTTCCAACGACCAGTACGGTCAGTACCCCGCGGGCGACCAGTACGACCAGCACGGTCAGCACGACGGGTCCGGCGCGGCCTGGGGTGGTGCTGCGGGCACGACGGCGACGGCGACCCGTCCGGCGTCCCGTCGTCGGCGCTTCGGTGCGGGCACCCTGATCGCGTGCACCCTGGCCGCCGGCCTCGTCGGCGGCGGTGCTGCCGCGGGTGTCACGGCGATGGCCAACGGCGGGTCGACGGCGGACACGTCGTCCACCTCGCAGCAGGGTGGCACGAACACCGTCATCGTGAACAACCAGAAGAGCGTCAACGCGATCAGCGCGGCGGCGCAGAAGGCGTCTCCGTCGGTCGCGACGATCTCGGTCTCCGGTGGCGGATCGTCCGGCACGGGGTCGGGGATCATCCTCGACAACGACGGGCACATCCTGACCAACACGCACGTCGTCACCCTCGACGGCCAGGTGTCGAAGCCGACCATCCAGGTCCAGCTCAACGACGGCCGGATCCTCTCCGGATCCGTCGTCGGCACCGACCCGCTGTCCGATCTCGCCATCGTCAAGGTCAGCGCGCCGAACCTGACCCCGGCGGAGATGGGCAGCTCGTCGTCGCTGAACGTCGGCGACACGGCGATCGCCATCGGCTCTCCGCTCGGCCTGGCCAACACGGTCACCGACGGCATCGTCTCGACCCTGAACCGCACCATCGCCGTGCAGTCCTCGGCCGTGCCGAAGGACAACAGCGGTGACTCGGGCAGCCAGAACGGCCAGTCGCAGAGCCCGTGGAACTTCGCCCCTCCGGGTGGCGGGCAGAGCCAGCAGAGCTCGAGCCAGGGCAACGTGTACCTGAACGTCATCCAGACCGACGCGGCGATCAACCCCGGCAACTCCGGTGGCGCGCTCGTCGACCAGAACGGCAAGATCATCGGCGTCAACGTCGCGATCGCCTCGTCCGGCTCCTCCCAGTCGGGCAGCAGCACGGGCAACATCGGCGTCGGCTTCTCGATCCCGATCGACAACGCCAAGCGCGTCGCCGACGAGATCATCAAGAACGGCAAGGCCACACACGGCCAGCTCGGCGCGACCGTGCAGTCCTACGCTCCGGGTTCCTCGTCCTCGTCGAGCTCGGCCTTCTCCAACGGCGCGCAGCTGCAGAGCATCGTCTCCGGCGGCGCGGCCGAGAAGGCCGGCCTGCAGAAGGGCGACGTCGTCACCAAGGTCGGCAACCGGACGGTGCAGGACAGCCAGGAGCTGACCGCGGCGGTCCGCGAGCAGGCCGCCGGGGCCAGCGTGAAGTTCGAGTTCACGCGCAACGGCAAGGCGCAGACCGCGAACGTGACCCTGGGCGAGGCCACTCTCCAGTAGCCACGGTCCCGTGGTTTTCGCCTCATCGCAGCGCCGTCCCCGTTCTCGGGGGCGGCGCTGCTGCGTCGACGGGGAATGCCCGACGGCTTGCCGGGAGTCTCTGCCGGGCTTCTCCCGAGCCGGCCGCCCGGCGCTGCCCGCGGTGATCAGCCCTGTGGTTAGCTTGAGGGCGTGCAGACCTCGGGCTTGAGAATCCTCGTGCTGGTCAAGTACGTGCCGGACAGCCAGTTCCCCCGGCAGCTGACCGGTGACGGCCATACGCTCGCGCGCGGCGACAGCATCCTGTCCGAGCTGGACGAGTACGCCCTCGAGGCCGCCGTCCGCATCCGGGAGGCGGCCGCGTCGGACGGCGCCGACGCGTCCTCCGTGAGCATCACCGCGCTCACCATGGGCCCGGTCGACGCGGCGAACGCGCTCCGCAAGGCGCTGCAGCTCGGCGCTGACGAGGCGTACCACCTGACCGACGACGCGCTCGCCGGGTCCGACGCCGCCGCCACGTCCCGGGCGCTGGCCGCCGCTTGTCAGCACCTCGGGGGAGCGGACCTCGTGCTGTGCGGGATGGCGTCGACCGACGGTGAGACCTCGCTCGTGCCGGCCCAGCTCGCCGAGCGGCTGTCGCTGGCGCAGGTCACGTTCGCGGCGAGCCTCGAGGTGGCCGACGGAACGGTGCGGGCCACCCGCAACGGCGCGACGGACGCCGAGAGCATCGAGGCCCCGCTGCCCGCGCTCGTCTCGGTCACCGACCAGGCCAACGATCCGCGCTACCCCAACTTCAAGGCCATCATGGCGGCGAAGAAGAAGCCCGTGACGACCCTCTCGCTCGCCGACGTCGGGATCTCCGCGGACGAGGTGGGCCCCGCCGGGTCGTGGACCCGTGTCCTCGAGGCCACCGAGCGTCCCGCCCGCACCGCCGGCACGGTGATCACCGACGAGGACGGCGACGCCGGCATCAAGCTCGTCGACTTCCTCGCCGAGCGCCGGCTGCTCTGACCGGCCACCGCCCGACCCGTCCGCTCGCGCGTCCCCGCGCCACCCGTTCTCGCGTCTCGTTGAGGAGATCTGCATGAGCACCGTCCTCGTCTACCTGGACGACCCGCACGGCACCACGCTGGCCAAGGCCGCACGTGAGCTGCTCACCCTCGGCCGCTCCCTCGGGGAGGTGACCGCTCTCGTGCCCGTCGACATCGAGTCCGCCCTCCTGGACAGCCTGTCCGAGCACGGGGCGAGCGCCCTGCTGACGCCGGCCGAGCCGCTGCCGGACCAGCTCGTCGCGCCGAAGGCCGCACTGCTGGCCGCCGCGATGGGCCAGGTCGGCGCCGACGTCGTGCTCCTCGGCAACACGTTCGAGGAGAAGGAGATCGCGGGGCGCGCGGGCATCAAGACCGGCTCCGGCGTCATCACCGACGCCGTCGCGGTCAGTGCCTCCGACGACGGCGTGGCCGCCGCGAAGTCGGTGCTCGCGGGCGCCTGGTCCTCCCGGGTGGCGGTCACCGAAGGGACACCGATCATCACGGTCAAGCCGAACGCCGTCGTCGCACTCGCCGCGTCCGCGTCGACGGAGGTCACCACCGGCACCGTCGCGGTGCCCGACGCCGGGCCGGCGGCACGGATCACCGCCCGCTCGCCGAAGCCGGCGAGTGCGCGGCCGGAGCTGACGGAGGCACGCGTCGTCGTCGCCGGCGGCCGCGGCACCAACGGCGACTTCGCGCCGCTCGAGGCGCTCGCCGACGAGCTCGGCGCCGCGATCGGCGCCTCCCGCGCCGCGACCGACGCCGGCTGGATCGAGCACGACGCGCAGGTGGGGCAGACCGGCAAGACCGTCTCCCCGCAGCTCTACATCTCCGCGGGCATCTCCGGCGCCATTCAGCAGAAGGCCGGGATGCAGACGTCGCAGACGATCATCGCGATCAACAAGGACGGCGATGCCCCCGTGTTCGAGGTCGCGGACCTCGGCATCGTCGGCGACCTGTTCACCGTGCTGCCGCAGGCCACCGAGGAGATCCGCCGCCGCCGCAGCTGAGCTTTTCGTGCGCGTCTGCGCTCCGACGCCGCTCGTTGTCGCTCTCCCTCGCCCCCGAGAATGCATTGTCTGGGGTTTCAGGGGTGTCTTGACCCCGGATCCTGCATTCTCGGGGGGCGTGGAGGGAGGGTACACGGGTCACGGGTCGCCGGATACCTCACCCGGCTGGCATCGCCGACGGCGTCAGCGGGTGAAGGCGGCGCCGGTGAAGTCGTGCTGGCGCCAGGCCTCGTACACCGCGATGGACGCGGCGTTCGTCAGATTCAGCGAGCGCCGGCCCGGCAGCATCGGGATCCGCACCAGCTCGGTGACGTGCGGATCGGCCTTCGCCTCCGCGCTCAACCCGACGGACTCCCGGCCGAACATCAGGACATCGCCGGGCTCGTAGGCGATGTCGCTGTGCGTGCGGGTGCCCTCGGCGGTGAACGCGAACACCCGCGCCGGCATCAGCGCGGCCCAGGCGGCCTCCCGGTCCGGGTGGACGGTCATGACGGCGAGGTCGTGGTAGTCCAGGCCCGCCCGGCGCAGCTTGTTCTCCTCGAGGTCGAAGCCGAGCGGCTCGATCAGGTGCAGTTCCGCGCCGGTCAGTGCCGCCAGCCGGATCGCCGCCCCCGTGTTGCCGGGGATCTCGGGGGAGTCGAAGAGGATGCGGAACACGCCGACCAGTGTAGTGGCGCAGGTGAGCGGCCCCGACCGCCCGTGACAGGCGACGCCGGGCCGGGTGAGAATCGAGCCATGTCCATCCCCGACGGCACCACCGCCCGGCCGTGGGTGCTGCACGTCGACCTCGACCAGTTCATCGCCGCCGTCGAGGTGCTGCGCCACCCCGAGCTGGCCGGCAAGCCCGTCGTTGTGGGCGGCCGCGGCGATCCGACCGAGCGGGCCGTGGTCTCGACCGCGTCCTACGAGGCCCGGGCGTTCGGCGTCGGGTCCGGGATGCCGATGAAGGTCGCCGTCCGCAAGATCCCCGACGCGGTGTTCCTGCCCGTCGACGCCGCCGCCTACGAGGCAGCGTCCGCCGTCGTCATGGCGACCCTGCGGGAACTCCCCGGCGTCGTCGTCGAGGTCCTCGGCTGGGACGAGGCGTTCCTCGGGGTGACGACCGACGATCCGGAGGCGGTGGCCCGGCAGGCCCAGGCGGCGGTGCTCGCGGCCACCGAGCTGCACTGCTCGGTCGGCATCGGGGACACCAAGGTGCGCGCCAAGATCGCCACCGGCTTCGGCAAACCGCGCGGGACCTTCCGGCTGACCGCCGAGAACTGGTTCCCGGTGATGGGGGAGCGGCCCACCCGGGAGCTGTGGGGCGTGGGCGCGAAGGTCTCGGCCCGGCTGGCCACCCACGGGGTGCGCACCGTCGCCGAGCTCGCCGCCGCCCCCGAGGAGGAGCTCGTCACGGAGTTCGGCCCGCGGATGGGCCCCTGGTACGGGGGCCTCGGCCGGGGCGACGGGCCGCGCGTCGTCGACGACAGCCCGTGGGTCGCCCGCGGGCACAGCCGCGAGACGACCTACCAGCAGAACCTGACGACGCCGGAGCAGATCACCGACGCGATCCGGGTCCTCGCCGAGGCCGTCCACGGGGACACCGAGGCCGAGGAACGGCCGGTCGTCCGGCTGACGCTCAAGGTCCGCTACGCCCCGTTCTTCACGAAGGTCTACGGCGGGAAGCTGCCCGAGGCGACCCGTGACCGGGACGCCGTCGTCGCCGCGGCCGTCGACCTGGCCGGCCGGATCGAACCCGGACGCGAGGTGCGCCTGCTCGGTGTGCGCGCCGAGATGGCGCTGCCCACCCCGACCGACCCGGAGACCCGGACGCCGGTGCGCGGCCGCTGGTGAGACCGCCCCACCGAGAACGGCCGGTCAGACGGCGCCGGTCGGGAACGGCCGCGTGAGACGGCGGGTGACGCCGCCGCACCCGGCCCCCATGGGTGCGGAATCACCACCGACTAGACTGGACCGGTGCCCGCGTACTTCGACCACGCGGCCACCGCGCCCCTCTGCGGGCCCGCTCTGGCCGCGATCACCACTGAACTGACCCGCTGCGGCAATCCCTCCGCCCTGCACGGTGCGGGCCGTCGCGCCCGGATGGTCGTCGAGACCGCCCGCGACGAGATCGCCGCCGCCGCCGGCGCGCACCCCTCCGAGGTGATCCTCACCGGAGGCGGCACCGAGGCGGACAACCTCGCGATCAAGGGGCTCTACTGGTCCCGGCACGCCGCGGACCCGCGCCGCCGCCGGATCCTCACCTCCACGATCGAGCACCACGCCGTCTCCGAGACCGTCGAGTGGCTCGAGGCGACCCAGGGCGCCGAGGCCGTCTGGCTGCCCGTCGACGAGCGCGGCATCCTCGACCTCGACGCGCTCGACGCCGCCATCGCCGAGGACCCGGACACGGTCGCCCTCGTCACGGTCATGTGGGCCAACAACGAGATCGGCGCCGTCCAGCCGGTCGGCGAGATCGTCCGCCGCGCCGAGGCCCACGGCATCCCGGTGCACGCCGACGCCGTGCAGGCCTTCGGTGCCGTGCCCGTCGACTTCGCCGCCACCGGCCTGGCGGCCGCCTCGATCAGCAGCCACAAGATCGGCGGCCCGCTGGGCATCGGCGCCCTGCTGCTCGGTCGGTCCGTGGCCGTCACGCCCGTCCAGCACGGCGGCGGCCAGGAACGCGACGTGCGCTCCGGCACCCTCGACGCCCCCGCCGCCGCCGGCTTCGCGGCGGCCGCGACCGCCGTCATCGGCGACCTGGCCGCGGAGTCCGCCCGGATCGCCGGCCTGCGCGACGCGCTCGTCACCGGGGTGCTCGAGCGGGTGCCCGCCGCCGTCCTGCGCGGACCGGCGTCCGGCCCCGAGCGGCTGCCCGGCAACGCCCACTTCACCTTCACCGGGTGCGAGGGCGACTCGCTGCTCTTCCTGCTCGACGCGGCCGGGGTGCAGTCCTCGGCCGGCTCGGCCTGCAGCGCCGGCGTCCCGCGCGCCTCCCACGTGCTGCTGGCGCTCGGCCTGGACGAGGCCACCGCCCGCGGCGCCCAGCGTTTCAGCCTCGGCCACACCTCCACCGAGGACGATGTGGCCCTGCTGCTCGACGTGCTGCCGGGCGCCGTCGAGAAGGCCGCCGCCGCCGGCATGGCCGGTCACGTCCCGGACCTGCAGTCCGCCGGCCGCTGACGCCGGCACCACGAGCAAACCGACCCCGAGCACTTCTGAGGAGACCATGCGCGTCCTGGCTGCCATGAGCGGCGGAGTCGACTCCGCGGTCGCCGCCGCCCGTGCCGTCGACGCCGGGCACGACGTCGTCGGCGTCCACCTGGCCCTGTCCCGCATGCCCGGCACCCTGCGCACGGGCAGCCGCGGTTGCTGCACCATCGAGGACTCCCGCGACGCCTGGCGCGCCGCCGAGAAGCTCGGCATCCCGTACTACGTGTGGGACTTCTCCGAGCGGTTCAAGGAGGACGTGGTCGACGACTTCATCGCCGAGTACGAGGCCGGCCGCACCCCGAACCCGTGCATGCGCTGCAACGAGAAGATCAAGTTCGCGGCCCTGCTCGAGAAGGCGCTGGCGCTGGGCTTCGACGCCGTGTGCACCGGCCACTACGCCCGCGTCGACCGCGACGCCGACGGCCACCCCGAGCTGCACCGCGCCAGCGACTGGGCCAAGGACCAGTCCTACGTCCTCGGGGTCCTGACCGAGGCCCAGCTCGAGCACTGCCTCTTCCCGCTGGCCGACGCGCCCACCAAGGCCGCCGTCCGCGCCGAGGCCGCCGAGCGCGGACTCTCCGTGGCGAAGAAGCCGGACAGCCACGACATCTGCTTCATCCCCGACGGCGACACCGTCGGCTGGCTCGCCGAGAAGATCGCGATGGAGCCGGGCGAGATCGTCGACGAGACCGGCGCGACGGTCGGTGAGCACGCCGGTGCGCAGGCGTTCACCGTGGGGCAGCGCCGCGGCCTCAAGCTCGGCCGTCCGGCCGCGGACGGCAAGCCCCGCTTCGTCCTCTCGATCGAACCGAAGCAGAACCGGGTGACCGTCGGACCCGAGCGGCTGCTCGCCGTCGACGAGATCCGCGGCATCCGGATCTCGTGGGCCGGGCGCCCGATCCCGGACGCCGTCGTCGACCCCGCGACCGGCGCCTCCGCCCGCTTCCCTGTGCTCGCGCAGGTCCGCGCGCACGGCGACCCCGTCCCGGCGACCGCACAGGTGGTGACCGGCGACGACGGTGACCACCGCCTCGTCGTGATCCTGGACGAGTCGCTCCGGGGTGTCGCCCCCGGCCAGACCGTCGTCCTGTACCAGGGCACCCGGGTGCTCGGCCAGGCGACCATCGACACCGCCCGGTCGCTCGCCGCCGTCTGACGTCGGCAGGGAGGGCGCGGGGAGAACCGGCCCGGACGAGGAGCACACGCACACCCGGAACGCAGCCGGGCAGGTGTGCCGACCCTACGACTGGCCCGGCGGGCCGGTGAGGGGCGATGCCGACAACATCGACTGGTCGCTCGTGGAGGATTCCACCGCCGGTACGCTCGGTCCATGGCTGTGGACTCGACCGCGTACTCGACCGGGGGCCGCCTGCGACGGCGACCCATCCTGGTCTTCCTGGCGATCGCCTTCGGCTTCTCGTGGCTGGTGGGGCTCGGTCTCGCCCTGGCCGGTGGCTTGCGCAGTCCCGCCCTGCCGGTCCTTCTGCTGGTCTACATGCTCGGACCCGCGATCGCGGCGCTCGTCGTCAGCCGCTGGGTGGAGCGGCCGGACTCCATCCCGCGGGCGCTGGGCATCAGCCAGGTGCGCCCGGTCGGGCGGTTCGTCCTGCTGCTGCTCGGTGCCGTGGTGCTGGCCGTCGTCCTCGTGCTCGGGGCGCTCGCCGTCGGTGCCCTGTTCGGCCTCTACCACGCCGACCTCACCGGGTTCTCCGGGTTCCGCGCCTACCTCGAGCAGGTGGCCCCCACGGCGCTGACCCGCGTCAGCCTCGGCACCGTCGTGGCGCTGCAGTTCCTCAACGTCCTCATCGGCGCCTTCGTCAACATCGTCCCGTCCCTCGGTGAGGAGCTCGGCTGGCGGGGCTGGCTGCTGCCGGCGCTGCTGCCCGCAGGCGTCCCGACCGCCGTCGTCGTCTCCGGCGCCCTGTGGGGGCTGTGGCACGCCCCGCTGATCCTGCTCGGCTACAACTACCCGGGCGGGCCCGGCTGGCTCGCCGTGATCGCGATGATCTGCTTCGCCGTCGTCATCGGCGCGGTGCTCAGCTGGATCCGGATGCGCACCGACTCGATCTGGCCGGTCGCCGCCGCGCACGGCGCGATCAACGCCGCGGCCGGCTTCCCGCTGGTGTTCCTCGCCTGGGGGACGACGTTCAGCCCGCTCACGACGACGATCCTCGGCTGGTCCGGCTGGCTCGTGCCGGCCGTGCTGGTCGCGGTCCTGGCCTGGCGCGGACAGTTCGGTGTCGACCGGCAGCCGTGGCTCGCTCCCGTGCAGGGGCGGCCGCTGGCCGGGCCGGGCACGGGCCTGCGCGCCCCTAGACTGGACCCATGATGGATTCGTTCGACCCGTCCGCCAGCTCCCTGGGGGAGGACGTGGATCCGGCCGTCATGCACGAGCTGCTGCAGATCCGGTCCAGCATCGACAACTTCGACGCCACCCTGGTCTACGTGCTCGCCGAGCGGTTCCGCGCCACCCAGCGGGTGGGGGTGCTCAAGGCCGAGCACCGGCTGCCGCCGGCGGACCCGACGCGCGAGTCGATGCAGATCGCCCGGCTGCGGCGGCTGGCCGAGGAGGCCCATCTGGACCCGGCCTTCGCCGAGAAGTTCCTCACCTTCATCATCGAGGAAGTCATCCGTCACCATCAGGCGATCTCCGACGGCACGTCCCCGCTGCCGGTGATACCCCGGCCGGGCGCGACGACCGATGTGCGCGGCACCGCCGACGCGGACACCCGGGCGTGAGCCTGGAGGCCAGCACCACACCGGACACGACCTCCTCGCCGGACACCATCACGGCGACCGGCCCCATCGTCGTCGCCGGCACCGACCTGCTCGGCGCGCTGACCGCCATCCGGGGTGAACTGGGTGACCCGCACCTGCCGTCCCTGCCGCTGCTGCCCGACCGCGGTCCTGGTGCCGACGCCGCCGGACGCGCCGCGGCGCTGCTCGAGGAGCTGCCCGTCGAGATCGGCCCGCACGGCTGGCGGGTGTCCGCCCGCCCGGGGGAGGACCTGCGCCGGTCCCGCTCGCTCCTGGCCTCCGACGTCAACGTCCTCGCCGACCTCGCCGGCGCCGAGCAGATCCCCGCGACGCGGATCGGCGTGACCGTGCTCGGCCCCGTCACCCTCGCCTCCGTGCTCGACCTCCCCGGCGGCGAACGCGTCCTCTCCGACCACGGCGCCCGCCGGGACCTGGCCGACTCCCTCGCCGCCGGGCTCGCCGCCCACCTGGCGGCCCTGCGCACCGCGCTGCCGGGCGCGACCGTCACCCTGCGGATCGACGAGCCGGCGCTCGACGCCGTCCTGGCCGGCACCGTCGCGACCGCGAGCGGCTACCGCACCCTGCGCGCCCTCGACCGGGCCGAGGTGCGGCAGACCCTGCGGCAGGCGGTCGAGGCGGCCCGCGGCTCCGGGACCGCGGACGTCGTACTCGCCGTCGAACCCGCCCCGCTGCCGCTGAGTCTGGCACGCGAGGCGGAGGCGGACGCCCTGGCCGTGCCCGCGTCGGCGCTGCGGACCGCACCGGACGCGCTCGGCGAGTACCTCGACGACGGCGGCGCGCTCACGGTCGGACTGGAGACGACGGCGGTCGATCGGCGTGGCACGCGCGGGCTGCGGGAGGTCAGCGACCTGGCCGGCCAGGTCCTCGACCCGTGGCAGCGCCTGGGCCTGCCGGTGACGCGGCTGCCGCAGCTCACCGTCACCACCCGCATGCCGGCCGGCGCCCTGACCGGCACCCGGGCCCCCGCGGGTGCGCCCGATGCCGGACGGCTGCCCGCCCTGCTGCGCCGCCTCGTCGCGACCGCGGACGCCCTCGAGACCACCGCCCGCGACGCCTGACGCGCTGCGTCGTCGTCCGCCGGAGCCGCACCCGGTCAGGCGACGGAGTGGGGCTCCGGGTCGAACGTGCCGGCGTAGACGAACAGGGTGCCGATCAGCGGCTGGACCACCCGGGTCTGGATGGTGAACCGGCCGGTCGCGTCGTCGAAGCCCTGCTCCGTGTAGGCCGCCGCGGCGAGCACGCGCGGGACGCGCAGCCCCGGTACCGCGCGCGGCGCGCGCGTCGGGCCCGGCCCCGCGACGGAAGAGTCCCCGGGAGGGCCCGCCCACGCCGCGGTCGAGGCCAGCCGCATCGCTCCCGTCCCTGTGACCGAGAGTTCGAGCCCGGTCCGGAGCAGGTGGTGCGTGCCGACGAGGTCGAGCAGCAGGCCGTCCGGCCCGAGCCGGCACAGGTCGGTGAACCGCCGGGTGCGGTGCCCGAAGTCGAGGATGCGCTCGGCGGCCAGGCACGGCGCGCCGGCGTCGTCCACGTAGGACCGGTTGACGATGCTGAACGGCACGTCCTCCCCGTACTCGGGGAAGAACATCTGCTCGCCCGCCAGGGCCGCGAACGCCGGCCGCAGCACCGGCACGGTGCAGCCGGCGACGGCGAATCGCCCGTCGTAGCGCAGGCTCGTGCCGGCCGGCTGGGCGAAGTACTCGCGCACCCGAGGGTGCAGGTCCGCGTATCGGTCACCCAGTACCTGCTCGTACAGCGATCCGCTCATCGTGTCGTCCTCATGGGGCCATCCTCCCGAGGGAGCACGCGGCCGGCAACCGGCTCAGAGCCGGCCCGCGGCCTTGAGCCGGATGTACGCGTCGGCCAGCCGCGGCGGCAGCAGCGCCGGGGTCTCGTCGACGACCTCGACGCCGAGCAGCCGCAGCTGCGCCGTCATCGCCGCCCGTTCCAGCCGGGTCCGTTCGGCCGCGGCAGCCCGGTAGACCTCGCTCACGGTGCCCCGTTCGGCGGCGGTCTGGTCCAGCGCCGGGTCCCGGACCGCGGCGACGATCACGACGTGCTTCGCGCACAGGGCCGGCAGCACCGGCAGCAGTCCCTCCTCGGCGGCCCCGGAGTCCAGCGACGTCAGCAGCACGACGAGGCTGCGGTGCGCGCTGACCGTGGCGACGTGCGCCGGCAGCCGGGAGAAGTCCGCCTCGATCAGCTCGGCCTCCAGCGGCGCCATCGCCTGCACGAGGGAGGGCAACAGCTCACCGCGGTCCGCCGAGCCGACCCGGGCCCGCACCCGCCGGTCGACGGCGAGGAAGTCGACCCGGTCCCCGCCGCGGTCGGCGAGCACCGCCAGCAGGAGGGCCGCCTCCATGCCCGTGTCCAGGCGCGGCTCGTCGCCGATCCGGGCGGCCGCGGTGCGGGAGGTGTCGAGCACGATGACGACGCGGCGGTCCCGCTCCGGGCGCCAGGTCCGCACGACGACGGCCTGCCGCCGGGCGGTGGCGCGCCAGTCGATGGACCGGACGTCGTCGCCCCGGACGTAGTCGCGCAGCGAGTCGAACTCGGTGCCGGCGCCGCGGATCTGCACGGCGGCGCGGCCGTCCAGCTCCCGCAGCCGGCGCAGCTTCGACGGCAGGTGCCGGCGCGCGTGGAAGGGCGGGAGCACCCGCAGGCGTCCGGGCAGCGGTACCGTGACCTGCCGGGCGGCCAGGCCCAGGGGGCCGACCGAGCGGATGGTCACGTGCGGGCTCAGTCGGTCCCCGCGCCGCACGGGCACGAGCGTCGTGCGGACGCGGCGTGCCTGCCCGCCGGGGATGACGACCCGGTGGCGCGGGTTCACGGCACCCGCGGACGGCTGCCATCCGTCGCGCACGCGGGCCCGCAGCGTGCGGCGCGCCGGGTTGGCGAGCACCAGCCCGCTGACGACCTGCTCGGTGAGCCGGACGCTCTCGGGCAGCTCCCGGGTGACCGTGACGCGGCGCGGCGAGACGGCGAGGCCCACGTCCAGGACGGCGAGCACCACGAGGACGCCCGCGAGCACCAGCAGGGTCCCCGGCGCCGGTGCGAACAGGACGACGACGCCGGCCAGCAGGGCGAGCAGGACGAACCGACCGGTCAGGGCCACGGACGGCCCTCCCCGCCGGTCACCGGGGCACCGGGACGGTGGCGAGGATGCTGCCGAGCACCCCGTCGGCCGAGACACCGTCCATCTGGGCCTCCGCGCGCAGGGCGACGCGGTGGCGCAGGGTCGGCAGGGCGAGGGCCTTGACGTCGTCCGGTGTCGCGTATCCGCGCCCGTTGAGCCAGGCCCAGGCCCGCGCCGTGTTCAGCAGGGCCGTGGCCCCGCGCGGGGAGACGCCGAGCTGGAACGACGGCGCAGACCGGGTCGCGCGCACGACGTCGACGATGTAGCCGAGCACCTCGGGGGAGACCTGCACCCGGCCGACGGCGGCCCGCGCGTCCGCGAGCTGCTCCGCCCCGGCGACCGCCCGCACCCCGGCCGCGGCGAGGTCGCGCGGGTCGAAACCCGTGCTGTGCCGGCGGATCACCTCGATCTCGTCCTCGCGACCGGGCAGGTCCATGGTCAGCTTGAGCAGGAACCGGTCCAGCTGCGCCTCCGGCAGCGGGTACGTGCCCTCGTACTCCACCGGGTTCTGGGTCGCGGCGACGATGAACGGGCTCGGCAGCGGCCGGGACACGCCGTCGACGGACACCTGCCGTTCCTCCATCGCCTCGAGCAGCGCCGCCTGGGTCTTCGGCGGGGTCCGGTTGATCTCGTCGGCGAGCAGCAGGTTGGTGAACACCGGGCCGGGCCGGAAGGTGAAGTCGCTGTTCCGGGCGTCGTAGACGAGGGACCCGGTCAGGTCGCCCGGCATCAGGTCCGGGGTGAACTGCACGCGGGTGGTCTGCAGCGTGAGGGCCGCCGAGAGCGCGCGCACGAGCAGCGTCTTGGCGACGCCCGGCACGCCCTCGAGCAGCACGTGGCCGCGACACAGCAGGGCGATCAGCACGCCGGTGACGGTGCCGTCCTGCCCGACGACGGCGCGGCCGACCTCGGTGCGCACGGCCAGCAGCGCTTCGCGTGCGGCGTCGCCGGAGGGGTCCGCCATGCCGGTTCCACCGGCTTGTCCCGACGACCCGATGGGCCGGTCGAGGCGGTGCTCGTCGAGGTGGTGCTCGTCGAGGTGGTGGCGGCCGTCCCCGTCGTCCGAGGTGCCGGGGGCGGTCTCGGGCAGGGGCGGGTGCGGGTGTTCGGTCATCGGCGGAGTGCCTCCGTCTCCAGATCGGTCAGGGCGGTGGTGAAGGACAGCAGGTCGGCGGCACGCGTGGGCAGCGTGCCGGTGAGCAGGCGGGCGACGTCCGGGACGGTGCGGCCGGTGGCGGACGCCGTCGCCTCGACGACCGCCTCCGCGGCCGGGGCGTGCCCCAGGTGCAGGTGCTCGGCCAGGCGCACCAGCGTCGCGGCCCTCAGCGTCGCGGCGGCGTGCTCGGCGGCACCGGCGTCCTGGTAGAGCCGGGCCCGGCCCAGCGTCGTCTCCCCGGCCTGGACGACGACGGGCAGCGGCTCCCGCACGAGCGGGCCGTCACGTCGGCCGCGCCAGATCATCGCGAGCACGGCGACGACGAGCAACCACGTGGCCAGCGGCGTCACCCACGGGGGTGTCACGTCGGCGATGGTGCGGGTCCGGCCGGATGCCTCCAGGTCGCGCACCGTGGGCTGGTACCAGGTCAGCTGCGGCCGGGCGCCGAGCGTGTGCAGCACAAGCGCCGCGTTGCCGTGGGCGGCGAGCCGGTCGTTGCTCAGGGTGTCGGTGCCGCCGAGCACGACGATCCGGCCGCCGTCGCTCTCGACGTACACGCCGCCGGCGGCGGTGTCGGCGCTCGTCCGCAGGCAGGTCACGGGTCCGCGGTAGAGGCGACCGGTCCGGTCGACCTCGCGGGCGGCCCGTACGGCCGGGACCGCGCAGTCGGCCGTCAGGGCCCGGCCGGTCGACGGGTCGCTGACGACGCCGCCGAGCCGCACGTCCGTGGTCATGGCGGTGAGGATCCGCAGGTCCGGCTGCAGCAGGACGACGCGGTTGCCGGCGGCGCGGGCCCGGTCGGCGAGGCGTTCGAGCTGGCCGGGGGAGAGGATGGTGGCCCGGTCGTCGAGGAACAGGGTGCCGGTCGACCCGGTCGCGGACGCCCGGTCCAGGGCCTGGCCGAGGTCGGTCGCGCGGGTCACCGTGACGCCCTGGCCCTGCAGGATGCGGGCCGCCGCCCGGGCGCCGTCCGGGGCGGGATTGTCGGGCGAGAGGGACCCGCGGTCGGCTCCGGCCCCGCGCAGGGCGACGCCGATCGTGACCAGCACGAGCGCGATCAGGCCGACGACGAGCCAGAACCGCCACGTTCGCAACCACCCGGCGGCGGTCGTGCGCCAGGTGGCTCCGTCGCCGGTCATCGTGGTGGTGGGCGTCGCGGACGAGGGCGCGCCCGTCTCCGGCGCCGTCCCTGCTCTCGCTCTCGCGGGCGCCGCGGGGTGGCTCATCGCGGCATCGCCGGGCCGGCCGCGACGGCCGAACGCGTCGGGCGTGCGTGCGCGAGCCGGTCGTCCAGCCCGGTGATGAGCGCGTGGTCCTCGGCCGTCGCCGGCCCGTCGCCGTAGCGGACGTCGTTGAAACGACGGCCCGCGGTGCCGACGGCGTCCCGCTCGGCCGGGAAGAGCGCGGAGAGGTCGCCGGTCACCTCGTCGACGGTCCGTCCGTCGCCCTCGGGCAGGTCGGTGCGCTCCTGCGCGGCCCTGACCAGGGCCCGGAACGCCTCGATCACGGCGGTCGCGTGATCGCCGCGGGCTGCGGCGGCGCGGGCGAGCGCGCGGTGACCGTCGGCGTCGAGCGGGCGATCCGCGTCGAACACCGCCGCCCTGCGAGCGGCCGTCCGGTTGAGCCGGGGCCGGACGACCAGCACGAGGACGACGATCCCCACGATGATCAGGCCCACGACGACGACCAGCCATGGGTTCGCCGTGGCCGGACTCAACCCGGACGCGACGTCACTCAGCCAGCGGCCGATCGCGTCCAGGACCGCCTCGACCGGCCCGGGCTTCGCGTCCTGGTACTCGGGCCGGGACAGTTCCTCCTCCGCCCAGCGCCGCGCGGTGCCGTCGTCGGGCACCACCGGGACGTCACGGGGCACGAGGAAGACACGCACCGTGAGCATCGCGGCCGGCACGGCGACCAGGCCGGCGAGGCCGATCACGCGGTTCCGGGCAGGGCGCCCGGACGGCTCCCGGCGGCGAGACGGTCGTGCTCGGCCATCAGGGCCATGTCCAGGCCCTCACGGCGCATCCGCAGATCGACGTAGAGCAGGGCGGTCACCCCGACGGTGAAGACGGTCGACAGCGCCCCCGCGAGCGTCGAGAGCACCAGGTAGGCGACCATCAGCGTCACCAGCAGGCCGATCGCCCCGGCTCCCGGGGTGGCCCCGGTGGGCGCGATCACCCCGGACAGCAGTGGCATGGCGAACTGCAGCGGCGCCCCGGCGATCGCCGTGATGAGCCAGGCGAGGATGCCCATCAGCAGCAGGGTGCCGAAGACGCGCCAGAAGTTGCCCTTCGTCAACCGCCAGGACCGGGCGAGCGCCTGCCCGGGACCGCACTTCTCCAGGACGAGCACGGCCCCGCACACGCTCAGGCGGGTGAACAGCCAGGCGGCGACCAGGCCGGCGGCGGCCCCGATGAGCAGGATCATGACGACGGCGCCGGCCGGGGAACTGTTCGAGGCGCTGATGCCGGCGACGACGACGAAGAACACGATCATGAGAGCGACGCCGCCGCCCACGCCGATCGCCGCGAGCAGGAAGGCCAGCCCGATCAACGACCCGATCCGGGGCCGGACGAGGGACCACATCTGCCGGAAGCCCGTGCGCTGGTCCAGGACGGCGCGCGAGACGGGGATGACGAGGGCACCCTGGAGGATGGCTCCGCCGACGATCGCGACCAGGCCGATCACCAGCTCGCCGAGCAGGAGCAGGGGAACCGAGGCGAGCACCGAGGAGGCCTCGGACCGGGAGATCGTCGTCGAGCTCGAACTCATCGACGCGAGCCGCAGGAACGGGGCGCCGAACCCGAGGAGCAGGAGGACGCCGAGCAGGCTCATCACGACGTTGAACAGCAGCGAGGAGCCGATCATGGCCTTCGCGTTGCGCCGCGCCGCCTGCAGCGAGCCGTCGAGGACCTCCCCGACCGACAGGGGCCGCAGCGGGATGACGCCGGGCTTCGGTGGCGCGAACCAGCCCTGCGGGGAGCCGCCCTGGCCGGCCCAGCCGCTCGGTGCCGGGCCCCAGCCGCCGCCCTGACCGGTACTCGGCCCGCTGACCTGACCGGTCCAGCCGCCCGGGGCCTGACCCCAGCCGGACGGTGCGGTGCCGGTCGTGGGCGCGGTCGGTGGCGCCGTCGGCGGCGCGGTCTGCCGGCCGTCGGACGGTGGCCAGGCAGCGCCCGGCTCGTCGTCCCGGCCCCCGCCGGGAGCGGCCCAGCGACCGCCGTCCCCGTGTCCGTTCTCGCTCATGTGTCGTGTCCCCCTCGTGCGGCGCGGCGTGGTGGCCGGCGTCCCGTGCCCCGAGCGTATCCGGCACCCCACCGCCAGGCCAGCATCCGCTGACCTGCAGCGATCCGCCCCGCCGGTCGCCTCGCCCCGGCCATCGACGCCGGCACCGGCCGCGCCTCGCCGTCGGGCGGCCGGAACACGGAAAACGGCCGCGGGTTTGGGAGGATGAGGGCATGAAGGGACGCATTCTCGTGGTGGACGACGACGAGGCGCTGGCCGAGATGATCGGCATCGTCCTGCGCAACGACGGGTTCGACCCGTCCTTCTGCGCGGACGGAGCGCAGGCGCTGGAGGTGTTCCGCAACAGCCGGCCGGATCTCGTGCTGCTCGACCTCATGCTGCCCGGGCTTGACGGCATCGAGGTGTGCCGGCAGATCCGCAGCGAGTCGGACGTGCCCGTCGTCATGCTGACCGCGAAGTCGGACACCTCCGACATCGTCCGCGGCCTCGAGTCCGGGGCCGACGACTACGTGCCCAAGCCCTTCAAGCCGGCCGAACTCGTCGCCCGGGTCCGCGCGCGGCTGCGCCCCGGGGACACCCGCGCACCGGAGACCCTCACCGTCGCGGACGTGACGATCGACGTCGCCGGTCACTCGGTGCGCCGGGGCAACCGGACGATCGCCCTCACCCCGCTCGAGTTCGACCTGCTCGTCGCCCTGGCCCGCAAGCCGTGGCAGGTGTTCACCCGTGAACAGCTGCTCGAGCAGGTCTGGGGTTACCGGCACGCGGCGGACACCCGGCTGGTCAATGTGCATGTTCAGCGGCTTCGGTCCAAGATTGAGAGAGATCCCGAGGCTCCCGAGGTCGTGCTGACCGTCCGGGGCGTGGGATACAAGGCCGGACAGAGCTGACGCGGTGGCCCCGCGCCGGTTCGGGCCCGGCGTGGAGGAACGGGGAGAGAACGTGTCTGCGACGAGCACCCGCCGGACGAGCCGGCCGGCGCTGCCGGCGCGGTTCGGCGATGGCGGATCCCGGCGGATCGGCTCCCACCGGGTCCGGCTGATGCGGCACCAGCCGCGCCGCACGAGCGTCGAACGGCTGTGGCGTTCGACCCGGTCCGGCGGCATCAAGCTCGTCTCCCGCTGGCGGCACTCCCTGCAGTTCCGCACCGTGCTGCTGACCATGGGCATGACCCTGATTGCCTTCGCGATGGTCGGCGCGTTCCTGTCCCACGAGATCTCCTCGGCCCTGTTCAGCGAGCGGCTCTACCAGGCCGAGCAGGAGTCGCGGCGCGGCTTCGACGAGGTGCAGGCCATCTTCGACCGGGCGGAGACGAACGACCAGGCCACCGGCCAGCAGACCATCTACAACACCCTCAAGGTGCTCGAGGGGGACAGCGGCTCCACGCGCCGCATGTTCCTGCTGCTGCAGAAGCCGGGGGAGCAGGGCCAGCGCTGGGTCGAGACCGCCCGCAGCGACGACTCGCAGATCACCTCCGCGACCATCCCGGAGGCGCTGCGGGAGGCCGTCCGGCGCGACGACGGGCAGTACTACCAGTCGATCGCCCTGCCGGTGGGCAGCTCCGACGTGCCCGCGATCGCCGTCGGGCGCATCGTCCGCGTCCCCCCGGGCACCAACTACGAGCTGTACCTGATCTACAACCTCTCCGAGGCGCAGGACACCCTCAGCTACATCCACGGCGCCCTGTGGGTGGGCGGCGCGGTGCTGCTGCTCGCGGTCGGCGCCATCGCGTGGTTCGTCACGCGCGCCGTCGTCGCCCCCGTCTCCGACGCCGCGGACGTCGCCGAGAAGCTGGCCGCCGGGCAGCTCGAGGAACGCATCAACGTCGAGGGCGAGGACGAGCTCGCCCGCCTCGGCGCGTCCTTCAACCACATGGCCGGCAACCTGCAGGAGCAGATCACTGCGCTCGCCGAGTTGTCCCGTATGCAACAACGGTTCGTCTCGGACGTCTCCCACGAGCTGCGTACCCCGCTGACGACGGTCCGCATGGCCTCCCAGGTGCTCTACGACGCCCGCGAGGAGTTTGACCCCATCAACAAGCGGTCCGCCGAACTGCTCTACCACCAGGTGGAACGGTTCCAGAACCTGCTCGCGGACCTGCTGGAGATGTCCCGCTTCGACGCCGGCGCCGCGGTGCTGGACATCGGCGACGCCGACCTGAACCAGGTGGTGCGCAGCGTCCAGGACGCCACCGCGATCCTCGCCGAGAACGTCGGCTCGACCATCGAGGTGCAGTTCGACGATCCCAGCTGCGTCCTGGAGATGGACGCCAAGCGCGTCGAGCGGGTGCTCCGGAACCTGCTCGTCAACGCGATCGAGCACGGCGAGGGCCGGCCGATCCAGGTGCACGTCGCGTCCACGGCGGACGCGGTCGCGGTGACGGTGCGCGACCACGGCATCGGCATGACGCCGGAGGACGTCGCCCACGTCTTCGACCGGTTCTGGCGGGCCGACCCCGCCCGTGCCCGCACGACGGGCGGCAGTGGCCTCGGCCTGTCGATCGCGACCGAGGACGTCAACCTCCACCAGGGCCGGCTGCAGGCCTGGGGCATGGCCGGGCACGGCTCGAACTTCCGCATGCTGCTCCCGCGCCGCCGTGGCGAGGAACTCGTCGAGGAACCGCTGCCGCTCGAACCCCCGGACGCCCCGGTGCCCTCCGTGGACACCGGCACCACCGCGGTCATCCTCGACCCGTCGAACCCGAACGCCTCGATCGTCATCCAGGGCGAGACCGGCGCGGCCGCGACGGCCGAGGCCCACCCCGGTCCGCTGCCGGCCGACCTGGCGGCGATGGCCGCCGGCGCGGTCGGGTCGACCGGCCGATCGGCGCTCACCGCGCGGGCCGGCGACGACGACGTCGTCGCCGCGCCGGACGCGACGCCCGACGACGAGCCGGCCGGCACGACGTCCACCGGCCGCGGAGGATCACGATGAGCCCGAAGCCGATCCGGATCGTCCTGGGCCTGGCGATGGCCGCGGCCCTGTTCCTCACCGGGTGCTCCTCGATCCCCACGAGCGGGCCCGTGGGCCTGAGTGAGGACTCGGGCAACGCGAGCCAGCAGAACCAGCAGGGCCCCGCCCCCGCCGGACCGCAGGACAACGGGAGCCCGCAGGCCATCGTGCAGGGCTTCGTGCGCGCCGGCATCGGCAGCCAGGACGAGTACGCCGTCGCGCGCAGCTACCTCACGCCGGGCCTGTCCAGCACGTGGAAGCCGGACCAGCGCACCCTCGTGCTCTCGTCCGCGCCGCGCGTCGTCGCGACCCCGACGCCGGGCACCGTGCGCATCGTCATGGCCGTGACCGCGACGGTCGACGACCAGGGCATCTACCGCGACGCGGCGGACGGCGCCACAGAATCGCTCGACGTGACCCTGCAGAAGATCGACGGGCAGTGGCGGATCGGGAAGATCCCCGACGGCATCATGCTGCAGTCCCGCGACTTCAATCTGCTCTTCGACTCGTACTCGCTCGCCTTCTACGACCCGACCTACACGTACTCCGTGCCGGACGTGCGCTGGTTCGTCCGCGGGCCGCGGGTGACGACGTCGCTCGTCCGGGTGCTGCTCAACGGGCCCGCGGACTACCTCAAGGGCGCCGTCGTCAGCGCCTTCCCCGAGGGCACGACGCTGAACACGCCGTCGGTGCCCATCGTCTCCGGCGCGGCCGAGGTGGACCTCCCTCAGCAGGTGCTCGACTCGTCGGACCAGAAGCAACGCGAACGCATGCTCAACGAGCTCTCGGGCACCCTGGTCGGCGTGCTGGACAGCATCAGCTCCGTGCGTCTGATGATCAACCAGCGTCCCCTCGACATCGACGCGGGGGAAGCGGCCCGCAGCGCGCCGGTCAAGCAGAAGCAGGTGCCGGCCAGCCAGGTGGCCGTCGTGCGCAACGAACTCGTGCTCTACCAGGGCGGCGGTTACCGGCCGATCGACGGCATCGGCTCGGTCGCCGCCGACAAGCCGATCGATCCCGCCATGAGCTACGACCAGAGGCGCTTCGCCTACCTCAGCTCCGACCGGCGCCGCCTCATCAGCCGATCGACCGACGGCACCCGCGGCACCGTCTTCACCGGCTCCGCGCTGACCCGCCCGTCGTTCGACCCGTTCGACTGGCTGTGGACGGCGGACGGCTCCGGAGCCGGGCTCGTCTACACGGCGGCCGCCGGGCGACCCGGGGGCGGCGTCAACGAGGTCAGCGCCCCGTGGCTGCGCGGTCGCACCATCACGAACCTGCGCCTGTCCCGTGACGGCGCCCGCGCGCTGATCATCACGGTGGACGACGGCAAGTCCTCCATCTGGATCAGCGGGGTCCGCCGCGCCGCGGACGGCACGCCCCGGGAGCTGACGGCCGGCCTGCCGATCCGCTCGACGCACCAGGTCAACACGGGTGTGTGGATCGGCGACACCGAGATCGTCGTCATGGGCGCCTCGGACAAGGCGAGCGTCACCCCCGAGGTGCTCTCCCTCGACGGGCAGGCCCAGGAGCTCGCGCCGGTGCGGGGGGCGACGTCGCTCTCCGGCGGAAACGGCACTCAGGAGATCTATCTGCAGTACGGGCAGGAGCTGCTGGTGCGGGTCGACATGAGCTGGTCCAACCAGGCGACCGGCGTGCTCGACACCGCGTTCGCCGGCTGAGGGCTTCTCCCTCCCCAGGCCCGCGCTGTCCCCAGGACGGGACAGGCCGCCGCGCGGTGCCGTCGTGTTCGCGCACGCTGGTGCGATGGCGGTCGAGGCATCGGCGCGGCATCGCGCCCCGTGGTCCCGGTACCGGCGGCTGCGTGCGCTCGCCGCGCTGGTGGAGGAGGCGGTGCTCGCCTTTCTCGCGCTGCTGGTGCCCGTCTGGTGCCCGGGCTGCGGCCGGATCGACGTCGCCCTGTGCCGGGACTGTGCCGCCCGGTTGCGGCGCGCCACCGGCCGGCCCTTCGCCGCGGAGGACGGCGCACTCGCGCTGCCCGTGGAGCCGGCCCTTCCGGTCACCGCGGCGGCGAACTACCGGCAGGGCGGGGTCGACGCCGTGCTGCTCGCGCTGAAGGACCACGGCCGCACCGACCTGACCGGCCCGGCCGCCGCCGCGCTCGCGCGGGCCGTCACCGTCGCGGTCGCCCGTGCCCGTGGCGACGGTGCCTCTCCGCGCGCCGGTCCGGGGCGGCTCGACGCGGCGTCGTCCGGTCCGGCTCCGCATCATCCGGCCCAGTCCACTCCGGCCCAGTCCACTCCGGCCCCGCCTGATCGGGCGCTACCCGCACCGGTGCTGCTCGTCCCCGTGCCCACGTCCCGCCGGGCGCGGTGGCGCCGGGGCTACCACCCGGTCGGACTGCTGCTGCGCTCGGCCCTGCGGCGCGGGCTGCTGCCGCCGGGCACGGTGGTCCTGCCGTGCCTGGAAGTGCGGTGGTGGCGCCCGTCCGGCGCCGGGTCGCCGTCGTCCGGGTCGATGGTCCGCCGCCTCCTCGCGGTCGTCGCCGGGCGAACGGGATCCGGTGGCGGTGCCCACCGCGGCGCCGGGCGACGCGCCCGGGCGCGCCGACTCGCCGGGAGCATGCGACTGCGCTCGGACACCGGCCGGATGCTGTCGTCGGGCCCTCCACCCCGGGGCGCCGTCGTGCTGCTCGTCGACGACGTGCTCACCACCGGGGCGACGCTCGCGGAGGCCGGTCGTGCCCTGCGCGCGGGCGGGATCCCGATGCACGGTGCGGCGGTCGTCGCCGCGGTCCCGTCCCCGTCCGGTCGACGACGGGACGGCGTCGGGACCGGCGCGGACACATTCGTCACCGGTTGACGCAGAGGTGACCGGCGGGTGAAAAAGCGGTGCCGCTCAACTAACGTGGGGGCCAGGTGTTGAGAGAACACCGCAACGGCGTCCGTCGGATGAGCCGGTGCCGTTGTGTCACCGACTACAGAGCGGAGATCACCATGGACTTTTCCATCTACGGTCGCAACGTCACGGTGTCCGACCGGTACCGCGAATACGCGGAGGAGAAGATCGCCAAGATCGAACCGTTGGTCGAGAAGAAGCACCGTCTCGAAGCGAAGGTGACGAAGCAGCCTTCGGAAGTCATCATCGAACTCACCGTCCTCGGTCTGAAGCCCGTCATCCGTGCCGAGGCCTCGTCGGAGGACAAGTTCGCCGCATTCGACGCCGCCGCCAGGAAGCTGGCCGAGCGTCTGCGCCGCGCCCGCGACCGCAAGAAGGTCCACCACCAGGGCCACCAGCGCCCGACCGCCGTGCACGAGGCCACCGCCTCCCTGCCGGTCGTCCGCCCCGACACCCCGCTGTACCTGCAGACCGCCGACGACGTGGACGGCCGCGTGGCCGACGCCGTGCCGGACCAGAAGACCAGCGACTCGCCGGTCACCATCCGCCGCAAGGTCTTCCCCGCCGCCCGACTGTCCCTGGACGACGCCGTCGACGCGATGGAGATGGTCGGTCACGACTTCTACCTGTTCATCGACGAGCAGTCGAGCACGCCCTCGGTCGTCTACCGGCGTCGCGGCTGGACCTACGGGGTCATCTCCCTCGACGAGGCCTGCGACGAGGACGCCGACGTGCAGGAGGAGGAGCTGAGCTACCGCTCGGCGAGCGCTTCTGCCTGACCGGCGTAGCATCGGCCAGCGGGCCGCGACCTCGCAGGTCGCGGCCCGTTCCCTGTCCGGGGCACGACCACCCGGACGCCGCACGTCATTGCAGCTCACCGCACTGCACCGTCCTGCAGTGACCACCGTCCAGCAGTCATCACCGCCCCGCCCCGTCCTCTGGAGGCTTCCCCGTGGCCGACCGGCTCACCGTCGCCGCCGCTCGGCGCATCGCGATCGCCGCCCAGGCCCTCGAGGTGCCGCACGACGCCCGTCCCAGCGCCGGGAGGGTCACCGCCGGTCACATCGCCGCCCTGCTGCGGCGCATCCAGTTGCTGCAGATCGACTCGGTCAACGTCCTCAGCCGCAGCCACTTCCTGCCCGTCTTCGCCCGTCTTGGCCCCTACGACCGGGACCTGCTCGCCCGGCTGAGCGAACGGCAGCCCCGTCGCCTGATGGAGTACTGGGCGCACGAGGCCAGCTTCATCCGGCCTGAGCACTTCGCCGACCTGCGGGTCTGGCAGCGCCGCCGGTGGGTCGGCCTCTCCGCCCCGGCCGCCGCGGAGCACGAGGCCATCGCCGCCGGCCTGACCGAGATGCTCGGCCGCTCCCGGCCGATGACCGCGACCGGCCTGGCCGCCGCGCTCGAGCACGACCACGCCGTCGACCGGGTGTCGTGGGGCTGGAACTGGACGCCCACCAAGCGGGTCCTCGAGCACCTCTTCGAGCAGGGCGTCGTCGGCGCCGCGGGTCGGACGCCGCAGTTCGAACGGCGCTACACCCTCGCCGAGCGGGTGCTGCCTCCGGCGCTGCGCGACGCACTCGAACCGGACCGGCCGGCCGCGGCGGACCGGCTCACCGAGGCGGCCGCCCGGGCTCTCGGCATCGCGACCACCCGCTCGGTGGCCGACTACTTCCGCCTCCCCGTCAAGGCCGTCACCGAGTCGCTGGGCCGGCTCGCCGACGCGGGCGTCGTCCGGCCCGTCACCGTCGCCGGACTGGACCGCCCGCACTGGCTGCACACCGCCGCCCGCCGGCCCCGGCGGGTCGAGGGGCGGGCCCTGCTCAGCCCGTTCGACTCGCTGATCTTCCACCGGCCCCGGGTCGAGGAGCTCTTCGGGTTCCACTACCGCATCGGCATCTACACCCCGCCCGAGCGCCGCGAGCACGGCTACTACGTGCTGCCCTTCCTCCTCGGCGAGCACCTCGTGGCCCGCGTCGACCTGAAGGCCGACCGGCAGCGGGGCGTGCTGCTCGTCCAGGCAGCGTACGCGGAACCGGATACGGCCGGCGCGGCCGGTGCCGGGGCGGCCCCCGACACGGCCCCCGAGCGGGTCGCGACCGAGCTGGCCGGCGAACTCGTCACGATGGCCGGCTGGCTCGGCCTCGGCGACGTCGTCGTCGCCCCCCGCGGTGACCTGGCCGCCCGCCTCGCCCGAGCCGTGAGCGAACGCTGAGGTTCCGGCCAGTCGCCTCGCGTAGACTCGGCGCAGCGCTCGGGCCGTCACGGCCCGTCGCTGTCCAGACGAGTCGAGCACGCAGGAGCGAACAGCTGTGCCATCCCTGATCGAACGGGTTCTCCGCACGGGCGACAAGAAGACGCTCAGGCGGTTGCAGTCGTACGTCGACGCGATCAACGCCCTCGAGGACGACTTCCGGGCGATGTCCGACGACGAGCTGCGCGAGGAGACCGACGTCCTGCGGCAGCGGTACCAGGACGGGGAGACCCTCGACGACCTGCTGCCCGAGGCGTTCGCCGCGGTCCGTGAGGCCGCCGGCCGCACGCTGGGACAGCGCCACTTCGACGTCCAGCTCATGGGCGGTGCGGGCCTGCACCTGGGCAACATCGCCGAGATGAAGACCGGTGAGGGCAAGACCCTCGTGGCGACCGCCCCCGCATACCTGAACGCACTGACCGGCAAGGGCGTGCACGTCGTCACGGTCAACGACTACCTGGCCGGCTACCAGAGCGAACTGATGGGCCGCGTCTTCCGGTTCCTCGGGATGACGACGGGCTGCATCCTCGCGAACATGAACCCGGAGGAGCGCCGCGAGCAGTACGCCGCGGACATCACCTACGGCACGAACAACGAGTTCGGCTTCGACTACCTGCGCGACAACATGGCGTGGGCGCCGGACGAGCTCGTCCAGCGCGGCCACCACTTCGCCGTCGTCGACGAGGTCGACTCGATCCTCATCGACGAGGCCCGCACCCCGCTGATCATCTCCGGCCCCGCCTCGGGCGACGCGAACCGCTGGTACGGCGAGTTCGCCAAGGTCGTGCTCCGCCTGGAGGCCGGCACCGACTACGAGGTCGACGAGAAGAAGCGCACCGTCGGCGTGCTCGAGGGCGGCATCGAAAAGGTCGAGGACTACCTCGGCATCGACAACCTCTACGAGTCGGCGAACACCCCGCTGATCGGGTTCCTCAACAACGCGATCAAGGCCAAGGAGCTGTTCAAGCGCGACAAGGACTACGTCGTGCTCGACGGCGAGGTGCTCATCGTCGACGAGCACACCGGCCGCATCCTCGCCGGCCGGCGCTACAACGAGGGCGTCCACCAGGCCATCGAGGCCAAGGAGGGCGTCGAGATCAAGGCCGAGAACCAGACGCTCGCCACGATCACCCTGCAGAACTACTTCCGCCTGTACGAGAAGCTCTCCGGCATGACCGGTACGGCCGAGACCGAGGCCGCCGAGTTCGTCAACACGTACAAGCTCGGCGTCGTCGTCATCCCGACCAACAAGGCGATGGCCCGGCAGGACCGCACCGACCTCGTCTACAAGAACGAGACGGTCAAGTTCGACGCCGTCGTCGAGGACATCGCGGGCCGGCACGAGTCCGGACAGCCCGTCCTCGTCGGCACCACGAGCGTCGAGAAGAGCGAGTACCTCTCCAAGCTGCTCGCCAAGCGCGGCATCAAGCACGAGGTGCTCAACGCGAAGAACCACGCGCGTGAGGCAGCGATCGTCGCGCAGGCCGGCCGCAAGAAGGCCGTCACCGTGGCGACCAACATGGCCGGCCGCGGCACCGACATCATGCTCGGCGGCAACGCCGAGTTCAACGCGATCGCGGCGCTGCACGAGCGCGGCCTGGACCCGAACGAGAACCCCGAGGCGTACGAGACCGCGTGGCCGGCCGCCCTGGAGAAGGCCGGCGCGGAGGTCGAGGCCGAGCACGCGGAGGTCCTCCAGCTCGGCGGCCTGTACGTGCTGGGCACCGAGCGGCACGAGTCCCGCCGCATCGACAACCAGCTGCGTGGCCGCTCCGGCCGTCAGGGCGACCCGGGGGAGTCCCGGTTCTACCTGTCCCTGACCGACGACCTGATGCGCCTGTTCAACTCCGGTGCCGCTGAGCGGCTGATGAACAGCTCGGCAATCCCGGACGACGTGCCGATCGAGGCGAAGATCGTCTCCCGCGCCATCCAGTCCGCGCAGTCGCAGGTCGAGTCCCGCAACGCCGAGCAGCGCAAGAACGTGCTCAAGTACGACGACGTGCTCAACCGGCAGCGCGAGGCCATCTACGGCGACCGGCGCCGCATCCTCGAGGGCGAGAACCTCGAGGGCATGGTGGAGAACTTCCTCTCCGGCGTCATCAAGGACGTCGTCGAGGCGGCGACCGCCGAGGGCCACAGCGAGGACTGGGACTGGGACCTGCTCTGGGCCAACCTCAAGACGCTCTACCCGGTGGGCCTCACGCAGGAGGACATCATCACCGAGGCCGGTGGGAAGGGCAACGTCAAGCACGACTTCCTGCTCGAGGAGATCCTCTCCGACGCGAAGATCGCCTACCAGAAGCGGGAAGCGGCCATCGGTGAGGAGAACATGCGCGAGCTCGAGCGCCGCGTCGTGCTCTCGGTGATCGGCCGGAAGTGGCAGGAGCACCTCTACGAGATGGACTACCTCAAGGAGGGCATCGGCCTGCGCGCGATGGCGCAGCGTGACCCCCTGGTGGAGTACCAGAACGAGGGCTTCACCATGTTCCAGCAGATGATGGAGTCCATCCGCGAGGAGACCATCGGCTTCCTGTTCAACCTGGACGTGCGGGTCGAGCAGATCGACACGGATGGCGACGGCGTGCCGGACCAGGCGGCCCTCGCCGCGGCCGGCCTGGAGGCGCCCGAGCGGCCGGCGCAGCTGCAGCTCTCCGCCCCGACGGAGACCGGCGACGTCGAGACGCACGTCGAGCGGGCCGCCGCGGCGCTCGCGGCCGTGGCACGCGGTTCGCAGGGCGGTTCGGCTGCCGGCCCGCAGGCCGGCTCGGCTACGGGGAACGGCTCCGGTGCCCCGTCGAGCCCCTCGTCCACGACGGCCCCGTCGAAGGCGTCCCAGAAGGGNCGCAGGCCGGCTCGGCTACGGGGAACGGCTCCGGTGCCCCGTCGAGCCCCTCGTCCACGACGGCCCCGTCGAAGGCGTCCCAGAAGGGCACGAACAAGAAGAACAAGAAGCGGCGCTGACCGCCTCACTCTGAACAGCGGGGCCCGGCCGTTTCGGCCGGGCCCCGCTGTCGTTCGCGCTGCTCCGTCGTTCCGTCGGCACGGTCCTTGCGTCGACACCGTCGTTGCGTCGGCACCGCCGCTCGATCAGCGTCGTCGCCCGTTCCGTGCCGTCCGGTCGCCCGGTCGTCGAGATCCCCCTCGCCGGTGATCAGCCCAACTCGAGAGCGGTCACCCGCCACTGCAGGTGCCGCAGTTCCAGCCGGAGAGCCATCGCCCGGCTGCGGCCGCCGGGCTCGCCGATCACCAGGCTCATCTCGTAGCAGCGGGCCGAGACGCGGCACGCGTGCACCGAGCGGACGGCTGCCCGCCGGAAGAGCGGGCGCTGACCGTCGACCGTGCCGAGGCGACCCGGGCCGCTGCGCGTCTGCTCCGCCCGCAGCGCGGACGCGCGCACGAGTTCGGCGCGCAGGACCAGGGACTCGTGGACGGCCGGATCCATCCAGCGCATCAGCTGACCGGCGGGCCGAGCGCCGGTGAGGACCTCGAGGACGGCCTGCCCCACCGCGCGTGTCTGCGCGATGACCCGTCGCGTCGTCTCGTCCTCCAGGGGGAGCACCCGGCCGGGTCCTCGGTCGTGGCTGCCAACGGTTCCTGTCTCGCCGGACGCGGCGTTCGCCGCGTCGGCCTGGACGGGTGCGCCGTCGATCGGAACGGCCGTCGTTCCCGCACCGACCGCGACGAGGGAGCCGGTCGACACCGGGCGACGTCGGACAGGAGGAACGCCCAGGCGCTGCGCGGGCGCCCAGCGGGTGGTGATCGGCGGCGGCGCCGGCCGTCCCGTCGCGGCGACGTCGTTCGTCTGTCCAGGCGTCCCGTGGCGGTCCGTCCCCGCGGACAGGCCGGTCGGCTGTGCGGACGTGAGGACCGGGTCCTCCGGGGCCAACGGCATCGCCGCGCCCGCCCGGGTGCTCATCGCTCGACTCCGTCGAGGTGGTCCGCGGCGACGGTCGGCACGCGCAGCACCTGGCCCGGTCGGATGACCGCGGGGTCCGGACCGATGACGTCCCGGTTGAGGTCGTACCACCGGGGCCACTGGCGGGCGATCTCCACGTCGGTGGCCAGGGGACCGAGTTGGCGGGCAGTAAGGCTCCACAGGCTGTCGCCGGCCACCACGGTCGCGGTCCTGTCGGAACTCGTCCCCGTCGGGGTGGTGGCTCCGGCCCCTGCGTCACGGGTCGGCGGGCGGACCAGCGGCGCACCGTCCTCCAGCGCCGGTGCACGGGGCACGAACCACGGATCGGCGCCGGGACTCGGTTCGGTTGATCGAGCGTGGCCGGTACCGCCGGACGTCGTCGGGTGGACGAGGACGAAGCCGGAGGCGACCGCGTCCAGGGGAGCCATGGCGACGGCCATCGGGGCGACCGGCGCGGCGACGGCCGTGCCCGCGGTGCCGGCCACCAGGTGGAGGCTGAGCAGGGCGCCGACGAGACGGCGCATGAACGCCGGGCTCAGCGCCGACGAGAGCGCCGGCGCCCGTCCCGCCCGTCGTCCCCGTAGTTCGACGGCCATGGTCACCACGAGGCTCAGCACCCACCACGCCATGATCGCGACCCCGAGGGCGGCCACGGCAGCTCCGACGGCGACCTCGAGCGGGGCCTCGGCGCCGGACGTCCCGATGGACGCCGCTCCTGGTCGGAGCCGGGCCAGCAGGAGACCGCCGATGACGGCATTGACCACGCCGAGAGCGAGGACAGCGGCTGCGGTACCCGCTCCGCCGCCCTCCGTCGTCGACCAGCCGTCGTCTTGGCCGGAAGGGGCCGTCGCCGAGGGGGATCCGGTGCCCTTGCACTCCATGTCGTCACCTCGCGTTTGTAGTCGTTTGACCGTGTTTGACGTTATTTGTAGTCTTTCGGCACCGCTCGGTCAATGGCTCGGCGCTACGGTGTGGACATGAGGTGGGATGCGCTGTTCGAGGACCTGCAGAGTCAGTGGACGGCGCTGCAGGACAGGGCGCGGGAGAGCGAGATCGCCGAGCGGACCCGTATCGACCAGGGCAGCGTGACGCTGGCGGGCCGGTTGCGGGCGAGCACGGGGGACCGGGTGAGGGCGCTGCAGTCCGACGGGGAGACCGTGGACGGCACGATCGCGTTCACGGGCGCCGGCTGGGCGTGCCTGCGCGCCGGAGCGCTCGACGTCATCGTGGTCGTGTCGTGGTGCCGGGCGTGGGAGGGACTGCGGCGGGCGACCGCGCCGGAACCGTCCTCCGTCGGCGATCGACTCAGCCTCACGTCGGCGCTGCGCGGTCTCAGCCGCGATCGGGCCGTCGTGACGGTGACCGTGGCCGCCGGGCCGGGGTCGACGGCGATAAGGGGGCGAATCGACCGCGTGGGTCGGGACTTCGTCGACCTGACGACCGTTCACCCGGGCGAACTGCGGCCGGATCACACCGGCACGGTCACCACCGTGCCCACGGCGGCGTGCCTGCGGATCGGCTCGCTCGCGCGCTGATCCCCGGTCGAGGGGGCATCAGCGACTGCGGTCGCGCGCCACCTGCTGCCGGGTCTGCTCGTACTTGGCCTCGATGTAGGCGTCGAGCACGGTCTGCTCCACCCGCCACTGACCGCGGCCGCCGACCTGGATGGCGGGCAGCTCACCGCTGCGGACCAGCGCGTACCCCTGCGCGGACGAGATCTGCAGCTCCTCGCAGACGTCACTGAGCGTGAGGAAACGCGGCATCGTGCACCTCCAGACCCGGCCGTCCCGTTCTCCGCGTTCATTGTGGCATCCCGGCCGGCCCGATCCGTGCGTTGTCCACAGGCTCGCGCACCCGGTGACCGCGGCGACGCCGCCGTCTACAGTAAGGACCACGGTGCCCGGGGGATGGGCCCAGCAGGGGGAGAACGATGACCACGGTGACCGCACGTCCCGCGTCCGAGACGCCGCGCCTGAGAAGGCCGTCCTGGAAGGACCCACGGCTCCTGCTCGGCATCCTGCTCGTGGTGGCGTCCGTCGCCGGGGTGGTGGCCCTGGTCGCCGGGCTGGACCGCAGCACCGAGGTGTACGCCGCGCGTGCGGACCTGACGGTGGGGCAGCCGCTGCGTGTCGAGGATCTGACCGTCACCCGGGTCCGGCTCGGGGACGTGCAGGCGGCCTACCTCGTGCCCGGTGCCGTGCCCGACGGCGCCGTGGTGACCCGGCACGTCCCGCGCGGTGAGCTCGTCGCCTCCTCCGCCGTCGGCCGGCCCGATGCGCTCAAGCGCAAGCCCGTGGCCATCTCCATCACCGAGGCACTCCCGCGCGAGGCGGTGGCCGGCGCCCGCGTGGACGTGTGGGTGGCGATGCCCGGAACCAGTCCGAACACCTACCTCAAGCCGGTGCGGCTGCTGCCGGGCGCCGAGATCGCCGAGGTCACGACGACGACCTCCGCGCTCGGCGCCTCCCGCCAGACCGTCCTGCAGGTCCTCGTCGACGACGCGACCATGCCGCAGATCCTCAACGCCCTGGGCAACCAGGCGCGGATCTCCGTGGTGTGGAACCCGGCCGCTCGATGAGCGTCCCGCTCGCCATCCTCGGCGACACACCGGCCGACCACGTCGCCGGGCTCGAACGGCTGCGGGGACCGGTGACGGTCGTGCGCCGTTGCGCGGAAGCGGCCGATCTGCTCGCGGTGTGCGAGAGCGGCCTCGCCGAGGTCGCGCTGATCGCCGAGCGGGTCGACGACCTGCCCGGGCACCTGATCGAACGGATGACCGGATCCGGGATCCCCGTGCTCGCCCTGACAGGGGACCGCGAGTGGGCTACCTGGTTGGAGGGCCTCGGCGTACGCGTCCTGCCGCCCGGCATCTCGACCGCCGACCTCGCTGCCGCCGTGCTGGGCGCGGCCGCGGACCCCGGGAGCTGGACAGCGCGGGGGGCCACCGCGACCGACGGGCCGGGTGAGGAGAAGCCTCGACAGGAGGCCACCGACGGCGGAGTCACGCCGTTCGACGGCACTGAGGCGGAGCGCCGATCCGACGCGCCCGCCCGGGATGATCCGAGCCGTGGGGAACCCGACGCCCGTGATCACGGAGTGGGTGGACGCGGGGCCGGTGCCGACGACGCCGACGACCGGGGACTCGATGACCGCGGATCCGGTGAACCGGATGCTGACGCTCCGAAGCGCGGTCACGGCCTGGGTCGGTGGACCGACAGGACACGAGCGGAAACCACGGACATCGCGAAGCCTCGCCGACGGGTCGGCGGAGGGAGCGGCACGGGGACCGGAGCGGCATCGACGGATCAGCCGACGGGTGAGCCCGCCGTCACGCCGGACGAGCAACCCGGCGTCGTGATCGCGGTCTGGGGACCCACCGGAGCTCCGGGTCGCAGCACGGTCGCCGTCAATCTGGCCGCCGAACTCGCCGCCGAGCTCGGGACGGCGTACCTCGTCGACGTCGACACCTATGGGTCGAGCACCGCGGTCATGCTCGGACTGCTCGACGAGACCGCCCCCGTGGCGCAGGCGTGCCGGCTCGCCGACCAGGGACTGCTCGACGTCGCCGCGCTGCACCGGGTGGCCGCGGACGTCGTCGTCGGCGGTGGTCGCTTGCGCGCGCTGACGGGCATCACCCGTCCCGACCGCTGGCCGGAGGTGCGCGCGTCCGCGCTGAGCGCCGTCATCGACCTCTGTCGGCAGACGGCTCGGGCGACGGTCATCGACTGCGGCTTCTGCCTCGAGGCCGACGAGGAACTCAGCTTCGACACCGTCGCGCCGCGCCGCAACGGCGCGACCCTGCGGGCGCTGGAGCGTGCGGATGTCGTCATCGCGGTCGGCTCGGCCGACGCGATCGGCCTGCCGCGCCTGGTCAAGGGCATCGCCGAACTCGCCGAGGCGGTTCCGACGGCGACGCCGACCGTCGTCGTCAACCGGGTGCGCCGCGAGAGCGTCGGCCGCGGCAGCCGCCAGCAGATCCGCGCCGCCTGGGAGCGGTACGGACCGGACCTGCCGCTGGCCGCCCTGCTGCCGGACGATCCGTCCGCCGACGCCGCTCTGCTCGGCGGCACGGTCCTGCGCGAATCGGCGCCCGCCAGTGCCCTGCGCGCCGGCATCCGCACCCTCGCGCCCGATCTGCTCGGGCGCGACGCAGGGGACGGAAGCGTCCGGCGAGGCTGGTTCCGGCGGCCGAGTGTGACGCATGCGGCACCGGCGGCGATGTCCGGACGGGCGTGACCGGACGGTCCCCACGGCATCCGATGCGGTTCGGTCACCTGCACAAGAATGTGCCGTCCGGCTGGGCGGGGCGCTCATGACGTCCGTCACGCCCCGGACTAGGGTCGAGGAAGACGTCCGCAACGGCGCGGACGCACCACCCGATGCGTACGGAGGTCACCCCCGATGTCTGCCGGAGAACGGCTCGATCGATCCACGTCACCGACCGGAGCCACCACCGTGGACCCGGCACGGGACGAGGTCTTCGTGGCGAACTACTACCAGCACCTGTCCGCCGAGGACCTCGCGTCCTACGAGAAGGACACGCTGATCCAGCGCATCCACCGGCACCAGGAACTCGCGGCCATCCGCCGGCGGGGCGAGGCGCTCGTGTTCGCCGACTCCGAGGCGGACGCCACCGTGCTCTACGTCGTCACCGACGACATGCCCTTCCTCGTCGACTCCGTCGTCGCCGAGATTGCCCGACACCACACGGCCATCCGGCAGGTCAGCCACCCCACCTTCATCGTCACCCGGGACCGGGTCACCGGCCGGCTGCGCACCGTCGAGAAGGTCCCCAGCCACAGCGGCGTCTCCAGTGGGGACACCGCCGCCCTCCCGCACGTGTCCGCGCGCGTCGCCGACGGCGAGTCCGGGGACACCGTCAGCACCGTCGAGTCGTGGATCGCCGTCGAGGCGGCCCGGATGGACTCCTCCGACGCGCGCGACGCCCTCGTCGACGGCGTCCGCCGCGTGCTCGGCGACGTCCGCGCCGTCGTCGAGGACTTCACCCCCATGCGGGAGGCGCTCATCGACGCCGCCGAGGGGCTCGAGGCCCTGACCGACCCGACCATCACCGCTCGCACCAGCGGAGCCGAACTGCTGCGCTGGCTCGCCGACGACAACTTCACCCTCGTCGGCTACCGCGAGCACGATCTCGTCGACCGCGACGGGCACGAGGTGCTCGTCAACCGGCCCGGCACCGCCCTCGGGGTCCTCCGGCACGCCGAGCACGTCCAGCACCAGCTGACCAGCGCGGGGGAGAAGAAGGCGCGGGAGAAGACGGCACTGGTCATCACCAAGGCCAACTCCCGCTCGACCGTCCACCGGCCCGCCTGGCTGGACTACCTCGGGGTCAAGGACTTCGACGCCGCCGGCAACGTGATCGGCGAGAAGCTGTTCCTCGGCGTGCTCGCCGCCGGCGCCTTCACCGGGTCCGTCGAGGACATCCCCCTCGTGCGGGACAAGGTGCAGGCCGTGCTGCGCTACTGCGGTTTCCCGCCGGATTCCCACTCGGGCAAGGACCTGAAGAACATCCTCGAGACGTACCCGCGCGAGGAGATGTTCCAGATCAGCACGCCCGAGCTGATCGACACGGTCACCGCGATCCTGCACCTGCAGGAGCGGCGCCGCACCCGGCTGTTCCTGCGCACCGACGTGTGGGGCCGGTTCGTCTCCGTGCTCGTCTACCTCCCGCGCGACCGCTACACCACGAGCGTCCGGCACCGCATCGAGAACGAGCTGACCACCGCGTTCGGCGCCGAGTCCATCGACTTCGAGGCGCGGATGAGCGAGTCCGTGCTGGCCCGCCTCTACTTCCGCATCCGGCTGCCGCAGGGCGTCGAGGTGCGCGACGTCGACGTCGACGACCTCGAGAAGCGCGTCCAGCGGGCCGCCCGCTCCTGGTCCGAGGGCATCGACCAGGTGCTGCGCACCCGCGCGGACCTCACCGAGGTCAGCCGGCTCGCCGGCCAGTGGGCCGAGGCCTTCCCGGCCGCGTACCGCGCCGACTTCGAGGTCGAGGACGCGCTCGAGGACATCGGCCGCTTCGAGGAGGCCGAGGCGAGCGGACACCCGCAGCTCGTGCTCCGCTGCCCCGACGCCTCCGACACCGACGACGGCGGCCCCACCTCGGCCGCGGACGCGCGCCTGAAGATCTACCTCACCGAGCCGCGCTCGCTGACCGCGCTGCTGCCGGTGTTCCACAATCTCGGCCTCCAGGTGCTCGACGAGCGGCCCTTCCTCATCGAACGCGCCGACGGCACCCGGTTCCACCTGTACGACCTGGGCCTGAAGTACCCGGCGGGCATCGATCCCATGGCCGGCGCCGTCGATCTCGCCGACGCCTTCCGCGCCGCGATGGCCGGGGTGACGGAGACCGACCGGTTCGACCGGCTGATCCTGGCCGAGGGCCTGCACTGGCGCCAGGTGCAGGTGCTGCGCGCGTACGCCAAGTACCTGCGCCAGCTCGGCAACCCGAGCTCCTACGGCTTCATGGGCGACACCCTGCTGGCCAACCCGGACGTCGCGCGCGCCCTCGTCGCGGTCTTCGAGTCCGCGTTCGACCCGCAGCTCGGCGCGGCCGACGACCCCGCCCGGGTCGCGCGGCGGGAGCAGGCCGGCGCCACGCTGGACGCGGCGATCGAGGCCGTGGCCACCCTGGACGCCGACCGGCTGCTGCGCGCGTTCGCCGAGGTCATCGGCGCCACGCTGCGCACCAACTTCTACCAGGGCTCGGCTCGCCTGGCCTTCAAGCTGGCCACCCGCGAGATCAGCGCCGCGCCCGCACCCCGGCCGGCGTTCGAGATCTGGGTGTACTCGCCCGAGGTCGAGGGCGTGCACCTGCGCTTCGGCGCCGTCGCCCGTGGCGGACTGCGCTGGTCGGACCGGCAGGAGGACTTCCGCACGGAGATCCTCGGCCTGGTCAAGGCGCAGACGGTCAAGAACGCCGTGATCGTGCCGACCGGCGCGAAGGGCGGCTTCTACCCCAAGCAGCTGCCGGACCCCGCGGCCGACCGCGCCGCGTGGCTCGAGGCCGGCCAGGACGCGTACCGCACCTTCATCCGCGCGCTGCTGGACCTGACCGACAACCGGGTGACCGGCGAGGACGGCACCGCCCGCGTCGTCGGTCCCACCGACGTCGTCCGGCACGACGGCGACGACCCGTACCTCGTCGTCGCCGCCGACAAGGGCACCGCCGCCTTCTCCGACACCGCGAACGCGATCAGCGCCGAGTACGGCTTCTGGCTCGGCGACGCCTTCGCCTCGGGCGGCTCCGTCGGGTACGACCACAAGGCCATGGGCATCACCGCCCGCGGCGCGTGGGAGTCCGTCAAGGCGCACTTCAAGGAGCTCGGCACCGACACGCAGGCGGACGACTTCACCGTCGTCGGCGTCGGCGACATGAGCGGTGACGTGTTCGGCAACGGCATGCTGCTCTCCGAGCACATCCGCCTCGTCGCCGCGTTCGATCACCGGCACGTCTTCCTCGATCCGAACCCGGACCCGGCCGCCTCCTTCGCCGAGCGCCGCCGCCTGTTCGAGCTGCCGCGTTCGTCGTGGGCCGACTACGACACGGGCCTCATCAGCGCCGGCGGCGGGGTCTACCCGCGCACGGCCAAGTCGATCCCGGTCACGGACGAGGTCCGCACGGTCCTCGGGCTGCCCGACGGCGTGCAGCAGCTCAGCCCGCCCGAGCTGCTCAAGATGATCCTCGCCGCGCCCGTCGACCTGCTCTACAACGGCGGCATCGGCACCTACATCAAGGCGTCCACGGAGACCAACGCGTCGGTCGGCGACAAGGCCAACGACGCGATCCGCATCGACGGCGCCGACGTGCGGGCCCGGGTGATCGGCGAGGGCGGCAACCTCGGCATGACCCAGCGGGGCCGTATCGAGGCAGCGCTGGCCGGCGTCATCCTCAACACCGACGCGATCGACAACTCCGCCGGCGTGGACTGCTCGGACCACGAGGTCAACATCAAGATCCTCGTCGACTCCGCGGTGCGCACCGGCCGGCTCGACGCCGACGAGCGCGCCTCGTTCCTGCACGCCATGACCGACGAGGTCGCCGAGCTGGTGCTGGCCGACAACGTCGACCAGAACCTGCTGCTGCTCAACGACAAGCAGCACGGTCCCGAGTGGGCGCCGAGCTTCGAACGGCACATGGACTGGCTCGAGGACCACGCGGACCTGGACCGGGCGCTGGAGTTCCTGCCGACGACGGACCAGGTCGAGGCGCGCATCGCGGAGGGCCGGGGCCTGACGTCCCCGGAGCTGTCCGTGCTCGCGGCCTACGCGAAGATCCAGCTCACCGGGGCGCTGCTGCGCAGCGACGTGCCGGACGACCCGTGGTTCGAGGACGTGCTGCTGGCCTACTTCCCGCACCCGATCCGGGAACGGTTCCATGACGAGGTGCTCGCCCACCCGCTGCGCCGGGAGATCATCGCGACCGCCGTCGCCAACGACATGGTCAACATCGGCGGCATCACCTTCGCGTTCCGCGCGATGGAGGAGACCGGTGTCGACGAGGCGTCGATCGCGCGGGCGTTCACCGCGCTGCGCCGCATCTACGACCTCGACGACGTCGTGCGCATGCTCACCGAGGTGCCGGCCGGCGTGCCCACCGAGACGTGGTGCCAGATCTACTCCGACATGCGTCGCCTGCTGGACCGCGCGGTGCGCTGGTTCGTCACACACGGTTACGCCGACGAGCGGATCGGCCGGTCGGTCGAGCTGTTCGAGCCGGTCATCGACCCGCTGCGCGCGGGCATCAGCCGGTTCCTGTGCGGCACCGACCTGGAACGGGAGCGGTCCTGGTACCAGCGGGCGCTCGACGGCGGCGTGCCGGACGGCCTGGCGACCCGGTGGGCCGGCCTGTTCGAGAGCTACGCGCTGCTCGACGTCGCCGAACTGGCCCGCCAGAGCGGACAGCCGGTCGAACTCGTCCTCAGCACGTACTTCGCCATCTACGAGCGGTTCGAGGTGGACGATCTGCTCGAGCGGATCACCCGCCTGCCCCGGCAGGACCGGTGGCAGGCGCTCGCCCGAGGCGCGCTGCGTGAGGACCTGTACTCGACCGTCGCCGACCTGACGACCACGGTGATCGAGTCGACCGAGGACACGCCCGCCGCCGAGGGACCGGAGCGGCTCGACCGCTGGCAGGACCTCAACGGTGAGCGACTGGACCGCGTGCGCAGTATGTTCAATGAAGCGACCACCCGCCAGACAGACGACATGGCGTCCCTGTCGGTGGCGCTGCGACTGCTCCGCTCCATCGTCCGGAGGTGACATGGCCATCTTCACCGACCCCATGACCAGACGCGCGGACTTCGGTCCGGGCGACGCCGAATGGTTGCATCTGCTGGTCGGGGACTGGCAGCTCGTCGCGGACCTCGCGTTCGCGGACCTGGTGCTCTGGTTCACCGATGGGGACGGTGGGTACACGGCCGTCGCGCACGTCCGCCCGTCCACCTCGCACACGGTGTTCCACACCGACCCGGTGGGGGAGCAGGTCCCGGACGACCTGGCCCCGCTCGTCGCGCGGGCCGAGGCGAGTCGGCAGATCGAGCGCAGCTCCACCACGGACTGGGCGGACGAGCACGGTACGCAGGTCGAGGCGGTGCCGATGGTGCGCAACGGCCGTACGCTGGCCGTCATCACCAGCCACCTCGACCTGTCGACCGCGCGGTTGCCGTCCCGGCTGGAGATCACGTACCGCCAGTGCGCGTTCGACCTGCTGCGGATGTGCACACTGGGGCTGTGGCCGGACTTCGCGACGCCGACGAGCACGCGGCGGGGCGCCCCCCGCGTCGGGGACGGGCTGATCCGGCTCGACGTCGAGGGCACCGTCCAGTACGCGAGCCCGAACGCGGTGTCCGCGTTCCGGCGGCTGGGGGAGCTCGACTCGCTCGAGGGCCAGTCGCTCGCCCGGGTGACGACGTCCCTGCTGCGCGACCAGCGGCTGGTCGACGAGACCCTCCCGCTCGTGCTGACCGGCCGGATGCCGTGGCGCACCGAGGTCGAGAGCCGCGGCGTGAGCCTGACGCTGCGGGCCATCCCGCTGCGGGACAGCGACGACCGGTTCGGGGCCCTGGTGCTGTGCCGGGACGTCTCGGAGCTGCGGCGCCGGGACATGGAGCTCGTGTCGAAGGACGCGACCATCCGGGAGATCCACCACCGGGTGAAGAACAACCTGCAGACCGTCGCCGCGCTGCTGCGCATGCAGTCCCGCCGGATGAAGTCCGAGGAGGGCCGGCAGGGCCTCGAGCAGGCGATGCGCCGGGTGGCGACCATCGCCCTCGTGCACGAGACGCTCTCGCAGGGCCTGGCACAGAACGTCGACTTCGACGAGTTGATCGGGCGGCAGATCCGGCTCGCCGCGGAGGTGGCGTCCCCGGGTCAGGAGGTCCGCACGTCCCTGGTCGGCCGGTTCGGGGAACTGCGCAGCGACGCGGCCACTCCGCTCGCACTCGTCATCAACGAGCTCGTGACGAACGCCGTCGAGCACGGCCTGCGGGACAGCTCCGGCACGGTGACGGTCTCCGCATGCCGCACGCCGTCGGAGGAGCAGCCGCAGGAGCTGACCGTGACGGTCGAGGACGACGGCGTCGGCCTGGCCGCACGGCCGGGCGTCGCCGGGGGTGCCCCGGTGTACGAGCCGGAGCACGAGGGACTGGGCATGCAGATCGTGCGGACCCTCGTCGGCAGTGAACTGGCCGGCACCATCGGCTGGGAGCCGCGGCCGGACGGCGGCACCCTGGTGCGGGTCACGATCCCGATGCGCAGCGCCACCGAGGTCGACTGAGGAGCAGCCCTGCCGGGTCGTCCGTCGCCCGGTCTTTCAGACGCCGATGGCCCGCACCCTTCCGGGGTGCGGGCCATCGGTGTCTGGTGCGGAAGGTCTGTGTCTGTTGCGGACGGTCAGCGTCTGTTGGGGAAGATCTGTGTCTGTTGCGGACGGTCAGCTGGCGCGGCGGGCGCGGGCGGCGCGACGCTTCATGGCGCGGCGCTCGTCCTCGCTCATGCCACCCCAGACACCGGCGTCCTGACCGGTCTCGATGGCCCACTGCAGGCAGGTGTCCATCACCGGGCAACGCCGGCAGACGCTCTTGGCCTCCTCGATCTGCAGGAGGGCCGGGCCGGTGTTGCCGACCGGGAAGAACAGCTCGGGGTCGCGTTCGAGGCACGCGGCACGACTACGCCAATCCATGGTGATACAACTCCTTTGCGCGGTGACTGGAATCGACCAGAGGGCTCACAGTCACCAGAGAACAATCAGTCAAACGGACCCGGGGTTGGGGTCGACGTTCACGGCTCGTTCAAGCCTGACATGCAACGTTTTGGCAAACAAGAGGTCATGTGTCGGACATTCGCCACAGCGCTGAGAAAAAGATCACAACGTATCCCCTTGCCCTGACGGAGCCCCTGTGCGCGGCCTTAAGCGGCCGCCGGACTAGGCTGCCCGGGTGAGGACGGAGCCCCATGACTGAGAACCGACCGGCCGACGACACCACCGGCGACGGCGGACGGCCGTCCCCTTTCGACACCACGGATCAACGGCGCGCGGTCGCCCGCGATTCCCGACCCTCCGCCGTCCTGGTGCTGGGTGCCCTGGTGCTCCTCGAGGTGATCGGGTTGCTCGCGGTGGCGATCTGGTACGCGGTGGAGCTGGTCTCGTCCCCGGCCGCCTCGGTCGGCGGTGCGGTCTTCACGCTCGTCCTCCTCGTGCTCGTCGCGGTCTGGCAGGCGGTCAGCGCGGTAGCGTTGACCCGTGGCCGTCGGTGGGCTCGCGCCGCTGTGCTGGTGTGGCAGTTCTTCCTCTTCGCGATCGCGATCCCGACGCTCACCGGCGGGTTCTGGGCCTGGGCCCTGCTGCTCGGTGTGCCGGCGCTGGTCGTCATCTATCTGCTCTTCCGTCGCGACGTCGTCGCCTTCACCACCCCCGCTCCGACGGCCGGCTGAACGGGTCGGCCGGGGCGTCGGCCACCTGGAACGGGTGGCGGCCGGCGCCGTCCACCCACACCGCCCGGCCCGGCACCGTGGTCGGGTCGACCGGAAGCCGCAATCCCAGCGGCAGCAGCGTGGCCGGGTCGTCCATGCCGACCACCACGAAGCGGCGCTCCATCAGTGCCACGGAGATCAGCGGCAGCCGGTGCGCCAGTGCGGTGGACGTCGCCACGGCCACGATCGCCGCGTGGCCCGCGGCCAAGAACGCCGTCAGTCGCTGCACGGTGACCGGGTCGGCGGTGTCCGCGTCGTCGAGGAGCAGCACCGACGGCGGCGACTCCTGCAGCGACCGGTCGGTCCCGACACCGGGCCACGAGCCGGTCCAGAGCGTGTCCTCGTTGAGCGCGACGAGGGCGCGGAGGAGTGTGCTGCGGCCCGATCCCGGGGCGCCGACCACCGGCAGGACGCGACCCGGGGTCGCGGGAAGTCGCTGCGATTCGTCGCCGTCACCCCCGACGCCGACCAGCAGCGACCATCCGGCCGACCGGCCGGTGCTCGCCACGGCCGGACCGTGCTCCTGCTCCGGCTTCCGCCATCGCGCCAGGTGAGCGAGTGACACCCTGGTCGGCAACGGCCGCATCACGGGGCCGTCGCGCGTCGGGCCGCCCCGGTCCGGGGGCGCGGTGATCGCCTCCGGCCGCGGCGGAACGATCAGCTGGGCCCGGGCCGGAGCCGGACCGACGTCGGGCGCTTCGACGACGACGCGCCCAGGGACGGGTTCGACGCGGGGCAGCCGCGGCCATTCCGCGACGGCGAGGGGGTCTGTGGACCCGGGCACGTACACCCGCCGGGCCAGACCTGCGAGCAGCCGGCTCCCCAGCAGGTCGCGGCCACCGCTGACGACCAGCCCGAGTCCCGCCGTCGACGAGGCGGCGGCCAGGCGAAGCACCAGCTCCTCCCCACCGGACCACGGCTGCGCGCGGAAGACGGCGCTCCACGCCGCCCAGTCGTGGACGACGAGCAGCAGGGGCGTGGTCGAGGCCTCGCGCTCCTCGCCGGTGTCGCGTCGGGCCGCGGTGAACCGCGCCGACGTCCGCGCGTCGAGGGTCCGAGCCAGGCGCTCGAGCACGCGGACAGCGCGCTGCGGCTCGCACGTCGCGACCCGCGCCCCGATGCCGTCCGCGGGCAGCACGCCGTCGAGGGCACCGGTCGCGTCGAGCAGATAGCAGCGCACCCCGGTGGCGGTGGCCGCGAGCACGCGCCGCACGACGTCGTCGACCGCCGGCCTGTCCTCGCCGAGCACCGCGAGGTGCGGGTCGATGCCGGGCAGGTGGAACCAGGGCTGGAGCCGTTGGTCGTCCGGCCGGTCGACGGCGGCGAGCGGACCGGGCCCGGGCGCGGTGCACGGGTCGGCGAGGAGGACGACGTCCGAGCCGGTCAGGGCGGAGGGCAGCGGCGGAGCGATCACACGCCGCCGTCGGGCGCCCGTCGGGTTCGGGAGCGCGACGGCTTGCTCGGGCGACCCGGGAAGGCCGAGCCAGGCGTCCGCCGGGATCACTTCCCCGGTCCAGTCGGCGATCCTCGGGCCGGGCGATCGGTCCTGCGCGGCGGTGCTCGCCGTCTGGAAGAGAACCGGGTCGTGGTCACCGACGCTGATCCAGCCCCGCCCCGGAAGGCGCGCCGGGAGTGCGGCGGCGACCGGTGAGCCGAGCACATCGAACGACTCGTCGGCCGACTGGGTGCGCAGGGCGATCCGGATGGCGGTGTTGGCGCGGATGTCACCGTTGATCGCACCCCGTGGCCGCTGCGTCGCCATCACCAGGTGCAGGCCGAGAGACCGGCCCTGCGCCGCGAGCCGCACGAGCTGGGCCAGCCCTTCGGGATGGTCGTCGACCATGACACGGAATTCGTCGATGACGATCACGACCCGCCCCGGTGCGGCGTCGACCGGGATGGCCGGGTCGTCGACGCTGTCGGCGTTCCACCGACGCAGGAGGGCCTCGCGTCGTCGGAGTTCGGCGCGCACGGAGGCGAGCGCGCGCTCCAGGCCACCATCCAGGTCGGTGATCAGCGCGTCGCAGTGCGGGAGGGCGGCGAGGGGGGCGAGGGCGGTCCCGCCCTTGAAGTCGATGAGCACGAGGCCGAGCTGGTCCGGGGTGCGTTCCCGGGTCAGTGACGAAATGAGGGTGCGCAGCAGCTCGGACTTGCCCGCACCGGTCGTGCCGGCGATCAACACGTGTGGGCCGTCTGCGGCGAGGTCGATGACGAGCGGGCCGTCCGCGGTGACGCCGAGGACGCACGGCAGCCGGGCCACGGCGATCTGCCGCTGCGCACTCCGTGCCACCGCGTCGGCGGAGCAGCGGGCCGGCAGCGCGGTCGGGGACCGGGCGACGGCAGCCGGGTGCGACGAGCTCGCTCGCCACAGACAGAGACGCTCGAAGGCTGCGGACGGCATCAGGTCGGGGAGGAACGGGCGGTGCTCCTGCGCTGTGACGAGCCATGCCGTGCCGCTCGAGCCGGTCGGGCCCGCAGGGTACGGCACCGTGCCGGCGTGCACGGTGACCGATCGTGAGCCGGCGATCCGCCGGAGGACGTGACGAGCCGAGAGCGGCTCCGACGTCCGGTCCGAGAGCGACTCCGAGACCCGACTCGACCAGGCCCGCAGCGGACCGCGGTGCCGCTTGGACGACCGTGTCGACGAGGCCGGTGCCGACGAGGAGCGTGTCGACGAGGACAGAGTCTCGCCGGCCGGCTGAGGACTGCCACGCAGCGATACATCCAGCTTCGGTACACCCTGCCTCAAGACGCCGTGCCTCGACTGACCAGGGCTCGACGGTCCAGGCGTCGAACCCGTCGAACCCGTCGGGTTCGAGCGGGTCGTCGTCGTCACGCCGAGCCGGACGACGGCGCGACCGGGTGGCGGGGCTGCGCCGTCGGCAGCGCTCGCCGATGCGCGCAGCAGCCAGAGCGCAGGCGGCGGATCGCGGAGAAGACGCTCGAGTGCGATCCGCCCCCAGGGGTCGAGTCGGTCCAGGTCCACGATGAGCACATCCGGGTCAAGAACCGCGCCAGCACCGGTATCGATGCTGCCGCGATCCTCCGACGCCGAGGCGCCGCCGTCCCGGCGTCGGCTCACCTCCTGCAGGGCGGGGGAGAGGACGGTGACGAACGGCAGCAGCCTGGCGTGCACGGTGATCTCCGGATCGGCGCACAGGTGCACCCGGGGAACCGGATCCAGGCCCGCGAGCTGCGTCAGGACCGATCGCAGCAGGCCGGCCACCTGGCCGGCCGGCCCGGTGACCTCGGTGCGTCGGCACGCGGCCAGGTCGAGGAGGACCGCCCGGGCGGGCGGCAGGGGCGTGGCTCGCGATCCGGGGAGGCGGAGGGCTCTGCGTGCGGCCCGGTGCGCGGAGCGACGACCGTGGCCGCGTCCGCCCCGACGGCCGACCGGGTCGGCGGCCGTCGGCGCGAGACCGAGACGCAGGAGGGCCGCCACGGTCGGCGACGGCCCCGGCCCGAGCGCCACCGCTGGTCCCGCCGTCGGTCCAGGGGACGTCTCCCGCCCGAGAAAGTCGGGCGCGCCAGGCGGGTACTCATGGTCGCCGTCCGCCCGGATCTGGGGGCCGTCGCGAGCGCCACGGTCGCCGTCGAACGCGGCGCATAGCCCGGGACCGCCGCCGGCGTGCCGGCGGGCCGCGAGCGCCTGCAGCGCCAGGTCCGGCACGGCGGTGCCCTCGTCATGGGCCGCCTCCGTCGGACGTCCTCCCCGCCGCGCCTGGCGCCCACCCGCACCGTCGTTCGCGGCGGAACCGTGCCGTCTCGCGTCCCGTGCTGCACGGAACGTCGTCCACGCCGGCACCACACTCACCGGAACCGACATCGCGGACAATCCCAGCAGGAGCCAGGACCCGGTGGTGATCGCGAGGACGATCCCGATGAGCAGCGGCAGAACCGCCGAGAGGACCAGCAGGGACGGTGACGCACCCCGGCCACCTGGCGCCGGGGGCACGACGGGTGGGGCCGCGACGGCCGGCAGCGCGGTGACCGTCGGATGCGCCGGCAGCGGCCGGTCGGTGGCGAGCAACCGGAGCGGAACCGACCCCACGACGATCCGGGAGTCCACGGTGATCACGGCCTGCGCTCGCGGATGACCGTCCACGGTGAGCCCGTTGGTCGACCCCGCATCGGTGAGCAGGACGCGGTCCGGCAGGACGTCGAGCACGGCGTGGCAGCGTGAGACGGACGGGTCGTCGATCACGAGGTCCGCCCCGGAGCGCCCGATCGTGTGGCGGCCCCGGTGGAGCGCCAGCAGCGTGCCGGCTCCCGCGCCGCCGACCACGCCGAGCACGAGTCCCGCCGCGAGGTCCCGTGGGCCGGGACGCATGGCATGAACGCTCTCGGGACCCGGCGGTGGTGCTCCGACACCGACGCGGACGACGAGCGTCCCGGTCGGCGGCAGGACGCGGATCCGCTCCAGGGGCACGCCGGCGACCGCACCGTCGTCCCGGCCACACTCCTTGCGCAGCAGGGCGGCGAGAACGGCACCCGGGCCGGTCGGCGCGGACCGGCCGCCCTCCTGCTCCGCTGCTGCGGCGGGTAGCGGAGGGTGCTCGTCGGGCAGGTCCGCGACCAGGTGGACCACCGGGGTGCTGCACCGGCATTCGAGCGCGCTCGCCGTACCGCCGTCGTCGGCACCGGCTGCCACCCCGGCCCGGGCCGCCCCGAACTCGGCCGCTCCGACCTGAAAGCCGGGAGCACCCTCCACCGCACCCCTGCCGCCGGCCCCCGGCCCGTGCACCAGCACGATCTGTACCCGCACGTCGTCCTCCGTCCCCACGTCGTCGGCTCGACGCTAGGACGGGCGCACCGCGCCCGGGCGGCTTCGGCGTGACGATGTGCACAACCGGACGGGCGCCGCCCCGTGTGGAGGGAGAACCGCCCGGTGAGGCCCCCGCCGTCGGCGGTGCGGCACGCCGTCCTGCCCCGCGTTCCCGGCCGTCAGCGGCTACCCGTCGGGTAATCTTGGGGCGGTGCTTCCCGGGCGGCGTCCTGCGCGCGCCCGGATTCCTCGATCTCCAGGAGTGTTGGTGAAAGCTGATCTTGTCGTCGTCGGCTCGGGCTTCTTCGGCCTGACCGTGGCCGAGCGAGCCGCGGAGGAACTCGGGTTGAAGGTGGCGGTGCTGGATCGGCGGCATCACATCGGCGGCAACGCGTACAGCGAGAACGAGGAGAAGACCGGCATCGAGGTGCACCGCTACGGCGCGCACCTTTTCCACACCTCCAACGAGCGGGTGTGGGAGTACGTCAACCGGTTCACCGCCTTCACGTCCTACGTGCACCGCGTCTACACGCGCCATCAGGGCGAGGTCTTCCCGATGCCGATCAACCTCGGCACCATCAACCAGTTCTTCCGCTCCGCCTACGGCCCCGCCGAGGCCCGCGAGCTGATCCGGGAGCAGGCCGGCGAGCTTGCCGGGACCGACCCGCAGAACCTGAACGACAAGGGCATCCAGCTGATCGGCCGCCCCCTCTACGAGGCGTTCATCAAGTACTACACGGGCAAACAGTGGCAGACGGACCCCAAGGACCTGCCGGCGGACATCATCTCCCGGCTGCCCGTGCGCTACACGTACGACAACCGCTACTTCAACGACACGCACGAGGGCCTGCCGGTCGACGGCTACACCGCGTGGATCGAGCGGATGGCGGACCACCCGAACATCGAGGTCCACCTGAACACCGACTTCTTCGACGAGCAGCACGAGCTGGGCCGCAACGCGGTACTCGGCCAGGTGCCCGTCGTCTACACCGGTCCCGTGGACCGCTACTTCGGCTACGCCGAGGGCGACCTGTCGTGGCGGACCATCGACCTCGAGGAGGAGGTCCTGGACATGGAGGACTTCCAGGGCACCCCGGTCATGAACTACCCGGACGAGGACGTGCCGTTCACCCGCATCCACGAGTTCCGGCACTTCCACCCGGAGCGGGCCTACACCAAGGACGCGACCGTCATCATGCGGGAGTACTCGCGGTTCGCGGAGAAGGGCGACGAGCCCTACTACCCGATCAACACGGCCGACGACCGCGCCAAGCTCCTGGCGTACCGCGACCTCGCCCGCGGCGAGAAGTCGGTGCTGTTCGGCGGCCGCCTCGGCACCTACAAGTACCTGGACATGCACATGGCGATCGGCTCCGCGCTGACCATGTACGAGAACAAGATCAAGCCGCACTTCAGTGGCGGGCAGCCGCTGGTCAGCGGGGGAGTGGACGAATGAGCGCCGACGCGACGAGTACCAACCAGCCGGCCGACGGCACCGCCACCGGAACCGGCAGCGAGGCACGCTACACGACGCTGCAGCGGGTGATCCTGCCGACCGCGGCGCAGATGGACACCATCCCGCTCTACGTGGACATCGGCAGCGCCGCGGGCGCCCAGCTGTCCACGATGGACGGCTCGGCCGAGGACTCCCGCGGCGTGGACCGTTCGGTGCCCGTCTCCAGCAGCGGCGGCACCGCCCACGCCGAGGACTTCATCAGCCGCACCGCCACGACGGTGCGTGCCGGCAACCGCATCTCCTTCGCAACCTACTTCAACGCGTTCCCCGCCTCCTACTGGCGGCGCTGGACCACGGTCGAGGCGGTCCGGCTCTCCGTACGCACCCGCGGCACCGGCACGATCATCGTCTACAAGTCCAACGCCCGCGGCTCCCTGCAGCGCGTGGACTCGACCCGCGTGAGCGGCCCCGCGGACACCGTGTTCGACCTGCCGCTGGCGCCGTTCGGCGACGGCGGCTGGTACTGGTTCGACCTGGTGGCCGGCAACGAGTCGCTCGTCCTCGAGGAGGCCGGCTGGCAGGGTGTCGACGACGGGCACACGCCCGGCCGGATCACCCTGCAGATCACCACGATGAACAAGGTGTCCTACTGCCTGGACAACCTGCGCCTGCTCGCCGACAGCCCCGAGGCGCTGGAGCTGCTGCAGGAGATCCTCATCGTGGACCAGGGCTCGTCCAAGGTCGCGGACCACCCCGACTTCGAGACCGTCGCCGCCCGCCTGCCGGGCAAGCTGCGCATCATCAACCAGGCCAACCTGGGCGGTTCCGGCGGGTTCTCCCGCGGCATGTACGAGGCCGTGCAGAACGGCAGCGACTACGCGCTGCTGCTCGACGACGACGTCGTCATCGAACCGGCGTCCATCAGCCGGCTCCTGATCTTCGCCGACCGGTGCCGGAAGCCGACCATCGTCGGCGGCCACATGTTCGACCTGTACAACCGCACCGTGCTCCACACGTTCGGCGAGGTCGTCAACCCGTGGCGCTTCCAGCCGGACCAGCCGGTGCCCGAGCAGGTGCTCGGCCACGACCTCGAGCGGTTCACGCTGCGGAACACCCCGTGGCTGCACCGCCGCGTTGACGTCGACTACAACGGCTGGTGGATGGACTTGATCCCCACCAGCGTGATCCGCGAGCTCGGCCTGTCCCTGCCGGTGTTCATCAAGTGGGACGACGCCGAGTACGGCCTGCGCGCCAAGAAGGCCGGCTACCCGACGGTGTCGCTGCCCGGCGCCGCCGTGTGGCACGTCTCCTGGATCGACAAGGACGACCTCGTCGGCTGGCAGGCGTACTTCCACATCCGCAACCGGCTCATCTCCGCGCTCATCCACTCCCCGTACGAGCGGGGCGGGAAGGTGCTGCGCGAGTCCGGCTACGCCGACATCAAGCACTTGATCTCGATGCAGTACTACACGGCGGCCGGCCGGGCGATGGCGCTGGAGGACGTGCTCGCCGGGCCGGACCAGCTGCACCGCATCCTGCCCGAGCGCATCAAGCAGATCCGGGGGATGACGAGCGAGTACCCGGACGCGCAGCTCGCGCCCGACGTCGAGAAGTACCCGGCCCCGCACGTGGAGAAGCCCCCGCGGCACGGTCGCGGCTTCTCCGCCCCGGGGTACTCGAAGCTGGTCCCGTGGGCCGCGAAGACGGTGACCCGGCAGCTGCTCTCCCCGGTCTCGGAGTCCGCGAAGGAGCGCCCGCAGGCGCACATCGCGCACCAGGACAACAAGTGGTGGCGCATCTCGCAGTACGACTCGGCGCTGGTCTCCAACGCCGAGGGCACCGGGGTCTCCTGGTACCGGCGCGACCCTGCGGAGCTGCGCCAGCAGCTGACCCGCTCGGCGGCGCTGCACGCGCAGCTGCTGCGCGAGTGGCCCCGGCTGCGCCGGCAGTACCGTGAGGCCGCGGCCCGGATCGCCTCGATCGACGCCTGGGCGGAGACCTTCGCCGCCTACACGGAGGGCGAGGTGCGGCGGTGACCGCGCTCGACCCGCTGGTCCGGCCGGGGCAGGGGCGCGGCCTGGCCGACGTCTTCCGCCACGCCTACCTGCTGCGGCTGCTGGTCAACAAGGAGATCCAGGTCCGCTACCGCGGCTCGGTGCTGGGCCTCGTGTGGTCCTACATCAAGCCGGGCGTGCAGTTCCTCGTGTTCTACCTGGCCCTGGGCGTGTTCCTCGGGCTGAACAAGGGCATGGCGAACTACCCCGTGTACCTGTTCTCGGGCATCGTGCTGATCAACTTCTTCGGCGAGGCGTTCGGCAACGGCGCCCGGGCGATGGTGGCCAACGGGGCGCTGATCAAGAAGATCTACCTGCCCCGCGAGCTGTTCTCGGTCTCCACCGTGTGGGTCGCCCTGATCCACTTCCTGCCGCAGCTGCTCATCCTGCTGATCGCGTGCTTCGCGGTCGGCTGGCACCCGGGCCTGCTGCAGATCGGCTCGATCATCGTCGGCATGGTCATCATGGTCCTGCTCTCGGCCGGCCTCGGTCTGCTGTTCGGCGTGGCCAACGTGTTCTTCCGGGACTCGGAGAACATCGTCGACCTGATCACCATGGTCGCCACCTGGCTCTCCCCGGTGCTGTACGTCTGGACGATGGTGCAGAAGGAACTGCCCGCCTGGGTGTTCCCGATCTACATGTCCAACCCGATCACCGTGGCCGTCGAGCTGTTCCACTACGCGTTCTGGCTGCCGACCACCGACGGGGCGACGGACATCCCGCCGCACCTGCTCACGCAGTGGACGCCGATCGCCGTCGTGATCAGCGTGCTCGTCCTCGTCGTCGGAGATCTCGCCTTCCGGAAGCTGGAAGGTCACTTTGCCCAGGAGCTGTGAATGAAGAGCCAGAACCGCCTCACGACGCCGTCGGGGGCCTCGGCCGCATCGCCGGGCGCCGGCTCGGACGACGACCTCGTCATCGTCGCGAAGAACGTGACCAAGAAGTTCGTGTTGCGGCACACCCGGTCGATGAAGGAAGCCTTCGTCTGGCTGGTCAAGGGCCGCCGCGGTGACCTCTCCGAGCGTTTCAAGGCGCTCGACGACGTCAGCTTCGACGTCCGGCAGGGCGAGTCGGTGGCGCTGCTCGGACTCAACGGGTCCGGCAAGTCCACCCTGCTGAAGCTGATCTCCGGTGTCATGCGGCCCGACGAGGGCGACGTCGCCACCCGGGGTCGCGTGGCCGGGCTGATCGAGGTCGGCGCCGGTTTCCACCCGGACCTCACCGGCCGGGACAACGTGTACCTCAACGGCGCCATCCTCGGGATGACGCAGCAGGAGATCGAGGACAAGTTCGACGACATCGTCGCGTTCTCCGAGATCGAGCAGTTCATCGACACCGAGGTGAAGTTCTACTCCTCGGGCATGTACCTCCGGCTCGCGTTCGCCGTGGCGATCCACACGACGCCGGACGTCTTCCTCGTCGACGAGATCCTCGCCGTCGGCGACGAGCCGTTCCAGAAGAAGTGCATGGAGCGGATCTCCGAGATGGTCGACCAGGGACGCACCCTCGTCGTCGTCAGCCACGAACTGGACAAGGTCGCGCAGCTGTGCGACCGCGGCATCCTCCTCGAGCACGGCCGCAAGGTCCTCGACGGTCCCGTCGAGAACGCCATCAAGCGGCTGCGCGGCGAGGACTGAACGGTCGCCGGGGCGACCCGGTGACCACACCCGCGCCGCCCACCGGCGGCGCGGAGGCGCCCGCGTCGCAGACCGCGCACGCCGGCCCCGGCGGCTACCATTGACCGGGGCTCTGCGCGGATTTCCGCGGGCGCCCGAGACCGAAGAACGCGGGAGACAGGTAGGCCGTTACGTGAAGATTGCAGTCATCGCTCTGGGGAAGATCGGCCTTCCGCTGGCCGTCCAGTTCGCCTCGAAGGGTCACGACGTCGTCGGCGTCGACGTGAACCCGACGGTCGTGGACCTGGTCAACGCGGGCCGGGAGCCGTTCCCCGGCGAGGCGCACCTTCAGGAGAAGCTGTCCGAGCTCGTCCCGGCCGGCCGGCTGACCGCCACGACCGACTACGCGCAGGCCGTTCCCGGTGCCGACGCCGTCGTGCTCGTGGTGCCGCTGTTCGTCGACGACCAGGCCCGCCCCGACTTCGGCTGGATGGACGACGCGACGCGCTCCCTGGCCGAGCACCTGACCCCCGGCACCCTCGTCTCCTACGAGACGACGCTGCCCGTCGGCACCACCCGGACCCGGTGGAAGCCCATGCTCGAGGAGATCTCGGGCCTGACCGAGGGCACCGACTTCCACCTCGTGTTCTCGCCCGAGCGGGTGCTCACCGGCCGGGTCTTCGAGGACCTGCGCAAGTACCCCAAGCTGATCGGCGGCCTGAGCGAGGCCGGCGCGGCGAAGGCGAAGGAGTTCTACGAGGCGGTGCTCGACTTCGACGAGCGCGCCGACCTGCCGCGTACCAACGGCGTGTGGGACCTCGGCTCCGCGGAGGCCTCCGAGCTCGCGAAGCTGGCCGAGACCACGTACCGCGACGTCAACATCGGCCTGGCCAACCAGTTCGCCCGGTACGCGGGCCAGAACGGCATCGACGTCTACAACGTCATCGAGGCGTCCAACTCGCAGCCCTACAGCCACATCCACCAGCCGGGCATCGCCGTCGGTGGCCACTGCATCCCGGTGTACCCGCGCCTCTACCTGTGGAACGACCCGGACGCCACGGTCGTGCGCGCCGCTCGTGACGCGAACGCCGGCATGCCGGACTTCACGATCGGCCTCCTGGAGGGCGCGCACGGCGACCTGGCCGGCCAGCGCGTCGTCGTCCTCGGTGCCGCCTACCGCGGCGGCGTGAAGGAGACCGCGTTCTCCGGCGTGTTCGACGCGGTCCGCTCGCTGACCGAGCGGGGTGCCGTCGCGCTCGTGCACGACCCGCTCTACACCGACGAGGAGCTGCAGAAGCTGGGCTTCACGCCGTACCACCTCGGCGAGCCCGTCGACGCCGCCGTCGTGCAGGCCGACCACGCCGACTACCGCACCCTGGCGCCGGCGGACCTGCCCGGCATCCGCACCTTCATCGACGGACGCCGCGTGTCCTCGCCCAAGGCGTGGCCGTCCGTGACCTACCGGGTCATCGGCCGGCCGGCCGAGGTGGACGCGTCCCAGTGAGCACCCGGATGGGCGGGCGTGCGGACGTCGACGCGCCGCCGGAAGTGGCCCGCGCGTCCGTCGACGCGCCGCCCCGCATGGTCGCCATCGTGCCGTGCCACAACGAGGAGGCCGCGGTCGCCAAAGTCGTGGCCGATCTCCGCGCCGCCGTGCCCGGCCTGGACGTATTCGTCTACGACAACGCGAGCACCGACGACACCGTTCGCGTGGCCCGCGAGGCCGGGGCGACGGTGCGACGGGAGGACCGCAAGGGCAAGGGGAACGTCGTCCGGCGCGCCATGGCGGACCTGGACGCCGACGTCTATCTGCTTATCGACGGGGACGACACGTACGACGCCGCCGCCGCGCCGGAGCTGATCCGCACGCTCCTGGACGGACCGTACGACCAGGTCACGGGGGTCCGGAGTCAGCAGACGGAGTCCGCCTACCGGCCGGGACACGCCCTGGGCAATCGCGCGTTCAACGAGACCGTGAGTCGCATCTTCGGGTGGCCGGTCAACGACATGCTGTCCGGCTACCGCGTCTTCAGCCGGCGGTTCGTCAAGTCCTTTCCGGCCGACTCCCGTGCGTTCGAGATCGAGACGGAACTCACGATCCACGCCATCGCGACCCGCGCCCCGCAGACGGAGGTGCCGGTCGGATTCCGGGACCGGCCTGCCGGGTCCGAGAGCAAGCTGCGCACCTACCACGACGGTTTCCGCATCGTCGGCATGATCGCGAAGCTTCTCCACCACGAGCGGCCGTTCTTCTTCTACGCGGTGTTCGGTCTTCTCTGGTTGCTGGTGGCGCTCATCCTGGGCATCCCGCTGGTGGTGGAGTTCGTCCACACCGGGACGGTACCGCGGATGCCCACGGCGATCCTGGCGTCGTCGCTGGTCGTCATCGCCGTCCTGAGCCTGATGGTCGGAATCCTCCTGGACGGGGTGAGACGTCTGCGTCAGGAAGTCCGTCAGATGACCTACCTGTCCGTCGCCGGTCCGCGATGGCAGGCGAATCGATGAGCAGCAGCGGTGAAGAAAGGAGCTTGACGTGACCGACAACGAGATCGCCGGACCACCGGCCCAGGTGGTCGACAGCGCCGACGTCTCCGAGCGCGCGACGCTCGGGGCGGGCACGAAGATCTGGCACCTGGCGCAGGTGCGCGAGGACGCGGTCCTCGGGGACAACTGCATCGTGGGCCGCGGCGCCTACGTGGGCACCGGGGTGCGGATCGGGGAGAACACCAAGATCCAGAACTACGCGCTCGTCTACGAGCCGGCCGAGCTGGGCCGGGGCGTCTTCATCGGACCCGCGGTGGTACTGACCAACGACACCTACCCGCGCTCGATCAGCCCGGACGGCTCGCTCAAGAGCGCCCACGACTGGACGCCCGTCGGCGTCACGATCCAGGACGGGGCATCGATCGGCGCGCGCAGCGTGTGCGTGGCGCCCGTGACGATCGGCCGGTGGGCCACGATCGCCGCCGGCGCCGTGGTGGTCAAGGACGTGCCCGCGTTCGCGTTGATGGCCGGGGTCCCGGCCCGCCGGATCGGCTGGGTGGGCAAGGCCGGCCACCCGCTGCGGGAGCAGGACGGTCTCTGGGTGTGCCCGGATACCGGGGAAACGTACGTGCAGAACGGTGACGAGCTCACCGAGTCGGAGGAGAACGCATGAGCAAGGACTTCATTCCCGCCGCCAGGCCCATCGTGGGCGAGGAGGAGCGGCGTGCCGTGGACGCGGTCCTCGTCAGCGGCATGCTGGCGCAGGGCGCCGAGGTCGCCTCCTTCGAGCAGGAGTTCAGCGACGTGCTCCTGGACGGCCGCGCGTCGGTCGCCGTCAACTCGGGCACCTCGGGTCTGCACCTGGGTCTGCTCGCCGCCGGCATCGGCGCCGGCGACGAGGTCATCGTCCCGTCCTTCACCTTCGCCGCCACCGGCAACTCGGTCGCCCTGACCGGCGCGACCCCCGTCTTCGCCGACATCGAGCTGGACCACTACGGCCTCGACGTCGACCACGTGGCCTCGCTCATCACCGAGAAGACCAAGGGCATCATGCCCGTCCACCTGTACGGCCACCCGTTCGCGGCGGACCAGCTCAAGGCCCTCGCCGACGAGCGCGGCATCGCCCTGTTCGAGGACGCCGCCCAGGCGCACGGCGCGAGCCTGCACGGGCAGAAGGTCGGCACCTTCGGCACCTTCGGCGTGTTCAGCCTCTACCCGACGAAGAACATGACGTCCGGTGAGGGCGGCATGGTCTCCACCGCGGACCCGGAGGTCGAGCGCCGGCTGCGCCTACTGCGCAACCAGGGCATGGAGAAGCAGTACGAGAACGAGCTCGTCGGCTTCAACGCCCGCATGACCAACCTGCACGCCGCCATCGGCCGCGTGCAGCTGACCAAGGTCGAGGGCTGGACGAAGACCCGGCAGTCCAACGCCGCGTACCTGACCGAGAACCTGCAGAACGTGGCGACGCCCGCCGTCGCCGACGGCGCCGTGCACGTCTACCACCAGTACACGATCCGGGTGCCCGAGGACCGGGACGGCTTCGCGAAGGCCCTGCGCGAGCAGTACGACATCGGCTCGGGCGTGTACTACCCGGTGCCCAACCACCGCCTGCCGTCCTTCCACCGGACCGAGGACCTGCCCAACACCGAGATCGCGGCGGCCCAGGTGCTGTCCCTGCCGGTGCACCCGTCGCTGGACGCGGAGGACCTGGACCGTATCGTGACGGCCGTCAACGCCCTCGCGGCGGCGGGCGCCTGATGGCGGCGAACCTGCGCGCGGGCCTCATCGGGCTCGGCATGATGGGCCGCAACCACGCCCGCGTGCTGCGCGAGCTCGACGGCGTGGACCTCGTGGCCGTCGCCGACGCGTACGGCGACCCGCACGGCGCGGCCGGCTCCCTGCCGGTCCTCGGCGGGGTCGACGAGCTGATCGCGGCCGGCATCGACATGGCCGTCGTCGCCGTGCCCACCGGCCTGCACGAGGAGGTCGGCCTCGCGCTGGCCGAGGCGGGCGTGCACGTGATGGTCGAGAAGCCCATCGCCTCGTCCGTGCCCGCGGGGGAGCGCCTCGTCGAGGCCTTCGACTCGCGCGGCCTCGTCGGCGCAGTCGGGCACATCGAGCGCTTCAACCCCGCCCTGCAGTCCCTGCGGGCCCGGATCGAGTCCGGCGAGCTGGGGCAGGTCTACCAGATCGCCACCCGCCGCCAGGGCCCGTTCCCGGCTCGGATCGCGGACGTCGGGGTCGTCAAGGACCTCGGCACGCACGACATCGACCTGACGGCGTGGCTCGCCCAGTCCCCGTTCGCCTCGGTCAGCGCGCGCACCACGACGCAGTCCGGCCGGCAGTACGAGGACATGGTCGCCGCCGTCGGGACGCTGGAGAACGGCATCATGACGAGCCACCTCGTCAACTGGCTCTCCCCGATGAAGGAGCGCGTCACGGTCGTCACGGGGGAGCGGGGTGCGTTCGTCGCGGACACCCTCACCGCGGACCTGACGTACTACGAGAACGGATCGGTCAAGACGGAGTGGGAGGCGGTGTCCAACTTCCGGGGCGTCTCCGAGGGCAACGTGACCCGCCTGGCCATCGCCAAGCGGGAGCCGCTGCGCGTGGAGCACGAGGCGTTCCGTGACGCGATCCGGGGAACGGCCCACGGCTCCGTCCCGGACATCGTGACCATGCGGGAGGGCCTGAACACGCTGCGTGTCGCCGAGGCGATGATCGCGTCCGCGGCCTCCGGGCAGACGGAGAGGCTGACCGCCTCGTGAGCCGGACCACGGCCCGTCGCGTCGTGGTCGCCAGCCGGGTCTTCGTCCCGGACGTCGCCGCCGCCGCGTTCCGCCTGCGGGCGCTCGTCACCGGGCTGGACAGCCGCGGGGCGGACGTTCAGGTGCTCACGACGACGCCGCCGCGCGGACTGGTCGCCCCGGCCGTGCCGGCACGCGTGCGCCGGTGGCCGGTGCTGCGCGACGCCGGGGGCAACGTGCGCGGGTACGTGCAGTACCTCAGCTACGACATCCCGGCGTTCTTCCGGCTGCTGCTCACGGACGCCGACGTCGTCGTCTCCGAACCGCCGCCCACGACGGGGGCGGTCGTCGCCCTGACGTCGTGGCTGCGCCGCCGGCCGTACGTGTACTACGCGGCCGACGTCTGGTCCGAGGCGCTGGCCGCCATGACCGTCCCGGCCCCGGTGATCGCGCTCATGCGCGCCGTCGAGGGCCGGGTGCTGCGCCACGCGGCCGCCGTCATCGCGGTCTCCGACGTCGTCGGGGAGCAGGTGCAGTCCTTCGGGGTGCCCGCCGAGCGGGTCACCGTCGTGGGCAACGGCGTCGACACCGGGACGTTCCGGCCCACCGACGCGCCCGCGGCCGCCGGGGAGGACCCGTACGTGGTCTACACCGGCACGATGTCCGAGTGGCAGGGCGCGGACGTGTTCGTCGAGGCCATGGCGATCGTCGCCCGGCGTCACCCGCGTGCGCGGCTGCGGTTCTTCGGGCAGGGCTCGGACGAGGCGCACCTGCGGGACCTGGCCGGCCGCCTGTGCCCCGAGAACGTCGTGTTCGGCGGCGTCGTGCCGCCGGCCGAGGCTGCCGCCTGGATCAGCGGGGCCAGCGCCGCGCTCGTGAGCATCAAGCCCGACCAGGGCTACGACTTCGCCAAGCCGACGAAGATCTACGCGGCGGCCGCCTGCGGCACCCCGGTGATCTTCGCCGGCAAGGGCGCCGGTGCCGCCGTCGTCGCGCGGAACGACCTCGGCGACGCCGTCGACCACACGCCCGAGGCCGTGGCGGCCGCGATCGAGGCACGATTGACGGCGTCCTCCACGGACGCCGAGCGGGAGCACCGCCTCGCGTGGGTGCGGGACCACGCCTCGCTCGCCGCCTCCGGTGAGCACGCCGCCGATGCGGTGCTCGCCGTCGTCCGGTAGGCGCCGACACAGCTGCACGAAACACCGACGGGCCGCCACCTCCGCGAGGAGGGGCGGCCCGTCGGTCGTTCAGGGCGGTCGATCAGGTGAGCGCGCTCAGTGTCTGTGCGCCAGCAGCGCGTCGACCGTGCGCTCGGCGGCGTGGCCGTCCCCGTAGGGCTGCGCGTCGGTCGGCTCCGGAGCGGGCCGCTCGACCGTCTGCGCGAGGACGGTCAGGTCCTCGCTGACGAGCGCGTTCCAGCCGAGCTCGACCGTCTCGACCCACTCGGTCTCCGGGCGGATGGTCGTGCACGGCACCCGCAGCAGGAACGCCTCCTTCTGCAGGCCGCCCGAGTCGGTCACCACGCCCGCGCTGCGGCGGACGGCGTCCACGAGGGCCGGGTAGGCCAGCGGCGTCGTCGCCGTGATGGAGCCGGCCGAGAGGTCGATGCCGTGCTGGTCGGCCAGCTTCCGCAGCCGGGGGTGCGCGAGCAGCAGGACCGGCCGGCTCAGGCTCGCCAGGTTGTCGACGATCGCGACGAGCCGGGCGGGGTCGTCCGTGTTGTCCGGGCGGTGGATCGTCGCCACGTGATACTCGCCCTCGACGAGCCCCTCGGGCAGCGGCCGCGGGTCCTCGTCGAGGCGGTCCCGGACGGCGAACAGCACGTCCGTCATCACGTCGCCGACGAGCACCGTGCGGTCACCGAGTCCCTCGGACGTGAGGTGGTCCACCGCCACCCGGGTCGGCGCGAGCAGCAGGTCCGCCGCGTGATCGGTGAGCACCCGGTTGTGCTCCTCGGGCATCCGCCGGTTGAAGGACCGCAGACCGGCCTCGAGGTGGGCCACCGGGATGTGGATCTTGACGGCGGCGACGGCCGCGGCGAGCGTCGAGTTGGTGTCCCCGTAGACGAGCACGACGTCGGGCTGGTGCTTCTCGAACAGGGCCTCGAGGCCGGCGAGCATCGCGCCGGTCTGGGCGCCGTGCTTGCCGGAGCCGACGGCGAGGTTCTCGTCCGGCTCGGGGATGCCGAGGTCGCGGAAGAACACGTCGCTCATCAGCTCGTCGTAGTGCTGGCCGGTGTGCACGATGACGTGCTCGGCGCGGCCCTCCATCGCGCGGGCGATGGGGGCGAGCTTGACGAACTGGGGGCGAGCGCCGACGACGCTGAGGATCTTCATGGTTCCTTCCGGTTTCACGCCTGGTAGTTCACGCCTGGTACTTCACGCCTGGGAGCGGTCGGACGACGCGGGCAGCAGGCGGCGCAGGATGGTCCGCTCCACCTCTTCCTCACGCTCCGAGGACAGCTCGCGCGCGGCCGCGTCGGCGTGCTGCTTGCAGGTCTGGATCTGCTCGCGGGACAGGCTCTGGACAGCGCGGACGAGACTCTCCGTGGAGAAGTCCGCGGCCACCGCGCCGAGAGCGTGCTGCTCGATCAGTTCCGTCGTGACGGGGGAGGGGCCGAACACCACGGCGAGCCGCGCCTGGACGAAGTCGAAGAACTTGTTGGGCAGCATGAACCGGTGGTTGACCGTGCGGGGCGGCAGGCTGAAGATCCCGACGTCGTACTGGTTCAGGGTGCGGGCCAGGTCCGCGGGGGCGACGGCGTCGTGGAAGGTGATCCGGTCCGAGGTGGAGGCCCGCTCCTTCAGCTCGTTCCAGTACTTCCCGCCGTCGCGCGCCTTCACGAGGTAGAGGTCGAGCGTGTAGCCCTCACCGAGGGCGATCGCCGCGTCGATGGTTCCCTCGAGGTTGCGTCCCGGGACGGCCCCGCCGCTGTGCACGAGCCTGATGTCCTGCGCGGGCGCGGACGGGGTGAGCTGCTGGTAGGGGCCGGCGTTGCGCACGACGTCGCACGCGATGCCGAACCGCTCGCGGTACAGCTGGGCGATGGGCTCGTTGACGGCGGTGACGGCGTCGAGCCGCGGCAGGTACCGGCGGCACACGTCGGTCATGAACGGCTTGATCAGCAGGCGCCACGACAGGACGTGGACGCGTTCCTCGGGCGCCCACTCGTGCAGGTCGCCCCACACGGGCACGCTCCCGCGCCCGGTGGACGCCTCGAGCTCGGCCGACAGGCGCAGGGCGAGCGGGACCGCCCGGGCCTCGTTGGCGACGATCAGGTCGAACCGCTTGCCCCGGGCGAGGCGGTAGGCGGCGGCGACGGCCGGGGCCGCCAGTTCGAGGGAGCGGTACCGGCGCAGTCCGAGGCGCAGCACGCCGCTCGGGGTCTGCGGCAGGGAGGGGAGCGACTCGTCGATCTGCAGGTGCTCGGTCGCCGGGTCCGGACGGTCGCCGTAGCAGAGCGTGGTCACCTCGCCGAACTCCGCGAGCACTCCCACCTGACGCAGCACCCGCGAATCGGAGCGGATGTCGGAGAAGGAGAGGCACAGGATGCGGGGCATGGGCCGGGAGGGCCTTTCGCGTCGACGGAGGGGAGGCGGAGCACGCCAAGTGTACCCAGCGGGGGCCGGTAGGCTCGTCTCCCATGCGCATCGCCCTGACCAAGAGCACGCTGCTGGTGCCGCCGACGTACTTCGCCGTGGCCCACGCCGAGCGGATGCGCGACGAGTACGACTGGCGGGTCTTCGCCCTCGCCGCCGAGGTCACCGACCCCGGTATGCACGTACCCGTCACGGAGCTGGTGCCCTTCCACGGCCGTCCCTTCGCCCAGCGGGAGCGGTTGATCCCGGCGTTCATGCCGGCCATGGTGCGCGCGGTCGTCGCGTGGCATCCCGACGTCGTGCACCAGCACTTCGCCACGTGGTCGGTTCCCGCGGAGCGTGCCGCGCGCCGGCTCGACGTCCCGCTCGTCACCACGATCCACGGCGCGGACGTGTTCGCCCGGCTCGGCAGCGCGACGACCGCGATGGCGCGGTGGCACGACCGCAACGTCGACCTCGTGGCCCGCGCCGGCACGCGGACGCTCGCGGTCAGCCGGTACCTCGCCGACAACGCGGTGCGCGCCGGCTTCGACCCGGCCCGCCTGCAGATCCACTACCAGGGCGTGGACACCGACGTCTTCACCCCGGCACCGGACCGGGCCGAGAACGAGCGCCCGATCGTCCTCTTCACGGGGGCGCTGAACGAGCAGAAGGGCATCCGCGACGCGGTGGCCGCGTCCATCCGGGTGGCGCGGGACCACGCGCACGACTTCGTCGTCGTCGGGCAGGGACCCCTGCGGGCCGAGCTGGAACGGGCCGCGGCCGAGCACCCGCACATCCGGCTGACCGGCCCGACCGACCGCGCCGGGGTGCGCTCATGGATGCAGCGCGCCGATGTGCAGGTGGTGCCGAGCCGGACCATCGAGGGGCGCGGGGAGTCCGCGGGCCTCGTCGGGCTCGAGGCGCAGGCGTGCGGCACCCCGGTGGTCGCCACCCGCTGCGGGGGAGTGCCCGAGATGGTCGACCCCGAGGGCGGGCAACTGGTGGACGAGGGAGCCGTCGACCAGTTCGCCGCCGCCGTGACGGAGGTGCTGACGAGCTCGGCCGAGACTGCCTCGCGGCGACGCCGCAGCGCCGTCGCGTTCGTGCGCGGACAGCGCAGCCTCGCCCGCAGCTGCGAGGAGCTGGCGGAGATCTACGCGCAGGTCACGGCTGCGCCGGCGTGGAGTCCGGCACGGGGGCGCCGCCCCGCGCGGACCGCAGGCGCGTGATGTCGCGGATGTTGATCAGCGCCCACACCAGCACGAAGCCGACGGCCAGCACGACGCCGGTCCACAGCGGCGGCCGGACGGCGGTCGACCAGACGACGCCGCCGACGATGAGCGCGAGGCCCACCAGCAGGCGCAGCACGACGCCGCCCCACTGCTGACGGTCCTCCCGCCAGCACCGCAGGATGGGGCCGAGCGAGGTGAGGGTGGACGCCGTGAGGTAGCCGACGGCCACGCCGATGACGCCGAGCACGGGCCCCAGGACGATCCACAGCACGACGGCGAGCACGAGCCCGCCGGCGGCCACGAGGGAGATGAAGCGGGCGCCCCGCACCCCCGTGGCGTTGAGCCGGTTGACGGCGCCCACGGGCAGCGTCGTGAACATCACGGCGAGCAGCAGGATGGGCAGGATGTCCTGCGTGCCGGCGAAGCGCTCCCCGTAGAGCACGCGCACGACGAGCGGGCTGGCCAGCGCCAGCGCCCCGAACACGGCGAGCATCGAGACCGTCAGGCCGCGCGTGACGAGGTCGGTCTGGCGGCGCATGGACGTCGCGTCCTGCCGGCCGCCCGCCTCCGCCATCGAGGGGAAGAGGACCTGGCTGCCCGTGCGGGCGATCATCGTGGCCGGGGTGGCGAGGCTCAGAGCCGCGGCGTAGAGACCGGCGGTATTGGCGGACCCGGCGAGCTGGGCGCTGACCATGGACAGCTGCAGCAGACCCGTGCTCGAGAGCGTGCCGAGCACCCCGTAGCCGAGGAACCGGCGCATCGGCGCGAGCAGCTCGGGGTCGACGGGGGTGGTCGAGGGCGCCGGCCAGCAGATGACGGCGTACGCGCCGTAGCCCAGCGCCAGCGGCAGCAGGAGGATCGGCTCGGCCCGGAACACGAGCACGGCCACCAGCATGACGAGGGCGGCGACCGAGCCGGCGACGTCCCAGACGGCGGCCCGCGCGATCTGCCCCGCCCCGTACTGCACGCCGCGGGTGAAGGACCAACCCGCGTAGCCGAGCAGCAGGATGCCGGCGCAGATCGCGGTGCTGACGTCCAGATGGAGGACGACGACGGCGCCGAGCACCGTGGCAACGCCCAGCAGCAGCGACGTCACGAGCATGCGCCGGCCCAGGTGGTTGGCCACGGCCTGCGCCTGCTCGGGCCGGCCCTCGCCGCGCAACTGGGCGACGAAGCGGGTGGCGGCCTGACCGGCCGACGTCGGCCACAGGAGGCTGAGGAACAGGGCGAGGGAGAGCGCCGAGTTGACGCTCGCCAGGGTCGCCGCGCCGAGCACGCGACCGATCAGCACGCTGTAGAGGAAGCGGGTGAGGCCCTGGGACAGGCTGCCCATCAGCCCGAACGCCCAGCGCGACGCCATGCTGCGGGCGCTGGACTGGGACACGTCGGTACGACGGAACAGCGAGGGCATCCGCTCATCGTATCGCCGCCGTAGGATGCGGACGTGCCTTCCGAGAACCCCGCAGAGACCACCGCAGAGACCACCGCCGGTACTGCCGCCGCGACGCCCGTCGTCGACGTCGTCATCGCGGTCCACGACGTCGACCGGCCCGTGGCCCGGGCCATCGAGTCCTGCGCCTCGACGATGGTGCCCGGGGCCGTGCGGGTCACGGTCGTCTGCCACGACATCAGCGCGAGGAAGGTCGAGGAGGCCACCGGCCTGAGCCCGTCGACCGGGCTGCGCTACCTCGAGTACCGGGACGGGGTGCGGTCGCCCGCGGGACCCAAGAACCGTGGCCTGGACGCCGTCGAGGCCACGTTCACCGCGGTCCTGGACTCGGACGACTATCTCGAGCCCGGTGCCGTCGACCACTGGTACCGCGTGCTGACCGAGCAGGAGGCGGACGTCGTCGTCGCCCCCGTGCGGCACCAGAACGGCGGCCTGCTGCCCACTCCGTGGTCCCGGTTCGGACGCCGGCACCGGCTCGACCCGGTCAAGGACGGGCTGGCCTACTCGACCGCGCCGCGCGGGATGTGGCGGACGGCGACGGCGCGGGCCGCCGGGTTCCGGTACACGGAGGGGCTGCGCACGGGGGAGGACCTCGAACCGGGGCTGCGGCTCGCCTTCTCCGGGGCGCGCACCGAGTTCCCCGCCCGCGGCCCGAAGTACGTCCTGTGCGACGACGCGGAGGTACGCGTGACCCATGACGTGCTGCCGCTGGCCGAGGAGTTCCTCGCCCCCGAGCGGCTGGACCCGGCGTGGCTGGCCTCGATCGGGGATCCGGCGCGCCGGGCGATCGCGACGAAGCTCACGCGGACCAATCTCCTCGGCGCCCTCCGGCGGCGGGGGACCGCCTGGTCGTGGCCGGACGAGGACCGGGACGCCGTGCAGTCCTTCGCCCGCCGGCTGCGCGAGCTCAATCCCGCGGTCGAGACGTCGCTGCCCGCCGCTGACCAGCGGTTGTTCGCCGCCGCGTGCGCGGCCGCGGACGATCGGGACACCTTCCTCACGGCGCTCGCAGCACGCCAGAGCGCCGGGCCGGTCGGCCGTCACCTCACCGCGAACCCGCTGCGCAGTCTCGGCCGGGAGAGCGCCCTGCGGCACGGCGTACGGCTCGTCCTCGACCGTCGCTGACCTCCCCTGTGGGATACTTGGGCGGTGAGCCGGACCTGGATCGTCATCCCCATGTACAACGAGGAATCGGTGGTCGGCAGGGTCATCGAGGGACTGCACGAGCAGTTCCCGTTCGTCGTCTGCGTCGACGACGGTAGTTCGGACGACTCCGTGCGCGTGGCCCGCAAGGCCGGCGCCGTCGTCGTCAAGCACCCGGTCAACCTCGGTCAGGGCGCAGCCCTGCAGACCGGCATCACCTACGCCTCGCAGGACCCCGAGCTGGACTGCGTCATCACGTTCGACGCGGACGGCCAGCACCGGGTGCAGGACGCGCTGCGGATGGCCGAGCGGATCCACAGCGGCGAGGTCGACGTCGTCCTCGGCTCACGGTTCCTCGACAAGCGCACCAAGCTCTCCACGGCCAAGCGGATCGTGCTGCGCACCGCCGCGATCCAGTCCCGGATGAGCACCGGCATGGACCTGACCGACGCGCACAACGGGCTGCGGGCGTTCGCGCCCGGGGCGGCGCGACGGTTGGATCTGCAGCAGAACCGGATGGCGCACGCCTCCGAGCTCATCCACCAGGTGGCCGCCATGAACGTGCGCTGGGAGGAGCAGCCGGTGGAGATCGTCTACACCGACTACTCGAAGGCCAAGGGGCAGTCCCTTCTCAACTCGGTCAACATCCTGGCCGACCTCTTCTTCCGGTGACAGGCGCTCCGGTGACATGCGGATACAGGTGACATCATGCAGATCTTCGTCCAGATAGCCCTCGTCCTCGCGGTGATCGGGATGTCCGTCGCGCTCATGCGTGGCGGGATCAACGCCCGGCACCTCGCCATCCGCCGCATCCTGCTTCTGCTCTTCGCCCTCGTGGCGGCCTTCTCGGTGGTGTTCCCCGAGCTGCTGACCCGGCTGGCGCGCCTGCTCGGCATCGGCCGCGGCACCGACCTGGTGCTCTACGCGCTGATCGTCAGCTTCCTCGTGTACATGGCCACGAGCTTCCAGCGGTTCCGGCACATGGAGTCGACCGTCACGCAGCTCGCGCGTCGTATCGCGATCGACGAGGTCGTCTCGCCGGAGGACTTCGCGGAGGGCCGGACTACCGGTCGCAAGCGCTGAGCTCGTACAGCTTGGCCTGACCCTGCGAGTCGACCAGGGTCACTCCCGGGTTCTTCGCGAGGTTCACGAAGCCCGGGTAGGTGTGGATCATCTTGTTGATCTCCTGCGTACCGAAGTCCAGCACATGGGTCACCTTCAGCCTGCGTGCCGCGGTGCAGACCGCCGGGTCCGTGCTGATCCTTCCCAGCTGCGTGTAGAGCACCGACTCGTCGCCCGCCGCCGGCGTCGCGGACGCCGTCATCAGCAGGCTCATCCGGTCACCGATCGCATAGGCCAGGGCACTGCCGTTGCCGGGGACACCGGCGATCACGGCGTCGGCCGGGGTGGTCCGCGGGAGCCGTTCGAGCACGGCCTCCTCGTCCGCCGTCAGCAGCTGCGACTGGTCGTCGAGCCGGTACATGTCCGTCGCGTGACTCTGCTCGTCCGTGACGGAGGCGTCGGAGGTGCCGAGGAACAGGGCGAGGACGGCGACGGCGGTGCCGACGAGCGCGCTCGCCGTCGTGCGCCGGCGTGAGCCGGCCGCCCACCGCCTGCTGAACCAGGACCAGATCGCGCCCGCGAGCCACGCGGCTCCGCAGGCGGCGACGGGCAGGGTCGTGATGGCCAGCTGGGCGGCGGTGCGGTAGGAGTCGTTGTACCAGACCCGCGTGATGAGGTCCCGCACGTCGTCCTTCGCGAACCCGGCGGAGACGACGTAGAACCACATGGTGATCCCGGTCGCCGCGAGCAGGCAGTAGCCGGGCAGGCTGCGCCAGCGCACGATCGCGGCGACGCCGAGCACGGTGAGCACGGCGATCAGCAGCGGCACCGGCCGGCCGAGCGGTGAGCTGGTGACGGCCTCCCCCCAGGCCTGGCCGACACTGCCGAGCGGCGGCCAGAACGAGGCGAGCTTGGAGGGGCGGAAGCTGATCCACGCGACGCCCACCACCGCGACGTAAACCGCGGGCACCACGAGCCCGGCGAGCAGCCGCAGGGCCGCCACCCGCAGCGGGAGGCGCCAGGTCAGTCGGAGCGACCAGACGAGCACGAACGGGAACGCGACGGCGAGGAGCGTGAGGCCGACGCTCGGATGGGCCAGCATGAGCGCGGTCAGGCCGGCCACGGCGAGGGCCAGGTCCCGGACCGGTCGGCGCGTCAGGTTGGTGCTCAGCCGCAGCAGGTGGGCGATGACGGCGAGCACCGCGGGCAGCAGCACGAGGCCGAGGAAGTTGGGGTAGAGCACCCCGAAATCGACGAGCAGGTACGGGAAGATCCCGAATCCCGTGGCGAGCACGCCCGTGGCGATGAGCAGCAGCGGGCGGAAGCCGAACAGCGTGCGGGTGAGCAGCACGGAGGTGGCCGGCCACACGAGCGCGCCGATCACCACGTTGCCGAGGTTGGTCGCGACGATGCCGTCGATCGGCAGGGCGCTGTTGAGCACGGAGATGATGTCGTGCCAGGCCGCCGGGTAGAACGAGATCGCGTTCGAGGTCGCGTCGAGGCTGCCGAGCGTGAGGGAGGAGGCCCGGCCGGTCTGCGCGATGAACTGCAGCGCGTTCTGGTGGAAGACGTTGTCGTACGTCTGCGAGATGCCGTCGGGGTGACCGAAGATCTGGGCGAAGCGGACGCCGAGCACCACGAGCGGGACGCCGAGGGCGACGAGGACCGTCGCCAGGGAGGTCCAGCGGTAGGCGGGGCGTGCCATCGCCGTCGCCCCGGTGGGGGGGCGGAAAGTGCGCTGGCGGACCATGGTCCACGCGAGGCGCAGGAGGAAGCTGACCAGCAGGACGGCGACGGTGACGCCCAGGTAGGTCGGTGCACTCCACCGCACGTGGAGCACCTGCATGGCGACCGCGCCGACCGAGGCCAGGGAGATCGAGACGACGGGCGCCGTTCCCCACAGCGTGAGCCCCCGCGCGCCCCACAGCCAGGCCACGAGGCCGCCGGGGAGGACGATGAGGGCCGCCGCGGCAGCCAGGAGAGGGACCGTCGACATCCAACTCATGCAGGTTCGAACTACTTTCCGGGTCGGGGCAACGGTCAATCCACCCTACTGGACGACCGTGGCCATTCGGAGGAGCGCCGTCTCGGGCGCAGGGTGTCAGCGCCGAGGCGTCCGTGCCGGGGCCGACCAGATCTCCCGCTGCCGCGCCGTGGCGGGATTTCAGCGCTCGGCACGCCACCGACCGGCGCCGGGTCAGGGCATTGCACGTTGGATAGGATCCTGGACGGGGCTGGGAGTCCTGTGGCTCCTGCGGGCCGCCGACTCCCACCACGGTGGACTGCACCCTCCCTACCGGGCGACCCCCTCGACCGACTGAACGGACAGCCACCCATGTCCCATGACCCGATCGCCGAGACGTCACCGGACGCCGGCGTCGCGAGCGAAAATCAGGAGCGGCGCCCGGTACGGCGCGCACTCGATCGGCTGGACCGAACGACGTCCGTCTTCATCGTCCTGTCGCTGCTGTTCGGCGGCTTCTTCGCTCTCGCCGTGCCGATCGGGTGGGGGCCGGACGAGACGGCGCACTTCGACCGGGCGTACCAGGTGGCCTCCGGCGGATTCGCTCCCGAGCGACTTCCCGACTCCGATGGCCTGCCCCAGTACGGCGGCCGAGTACCCCGGAGCGCCGTCGACCTGGTCCGGTACGCGGGACCTCCCCGCCAGTACCGCGGCGCCTGGCAACCGCTGGTCCAGCAGGATCCCGCCTTCGCGGCGGCGGCGAGCAGGCCGCTCGACTCGCCGCTCGTCGTCACCGCCTTCCCGAACACGGCCGCCTACTCACCGGTCGCCTACCTTCCCGCTGCCGCCGCCGTCGAGATCGGCCGGGCGCTGGACCTCAGCGTCGGGCACACCTGGACGCTCATGCGTCTGGTCCAGGTGCTCCTGTACACCGTGGTCGCCGGCGTCGGCGTCTTCGCCCTGCGCCGCAATCCCTTCCGGTGGGTCGTGCTCGCCGTGGCGCTGCTCCCGACGGCGGTGTACCAGTCCGGCGTCGTCTCGGCCGATGCGGTGACCAATGCTGTCGTGCTGACCTATCTCGCGCTGCTCACCCGGGTGCTGATGCTCACACCCCGCGACGACCGGCCGGTGGCGAGGCGGTGGGTCCTGGGGATCGTCCTGGCGTGCGCCCTGGTGCTCCCGCTGCTCAAACCCACCTACGCGATCCTGCTGCTGCTCCTGCTGGCGCTGCCCTTCACGCGGCGGGACGAGGACGGACGCAGACGGGTCCGCCGGAACCTGGTCGTCCCGGTCGCGTCGGTCGTGGTGGTCGCCGCGGTCGCGCTGCTGTGGTGGTCGCGGCTGTCGGCGGGAACGGCCGATGCCATGGGCTGGCTCCGTCAGCCCTCCCAGCGCCACCTGGTGCAGCCGGGCAATCAGCTGGCCTTCGTCCTGTCGCATCCCGTCGACGCCGTCGGCATCGGGTTGCGCACGCTGCTCACCCTCGACTGGTCCTACGTGAGCAGCTTCTTCGGCCAGTTGGGCTATGCGCCGGGCGGCAACCTGTCCGCGCCCGCCCTCGGCGCCGTCTGCACCCTCGTGGTGGTCGGCCTCGGTCTGGCGTACGGGACGCGCAGACGCATCGCCCGCTGGCGGACCGCCGGGATGACGCTGGTCTGGCTGGCGAGCGTGGCGGCCGTGTTCGGGACGCTGTATCTCGCCTTCTCCCCGCTGCGGCTGCCCATCGTCACCGGGGTGCAGGGTCGCTATTTCGTCCCGCTCACCGTCCTGCTCTGCGCGGTTCTCCTGCAACTGCTGCCCCGGATGCGGCGGGTGACACCGACCGCCCTACGGCGGTCCGAAATCGCCGTCTTCGCCCTCTGTGCGGCTGCGCTGGTGCTCGCTGCCGTCAAGTATGTGACGGTCATGTACGTTCCCGGCTACCACGCCTGACTCGGGCGTCGGCCGGCTTGATGTGACGGGGTCCCCGGCGCGTGGCGCGCCGGGGACCCCGTGGGTCACACGTGCTCAGCGAGCCGGGATGGTCTCCCCACCGGCGATGGTGAAGGGGTTCCAGCCCCCGTTGCCGATCTGAGTGCGGGTGCCCCAGCCGCCCGTCCCGGTCATCGGGTAGTGCTGCAGCGTGCCGTCGGTGCGGCGGGCGTTGATGCCGGTGCTGGTCGCGGTGGTGAAGCCGCTGGTGATGGACAGGGACGTGAAGCCGCCCCAGCCCCGGCCGACGATGCGCCGGGTCTCGTTGACGAACCCGCCGGTGCCCTTGCTGCGGTAGAGGGCGAGGTCACCGTTGGTGCGTCGGGCGAGGATGTCCTGGTAGCCGTCACCGTCGAAGTCGGCCATGGTCAGGTCCATGCCGCCCCAGCCGGCGCCGATGCGCCGGGTGAACTCGAGGCCGCCGCTGGTGGTCGGGCTCCACAGGTCGAGCGTGCCGTTGGCGTTGCGGGCGATCACCTGGGGCAGGGCGCTCGCGGCGATCCAGTAGCCGACGGTCAGCTGCGAGCCGGCGAGGCCCGAGGGGACCAGGGTGCGGGCGGCGTTGAACCCGCCGGTGGCACGGCCCGTGTAGAGAGTCAGGGCACCGGTGCGCCACTGGGCGAGCAGGTCGAAGTACCCGTCGTTGTTCCAGTCGATCACCGTGACGGACCGCGTGCCGCCCCAGCCCGAGCCGATGCGATAGCGCGAGCCGAGCCTGCCGCCGACGGCCGGGTAGTTCCACAGGCTCCCGGAGGAGTCCGCGGCGACGACGTCGGCGGCCGACGTGATCGAGGGGCCGGTCACGACCGGCGTGGGTGCCGGCGCGGGAGCGGTGACGACGGGCGTGGCCGGGGCGGCCACGGCGCCACGGGCGAAGGTCTGTAGCTGGGAGAGGCTGCCGTTCCACTGGTCCGAGTCACCGGGGTAGGGGCCGGCAGCGTCGGCGAACTGCCAGATGCTGTAGGTGGACCAGCTGGCCGGCATGGGGCCCACCGCGGTCGAGTAGGCCGCGATGTGCAGCGGGTTGTCGCTGAACGCGGTGCTGTTGCCGGTGCACTGGCTCCACCAGTCGGTGGTCGTGTAGATGGCCGGCACGCGTCCGGTCTTCGCGTTGACGGTGTTGGAGAAGTCCTTGATCCATGACACCATCTGCGACCAGCTCAGGCCGTAGCAGATATTGCCCTTGGCGACCGTGCTGTAGGGGTTGTACTCGATGTCCAGCAGCGGCGGCAGGGTCTTGCCGTCGCCGGACCAGCCACCGCCGTTGGCGACGAACGTCGCGGCCTGGCTGGCGCCGGAGGTGACGCCCGGAAGCGCGAAGTGGTACGCGCCACGGATCATGCCGACACTGGAGGCGCCGTTGTACTGCTGCGCGAAGTAGTCGTTGACCTGGTAGTTGCCCTCGGTGGCCTTCACGTACGCGAAGCGGGAGCCGAGCTTCCAGGAGGAGGCCCAGTCGACGTTGCCCTGCCAGCCGCTGACGTCCATGCCGAGGACGCCGCCGTCCGGCACCCAGCGGTTGTTGACGGTGCCCGAGGTCGTGGCGCCGGAGGGGGAGGTCTGGCTCAGGCTGCGGGGCTGCGTGCCCGTCGTGGCCGCGCTCCCCTTGAGGCTCTGGCCCATGTAGCCGCCCTTGGTGCCCTGCTGCGTCTTCAGCGCCGCGAGGTCGGTGCCGGCGTGGAGGGTGGCGGCGCGCTGCGCGTCGGTGAGCGGGACGATGGCCTGCGGCAGGCTCGTGCCCGGAGCGGTGCTGCGCGGGGCCGCGGTGGCGGTGGTGGTGGGTGTCGACGCCTGAACGGGCTGGGCGGGCGCGATCCACGGCTTGCCCGCGGACGGGGTGCCGTCCGGGGCCGTCGGGGAGAGCGGGGACGCCAGGGCGACGCCGGCACCGGGACCGACGACGAGAGCGAGGGCGAGTCCCGCGGTGAGCAGGCGGGTGATGGCCCGGTTGGGGCGCGGCGTGGTCGAGTCCGAGTGTCCGCCTGCTGAGACCAGGCGTTCGTTGCAGTGAAGTGTCATTGAATAATCTCCGCGATGACGCCCGCGGGGCTGGGCGCGAATTGGCACACCGGTCGGTCCGGTGAGGGCTGATCCCGCCGTGAACACCCCCCGATGCTCACGACGTGTCGCCTCGACACCGGGCGGCTGGCGGCCGCCCCGTCGAGATCACGACAGTGTTTCAGGGTGGGGCCGGTGTGGCTGCCGTGATGACGTGTCGATCACGACCGTCACTCCAGTCCCGCCTGCGACTATCGGCCCCGCCTATACCCGTGTAAGCGCTGTCAGCTGAGAATCACGGGCCTCGGCGTGTCCTCCCTCCGGCGTGTCGGGGCGGTGCGGGAAGGATATGCCGGTGACCCGGCACATCACGAACAGCTCACCGCCGCTCTCGATCAGGCAGCCGCCCGGAGGAGCCCTCCGGCCAGATCAGCCGACTCCGGTCGTCTGCCGCGGGCGGCCCTGCGGCGATCCGGCCGCGGCCCCGATTCCGCTCGCGGGGCTGGTGCGGGTTCGGGGCTGGGGCCGGGGTGGGTTCGTCGTGGGCGGCTTCCCGCTGGTGCGAGGAGCGGGGGCTGTCCACCGGACGCCGCCAGTGGCTGGTCGGCATGGGCCGCACCGGTTACGCTGCTTCCACGGTCCGGTGTCGACGGGCCGTCGCGGAAGCCGGTGGGGGACGCCGCGTGAATACGGGGGGTCCGTGTGGACGCTGTTCCTGTCGTCAGGTACCGGTCCGCGGATGTGCCGGAGCGCGGTCGAGCCGGATCGAGTCGGCCGACGAGCGTTGTGCAGCCCGGCTGATGCGGCGGCGCTGGACCGGCCTGCCCTGGTGGGCGCGCGCGGTGATCGTCGCGGTCGTCATCCGGATCGCCCTGCTGCCCCCGCTGCTCCTGGCGTGGCACGAGCAGGGGCCCAACCGCACCTCCTACCCGCAGGGTTCGCCCACCTTCGGGCGGTTCCTCGGCGAGTCCTGGGACGGTTACTGGTATCGGCGGATCGCCGGGAGCGGGTACCCGCCGACGCTTCCCGTCGGGCCGGACGGCACCGTCCAGCAGAACGCCTGGGCCTTCTACCCGGTGTTCCCGTTCCTCTGTCGTGCCGTGATGACGGTGACGGCACTGCCCTGGGACGTGGCAGGGCCGCTGGTGGCCACGCTCTGCGGACTCGGCGCCGCCGTCGTCGTCGCCCGAGTGGTCCAGGTGGCGGCGCCGGCCGCGGTGCACGCCCGGCCGGCTCTGCCGGAGCTGGCCGCCGCGGCGGTGACGGCATTCCCGAGTGCGGGCGTTCTCACGATCGCCTATTCCGAGGCCACGGCGCTGCTGCTGATCGCCGTGAGCCTCCTGCTCCTCCATCGGAGGCGATACGGGTGGGCCGCGCTGGCCATCGTGGTGCTGGGGTTCACCCGGGCCGCCGCCCTGCCGATGGTGGTGGTCGTCCTCTGGCACGGGATCGCCCGCTGGCGCAGCCGGGGCTGGGAGGACTTCGCGCCGCGTGACCGGGTGGTGGTGCTGCTCCTCGCCGCCGTCGGCGGCGTCTCAGGATTGATCTGGCCGTGGCTGACAGCGGCGGTGACCGGAGTGCCGGACGCCTACTTCCGCACGCAATCCGCGTGGCGCGCCGGGGCCGCGGCCGATGTGCCCTTCCGTGGGGTCGCGGACAAGCTCGCCGAGTGGGTGGGCTCGTTCGCCCTGCCCCTGGTGCTGGTCGGTGCCGTCGTGGTGATAGTCCTCTCCTTCACGCCCCCGGCACGGCGGCTGGGCCCGGAGCTGCAGGCCTGGGGAGGCTCGTACTTGGTCTACCTGCTGGCGGTGGGCACCCTGTCCTCGAGTCTGCTCCGTTTCGCCCTGCTGTCGATCACCCTGCCCCTGGCGCTGGTCGCGTGGCCGCGCCGCCGCTGGATGCAGGCCGTCCTGGTCGTCGCACTCGTGGCCCTCCAGGCGGTCTGGTTGCTGCGGATCCTCGTCTACGACGGGCCCGGTGACGCCTTCGCGCCGTGAGGCCCCCGTGGCAGGTCGGAACCGCGCCGTCCTGCCGGCTCCCCGCACCTCGGGGGAGGCCGCGAGCCCACCCCGTTCGCCGCACCGGGTGGGCCCGTCGTCCGCGGCATGCCGCCGGCTGCGACGCCGGCACCGTCGGCCGGTGCGAGGAGCGCGGGGCGTTGTCCACAGGGCGCTCCCCAAGGCTGGTCGGCTTCGGCCGCGCCGGTTACGCTGCTTCCACGGTCCGGTGACGACGGGCCGTCGCGGGAGCCTGTGGGGGACGCCGCGTGAATACGGGGGGTCCTTCAGTGGACGCTGTTCAGATCGTCGAGGGGGAGGTCCGCGAGCTCATCCGGCTCCGTGGCCTGGACCCGGCCCGGCAGGGGCCGGAGGTCCGCTTGCTCATCGACGCCGCGGTCAACGACTACTCCGAGCGCGCTCTCGTCACGTCCCTGCCTCCGCTCGGTGCCCTGTCCGCGGCCCAGCGTCAGGTCTTCGACGCGGTCGCCGGCTTCGGCCCCCTGCAGCCGTTCCTGGACGATCCGGGCATCGAGGAGATCTGGATCAACTCACCTCGCGAGGTGTACGTCGCCCGCGGCGGGGAATCCGAGCTGACCTCGCTGTCGCTGACCGACCAGCAGGTGCGCGACCTGGTCGAGCGGATGCTCGCGTCCTCGGGTCGGCGTCTCGACCTGTCCAGCCCGTTCGTCGACGCCGCGCTGCCGGACGGCTCCCGGCTGCACGTCGTCATCCCCGACGTGACCCGGCGGCACTGGTCGGTCAACATCCGCAAGTTCGTCGTGCGCGCCCGCCGCCTCGAGCACCTCGTCGACCTCGGGTCCCTCTCGCCGTCGGCCGCCCGATTCCTGGCCGTGGCTGTCGGGGCGGGTCTGAACATCCTGGTCTCGGGGGCCACGCAAGCGGGCAAGACCACGCTGCTCAACTGCCTCGGCGCGTCGATCGGCTCACGCGAGCGGGTCATCACGGTCGAGGAGATCTTCGAGCTGCACCTGCCGCTGCGGGACGTCGTCGGGATGCAGTGCCGCCAGCAGAATCTCGAGGGGACCGGTGAGATCCCGCTGCGACGGCTGGTCAAGGAGGCGCTGCGGATGCGGCCGGACCGGCTCATCGTCGGCGAGGTCCGCGAGGCCGAGGCGCTCGACATGCTCATCGCGTTGAACGCCGGTCTGCCGGGCATGGCCAGTGTCCACGCCAACTCCGCACACGATGCGCTCGCCAAGATCTGCACGCTTCCCCTGCTCGCCGGCGAGAACATCAGCGCCGCGTTCGTCGTCCCGACCGTCGCCTCCTGCCTCGATCTCGTCGTCCACGCCGAGCGACTGGCCTCGGGCCACCGTCAGGTCGCCCAGATCCTCGCCGTCGGCCGCCGCGTGGAGAACGGCGTGATCGAGAGCGCCGTCCTCTTCGACCGGCGCGACGGCGAGTTGGCTCCGACCGGCAGCGGCATGCCAGTCGAGGACAAGCTGATCCGCGCCGGTCACCGCGTCGCCGACCTGCTGGAGGTGTGACGATGTCCGTGGTCCTCGGCACGCTTCTCGGCATCGGCCTGCTGCTGGTCTGGTGGTCCTGCTGGCCCCGGACGGCCGCACGCGCTCCCGGCGATCGCCCCGGCCGCCTGCGGGCCATGCTCCTCTCCGCGGGAATCGAGAACGTGAGCCCGGCGGCTCTGCTCGCCACCTGCATCGGCGCCGGTGTCCTCGTCCTCCTCCTCGTCTTCGTGGTCAGTTCGGGTGCCACGCCCATCGCTGCGTGCTTCGGGCTGTTCGGCGGCTGGCTCCCCCTGGCCGTGGTCCGGTGGCGCGCCCACCGGAGGGCAGCGTCCCTGCGGGAACTGTGGCCCGACGTCGTCGACCATTTGCGATCTGCCATCCGTGCCGGCCTCTCGCTCGCCGAGGCGCTCACGCAGCTGGGGGAGCGCGGGCCGGAGGACCTGCGCCGTTTCTTCCGGGACTTCGGCGCCGACTATCGTTCCGGCGGCCAGTTCGAGGCCGCCCTCGATCGACTCAAGGAACGGCTCGCCGACCCGGTCGCCGACCGCATCATCGAGGCGCTGCGCATGACGCGCGACGTCGGCGGCTCGGACCTGGGCCGGCTGCTCGGCACCCTCTCCGACTTCCTGCGCGAGAACTCCCGCACCCGCAGCGAGCTCGAGGCCCGGCAGTCGTGGACGGTCAACGCCGCACGGCTGGCGGTCGCGGCGCCCTGGATCGTCCTGCTCCTGATGGCGACGCGTCCGGAGGCCGTGGCGGCCTACAACTCCGCCGCCGGTGCCGCCGTGCTGATCGGCGGGCTGGTCGTCTCGATCGTCTGCTACCGGCTGATGCTGCGGATCGGCTCCCTCCCGCCCGACGAACGGGTGCTGCGATGACGGCCGAGCAGTGGGGCTGGGCCGTCCTGCTCGGGTCGGCGGCCGGTCTCGGTCTGTGGCTCGCGATCGTGCGGCTGCCCGTCCTGCGGGCGCCGACGTTCGCCGACCGGATCGCACCGCAGCTGCGCGGCGCCGCCACCCGTTCCCGGCTCCTCGACGACAGTGCACCCGCGACGCCGTTCGGCCCGGTCGAGCGCATCTTCCGTCCCGTGATCGTCGACGTCGCGCGTTGGTTCTCGCGCTTCACCATCGGCAACGCGGCGACGGACCGTCGGCTCCAGCAGGCCGGACGGGACGACACCGTCCTCGACTACCGCGTGCAGCAGACCGTCTGGTGCGGTCTCGGCCTCCTGGCCGGCACGGTGGTGGCGGTCGCAGGCGCCCTTGCCGGCCGGCTCTCGACCCTGGCCGCCCTGCTCCTCGTCCTGGCCGGTGCGGTCGGCGGCTTCGCCCTGCGCGATGCCGTGCTCGGTGCGCAGATCAAGCGCCGGGAGGCGCGCATGCTCGCGGAGTTCCCGAGCCTGGCCGAGCTCATGGCGCTCGCGGTCAGCGCCGGGGAGAGCGCGGGCGGCGCACTCGAGCGGGTGGTCCGCACCTCGCACGGTGAGCTGGCAGGGGAGTTCGCGCGGGTCCTGGCACAGAACCGGGCGGGTACGCCCCTGCGGACGGCCCTCGGAGACCTGTCGCGCCGCACCCGGCTTGCGCCGCTGGCTCGATTCGTGGACGGACTGAATGTCGCGATCGAACGCGGGACGCCGCTGGCCGACGTGCTCCACGCGCAGGCCGCGGATGTCCGGGACCTGTCCAAACGCCAGTTGATGGAGGCCGCCGGCCGCAAGGAGATCGGCATGATGGTGCCGCTCGTCTTCGGTGTCCTGCCGCTCACGGTCGTCTTCGCCGTCTTCCCCGGCATCGCCCTGCTGAACCTCGGTTGGTGACGCACGGACGATCCGATCCCTTCCCACCCGCCGGTCCGCCGGCACGACACCGCACAGGAGAGCACCATGACGCACCACATCACCACCCTCGCCACGACGCTGCCGCGGACCCGGCCGCAACGGTCAGAGAGCAGTGCAGCCCCGACCGGCATCGTCGCCCTGCTCGTCGCCGCACTCGTCGCACTGCCGCGGCTGGCCCTCGCACGGGTGCGGAGCGACGACGGCGCCGAGCGGGGCGACGTCCCCGGCTGGGTGATGATCACCCTCATGTCCGCCGTGCTGGTCGCGGCCCTGCTCGCCATCGCCGCTCCCGCCCTGCAGGGACTGTTCGAACAGGCCATGCAGCAGGTGCAGCCCCGCCGATGAGATCGGCGGGGGCGGGCAAGGTCGCCGACGAGGTCGCCGCCGGTCGCCGGCAGCGCGAGGACGCCGAGCGGGGATCCGCCGTCGTCGACTTCGTGCTCGTCGGCGCGGTCCTCACGCTGCTCGCCATGTCCATCGTCCAGCTCGCCGTCATCCTGCACGTCCGGAACACGCTGATCGATGCCGCGAGTTCCGGTGCCCGTTACGGGGCCCTGGCCGACCGAACTGCTGGCGAGGGGCAGGAGCGCGCCCGGGAGCTCGTGCAGTCCACCCTGGGGGCGGACTACGCCGGGTCGGTGACGGCCGAGGAGACCCGCGACGGCGGTCGCCGCACCCTCACGATCGTCATCAGTGCGCCGATGCCCGTGCTCGGGTTGATAGGGCCGTCGGGGTCGCTCCGAGTACAGGGGCACGCCAGTGCAGGGCCATGACGCGGCGCACCGTGCATCGGCGTCCCCGCGGCCCTCCCTCGACGCGATACGTCGTCGTGTCACCGGTGCCCCCGGTGAGGCGGACAGCGGCAGTGCCGTCATCGAGTTCGTGGTGCTCGGGAGCCTCCTGGTGGTGCCGGTGGTGTACTTCATCCTCAGCCTCGGGGCCGTGCAGGCCGGGTCCTTCGCCGTCGTCGGAGCCGCCGATCAGGCCGCCAAGACCATCGCGCTGAGCGAGGCCGCGGCCGACACCGGTGCGGCCGAGGCCGCGGCGTCCACGACGATGGCCGACTTCGGCTTCGATCGGGGCGCGTACACCGTCGGCGTCGCGTGCTCGGACTCGCGGTGCAGCGAGCCGGGTTCCCGCGTCACCGTGACCGTCCGCCTGACCGTGCCGTTGCCCCTGGCGCCGTCGGTCGGCGGGTCGGCGCTCAGTGCCGCCACCGTCCAGTCCAGCGCCACCGAGATTCTCGGCAGGTTCCGGTGAGCCGCCGTCACCCGACAGCCCGCGCCGCGACGGACTGCGCGACGACGGGCCGCCGGGCAGCGACGAAGCGACGCGCCGATGACCGGGAGGCCGGTCAGATCACGGTGCTCATCATCGGGTTCGTGCTCCTGACCCTGCTGGTGACGAGCGTGGCCGCCGGCATCACCGCCGTCTACATCGAGCACAAGAAGCTGCTCGCGATCGCCGACTCGGCGGCGCTGGCCGCCGCGGACACCTTCGACCTGGCCGGGGACGGCGCGACGACCGCGCCTGTTCCGGTGCTGCGCTCGGACCGGGTGAGCGGGGCCGTTCGCGCCTACCTCGACGGCCTGGGTCCGGACGCGGCCGCCGACGGGTTGGCGATCGGCGCGGGAACCGGCACCTCCGACGGGCGGACCGCGCAGGTCGAGCTGCACGCCGTCGTCCGGCCCCCGCTGATCAGCATCGTCATGCCCGACGGCATCCCGATCACGGCGGTCGCGCAGGCCCGCGCCGAACTGCGGCAGTGACCGGCGAGCTGTGACGCCGACTCGACCGAACAGTGGGGAACGCCGACGCGGTGCTCAGTCCGCCCGGTCGGCCACCGGGAACTGCGCACCGGCCTGGATCGTGCGCCGTGCACGCACCTCGTAGTGGTCGCCGAGAACGGTGATGTCGGCGTCGCCGTCCCCGTCGGAGGAGAGGGTGTGGTCCTCGGACGCGCCCACGCCCACCTCGGCGCCCGCGCCGATCCGCGTGTCGATGTCCACGAGCGCCTTCGTCACCGTCGCGTCCTCGGCGACCCGCACACCGTCCATCAGCACGGAGGCCCGGACGGTGGCGCCCGCGGCGACGTTCACGCGCGGCCCGATCACCGAGTCGATCACCATGCCGTGGATCTCCGCGCCGGGGCTCACCAGGCTGTTGCTCACGCTCGCGTCCGCGGCGATGAACGCCGGCCGGGTCTGCGGCTGCGCCGTGTAGATCGGCCAGGCGGCATCGGCGACGTCGAACCCGGTGCCGCGCAGCAGTTCCTGGTGCGCCTCCCAGTAGCTCTCGATGGTGCCGACGTCCCGCCAGTAGGTCTCGAGCCGGTGCTCGACCACGGTGCCGTGCTCCACGAGGTGGGGCACCAACGCGTCCCCGTAGTCCTCGAGCTTCCCGTCCCGCTCCAGCAGCATCGCCAAGGTGTCCAGCAGCGCGTCCGCGTCGTAGAGGAACACCTCGGTGCCCACGAGCCTGCTCGCCGGCTCGTCCGGCTTGTACGCGAAGTCCGTGACCCGCCCGTCCTCGGTCTGCACCACGGAGAACCGGGACACGTCCCCGGAGAGCTGGGTGGTCACCATGGTCAGGTCCGCGCCCGCAGCGAGGTGGGTGTCGACGACGTCCCGGTAGTCCAGCCGGTAGAGATGGTCGGCGCTGAGGGTGAGCACGAGGTCCGGGTCGAGCTCGCGGATCAGCTCGGCCTGCCGGTACAGCGCGTCCGCGTTGCCCTGAGCGAAGCCCTCTCCGTCGTCGCCCTGAAACGGCGGCAGCAGCCGCAGCCCGCCGTGCGTGCGGTCCAGGTCCCACGGCCGGCCGTTGGCCACGTGCTCGTTGAGGTAGTGCGGCTGGAACTGCTCGATCACCCACACGTCCGTGATCCCGCTGTGCACGAGGTTGGAGAGCGGCACGTCGATCAGGTGGTACGAGCCGGCGAACGGCAGCGCCGGCTTGGCCTTCTCCGCCGTCAACGGGCCCATCCGACCGCCGGCACCTCCGGCGAGCAGCACGGCCAGGACGGTGGGGCGGGCACGGCCGGCACTCATGGGACTCCAGACGGGGAGGGGGGTGAATCCGCCGAGCGTAGCAGCGGGCCGTGGGAGGTGTCTGGGTCGCAGCCGGACACCGGACACCGTCGACGGCACCATCGGCCGGCCACGGTCGTCGGCCACGACACGCGTCCGTGATCAGCCCTTGACAAGGGACGGAACTTCTTGGACGCTTGTCCCACTTCAGGATGGGGGTCCCGGTCGTATCCGACGGCCGGCTGATTCGATCAGGCCGAGCATCCTCTCGAGTCAGGAGCACCGACGTGCCAGGACCCCAGCTCACCGACCAGCACACGCCGCACCTGACCGACGACGAGTCGATGTTCGGTGCGGCGTTGGAAGGTGCGGTGCTCGACGCTGGAGCAGTCCCGTCGGGCCACCTCGGGGAATCCTCCGACGACGCCGCGCTCGCGGCGGCCCTGGGGCTGGACGACTACCGGTTCTGCCTGAGCTGGCCGCAGGTCCAGCCCGACGGCGGCCTCGGCGGCAGTCTCGACCCCGCCGCCCTCGACCACTGGGACGCGCTCGTCGACCGGCTGCTCGCCGCCGGAGTCCGCCCCATCCCCACGCTGCACCACGGCGACCTGCCGCCGGGTCTCGAGGCCGCCGGCGGCTGGACCGGACCTCAGGTGGTCGAGCGGTTCACCGCATGGGCCGAGGCCGTCGCCGCCCGCCTCGGGGACCGCGTCGACACGTGGATCACCCTCAACGAGCCGGTCATGACGACGCTGCGGGGCGGCGCCGCAGGCGACCCCGACGCCGGTGCGCGCGCCCTGCGCGCCGCGACGCCCACCGCCGTCGCTCAACTGCTCGCCCACGCGACCGCCGCGCGGGCGATCCGCGCCACCCGGTACGACGCCCAGGTGGGCCTCGCCAACGACCATGCCCGGGTGCAGCCCGCCTCGGACCGGCCAGAGGACATCGCCGCCGCCGGCGTCTTCGACGTGCTCTACAACCGGCTCTACACCGACCCGGTGTTCTCCGGTGACGTCCCGCAACTGTCCGTGCTCGGCGGCGGCATCGACATCCCCGATGAGCACCGAGCGCTGATCGCCGGCTCGTGCGACTTCTACGGGGTGAACCTCTCCGCACCGCTGCGCATCGGCGCCACCACCGGGGCCGGCGCGGACGCTGCCCTGCCCTTCTGCCACCGACCCGGACCGACGAGCCCCGACGGCTCGGACCAGGCAGCCGGGACCGGCTGGATGACCCGGCCCGACGACCTGCGCGCGGTCCTGATCGACCTGCGCCTGCGGCACGCCGGCGCCCTGCCGCCCCTGCTCATCACCGAGAACGCCGCGACCTACCCGGCGCACTCCTCCCCGGCACAGCCGACTATGACCCGCGAGGACCTCGACCGCATCGACGTGCTCGCCGGCCACCTGCGCGCCGTCGCGGCGGCCCGGCGGGAGGGGCTCGACCTCCTCGGCTACTCCGTGCGGGTGCACGACGGCACGGCGGAGCGATCCAGCACGGCGGAGCGATCCGGCGCTGCCGACCGGCTCGTCGCCTCGTGACGGCCGGGGAAGCCGACTCGACGGCGGCCGGGACCGCGCTCCGGGGGGACGCGGTCCCGGAGCCGGGCCACCGCACCCCCGGCATCGGTGCGCGCTGGTTCCTCTCGTTCGGCGCCCTGTGGCTCGTCGTCTGGATGGCCCAGCTGACCCCGACGCAGCTGCTGCTGCCCCAGCAGGTCCGCACCGGTTCCGCCGACGCCGGGGGCAGCGGCTGGACCGGCGGCGTCATCGCGTTCGGCCTCATCTTCTCCGCGGTCGGCCTGCTGGCCCTCGTCTCCGCCCCGGTCATCGGACGCCTCTCGGACCGGCGCTCGGGGCGCCGCCGGCGGCCGTTCCTCGTCGGCGGCGTGGTCCTGGCCAGCGTCGGCATGGTCGCACTCGGCCTGCAGACGACCACGCCGGGCGTGCTCCTGGGCTGGCTCGCGGTCTCGCTCGGGATCGTCGCGGCGTCGACCGCGGCGACCGCGGTCGTCGCCGACCAGGTCCCGGCCGCGCGACGGGGCGTGGCCTCCGGCGTCATCGGGGCGACCCAGGCGGTCGGGCTGATCCTCGGCGTCGCGCTGTGCGTGCTGTTGGTCCTGACCGTGCAGGGAGGGTACTGGCTGCTCGCGGCGCTGCTGCTCGTCGTGGGCCTCGCCGGCGCGCTGCTCCTGCCGGACCCGCCGGCCGACGGGGTCGACGAGGCCGTCACGGTCACCGACACCGCCGACGAGACGGATGGGCCCGCGCCGACCGGCGGCGACGTCGTGACGGCCGACCCGGCGACCCACACGGGAACGCTGTCCCGTGCCACCCGTGCCACTCGCGCCGCCGTGACAGGTGCGCGGGACATCGCCGCCCGGCTGCGGGAGCAACGTCCGCTGCGTCTGGTGCTCGGCTGGACCGCGCTCGTGAACACCGGCAACGCCCTGGCCACCGGCCTGCTGCTGTTCTTCCTCGTCGACGGCCTGGGCATCGAGGAGACCGGTGCGAACGATCAGCTGCTCGCCGTCATCGCCGTCTACACCGTCTTCGTCGTCCTCGCCTCCTTCGTCGGCGGCTGGATCTCCGACCGCTGGGGCCGGCGTCGCCCGCTCGTGGCCGCGACCGCGGGTCTGCAGCTGATCGCGGCGGTGCTCATCGTCCTGGTGCCGTCCGTCGGGGGACTCACCGTCGCCGCGGCCCTGCTCGGCCTCTCCTACGGCGGCTTCAGCTCGGTGAACCTCGCCCTCGTCGTCGACGTGCTGCCGGACCGGCAGACGGTCGCCCGGGACATGAGCCTCGTGCAGATCGCGCAGAACGGCCCGCAGACCGTCGCCCCGGTGATCGGCGCGCTCGTCGTCGCCGCCACGGGAGGCTTCACCGCCCTGTTCGTCGTGACCGGCCTGCTCTCCGTCGCGGCCATGCTCGTCGTCGGCCGGCTGCGGGGGGTGCGCTGATGACCCGCGTGCCGGTCGAGGAACGCCGGGAGCAGCTGATCGCGGCCGCGATCGACGTGATCTGCGACGAGGGGGTGGCCGGGGCGTCGCTGCGGGCCATCGCCGCCCGCGCGGGGACGTCGCTGGCCTCGGTCCACTACGCGTTCGCGTCGCGCCTGGCCCTGCTGCAGGCGACCATCGAGCACCTGATCGACGCGTCCGCCCGCTCGGTCGCGGACCTGGAGGCGCCGCCCGAGGTGCCCCCGCGCGCCCTCATCGAGGCGCACCTGCGGGCCTACCTTGCCGACGTGCAGGCCCACCGCAACCGCGAGCTCGGGCTGCTCGAGCTCACCCTGACCGCCGTGCGCGACCCGAGCCTCAGCCCCCTTCCGGCCGAGCTGTACGGGCAGTTCTACGCGGCGGCGACGGGGATCGCGGAAGCCTTCGCGAAGCAGCTGGGCACCCCGTGGACGGTGCCGGTGCGCCGGGTCGCCCGCACCATCGTCATGATCACCGACGGCCTGGTGCTGTCGTGGCTCGCGACCGACGACGCCGAGGTGGCCGAGGACCTGATCGCCGCGGGCACGGACACGCTCGCGGCCCTGCTCGGCGCCGGTGACGGCGACGGGCGCCCGGCATGAGCGCCCGCCGGGGGACCGGCGCCCTGCTGGATCTGGCCGACCCCGGTCTGCTCGCCGAGGCTGCGCGGCGACCCTGGACCGACCCGGCGGCGTTCTGGCCGGCCCTGACCGCGGCGACGGCGGACCGGCCGGCCCCGCTCGCCGTCGTCAGCGCCGCGGCGCTCGCCCACAACGCGCACGACGTGCGCCGCCGGGTCCTCGCCGGCGCAAGGGCGCGGGCACACTCGGAGTCACCGGGTCCGGGAGCGCCGGGCGATCGGCGTGATGCGGCCGTGCCGACCATCCGGGTGGGCAGCAAGTCGGTCCGCACGCGCGGCCTGCTCGACGCCGTGCTCGCCCTGAACGGGTATGCCGGGGTCTTCGGGTACACGCTCGCCGAGGCGCTGCACCTGCATGCGCACGGCGTCGACGACGTCGTCGTCGGCTACCCGACCGCGGACGCGGAGGCGATCGCGCGGTTGTGCGCGGACGAGGCCGCCGCCGCGGCGATCACCGTGATGATCGACGACGTCGCCCAGCTCGACCTCATCGACGCGGTCCGCCCCGCGGGACGCCGGCCGGACCTCGCTGTCTGCCTCGACCTGGACCTCTCCCTCGACCTGCCCGGCCCGCTGCCGCGCGTGGGCGTGTGGCGATCACCGCTGCGGACGCCCGAGCAGGTGCGTGCGCTCGCCGAGGCCGTCACGCGCCGTGCCGGGTTCACCGTCACGGGGCTGCTCGGCTACGAGGCGCAGATCGCCGGCGTCCCGGACCGGCCCGCCAACCGGGCGCGTGGCCTCGTCGTTCGCCGCCTGCAGACCACGTCCCGGCATGACGTAGCCGACCGGCGGGCGCGCGCCGTGGACCTCGTCCGCGCGGTCGCGCCGCTGCGGTTCGTCAACGGCGGCGGCAGCGGCTCGGTCGAGTCGACGGCCGCCGACCCGTCCGTGACCGAGGTAACGGTCGGCTCCGCGCTGACCGGACCGCGCCTGTTCGACGCCTACGCGGCCTTCACGCCCGCACCCGCCACCGCGTTCGCCCTCGACGTCGTGCGCAACCCGTCGGCCGGCCGTGCCACCCTGCTCGGCGGCGGATGGATCGCCTCCGGTCCGCCCGCCGACGACCGGCAGCCCACCGTCGTGTGGCCCGCCGGCGCCCGGTTCGAGCCGCTCGAGGGCGCCGGCGAGGTGCAGACCCCGTTGCGGGTCCCGGCCGGAGCGTCCCTGACGCCCGGCGACCGCGTGTGGCTGCGGCACGCCAAGGGCGGCGAACTCGCCGAGCACGTCAACGAATACCTCGTCGTCGACGGCGGCCGGGTCCGCGACGCCTGGCCGACGTACCGCGGCGACGGGATGGCCTTCCTGTGACCCGCGCGCTGAGGGCCCGGGGGAGGGCCGTCGGATCCGTGCAGCGGTGGCACAACTGGGGCCGCACCGAGGCGGTCGAAGGCATTCGCGTCGTGCGCCCGGACGACACCGATGAGCTCGCGTCCCTGCTGGCCGACGGTTCGGCCCAGCACGTCCGGCCGCTGGGTAGCGGGCACTCCTTCAGCGGCATCGGCGCCCCCGAGGAGGTCGCACTCGACGTCGGCGCGTTCTCCGGCCTGCTCGCGGTCGACCGCGAGCGCCGGCGGGTGACCCTCGGAGCCGGCACCCACCTGTGGGAGATCCCCGGCCTCCTCTCCGGCCACCGGCTGGCCATGCAGAACCTCGGCGACATCGACCGGCAGACGCTCGCCGGCGCCCTCTCCACCGGCACCCACGGCACCGGCGCCGCATTCGGGGGCCTGTCCACCCAGGTGGTGGGCGTGACGCTCGTGACGGGGGACGGCCGCGTCCTGACCGTCGACGAGGACACCCAACCCGAGCTGCTGCCGTTCGTCCGGCTCGGCCTCGGCGCCCTCGGCGTGCTGACCGAGGTGACTCTGCAGTGCGTTCCGGCCTTCAGCCTGCGCGCCGAGGAGGCGACGCGCGATCTCGCGTCCCTGAACACCGACTGGGACGGCTGGTTCGACGGCGCGGACCACGCCGAGTTCCACTGGTTCCCGGGCACCGGCAGGGTCGTGACGAAGACGAACACCCGCCTGCCGGGCGACTCAGCGCTGGCGCCCCGCTCCCGGATCGGCCGGTGGGTGGGGGAGGAGCTGCTGGCCAACGCCGTCTTCGGCGGCCTCTGCGCGGTCAGCCGCCACCTCCCGCGCACGGTGCCGGTGATCAACCGGGTCGCCACCGCCGCGATGGGCCGGGGCACCTTCACCGAACCGTCCCCGCGGGTCTTCGCCGCTCCACGGCGCGTGCGCTTCCGGGAGATGGAGTACGCCGTGCCACGCGAGCAGATGCAGGAGGCCTTCGGCCGGATCCGGCGCCTCGCGGACGGGTGGCCCGAGCCCGTCGAGTTCCCCGTCGAGGTGCGCGTGGCCGCCGCTGACGACGTCGCCCTCTCCCCGGGCCACGGGCGGGACATCGGCTACATCGCCGTGCACCGTCACCTGCGCCGGGACCACACGGCGTATTTCGCCGCCGCCGAGCGGATCTTCGCGGACCACGACGGACGCCCGCACTGGGGCAAACTCCACCGGTTGGATGCCGACGACCTCGCGGCGCTCTACCCTCGATTCGAGGAGTTCCTCGCCGTCCGCGACCGGCTCGACCCCGCCCGGCGTCTCACCAACCCCTACCTGCGAAGGGTGCTCGGCTCATGACGACCTCGCACGACACCGCCACCGGCCCCGACATTGACACTGCGGCGACCGGCAATCCCGGTGACGACTCCGTCGCCTTGCCCGCCGGCCTGGACGTCCATCTCGAGCGACTCCGCGGGGTCGTGGACTCCGGTGCCACCGACGTGCCGTGGCGCCTGGCCGCCCTGCGCCGGCTGCGGCGGATGCTCGTCGACGCCGGCGACGAACTCGCGGACGCCCTGGCCGCGGACCTCGGCAAGCCCCGGCGCGAGTCGGCGATCAGCGAGATCGGCGTCGTCATCGGCGACCTGGACGACGTGCTGCGCCGGGTCCGCCGGTCCGCCCGGCCCCGGCCCGTGTCCGTCCCGCTCGTGCTCGCACCCGCGACCGCCTGGGTCCGGCGCCAGCCCTACGGGCTCGCGCTCGTCATCGCGCCCTGGAATTACCCGCTCAACCTCGCGCTCGCCCCGATCGTGGGCGCGCTCGGCGCCGGCAACACGGTCGTGCTCAAGCCGAGCGAGCTCGCGCCCGCGACGAGCGCGACGTTGGCCCGGCTGCTGCGCCGCTACGTCGGCGACGACGCCGTCGTGGTGGTCGAGGGCGGCGCCGCCGAGACCACCGCACTGCTGCAACGCCGGTTCGACCTCGTCGTCTACACCGGCGGCGCCCGCGTGGGCCGCATCGTCGCTGAGGCCGCCGCCCGGCACCTCACCCCGACCGTGCTCGAGCTCGGCGGGAAGTCGCCGGTCTGGGTCGACGAGACCGCGGACCTGGACGTCGCCGCGGACCGGATCGTGTGGGGCAAGCTGATGAACGTCGGCCAGACCTGCGTGGCGCCGGACCACGTCCTGTGCACGCCCGCCGTCGCCGAGCGCCTCGTGCCGCGGTTGGAGGCGGCGATCACCCGGATGTACGGCGCGGACCCGCGGCGCAGCCCCGACTACGGCCGGGCCGTCACCGTCGATGCGGCCCGCCGGCTCCGGGCGATGGCCGGCCTCGGCCCAGCGCCGGACGCGGACCCCCGCTACGTGCCGCCCGTCGTGCTCACCGGTGCGGCCGCCACGCCGGCCATGACGGAGGAGATCTTCGGGCCGCTGCTGCCCGTCGTCACCGTCGACCCCGCCGACCCGGTCACGGACGCGATCGCCCGCATCCGGGCGGGGGAGAAGCCGCTGGCCCTCTACCTCTTCACCCGCTCGGCCGACGTCCGGCGACGGTTCACGCGCGAGACGAGCTCCGGCGCGCTCGGCATCAACGTCACCGTGGTGCACCAGACCGTGCCGGGCCTGCCGTTCGGCGGGGTGGGCGGCAGCGGGTACGGCAACTACCACGGCCGCTGGTCCCTCGCGACCTTCTCCCACGACCGGGCGATCCTGGCCAAGCCGACCCGGCCCGACACCCTCAAGGTCGCCTACCCGCCGTATCGCCGGCTCACCGACGTCGTCTACGGACTGCAGGCGCGCCGTCCCCGGGACTGGGGTCGCCGTCGTCCACCCCGGGCCTGATCCGCCCGGGGCACGGGCGGTGCGGCGGGGTGCCGTAGGCTGGTGGCACCATGGCAGCCACTGATTTTCCCGCTGAGATCGCCCAGCTCCGGTCCACCTTCGCCAGCATCGAGAACGTCGTCGATGTCGAGAAGGTGCGCGCCGAGATCGCCGAGCTGAGCGAGCAGGCCGGCGCCCCGGACCTCTGGGACGACCCCGAGTCCGCCCAGCAGGTCACCAGCAAGCTCTCGCACCGGCAGTCCGACCTGGAGCGGGTCGAGAGGCTCGGCTCTCGCATCGACGACCTCGAGGTGCTGGTCGAGCTGGCCGGCGAGGAGGACGACGAGGACACCCGCGCCGAGGCCGAGCGGGAGCTCACCTCGATCAAGAAGTCGCTGAGCGATCTCGAGGTCGTGACCCTGCTCTCGGGCGAGTACGACGAGCGGGAAGCGGTCGTCACCATCCGCTCCGGCGCCGGGGGCGTCGACGCCGCGGACTTCGCCGAGATGCTCATGCGCATGTACCTGCGCTGGGCCGAGCGGCACGGCTACCCGACGTCGGTCCTGGACACCTCCTACGCGGAGGAGGCCGGCCTGAAGTCGGCGACGTTCGAGGTCAAATCCCCCTACGCGTTCGGCACCCTGTCCGTCGAGGCCGGCACCCACCGCCTCGTGCGGATCAGCCCGTTCGACAACCAGGGCCGCCGCCAGACCTCCTTCGCCGCGGTCGAGGTGATCCCGCTGATCGAGCAGACCGACAGCATCGAGATCCCCGAGTCCGACCTGAAGATCGACGTGTTCCGCTCCTCGGGCCCCGGCGGTCAGTCCGTCAACACGACCGACTCCGCGGTGCGCATGACCCACCTGCCCACGGGCACCGTCGTCTCGATGCAGAACGAGAAGTCCCAGATCCAGAACCGCGCCGCCGCGCTGCGCGTCATGCAGTCCCGCCTGCTGCTGCTGAAGAAGGAGCAGGAGGACGCCGAGAAGAAGGCGCTCGCCGGCGACGTCAAGGCCTCGTGGGGCGACCAGATGCGCTCCTACGTGCTCAACCCGTACCAGATGGTCAAGGACCTGCGCACCGAGCACGAGGTCGGCAACACCGCCGCCGTGCTCGACGGCGAGATCGACGACTTCATCGACGCCGGCATCCGCTGGCGGGCCGCGGCGCGCACCACCGCCGAGTAGCCGGACCCACCCCGATCCACCCGGGTTGTCCCCAGTCGGACGGGCACCCGGACCCTGCGGATGCCGGTGATGGCATGATGATGCCGTGAGGCCTCGGGGGCGAGGGCTCATGCATTCCGCGGCAGGGCCGCGGGGGTCGGCACGCCCGGTGACGGGGGCGGGGCCGACAGATCCGCACGTGGGGGCCGCCCGGCGCGTACCTGCCCCTTCGGGAAAGCAGTGATTCGGGAAAGCAGAGTCCAATGGAGCCGTTCCTCACCCGGTCGTACCGCCAGGACCGGATCGCCGTGCGCGGAGGCGACCTGACCGTGGGCGTGTGGGAACCCGTCGCGGGCCTCGACGACGACGCCGTGGCCGCCGTCACGCCGCACCCGCCGATCACCCCCACCACCGGATACACCGCCGTCGAGCCGCCGGCCGCGGCGGAGGTCCCCACGGGGCCGCGCACCATCCTGCTGCTGCACGGGCTGACCGGGCACCACCAGGCCTTCCTGGCCGTCGCCGACCGACTGGACGCGTACCGCGTCCTCGCGCCCGATCTGCGCGGCCGGGGTCAGAGCTACCCCCTGCTCGGCCCGTACGGCATGGCCGCCCACGCGGACGACCTCGCCCAGGTCCTCGAGGCCGAGGAGGCGCGGGACGTCGTCGTCGTCGGCTACTCGATGGGCGGGCTCGCCGCGCTCGTTCTCGCGCACCGGTACCCGGGCCTGGTGCAGTCGCTGGTGCTGCTGGACATGTGGCTGCCCCGGCTCGCCTTCCCGAGCGAGGACCGCGACGCGACCGTCTCGCACATCTTCGCGCCGCTGTTCGCCACGATCGAGCGCCGGTACGCCAGCCTCGACGAGTACCACCGCTTCTGGGAACGGTCCGGACGGTTCGACGCCCCGCTGTCCGAGCAGGCGCGTGCCGCGCTCGACTACGCGCTGCACGGCCGGGAGCCCGAACTCGGGATCCGGGTCCAGCAGCGTGCCGCGTGGGACGACGCGATCGAGGTGATGGGCGCGGAGGACGTGCTCGCCGCGCTCAACGGCCTGTCCCACCCGGCCCGCCTGCTCTGGCACCGTGCGGGCCACGCGGAGGGCGCCGCCGCCTGGGACATCGCGGACAGTGCCGAGTCCTGGGCGTCCCTGCTGCCCACGCTGACCGCCGTCGAGTACCCGGCCGACCGGCGCATCCCGCTCTTCACCGACGACGGCGTCGCCCGCATCCGCGCAGCCGTCGACGAGCTCGCCCGCTCCTGAGACCCACGACCGCGACCCGCCGGGCGACACACCGGCACGGCTCACGGAGCACCGGTGGCCTCCGCCCTACACTCGAACCGCCGAGGCCCCTGATCCCAGGTACGGTCCTGCCTCGGTGCCGTGGGGCGGGCCGGGAGCAGCACAGCGCGCATGATCCGATTCGACAGTGTCACGAAGGTCTACGACGACACGTCGCGCCCGGCCCTCGACGGCATCACCACCGAGATCGACCGGGGCCAGTTCACCTTCCTCGTCGGCGCCTCCGGGTCCGGCAAGTCCACGTTCATCCGGCTCGTCCTCAAGGAGGAGGCACCGTCGCGGGGCTCCGTGTACGTGGCGGGCCAGAACGTCTCGACCATCGCGCCCTGGCGCGTGCCCCGGTTCCGGCGCGGCATCGGCGTCGTGTTCCAGGACTTCCGGCTGCTGCCGAACAAGACGGTGGCCGGCAACGTCGCCTTCGCCATGCAGGTGCTCGGCAAGAGCCGCACCATGATCAAGCAGACGGTCCCCACCGTCCTGGAGACCGTGGGACTGGAGGGCAAGGACGGCCGGTTCCCGCACGAGCTCTCCGGCGGTGAGCAGCAGCGCGTGGCCATCGCCCGCGCCATCGTCAACCGGCCGGCCATCCTGCTCGCGGACGAGCCGACCGGCAACCTGGACCCGGCCACCTCGATGGGCATCATGAAGATCCTCGAGCGCATCAACCAGAACGGCACCACCGTCGTCATGGCCACCCACGACGGCATGATCGTCAACGAGATGCGTCGCCGGGTCATCGAGCTGAACAACGGCGCCATCGTCCGCGACGACGCCGAGGGCATCTACGAGGGCGCCCGGTGAGGGCCGCCTTCATCCTGGGGGAGATCGGCCACGGGCTGCGCCGCAACCTCACCATGGTGGTCTCCATCGTCCTGGTCACCTTCGTCTCCCTGACCTTCGTCGGCGCCGCCGCGCTGCTGCAGATGCAGATCAACCAGATGAAGGGCTACTGGTACGACAAGGTCGAGATCTCCCTCTTCCTGTGCCAGCAGGGCTCCGTGTCCCCGACCTGTGCCTCCGGGGCGGTGACCGAACAGCAGCGCGAGGCGATCGCCGCCCAGCTGCAGTCGCCGACGTTCGCCCCCTACGTCGCCTCGGCCCACTTCGAGTCCTCGGCCGAGGCGTTCACCCACTTCAAGGAGCAGTTCAAGAACTCGCCGATCGTGGACACGGTCACGGCGGACCAGCTGCCCTCCTCGTTCCGCATCCAGCTGAAGGACCCGACGAAGTTCGACGTCATCCGGGAGGGCTTCTCCTCGACCCCGGGCGTCGACACCGTCAACGACCAGCGGGAACTGCTCGAACCGCTCTTCTCGAAACTGAACCAGGCCTCCGTGTTCGCGCTCGTGACGGCCGGCATCATGATCGTCTGCGCGGTGCTGCTGATCGCCACCACCATCCGGCTCTCGGCGTTCAGCCGCCGGCGCGAGACCGGCATCATGCGGCTCGTGGGTGCCTCCAAGTCGGTGATCCAGCTGCCGTTCGTGCTCGAGGGCATCATCGCGGCGACCATCGGCTCGGTGCTCGCCTCGGCGGCGCTGTGGTCCTTCACCCGGTTCTACGTCGAGGACTACCTCAGCCGGGAGAGCCAGGACCTCGCGTTCATCTCGTCCAACGACGCGCTGCTCGTCGCACCCGCCCTCATCGTGCTCGGCATCGTCCTGTCCGGCGCCTCGTCCGTGCTCACCCTCCGTCGCTACCTGAAGGTGTGAGCGTGGCTCCTTCGATCCACCCGGACCCGACGTCGTCGTGCCCGGTGACCCGGACCGCCCGCAGGACCGCACGCGGGACCGCCCGCTGGGCGTCCGTCACCGCCGCCGCCGTGCTCGCCGCGGGCCTGACCGCGGTCGGCACCCCCGCCACGGCGGACGACCTCGACAACCGGCAGTCCGCCCTCGAGCAGGAGGCGCGCGACGTCGGCGAGGCGATGGAGAACCTCGACGCCGGGATCACCCGGTCCATCGCGCAGCTGCGCGTCTACCAGAAGCAGTTGCCCGGCGCCCGGGCCGCGCTCGCCCAGGCGCAGGCGAAGGTGGCCGCCGCCACGCGGGAGGTCGAGTCCCAGTCGGCACGACTCACACTCGCGGAGCAGTCCAAGGCGGACCTGGACGCCCAGCTTCGCCGTGACCGGCAGTCGGCGGACCGGACGCGCCGGGCCATCGGCGCCATCGCGGCGCAGGCCTACAAGAACGGCGGCCTGTCCAGCAACGTCTCGCTCGTGCTCGGTACCGGCGACGGGCAGGACCTGACCGACAGCATCCGGCTCGCCGACGCCGCCCTGCGCAGCCAGAGCACCGCGCTGAGCGCGTGGACGCAGCAGCAGGCGACCGACCAGAATGCCGCCGCCCGGCTGCGGGCCGTCCAGGACGAGATCCAGCAGCTCAAGGCGAAGGCCGAGGCCGCCCTCGCGGCGGAGCAGGCGGCCCGTGATGCGGCGGCCGCGCGGAAGACGAACGTGGACCGGCTCGTCAGCCGCAGCGCCACCCTGACGGCGCGGCTGAAGGCCAGGCGGCCGCAGATCAGCCGGCAGCTGGCGCGGGTCGAGGCGGACCAGGCGCAGGTGCGCAACCAGATCGCCGAGCGGCAGCGCCGGGAACTGGAGGCGGCCCGGCAACGCGCGGCCGCCGAGGCCGCCGCGCGTGCCGCCGCCGCAGCCGCCGCCCGGCAACGAGCCGCTGCCGCGGCCGCCGCAGCGGGCCGGGCCCTCGCACCCGCGCCGGTCGAGAACGACCCGGCACCGGCCCCGTCCGGGGGGTTCGGCTTCATCCACCCGGTACCGGCGGGCGTGCCCGTCACGTCCCCGTACGGGCTTCGTCCCGTCCCGAAGGGCACCATCGACTTCACCGGGACCGGCACCTACCTGCACACCGGCCAGGACTTCGGTGCGGCCTGCGGCACGCCGTTGCTCGCCCCGGCCGACGGGGAGGTCATGTTCGCCGACGGCGCGGTGCCGACCGGCGGCAATCGCATCGTGCTCAGCCACGGCATCATCGGCGGCAACGCCGTCTCCACGATCTACTATCACCTCACCTCGTCCCTGGTGCACCCGGGCCAGCACGTCACGCAGGGCCAGACCATCGGCTTCACCGGGAGCACCGGCAACTCGACGGGCTGCCACCTGCACTTCGAGGTCATGGTCAACGGCTCCCTCGTGAATCCCTCGCCGTACCTCTGATGGCGCCCTGACGGCACGTCGACGCGGCGCGTAGACTGGTGAGTCGCCCAACCGGGCGACGGTGGCCGCCTGGCCGCCCGCATGTACCCACGGCGCGACGGTGATCCGTCGCGCCACCCCGGCAGGAGGAAGCCGTGCCCCAGGACCGTGGCGCCCGCGACGGCGGCAAGACCGTGGCGTTGAACCGGAAGGCCCGGCACGACTACCTGATCTCCGACACGTTCGAGGCCGGTCTCGTGCTGCAGGGCACCGAGGTCAAGTCGCTGCGCGAGGGGCACGCCAACCTCACCGACGGGTTCGCCGTCTTCTACAACGACGAGTTGTGGCTCGAGGGCGTCCACATCCCCGAGTACAGCCAGGGCAGCTGGACCAACCACACCGCGCGCCGCCGCCGGAAGCTGCTGCTGCACCGGGAGCAGCTGATCAAGATCTCGCAGAAGACGCGGGAGTCCGGTTACACGATCGTGCCGCTCTCGCTGTACTTCGTGGGCGGTCGCGCCAAGGTCGAGATCGGCATCGGCCGCGGCAAGCGCGACTACGACAAGCGGCAGTCCCTGCGCGAGGCGCAGGACAACCGCGAGGCCGCCCGCGAGATGCGAGCGCGCAACCGTCGTGGCTGACCGCCGCCCGGCGACGCGACCGGCGGGCAAGCAGTCGGGCACGCAGACGGGTCAGCGGCCCACGCGGAATCTGCGGGGCGCCTCCGCCGGGGGACCGGCGCCGCCGGCGTCCATGCCGTGGTGGACGACGACGCTCATCGTGCTGGACCTCATCTGGCTCGTCTTCACCCTGCTCGGCACGACCATCACCTACGCGCTGGCCTCCTTCGTCGACCAGACGTTCTCGTGGTACCTGCTCATGGTCCTCGTCCTGGCCGCCTACGCCGCGTTCGTCGCCGTGCCGGTGAGCGCGGTGCTCGCCGTCCTGCTCATCCGGCAGCGCCGCTGGCCCTGGTTGCTGGTGCCCGCGCTCGTGATCGGCGCCGTCATCGTCGGCTTCCTCGCGGCCACCTGACCGCTGACCCGGGCGTGCGACCGCGGGCCGGGAGCGGGAAGACGCCGGCCCTCGCGTGCGTTATGCTGGATGGTCCGGACATGTTCCGGACGGATGTCGCGACCCGGGTCACCGGGAATCGGCGTTTGGCAACTGCATACGGGGATGACAGGTTTCGACGATGTGAGTTGCGACAGGGGAAGCGGGCCGAGGATGCAGAGTCATCTCGTCAACGCTCTCTGCAAACCAACAAGTGCCAATTCTAAGCGCACTGACTTCGCTCTCGCTGCCTGAGCAGCCAGAATGAGTCCGTCAGCCCGGGGGTGCTCCCGCCCCGGTGACTGGCGTCGATCAGGGAGCCACTGCCCTCAGTCCAGGCCGCAGGGACTGAGGGGACACTGATGCGGCTGGGCCCGGGTCAGCCACCTGTCTGCAGGATGGCTGGGGCCGAGAAAACCCGACGCAGACTGCGCCCGGAGAAGTCCTGACAACACCACATCGGACGGGGGTTCGATTCCCCCCATCTCCACTCATCCCATTCGTCACCCGCCTCGCTGGGTCGGCGCAACGGCCACGGGCCGGCACCTCTCGGGTGCCGGCCCGTGGTCGTTCCCGGTGCTGATCATGACGCCGCGCGCCGGATCGTCAGCATGCTGTCATGATCGAGTCCTAGACTCGGAATCATGCCGACCATCGAGCTGACCAGCGACAACACCACGACCACGAACGGAACCGGGCAGGCCGTGACCGCCTGGCTCGCCGAGCCCGCCCCGGACGCGCCCGTGCGTGGCGGCCTCGTGCTGATCGAGGAGGTGTGGGGCGTCAACGACCACATCACCGACGTCGCGGGCCGGCTCGCCGCCGAGGGCTACGTCGTCATCGCCCCCGAGATCCTGGCCCTCGGCGTCGACCTGGAGGAGGCCGCCGAACTCGGCCGGATCCGCTCCCATGGCACCGACGAGGAGCGCCACGCGATCCAGCCCCGCTTCCGGGAGCTGCTCGCCCCCACGCGGTCGCCCGAGTTCGCGCGCGCCGCGACCGCGGCACTGCGCACCGCCGTCGACCGCCTGCTCTCCGACAGCCGGGTCGACGGGCGCGTGGGTGTGCTCGGCTTCTGCTTCGGCGGCACCTACAGCCTCGCTCTCGCGGCGGCCGACGACCGGCTACGTGCGGCGGTGAGCTGGTACGGCGCCCCGATGGACGCGGACCAGCTGCGCACGGTGACCTGCCCGGTGCTCGCGTTCTACGGCGAGGAGGACGAGCAGGTGACAGCCAGCCGGCCGCAGGTGGAGGAGGCGCTCGGCGCGATCGGTGTCCCGTTCGAGGGCATCGTCTACCCCGAGGCCGGGCACGCGTTCTTCAACGACACCAACCCGCTCGCCTACCGTGCCGAACCGGCTGCGGACTCCTGGCGCCGGACGCTGGACTTCCTCGCGGCCAACCTGCCGGGCGGTCGTTGAGCCGCCCGCAGGGCACCGCCCGGCCCGGGCGCTGCCATCCTGCCGGGTCCTAGACTGATCCGGTGAGTTGGACCGACCACCGGCCGCCGTGGTTGCCGCCGATCCCGCCCCCGCACCCGGGGCGCTGGCTGATCGCCATCGGGCTGCTCATCCTCGCTGGTGCCTTCGTGTTCATCCTCGTGATGACCGTGGTCGGCGGCACCCACACGCTCTGGACGCTCGTGACGATCCTCGTCGGCCTGGCGTTCCTCCTCGGCGGCCTGCTCACCCGCCGGCGCGGGCGATGAGCGGGCGCGCCGTCCGCACCCCGGCCACACCGCTGCAGCGCCGGGTGCTCGTCATCGCGATCCTCGCCTCGTTCATCGCGATCCTCGACGGCTTCGTGGTCAATCTCGCCCTGCCGGCGCTCGGCCGCGAACTCGGCGGCGGGCTGAGCGCCCAACAGTGGGTGGTCGACGCGTACCTGCTGACCCTCGGCGCGTTCATCCTGCTCGCCGGGGCGATCTCGGACGTCGTCGGCCGCGGACGCATCCTGCAGTTGGGTCTGTGGGGGTTCGGCATCACCTCCCTGCTGTGCGCCGTCGCCCCGAACCCGGAGCTGCTGATCGCCGGCCGTGCTCTGCAGGGGGTGTGCGGCGCGATGCTCGTGCCGAGCTCGCTCTCGCTGATCATGGCTCACTACGACGGGCGGGAGCAGGCCGCCGCGATCGGCACGTGGACCGCCTCGACGGGGGCCGCGACCATCGTCGCCCCGCTGATCGGGGGCCTCGCGGTGGACCTCGTCGGGTGGCGGATCATCTTCGTCGTCAACATCGCGCCGATCGCCGTGTGCCTGGCGCTGCTGCCCGTGCTCATGCGCTCGGACCGGCGGCGACCCGGGGTGCGCATCGACGCGCTCGGCGGGACGTTGACCGTCGTCGGGCTCGGCGGCCTGGTCTTCGCGCTGATCGAGGCCGGGCGGCTGGGGTGGGCCCACCCGCTCGTGCTGGCCTTCACCGTCATCGGCGTCGCCGGGATCACCGGGCTCGTGGTGCACGAACGGCGCGCCCCCGCCCCGATGATCCCGCCGGACCTGCTGCGGATCCGCAACGTGGCCTGGGGCAACGCGGCGACGTTCGGCATCTACGGCGCCCTCGGCCTCAGTTCGCTCGTGCTCACCCTGTACCTGCAGCAGGTGGCCGGCTTCCGTGCCACCACGGCCGGGCTGGCCACCCTGCCGACCACCATCATGATGATCGCCTTCTCCGCGCCGATCGGCCGGCTCGCGGGCCGGTGGGGAGCCCGCTGGTTCATGACCATCGGCCCCCTGACGGCCGCCGTCGGCCACCTGCTCATGCTGCGTGTGCACCCCGACCTGGACTACGTGCGGGACCTGCTGCCCGGCGTCCTGCTGTTCGGCGCCGGGCTGACCATCACGGTGGCGCCGCTGACGTCGGCGATCCTCGGCGCCGTGCCGCAGGACGTGGCCGGGGTCGGCTCGGCCATCAACAACGCCGTCGCCCGCATCGCCGGGCTCGTCACCACCGCGTCCGCCGGCCTCGTCATCGGGGGCGCCCTGGACACCGCGGGCCTGCACCGGGTGCTCGTCGTGTGCGCGGCCCTGCTCGCGGCCGGCGCCCTGCTCTCGGCCGTCGGCATCCGAACGCCGGGTCCGGCGCCGAGCCGGCCCGACGCGGCGAGAGCCTGACCGGCACCGATCCGCGCCGGCCGGGGCGCCGACCGGGCAACGCCGTGCCTCGCGTCAGGCCACCTGCCATCATGGACGGATGACCGGAACCCTCGGCGATGCCGCCGCGACCCTCTCGTCCGCCGTCCCGGATCCCGCCGACGCCCCCTGGTGGACGCGCGCGGTCGTCTACCAGATCTACCCCCGCAGCTTCGCCGACGGCGACGGCGACGGTTTCGGCGATCTCGCCGGCATCCGCTCCCGGCTCGACCACCTCGCCGACCTCGGCGTCGACGTCATCTGGCTGTCCCCGATCTACCCGTCCCCGCAGCACGACAACGGCTACGACATCGCCGACTACCAGGACATCGATCCGCGCTTCGGCACGCTCGAGGAGTTCGACGAGCTGCTCGCCGCGACCCACGAGCGCGGCATGAAGCTGATCATGGACCTCGTCGTCAACCACACCTCCGACGAGCACGCGTGGTTCACCGACTCGCGCTCCTCCCGGACTGCGGACAAACGCGACTGGTACATCTGGCGCGACCCCCGGCCCGGCTTCACCGGCGGCACGCCCGGCGCCGAGCCGACCAACTGGCGGTCCTTCTTCTCGGGGTCCGCGTGGCAGTGGGACGAGGCCACCGGCCAGTACTACCTGCGCCTCTTCGCCCCGCAGCAGCCCGACCTGAACTGGGACAACCCGGACGTCCGTCAGGCCGTGTACGCGATGATGCGCTGGTGGCTCGACCGCGGCGTCGACGGCTTCCGCATGGACGTCATCAACCTCATCTCCAAGGGCGAGTACGTCGACGTCGAACCGGTGACCTCCGGGATGCCGCTGGGGGCCGAGCAGTACGCCAACGGGCCGCGAGTGCACGAGTACCTGCAGGAGATGCACCGGGAGGTGTTCGCCGGCCGGGACGCCGAGCTGATGACGGTGGGGGAGACCCCCGGCACCCCGCTCGAACACGCCCAGCTCTACACCGACCCGACCCGCGCCGAGGTCGACATGATCTTCCAGTTCGAGCACGTGGGGCTCGACCACGGCAAGGGCGGCAAGTGGGACCCGGCCACCCTGGACCTGCGGCACCTCAAGGCCAACCTCGCCCGCTGGCAGGACGGCCTGTACGGCCGGGGCTGGAACTCCCTGTACCTGAACAACCACGACCAGCCGCGTCTCGTCTCCCGGTTCGGGGACGACGGGCAGGCGGCGGTCGAGCAGGGCGACGTCGACGGCGGCAACCGGACGCGCTACGCCTCCGCGACCGCATGGGCCGCCGTGCTGCACCTGCAGCTCGGCACGCCGTTCATCTACCAGGGCGAGGAGTTCGGGATGACCAACGTCCCCTTCGCCGGGATCGAGGACTTCTTCGACGTCGAGGCCGTCAACCACTACGCCGAGGCGGTGCAGCAGCAGGGGGCGGACCCGCGGGACGTGCTCGCGGCCCTGCGCCTGATGACGCGGGACAACGCCCGCACGCCCGTGCAGTGGGACGACTCGGTGCACGGCGGGTTCAGCGCCGGGTCGGACCGGCCGGACGCCACCCCGTGGATGCCGGTCAACCCGAACTACGCGACGATCAACGCCGCGGCGGACCGGGCGTCGAGCCGGTCGATCTTCCGCTTCTACCAGCGCCTCATCGAGCTGCGCCACACCGACGACGTCGTTGCCTTCGGCCGGTTCGACCTGCTCGAACCCGACCACGAGCAGCTCTTCGCGTTCACCCGGACCCTCGGCGAGCGGGTGCTGCTCGTTACCGCGAACCTGAGCGGGCAGGCCTGCGCGCTGCCGGCGACGTGCCGCCGGGACGGCGCGACGCTCGTGTTGACCAACCTCTCCGAGGACGAGCGGGGCGAGACGGACCCGGCCGTGCTGCGGCCGTGGGAGGTGCGCGTCACCGCTGTCACCGTCGCCGCCACCGCCTCGGTCACCGCGGGCGCGCCGGACGCCGGCGCCGGGGCCTGACGTGACGCGGCGGGCGCGGCCGGGTGTGCTGCTGGTGAGGTCGCTGCTCTCGTTCCTGCTCGAGATCGGTGCGCTGATCTCCCTGGGCGTGGCCGCGTTCCACCTGCTGTCACCGGGCTCGGCGGTGCCGCTGGCCATCACCACACTCGTCGTCGTCGTCCTCGCGTGGGGCCGCTGGATGGCGCCCCGCGCGGCGCACCGGGTCGGACGGCCCGCCCGGCCCCTGCTCGCGGCCGGCTTCCTGCTCGTGGCGGCCGCGCTGCTCTCGTTCTCGGGGCTCGGGTGGCCGGGGCTGGTCATGGCCGGCGGCGCCGTCGTGCTGTTCGCGCTCGAGCAGCTCGGCGTGGGTCCGGACGAGGAACGCCCGGCGCGGGTGCTCAGTCCGCGGCCGACACCGGCCGACGGCGCTCAGCGGCGGGGTGCCCCGGACGCGGGCTGAGCGTGCAACCGGGGTGCTCGCCGCGGCTGACCACCCACACGGCGGCGACCGCGGCGGGGGTGAGCCGGACGTCGGTCCGCCCGGCGAGCTTCCTCGCGGCGGGGTCTGCGTGAGCGTCCTTGAGGCCGAGGTCCTTGCGCACGCGCATGCCGCCGGCGTCGCCCGCGCCGGTGCCGGCCCCGACCGGACCGTCCGCCAGCAGCGTCAGGGCGCTGTCCGGTCCGATGCCGAGGTCGGCGAGCTGCCGCAGCAGCGCCGGATCCGCGTCGCTGACCCGGCGCACGCGCACGGGGTGGTCGACGTCGAAGTCCGCCAGCGGCGTGGCCTCGACCACCGGCACGGTGCCGTCCCGGCGGGGGATGGGGTCGCCGTGCGGGTCGCGGTCCGGGTCGCCGAGCCGCTCGGCGATCGCTTCGATGAACCGGTCCGAGACGGCGTGCTCGAGCCGCTCCGCCTCGTCGTGCACCTCGTCCCACCCGTACGCGAGCTCGGTGGCCAGCCACGTCTCGAGCAGCCGGTGCCGCCGGATCATGGCCACGGCGAGCACGCGCCCGGCCTCGGTGAGCTCCACGGGCCGGTAGGGACGGTGGACGACGAGCCCGCGCTCGTCGAGCCGGCGCACCATCTCCGAGGCGGACGCGCTCGTCACCCCGAGCCGGGCGGCCAAGGCCGTCGTCGTGATCGGCGCCGGGTGCCACTCGGTGTGCGCGTGGATGGCCTTGACGTAGTCCTCGACGCTCGCGCTCGCGGCGGATGCGGTCTCCGCCGGGTCCCGGCGTCGCGCGCTCACGTGGCGGCGCCCGTGACGGTCAGCCACAGCAGCAGCACGTTGAGCGTGACGATGAGCGCCACGGCCGTCCACGCCAGCACCCGCGTCAGCACGGGGTCCCGGTACCGGCCCATCAGCGAGCGACGGCCCGTGTAGCCGACCAGGGGGATGACGGCGAACGGGATGCCGAAGGAGAGCATCACCTGCGAGATCACGAGCGCCCACGTCGGGTCCACCCCCACGGCCAGCAGGACGACGGCGGGGATGAGGGTGAGCGCCCGGCGCACCAGCAGCGGGATGCGCCAGCGCATCAGCCCGCCCATGATGACGGCGCCGGCGTAGCTCCCCACCGAGGTCGAGGCGAGCCCGGAGGCGAGCAGCCCGATCGCGAAGAGGACACCGATCACCGGGCCGAGCGCGGAGACGATCGCGGCGTGCGCGCCGGGGATCGTGTCGGTGCCCTCGCGGCCGCCGAGCGTGGACGCGGCGAGCAGCAGCATGCCGATGTTGACCAGCCCGGCGACGGCGAGGGCCCCGCCGACGTCGAGGCGGGTGGCGCGCAGCACGAGCCCGGTGTCGCGGCGGGCGTGATGGCGGTCCCGGCTGAGCGCCGAGTGCACGTAGACCGCGTGCGGCATCACGGTGGCGCCGAGCATGCTCGCGGCCAGCAGCACCGACTGCGGGCCGGCGAAGTGCGGCACGAGGCCGCCGAGCACGCCGCCGGCGTCGGGCGGGCTGATCACGAGGCCGGTGAGGAAGCCGAGGGTGATGACGGCGAGCATCCCGACGACGATCCGCTCGAACGGCCGCTGCCCGTGCCGGGTCTGCACGACCAGGACCCCCATCGACACGAGGCCGACGATCAGGCCGCCGACGGGCAGGGGCAGCCCGAACAGCAGCTGCAGCGCGATGGCGCCGCCGACCACCTCGGCGAGGTCGGTGGCCAGCGCCACGAGTTCGGCCTGGACCCAGAAAACCCGCCGCGGCCAGGGGGAGAGGCGCTCGCCGAGCAGTTCGGGCAGCGAACGGCCGGTGACGATGCCGAGCTTCGCCGACTGGTACTGGACCAGCACGGCGACGGCGTTGGCCGCGACGAGCACCCACACGAGCAGGTAGCCGAAGGTGGCCCCGGACGTGAGGTTGGCGGCCACGTTGCCCGGGTCGACGTACGCGACGGCGGCGACGAACGCGGGTCCGAGCATGGCCGCGGACGGCCAGCGCCGGCGCCGGCGTGGTGCGGGATCCGCCGGGGAGGTGCCTGCCGTCGCTCCGTCGTCCTGCCCGCCCGGTCCGTCGAGGCGCGCTCCGCCGTCGTGCCGCTCATCGTCCGGTGCGGGGGTGTGCGGCACCGCATGCTCCGGCGCCGCATCCGGGACGGTTCCCACAGGCCGGCCGGAAGAGTTAGGCATACCTGAAAATTACCGCCGGCGACGGCGCGCGGCAATGCGCGTCCACGCCGCAGACCGGGGGACCAGCTCGGAGGAGAGCCGGAGGGATCGGGCGGTCAGCCCTGAGCGGGCGTGAGCGCGAGTTCGTCGAGGCCGGGGTTGAGCCGGCGCAGGACGTCGGTGTGCAGCCGCGCGTTGCTGGCCAGCGCGTTGCCGCCGAACGGCCCGTCGACGCCGTCGAGCGAGGTGAAGCGGCCGCCGGCCTCGGTCACGATGGGCACCAGGGCGGCCATGTCGTGCAGGTTGAGGTCGGGTTCGCACGCGATGTCGACGGCGCCCTCCGCCACGAGGCAGTAGGACCAGAAGTCGCCGTACGCGCGGGTGCGCCAGACCGTGTCGCTGAGGTCGAGGAACGCGTCGAGGACGCCGCGGTCACGCCATCCACCGAGGGAGGAGTAGGAGAGCGAGGCGTCCGCGAGGGTCCCGACGTCGGAGACCCGCAACCGGGTGGCGGCCGCCAGGGACCGGCCGGTGAAGGCGCCGCCGCCCTCGGCCGCCCACCAGCGCTTGTTCAGCGCGGGGGCGGAGACCACCCCGACGACCGGGCGGCCCTCGTCGATCAGGGCGATCAGCGTCGCCCACACGGGGACGCCGCGCACGAAGTTCTTGGTCCCGTCGATCGGGTCGATCACCCAGCGGCGCGGACCCGAGCCGGTCGAGCCGAACTCCTCGCCGAGCACGGCGTCGCGGGGCCGCACACGGGCCAGCTGGGCGCGGATCGACTCCTCGGCGGCCGTGTCGGCGTCGCTGACCGGCGTCATGTCCGGCTTCGTCTCGACCTTCAGATCCTGCGCCTTGAACCGCGCCATGGTCTGCGCGTCGACGGCGTCGGCGATGACGTGCGCCAGGCGCAGGTCCTCGGTCCAGGGCGAGGAGGTCCGGTCGCGGGTTGTCATGCTGTTCACGGTATCGTCTCCGGGCTGGGGCGCCCGAGCCGGGCGCGCGGTGTCCACGCGCTCACGGTCACCGGGCGGTACGGGGGCGGGTGCGGGTCAGGGGTGCGGGTCAGGGCTCCGTCTCGAGGGCGGAGCCGAGCTCCTTCTCGGCGGACGCCTCCGCCTCGCCGACGCCCAGCAGGCGGCGGAACGAGGCGAGCCGGGCCGGTCCGGCCGGGCCGGCGCCGCCGTCGGCCACCCAGGCGTCGAGCTCGCAGCCGTCCTCGGCACTGCGGTGCTCGCAGCCGCGCGGGCACTCGTCGGCCCCGGGCTCGAGGTCCTCGAAGGCCCGCAGCAGCGTGTCGGCGGAGACGTGCGCCAGCCCGAAGGACCGGATGCCGGGGGTGTCGATGATCCAGCTGCCCGGCGCGGAGTCGGCCACCCGGATCGCGAGGGCCGACGAGGAGGTGTGCCGCCCGCGGCCGGTCACGTCGTTGACGGATCCGGTGGCCCGGTCCGCGGCCGAGAGCGCGTTGACGAGCGTGGACTTGCCCACCCCCGAGTGGCCGATGAGGACGCTGATCCGCCCGTCCAGCCGTTCGTGCAGGGTGCGGATGGCGTCCGGGTCGAGAGCCGCGTCCTCGCTGTCGCTGTCGTCGTCCTCGTCACCGACGGTATGGGAGGTGCTCGACGCGCTGCCGGTCCGGCTGATGACGACGGGCAGGTCCAGGTGCGCGTAGTTGGCGAGGAACGGGGCGGGATCGGCGAGGTCGGCCTTCGTCAGGCACAGCAGAGGAGTGATGCCGGCGTCGTAGGCCGCCACGAGGGCCCGGTCGACGAAACCGGTGCGCGGCTCGGGCCGGGCGGCGGCGGTGACGATGACGAGCTGGTCCGCGTTCGCGACGACGACCCGCTCGACCGGGTCGGTGTCGTCCGCGCTGCGGCGCAGCACCGTGGCGCGCTCCCGGATCCGCACCAGCCGGGCGAGGGTGTCCTCGGTGCCGGTGACGTCGCCGACCAGGTCGACCTCGTCGCCGGGCACGATCGCGGTGCGGCGCAGTTCCCGGGCGCGCGCGGCGATGACGACCCGCTCGTCCGGGGTGTCCTCGTCGACGACGGTCGTGTACCGGCCGCGGTCCACGGTGATGACGCGCCCGATCACGGCGTCGCGGTGCTCGGGGCGGTCCTTCGTCCGCGGCCGGGTGCCGCGCTTGTTGGGGCGGATCCGGACGTCGGACTCGTCCCACTCCCGGCTGCTCACCGGGTCCTCGCGTGCGTGCTCACGGGGCGGCTCAGGCGAGGCCGGCGAGCATGCGGGCCCACAGGTCGGCGAACTCGGGCATCGTCTTGGCGGTCGTGGCGATGTCCTCGACCCGCACGCCCGGTGTGACGAGGCCGAGGACCGCGCCGAATGTCGCCATCCGGTGGTCGGCGTAGCTGTGCAGGTCGGCGGCGTGCAGGTCGCCGCCGTCGATCACCAGCCCGTCCTCGGTCTCCGTGGTGGGCGCGCCGGCCCGGGTCAGCTCCTCGCGCAGCGCGGCGAGCCGGTCGGTCTCGTGGCCGCGCAGGTGCGCGATGCCGTGCAGGCGGGAGCGGCCGGGGGCCACGGCGGCGAGGGCGGCGACCGTGGGGGCGAGCTCACCGGCCGCGGAGAGGTCCAGGTCGACCGGGCGCAGGTGGGTCGGGCCGGTGACGGTGAGCAGATCGGGGCCGCGGGTGACGGTGGCCCCGAAGGCGGGCAGGATGTGCCGCCAGTGGTCCCCGCCCTGGGTGGTGTGCTCCGGCCAGCCGGTGAGGGTGACGCGGCCGCCGGTCACCAGCGCCGCGGCGAGGAAGGGACCGGCGTTGGAGAGGTCGGGCTCGACGGCGACGTCGAACGGGCGCACCGCGCCGGGCTCGACGGTCCACACGTCCGGGGTGCCGTCGTCGACGACGACGCCCATCTCGCGCAGCACCTGCACGGTCATCTCCACGTGCGGGAGGCTGGGGATGGGCGGTCCGGCGTGCTCGAGGCGCAGGCCGGAGGCGAACCGGGGAGCGGCGAGCAGCAGCGCCGAGACGAACTGGGAGGACGCGGAGGCGTCGATGACGACGCGGCCGCCGGTCACGCTGCCGGTGCCGTGGACGGTGAAGGGGAGGGCGTTCCGGCCGTTGTCCTCGACCTCGACACCGAGCGCCCGCAGCCCGTCCAGGACGGCGCCCATGGGACGGCGCCGGGCGCCCTCGTCCCCGTCGAACCGCACGGGTCCGGACGTCAGGGCCGCCAGCGGGGGGACGAACCGCATCACGGTGCCGGCGAGCCCGCAGTCGACGGACCGGGGCGCCTCAGCCGCGCCACCCGCGTCGGGCGTGTCGGTGGGGATCGCGGCGGTGAACCGCCAGTCGGGGCCGAAGTCGCCGTCACCGGGAATCTCCTCGACGGATGCCCCGAGGGCACGGACCGCGGCGAGCATGAGGTGCGCGTCCCGGGAGTGCAGCGGGGCCCGCAGGCGGGAACCGCCCCCGGCGAGGGCGCCCAGGACGAGATACCGGTTGGTCAGCGACTTCGACCCGGGCACGCTGAGCACCGCGTCCACGGGTTGCGTCGCGAGCGGAGCCTCCCACCAGGGGAGGCTCCGCTGCGGTGCGTCGGTCGTGCCGGTCATCGGGTCGGGCTCAGAGGATGCCGGCGGCCTTGAGCTGCTTCTCGGCCTTCTTCTGCCACTCGGAGACGTTCTTCGACGCGTTGCGGCTCGCGTTCTTCGACGTCTTCGCGGCCGTGCTCTTCACGTTCTTGCGGACGTCGGCCGTGCTCTTCTGCAGATTCGTGCGCGCGTCCGCGGTGCTCTTCTGCACGTTCTTCTTCGTGTCCGCCGCGACGCTGCGGACGTTCTTCTTCGCGTCCGCGGCGGTCTTCGCGATGTTTTTGCGGGTCTCCGAGCGCTGCGCGGAGCGCTTGGCGCTGGTCGCGGCGTGCTCGGCGCGCCAGGCCAGGGACGGCTTGCCGTTGCGGTCGACGGCGGCCAGGGCGGCGCCGCCGGCGAGGCCGACGTTCTTGAGCAGCTGCGTCCGGCGGGCGGTCTTCTGCTCGGCCGTGTCGGCCGGCGCCTGCGAGAACTCGACCCACGCGTTGACCGCCTGGGTGCCCACGAGCACGGTCGAGGCCAGCCGGCTGAACCTGCCGATGGCCAGCAGCGCACCCGCGCCGGTCTGCACGCCGCCGAGCACCCGGGTGACCGTGACCTCGTCGCGCGTGTACTGGGCGACCTGCGGGGCCACCGAGCGCAGGCCGCCGAGCACCGGCTGCAGCGAGGAGGCCTGGGTGGCGGCGTTCCTGACCCGGTCGATGCCGGAGAGGACGAAGGTGCCGGCGAGGGCGGGGCGGGCGAAGAAACGAACGAGCGTCATGATCTGCCTCCAAGCGGTGGGACGACGGCGCCGACGTGCGGTGACGGCCGTGCTGGCCGGCGGTCCACGGCGGCGCCGAGGGTCGGTGCTTGTCAGTTTTCCATCTTTTCCGCCCTCCGCCCACCCGGGCCCGACGCACGGGGCCCCGCAGAGCAGGATCGGAGCTGGATCGGGACGGTGTCTGGACGGTGCCGGGAGGGGAAAAGGCGGTCGGCCTCCCGGGGCCCGGGGAATAACAGGTCGGTTCGCCGTGGTTGGCATCTGGCGGAAGGAACGGTCGATCGCGACGACCGATTCGGAACGACCAGGACGGACACGGGAGGAGGGGCCATGCCGGTGCTCGAAGCGACGCCAGTAGACTGGACGACGATGACTTCAGCACCCCGCACGCCCCCTCCGGCGGCCGGCGCCGCCGCGAGCGACGCGCCGACCGATTCCCCCGATGTCGACGTCGCCACCGAGACGGCGGAGGAACGCCGCGCCCGTTTCGAGCGGGACGCGCTCCAGTACGTCGACCAGCTGTACTCGGCCGCCCTGCGGATGGCCCGCAACCCCGCGGACGCCGAGGACCTGGTCCAGGAGGCCTACGCCAAGGCCTTCTCGGCCTTCCACCAGTACAAGCCGGGCACGAATCTCAAGGCCTGGCTGTACCGGATCCTGACCAACACGTACATCAACCTCTACCGCAAGCGGCAGCGGGAGCCCCAGCAGTCGCAGTCGGAGAACATCGAGGACTGGCAGATCGCGCGGGCCGAGTCCCACACGTCGACCGGGCTGCGCTCGGCCGAGGCGGAGGCCCTGGACCACCTGCCGGACTCGGACGTCAAGCGCGCCCTGCAGGAGATCCCCGAGGACTTCCGGCTGGCCGTCTACCTCTCCGACGTCGAGGGCTTCGCCTACAAGGAGATCTCGGAGATCATGGGGACGCCGATCGGCACCGTGATGTCGCGCCTGCACCGCGGCCGGAGGTTGTTACGAGAGAAGCTGTCCGACTACGCCGCGGACCGCGGTATGAAGGTGAGCAGCACCAAGGAGAAGACGACATGAGTGAGGACGACTGCACGGCCCTGGGGGGCTGCACGGATTCCAGGATCGAGCGACTCTACGAGTACCTCGACGGAGCGTTGGCGCGCGAGGACATCGCCGAGATCAAGGCGCACCTCGACCACTGCCCCGAGTGCGTCCAGGAGGAGGAGGTCGAGCGGGTGATCCGCACCGTCGTGCGGCGCAGCTGCGCCGAGACCGCTCCCGAGACGCTCAAGGCCACGATCATCAGTCGCATCACCGCCGTTCGCGTCTCCCGTTGACCACGTGACCGCCCCGCCGGCGGCGGCCGAGCCGTCACCGCCGGCAGTCGTGCGGGCATGAGAAAGGGCCCTCGGACATCGTCCGGGGGACCTTTCTCATGCCGTCAACGGCTCAGGTGTTCGGCCGCTTGCCGTGGTTGGCCCCACCGCGCTTGCGGTCGCGGCGCTTGCGTGCCCGCTTGCTCATCACTGCCTCCTTCGCCGTCGGTCGTCATCGTCGCCGTCCATTCTCCCACAGTGGGAGCCGTGCTCCGGACCCGGTCGCCGCACGGCTGAGGACGGGAGCTGTCCGCATCGACTCCTACGCTGGCGTCCGTCAGTCCCTCACGAACGTCCCTCACGAGCTGGAGAAGCCATGGATCTGCGCTGGTACTCGATCGTCATCGACAGCCGCGACGTCGCCGCCCAGGGTCGCTGGTGGGCCGAGGTGCTGAACTGGCAGGTGGTGTACGAGGCCGAGGACGAGGTCGTCGTCATCCCGCGCTGGGCGGAGGAGACCGTCGCCTCGACGCCGTTCGACCGGGTGCCGCCGGGGCTGGTCTTCGTGACCGTGCCGGAGGAGAAGGCGGGCAAGAACCGCCTGCACCTGGACCTGGCGCCGCACACGAGCCTGGACCGGGACGAGCAGATCGACCGGCTGCTGCGGCTCGGCGCCACCCGAGCCGACGTCGGCCAGGGCCCCGACGGCACGTGGGACGTCTTCGCCGATCCCGAGGGCAACGAGTTCTGCCTGCTCTCCTCACGGGATCAGTAGCGGGGCGACGCCGGTTGAACCAGGGGGCCGGCCGTCACGCGGGGACGGGCAGCCGCATCCACTCGTACCAGCCGCGGTGCAGCACGAGCCACGCGAGCAGGCCGTACCCGGCCTGACCGGGCCGGCCGTCGTTCGCGGCCAGGTCCGCGCGCCACTGCTCGTGGTGCTGCAGCGGCGTGAAGGTGTCGACGTAGATGTGCCGCCGCCGGGTGGTGACGTCGGCGAACGCGGCGGACAGGTCCGCGAGGCGCCGGTTCCGCACCGGGTCGAGTCCCGGGGGCGGCCCGACGACGATCACGGGGATGCCCTGCTGCGAGGCCCCGTCGATGATGTTGGCGAGGTTGAGCCGGCTGCGGGCGCTGGAGACCTCGACGTCCAGGTCGTGCGCGGCGAGGCCCACGACGAGGCGGTTCTCGGCGCCGTCCTCGAACCGGCGGCCCACCTCGTCCTGCCACCGGGCGGCCAGCGCCTCGGTGCCCTCCTGCGGGGCGGCCAGGGTGTACGCGGCCAGGTCCAGGTCGTCAGTGGGGGTACGGGCGATCACGCGGCCGAACCAGCCCAGGGCACGCGGGTCGCCGACGCCGGCCAGCAGCTCGTCGCCGACGGCGCTGATGCGGACGGTGCGTTGCTCGAACACGGCGGAGACGACCCTTCCCTGGTGGGGACAGAACGAGAGAGCGAGATGGTGCGGAGAGCCGCCGACGGGCGCCGTGGACCGGCCACGGCGCCCGTCGCGGGGTGGATCAGTTCGCGCCGAACGCCGAGGAGACGAGCCCCTGCAGTTCCACCGCATGGCGCTTGGCCGACCCCGTGGCGGGGGAGGCCGAGGCCGGGCGGGACACGAGCCGCACCGGGCGGTCGAGCTGCGGCGCCAGGTTCAGGCCCATGAACGGCCACGGACCCTGGTTCGCCGGCTCGTCCTGCGCCCAGACGATCTCCGCGTTCGGGTACGTCGCCAGCTGGGCCCGCACCTCCTCGAGCGGCAGCGGGTAGAGCCGCTCGACCCGGATGATCGCGGTGTCGGTGATGCCCTGCTTCTCCCGGTGCGCCGCGAGGTCGTAGTACAGCCGGCCCGAGACGATGACGACGCGCTTGACGTCCCCCGCCCGCAGGTTCGCCTGGTCGCCGATCACGGGCTGGAACGTGCCCTCGGTGAAGTCCTCCACCGAGGAGGCCGCGGCCTTGAGGCGGAGCAGCTGCTTCGGCGTGAAGACGATCAGCGGCCGGCGCGGCTTGCTGAACGCGTGCCGCCGCAGCAGGTGGAAGTGCGACGCCGGGGTCGTCGGGTTGGCCACCGTCATGTTGTCCTCGGCGCACAGGGCCAGGTACCGCTCGATCCGCGCGGAGGAGTGGTCCGGGCCCTGCCCCTCGTAGCCGTGCGGCAGCAGCAGGGTGAGCGAGGACCGCTGACCCCACTTCTGCTCGGCCGAGGAGATGAACTCGTCGATGATGGTCTGGGCGCCGTTGGCGAAGTCGCCGAACTGCGCCTCCCACAGCACGAGGGCGTCGGGCCGCTCCACCGAGTAGCCGTACTCGAAGCCCATGGCCGCGTACTCGCTCAGCAGCGAGTCGTAGATCCACAGCTTCGCCTGGTCCTCGGTCAGGTGCGTCAGCGGCGTCCACTCGTCACCGGTCATCCGGTCGTGGAACACCGCGTGCCGCTGCACGAACGTGCCACGGCGGGAGTCCTGGCCGGCGAGCCGGACGGGCACGCCCTCCATGAGCAGCGACCCGAGCGCGGCGAGTTCACCGAAGCCCCAGTCGATGCCGCCCTCGCGGGACATCGCCTCGCGCTTCTCGAGCAACGCCTTGAGCTTCGGGTGCACCGTGAAGCCCTCGGGGATGTCCAGGTGGGCCTGGCCGATGCGGGCCAGTCGCTCAGCGCTGATGGCCGTCGAGTCCGGCACGATGATCCCGCCGTCGTCCTCCTGCTGCGCGGTGGGGCGCTCGAGGTCGGAGACCGCGTCGCTGTCCTTCGTCACCACCGGCATCGGGGAGGTCTGGGCGGCGTGCGTCTCGGAGAAGACCCGTTCGAGCCGCTCCTGGTAGTCCTTGAGCGCCTGGTCGGCCTCCTCCTGGCTGATGTCGCCGCGGCCGACGAGGGCCTCGGTGTACAGCTTCCGGGTGGAGCGCTTGTGCTCGATGAGGGTGTACATCATCGGCTGCGTCATCGAGGGGTCGTCGCCCTCGTTGTGGCCGCGGCGCCGGTAGCTGATCATGTCGATCACGACGTCCTTGTGGAACCGCTGCCGGTAGGCGTACGCCATCTGGGCGACCCGCACCACGGACTCGGGGTCGTCCCCGTTGACGTGGAAGATCGGCGCCTGCACCATCCGGGCGACGTCGGTCGAGTAGACCGAGGAGCGCCCTGAGGACGGAGCCGTGGTGAAGCCGACCTGGTTGTTGACGATCACGTGGATCGTGCCGCCGGTGCGGTAGCCGCGCAGCTGGGAGAGGTTCAGCGTCTCGGCGACGACGCCCTGGCCGGCGAACGCGGCGTCACCGTGCACCTGGACGGCGAGCACCGGGAATGAGGTGGGGCCGTCGGAGCCCTGGTTCAGCCGGTCCTGCTTCGCCCGCACGATGCCCTCGACGACGCCGTCGACGGCCTCGAGGTGCGACGGGTTGGCGGCCAGGTAGACCTTGGTCTTGTTGCCCTTCTCGGAGACGTACGAGCCCTCGGTTCCGAGGTGGTACTTCACGTCACCGGAGCCCTGGACGGACTTCGGGTCGACGACGCCCTCGAACTCGCGGAACACCTGGGCGTAGGTCTTGCCCGCGATGTTGGTCAGCACGTTGAGCCGGCCGCGGTGCGCCATGCCGATGGCCACCTCGTCCAGCCCGTCGTCGGCCGCGTTGTCCATGATCGCGTCCAGCAGCGGGATGAGGGACTCGCTGCCCTCGAGGGAGAACCGCTTCTGACCGACGAACTTCGTCTGCAGGAAGGTCTCGAACGCCTCGGCGGCGTTGAGCTTGGCGAGGATGTGCAGCTGCTCCTCGCGGTCCGGCTTCTTGTACGGGTGCTCGAGCCGGTCCTGGAACCACTGGCGTTCCTCGGGGGACTGGATGTGCATGTACTCGATGCCGACGTTGCGGCAGTACGCGTCGCGCAGGACGCCGAGGACGTCGCGCAGCAGCAGCTTCTGCTTGTCGCCGAAGCCGCCCGTGGGCCACTCGCGGTCCAGGTCCCACAGGGTGAGGCCGTGGGTGCGGATGTCGAGGTCCGGGTGCTTGCGCTGGACGTACTCGAGCGGGTTGATGTCGGCCATCAGGTGGCCGCGCACGCGGTACGCGTGGATGAGCTGCTGGATCCGGGCGACCTTGTTGATCTGCTCGATCGGGTCGACCTGCACGTCGTGCGCCCAGCGGACCGGCTCGTAGGGGATCCGCAGGACCTCGAAGATGTGGTCGTAGAAGTCCTGCTCGCCGAGCAGCAGCTGGTGCACGAGGCGGAGGAACTCGCCGCTGCCGGCCCCCTGGATGACCCGGTGGTCGTACGTCGAGGTCAGGGTGATGATCTTGCTGATCGCGTGCTTGGCCAGCGTCTTCTCGCTGGAGCCCTGGAACTCGGCAGGGTACTCGAGGGCGCCGACGCCGATGATGGCGGCCTGGCCCGCGGAGAGCCTCGGCACGGAGTGCACGGTGCCGATGCCACCCGGGTTGGTCAGGGAGACCGTCGTCCCGGAGTAGTCCTCCATGGTCAGCTTGTTGTTGCGGGCCCGCTTGATCAGGTCCTCGTAGGCCGTCCAGAACTCGACGAAGTTCATCGTCTCGGCCTTCTTGATGTTCGGCACGACGAGCGTGCGCGAGCCGTCCGGCCTCGGCAGGTCGATGGCGATGCCGAAGTTCACGTGCGCCGGCTGCACAGCGGTGGGCTTGCCGTCGACCACCTCGTAGCGCACGTTCTGCGACGGGAACGCGGCCAGGGCCCGCACGACGGCGAACCCGATGAGGTGGGTGAAGGAGACCTTGCCGCCCTGCGCCCGGCGCAGGTGGTTGTTGATCACGATGCGGTTGTCGACCAGCAGCTTCGCCGGGACGGCCCGCACGGTGGTGGCGGTCGGCACGGTGAGGCTGGCGTCCATGTTCGCGGCCACGGCCTTCGCGACACCCTTGAGGACGGTGCGGGTGTCCTCCTCGGTGCGCTGGTCCCGGTCGTTCGCGGGCAGCTGCGCCGGAATGGGCGTGCGGATGCGGGTGCTGTTGGTGCCCGGCTCCGCGACGGGGGTGGGCTTGGCGCCCAGGATCGTCGAGCGGGAGCCCTTGGCGTCGGCGTCGGGATCCGCGGGGTTGGTGGTCGGACCCTCGTCGGTCACGTCCGAGCCGCTGCGGCGGGACTCCTGGGGGGTGCGCTCCTGCGGGGCCTGGGCCTGCTCGGCCCGCGGTGCGGCGGGGCTGGCGGGAGCGGTGCCGTTGCCCGCCTGACCGTTCGGCGTGTCCGCCTCGAAGGAGTCGAAGATCGGCCACCACTTCTGGTCGACCGAATTCCGGTCCTTCGTGAACTGTTCGTACAGTTCATCGACGAGCCACTCGTTGCCCGCGAACTCCTCGGGAATGCGCTGGTGTGGTTGGTGTGGCAATGAATTCGCCTCTTCCGTCTGTGCTGCCCGATCCACCGTCGCCTCACACACGCTCAGGCCGTACGCGCGACGTGCCGGACGTCCCGTGGTCGGCTCGTCATCAGGCCGCGCGTGGTCGCGCCTGGGCAGCGGAGACCACCGCCAGTCTAGTGACCATGGGTGAGGGTGGCTAATCACGGCACCGCCGACGGCAACACGGCGATCGACGTGATCCACGACACGTCGAGAGTGACCCGGGTGAGCATCGAGACGGCGCGGCGACGGCGCGAGATTCGAACACCACGGCGGGCGGAGATTTGTCCGCGGCGCTCGCCGGACGGTATCGTGGTGAGGTTTTGCCCCCCGGATGACCACCCGGACTGCCGCAGGAGAGCACCGAGAATGAAGTTCCTCACCGAGCCGACGACCGACCTGACCTACGCGGACGTGTTCATGGTGCCGTCCGCCTCCGACGTGGTCTCCCGCCTCGACGTCGACCTCGCGACCGACGACGGCACCGGGACCACCATCCCCATCGTCGTGGCCAACATGACCGCGGTGACCGGCCGGCGCATGGTCGAGACGGTCGCCCGCCGCGGCGCGCTCGGCGTCCTGCCCCAGGACGTGCCGCTGCCGGTGATCGCCGAGGTGACCGCCTGGGTCAAGGGGCGGCACACCGTGTTCGAGACCCCGGTGCGGCTCGGCCCCGCCGACACGGTCGTCGACGCCCTCCACCTGATCGGCAAGCGCGCCCACGGGTACGTCGTCGTCGCCGACGACGAGGGGCACGTCCTCGGCGTCGCCGGCGAGGCCGATCTGGCCGGTGTCGACCGTTTCGCCTCCCTCGAGTCCGTGCTGCGGCCGGTGCCGACGGTCGACGCCGCCGGGCTGGACGCCGCGGACCTCGCGTCCGACCCGGCCCGCGCCGAGGCCGCGCTGCGCGAGGCCTTCGCCGTCCTGAACGAGACCGCGTCCGGGTTCGCACCCGTGGTGCGCGACGGCGTTCTCGCCGGCGCCCTGACCCGCACGGGCGTGCTGCGCTCGGGCCTCTACCGTCCCGCCGTCGACGCGCAGGGTCGCCTGCGGGTCGCCGCCGCGGTCGGGATCAACGGCGACGTCGCCGCCAAGACCCGGGGCCTGCTCGACGCCGGGGTCGACACGCTCGTCGTCGACACCGCCCACGGCCACCAGCGCCGCATGATCGACGCGCTGCGCGTCGTCCGCTCCCTCGCCCCGCACGTGCCCGTCGTCGCCGGCAACGTCGTCAGCGCGGCCGGCGTGCGGGACCTCGTGGACGCGGGCGCCGACATCATCAAGGTCGGCGTGGGCCCGGGCGCCATGTGCACCACGCGCATGATGACCGCGGTGGGCCGGCCCCAGTTCAGCGCCGTGCTCGAGTGCGCCGACGAGGCGCGCGCGCTCGGCAGGCACGTGTGGGCCGACGGCGGCGTCCGCTACCCGCGCGACGTCGCCCTGGCCCTGGCGGCCGGCGCGAGCCAGGTGATGATCGGTTCCTGGTTCGCCGGAACCCACGAGAGCCCCGGCGACCTGCAGGAGGGCGCCGACGGCCGCCTGTACAAGGAGAGCTTCGGCATGGCCTCGGCCCGCGCCGTGCAGAACCGCACCCAGCGCGAGGAAGCGTTCGAGCGGGCGCGCAAGGGCCTGTTCGAGGAGGGCATCTCCAGCTCGCGGATGTACATCGACCCCGCGCGGCCCGGCGTGCAGGACCTGCTGGACGGCATCACGTCGGGCGTGCGCAGCTCGATGACCTACGCCGGCGCGCGCACGCTCACCGAGTTCCGGCAGCGCGCCGTCGTCGGCATCCAGTCCGCCGCCGGGTACGAGGAGGGCCGCCCGCTCGCCCAGAGCTGGTGAGCGGGGCCTGCCCCGTTCCGCCCGTTTCAGGGCGGAAGTGCTCTTGTAGACTGGAACTCTTATGGGACGACACTCACCCCGCCGATCCGTGAGGAGGGCCCCGGGCGCAGCTGATGCTGCCCCGGGTCGAAGTTCCTCCTGGCCCCTCGGGGCCGTCCGTACGAGCGCCGCCGGGCTGCCTGACCGGCACGCTCGATTCCCGCTGCCGGTCCGGAGCCGTTGATGGAATGGCTGCTCCTGCTGGCGGGTGTCGTGCTCGTGCTCGGCACCGGCTTCTTCGTCGCCGTCGAGTTCTCCCTGGTCGCCCTCGACCAGACCCAGGTCCAGCGCTCCGTCGCCGCCGGTGAACCCGGCGCCGAGGCACTCCTGCGCTGCCTCAAGAGCCTGTCGACGCAGCTGTCCAGCTGCCAGCTCGGGATCACGCTGACGACGCTGTTGACCGGTTACGTCATGGAGCCCTCGCTCGCGACGCTGCTGCGCGCTCCGCTGCTCGCCGTCGGGGTACCGGATCCCCTGCTGCACGGCATCGCCCTCGTGGTGGCCATGATCATCGCCACCCTGTTCTCGATGCTGCTCGGCGAACTCGTGCCCAAGAACATCGCCATCGCGATCGCCCTGCCGCTGGGCCGGGCGCTGGCCCGCCCGCAGCTGATGTTCACCGCCGTGTTCAAGCCGGCGATCATCGTGCTCAACGGCTTCGCGAACCGCATCCTGCACCTCATGGGCCTGGAGGCGAAGGAGGAGCTCTCCGGCGCCCGGTCGCCCGAGGAGCTCTCCTCGATGGTGCGGCGCTCGGCGCAGCTGGGCACCCTGGACGCCGGGACGGCGACCTTCGTCTCCCGCACCCTCGGCTTCGCGAGCCAGACGGCTGCCGACGTCATGACGCCGCGGCCCCGGATGGCGTCGGTGGACGGCGAGGCGACGGTCGCCGACGTCGTCGAACTGGCCCGCAGCACGGGCTACTCGCGCTTCCCCGTGCTCGGCGCGTCGGTCGACGAGATCCGCGGCGTCGTGCACGTGAAGAAGGCCATCGGGGTGCCGGCCGAGCGCCGCGCCCACCTGGCCGTCGGGGTCATCATGACCGACGTCCTGCGCGTGCCCGAGACCGTCCACCTCGACGCGCTGCTCGCCGAACTGCGCGACGGCAACCTCCAGCTGGCCGTCGTGCTCGACGAGTACGGCGGCACCGCCGGCATCGTCACCCTCGAGGACCTGGTCGAGGAGATCGTCGGCGAGGTCTCCGACGAGCACGACCGGGTCAAGCCCGGCGTGCTGCAGAGCGCGGCGGGGGACTGGTACTTCCCGGGCCTGATGCGCCCCGACGAGGTCAGCGAGCAGATCCCCGGCCTGGCCGTGCCGGACGAGTCCGGGTACGAGACGGTCGGCGGCTTCGTGATGAGCGAGCTCGGCCGGATCCCGGTCCCGGGCGACACCGTGCCGCTGGAGGCCGGAGTGCTCACCGTCGAGCGCATGGACGGCCGCCGCCTCGACCGGATCCGTTTCACGCAGCGACCGAGCGACACCACGACCGACGGCCCGACGCTCGACGGCACGACACCCGAGAGCACGACACCCGACGGCGGCGCCCGACGCGATGCCGGCGACGGTGCCGGCGACGGTGCTCCCGTCACGGCGACGCGGACACGGCTGTCCGGCTCGCACGCCGTCGCCCCGACGCAGACGGGAGGGCGGACCCGATGAGTGACTGGTTGGGCATCGTCTGGCTCGTCGTCCTGCTGATCGGCAACGCGTTCTTCGTCGGCGCGGAGTTCGCCATCATGTCCGCGCGGCGCAGCCAGATCGAGCCGCTGGCCGAGACCGGGCACCGGCGCGCGAAGACCACGCTGTGGGCGATGGAGAACGTCTCCCTCATGCTGGCGTGCTCGCAGCTGGGCATCACCGTCTGTTCGCTGCTGATCCTGCAGGTCGCCGAGCCGGCCATCCACCACCTGATCGCCGATCCGCTCGGGATCGTGGGGCTCTCGGAGGAGGTGGCGTCCGTCGTCGGATTCGCGGCGGCGCTGTTGATCGTCACCTTCCTGCACGTGACCCTCGGCGAGATGGTGCCGAAGAACATCTCGGTCTCCGTGGCGGACCGCGCCGCGCTCGTGCTGGCCCCGCCGCTCGTGTTCGTCGGCCGCCTCGTCAAGCACGTCATCATGGCGTTGAACTGGACGGCCAATCACGTCGTGCGGCTGTTCGGCGTCCGCCCGAAGGACGAGGTGACCTCGACCTTCACCCTGGACGAGCTGGCCTCGATCGTCGAGGAGTCCACGCGCACCGGCCTGGTCGACGACGAGGCGGGCATCATCTCCGGTGCCCTCGAGTTCTCGGGCCACCACGCGCGGGACACGATGGTGGCCGTCGAGGACCTCGTGACCATCGGGGTCGGGGCGACGCCGGAGGAGTTCGAGCGGATGGTCGGGCGTACCGGCTACTCGCGGTTCGTCTTCGTCGACGAGGCGGGCAACCTGACCGGGTACCTGCACCTGAAGGACGTGCTCGGGATCGACCCGGCCGCCCACCAGCGGCCGATCCCCGAGTCGCACGTGCGCACCCTGGTCAACCTCGCGCCCGAGGAGGAGGTGGAGGACGCGCTGGCCCTCATGCAGCGCACCGGCTCCCACCTGGCCCGCGTCATCGACGCCGACGGCCGGACGCTCGGTGTCCTCTTCCTCGAGGACATCATCGAGCAGCTGGTCGGCGAGATCCGCGACGCGACCCAGACGCAGGACTCGCGCCGCAACGGCTGACGGACGGCGGTGCGCCGCGCGAAGGACGACCCGTCGGGAATGTAACGCAGATGCGAATCGTTCGCGACTGTGGTTAGGATGACGAGGTCGCTTGTTGCGATCCATTGTCATCTCGATCCAGTGTCATCTGGACTCGTCGTCATCGTCGATCCGTCGTCGTCTTCGAGTCAGTCGCCCGTCGCCGCGGCCGCCGTCCGTCCCGGACCGGCCCGCCTCCTTCGAACCGAGGTCCTCCGTGCCCCGCCCCGCCCGCACCCTCACCGCGCTCGCGGTCGCCGCCCTCCTGCTGCCGCTCGCCGCGTGCAGCGACAGCGGCGGCACGAACGCCGGCTCCTCCGCCTCCTCCGGTGACGGCCGCCTCCAGGTGGTCGCCTCCACCGACGTGTACGGAGACATCGCCGCGACCGTCGGTGGCGACGCGGTGACGGTGACCTCGCTGATCAACCGGCCGGACCAGGACCCTCACTCGTACGAGGCGACGGTGCGGGACCGGCTGGCCGTGTCCAGGGCGGACCTCGTCATCGTCAACGGCGGCGGCTACGACCCGTTCATGGAGTCGCTGATCTCGGCGGACCACGTCGCCGCGGCGAACGTGATCGACGCGGTCGCCACCTCGGGCCTGGAGGAGAGCAGCGCCGGCGCCTCGGAGTCGCCGTCCGACGGGCACGATCACGGCGCCTTCAACGAGCACGTCTGGTACAGCCTGCCGACGGCGGAGAAGATCGTCGCCGCCGTGAAGGACAGGCTCGCGGCCCAGCGGCCGGCCGACGCGAAGGCCTTCAACACCAACGCCGACGCGCTGACCGCGAAGCTGGCCGCCCTGCGCGCGCGGCTGGCCGCGGCGAAGTCCGCCACCGCGAAGGACGGCGTCCAGCACGACGTCGCGATCACCGAGCCCGTGCCGCTGTACCTGCTGCAGGACGCCGGGCTGCACAACGTCACCCCGGCCTCGTTCACCCACGCCGTCGAGGAGGGCGGGGACGTGTCCCCGACGGACCTGAACGCCGTGCGCACGCTCATGCAGCAGAAGAAGGTCGCTCTGCTCGCCTACAACACCCAGTCCGAGAGCGAACAGACGCGGGCCGTCGCCGCCGCGGCGCAGAGCGCGGGCGTCCCCGTCGTCGACTTCACCGAGACCCTGCCCGACGGCACGCACTACGCTGACTGGATGTCCGCGAACATCGGCGCTGTCGAGTCCGCCCTGCGGGCCCGGCGGTGAGCCCCGCTCCCACCACCCCCGCCGCCCGTCTGGACGGTGCCACCCTCTCCTTCGGCGACCGCCGCATCTTCGACGGCCTGGACCTGACCGTCGAACCGGGCGAGTTCCTCGCCGTTCTCGGCCCCAACGGCTCCGGCAAGACCACCCTGCTGCGGACACTGCTCGGACTCCAGCACCTCGACGCCGGCACGGTCACGGTCGACGGGCACGCGCCCGGACGCGCCTCCGCCCGCACCGGCTACATCCCGCAACAGCGGCCGTTCGCGCCCTACACCCCGCTGCGGGCACGTGACCTCGTGGGCCTCGGGCTCGACGGCACCCGGCTCGGCCTGCGCGTCAAGCGGCGCGAGCACGCCCGCCGCGTCGACGAGCTGCTCGAGCGGGTCGGCGCGACGTCCTACGCGGACGCCCCGGTCGGGGCGCTCTCCGGCGGGGAGCAGCAGCGCCTGCGCGTGGCCCAGGCCCTGGCCACCCGGCCGCGGCTGCTGCTGTGCGACGAGCCGCTGCTCTCGCTGGACCTGAAGCACCAGCAGGCCGTCGCCGAGCTGATCGACCGGCAGCGCACCGACCAGGGCAGCGCCGTCGTCTTCGTCACCCACGAGATCAACCCGATCCTCGACCACGTGGACCGGGTGCTCTACCTCGTCGGCGGACGGTTCCGGCTGGGCACGCCGGACGAGGTGCTGCGCACCGACGTGCTCTCCGACATGTACGGGTCGCGGGTCGAGGTGATCGAGACCGGCGGCCGGCTCGTCGTCGTCGGCCTGCCCGACGCCACGACCCATCACCACCACGATCACCAGGCCGATCCGGGCGAGGAGGACTGACGTGAACACCGACGCGTTCTGGGGTTCGATCATCAACTTCGCCGACTACGGGGAGCTGCTGCCGCTCGTCACCACCTCGCTGGTCGCCGCCGCCGTGCTCGGGCTCGTGGGCGGGTTGATCGGGGTGTTCGTGATGATGCGCGACCTCGCCTTCGCCGTGCACGGCATCGCCGAGCTCTCCTTCGCGGGAGCGTCCTTCGCGCTGCTCATCGGGGTCAACGTCATCGCCGGCTCGCTCGTCGGGTCGGTCCTGGCCGCCGTCGTGCTCGGGCTGATGGGCGTGCGGGCGCGGGACCGCAACTCCACGATCGGGGTGCTGATGCCGTTCGGCCTGGGCCTCGGCATCCTCTTCCTCTCCCTCTACCAGGGGCGCTCCGCCAACAAGTTCGGGCTGCTGACCGGGCAGATCGTCGCCGTCGAGGCCGTCCAGCTGCAGTGGTTGCTGGTCGTCGCGGTGGTCGTCCTCGCCGGGCTCGCCGTGCTGTGGCGACCCCTCGTGTTCGCCAGCGCCGATCCCGACATGGCGGCCGCCCGCGGCCTCCCGGTGGGCGTCCTCTCGGTCGCCTTCATGGTGCTGCTGGGCCTGTCCGTGGCGTTGTCCATCCAGGTGGTCGGCGCGCTGCTCGTGCTCTCGCTGCTGATCACGCCCGCCGCCGCGGCACTGCGCGTGACCTCCACGCCGTGGCTCGTGGCCGTGCTCAGCGTCGTGTTCGGGGTGACGGCCGCGGTCGGCGGCATCCTCCTCGCCCTCGGCGGGACCATCCCCATCAGCCCCTACGTCACCACCATCTCGTTCCTCATCTACCTGGTGTGCCGGGTGACGGGCGCGGTACGGGAGCGGCGGGGCGGACACGCGCGGGCCGGGCGGTCGCCCGAGCTGGAGCCCGACGACGCCGTCGCGGTGTCCTGAGCCGGCCGCGGTGTCCTGAGCCGGTCGTCCGGCTCACCTTCTGCCGGGGCGGGTCAGCGCCGCGCGGCCGAGCACCGCGGGCAGAGCCCGTACACCTCGACGGTGTGCTCGACCTCGGTGAAGCCGTTCTCGGCGGCGATCCGCTCGGCCCACGACTCGATCGCGGGCGCCTGCACCTCCACCGCCTTGCCACACACGCGGCACACCAGGTGGTGATGGTGGACCGAGACCTCGCACCGGCGGTAGACGGCCTCGCCGTCCGCCCCGCGCAGCACGTCCACCCGGCCGTCGTCGGCCATCGACTGCAGCACCCGGTACGCCGTCGCGAGCGAGACGCGCTCACCGCGCTCGGTCAGGATACGGTGCAGCTCCTGGGTGCTGACGAAGTCGTCGAGCTCGTCGAGGACGCGGGAGACCGCGGCGCGTTGACGGGTGTTCCGCTCGGCCGGACGCGAGACCTGACGGGCATCCGCCGGGGCGTCCGCGGCGGCTGAGGACGATCGGCTCGACACGGGGGATGCCTCCTGCGGCGGGAGAGACTGCTCCGTCGAGCCTAGCAGCGCGGGGCCCGAGGACCCGGCGCGGAGGACCGCCCCGGCAGGCCGACGTGACGCTGGCTACGCTGGGGTCATGCAGTTGACGAAGTACACCCATTCCTGCGTCCGCCTCGAGGACCACGGCACGGTGCTGGTCATCGATCCCGGATCCTTCTCCGAAGTGGACACCGCCCTGCAGGGCGCGGACGCCGTCCTCATCACCCACGAGCACCCCGACCACGTCGTGCCCGAGAAGCTGCTCGCCGCCCTCGCGGCCTCACCGGAGCTGACGGTGCACGCGCCCGCCTCGGTGGCCGAGAGCCTGCGGGCGGACGCCGACGCCGCCGTGGCCGACCGGATCACCACCGCCGAGCCCGGTACGAGCTTCGAGGTGGCCGGCTTCTCGGTGCGGACCGTCGGCGGCCAGCACGCTCTGATCCACCCGCGCATCCCGATGGTCGCCAACATCGGCTACGTCATCGACGAGAACGTCTACCACCCGGGCGACTGCTTCATCGTCCCGGACGGCGTCGCGGTGAAGACGCTGCTGGTGCCGCTGCACGCCCCGTGGTCCAAGACCGCCGAGGTGATCGACTTCGCGATCGCCACCCGGGCGCCGCGGGCCGTCCCGATCCACGACGCGCTGCTGACCGACACCGGTCGCGGCATGGCCGAGACGCATCTGGGCACGCATGCCGGGGCCTACGGCGTCTCCGTCGAGCACCTCGACCCGGGTCAGAGCATCGAGGTCTGAGGTACAGGCCGTTCGCGCAGGAACCGCGACCGGCGGCTCACCTGCGCGAACGTCGTCCTTCGCGTCGAGCCGCCGGTGCACGGACGGCGCCTGAGCCGGGCCTAGGCTGACCCCATGCTCAACGTGAGGATCTTCCGGGACGGACGGCACGAGGACCGCCGTCTCGACGTCGACGAGGTCGCGTCGCTGTCCCAGGCTCACGACGCGTGCCTGTGGGTGTGCCTGCCGGCGAGCCGCCGCGACGAGGTGCGCCGCCTGTTGCCGGTCCTCGGCGTGCACCAGCTCGCCGTCGAGGACGTCGTCACCGAGCACCAGCGGCCCAAGCTGGAACGCTATGCCGACCACCTCTTCCTCAACGCCTATGCGGCGCGCATCGAGGACCGCCCGGGCCGGATGCCGGGGCTCGCGCTGACCGAGGTGTCCGCGGTGATCCGGCGCAACGTGCTGATCGTGCTCGCGGAGGACGACGGCTTCGATGCCGACGACGTGCTCAGCCGCGCCGACGACAACGAGGAACTCGCCGGGACCGGGGTGTGGCGGCTCGTGCACGCGCTCGTCGACAATCTGGCCGACAGCCAGCTCGCCGCGGCCGAACGCCTCGACGAGGCCGCCGACGCCCTGGGTGACGACCTGTTCTCCGAGGACGAGGGGTCGACGCGGAGTTCGCTGCAGCGGGACGGTTTCACCCTGCACAAGACCCTCGTCAACCTGCGCCGTGTGCTGCTGCCGATGCGCGAGGTGACGGCGACCATGCTGCGGCACGTGCACGAGGACGCCGCCGGTGGCGACGGCGGGGACGCCGCGGCCCGGAATGGGGAGCAGTCGGAGCCGGACGAGAGCAAGCAGCGCAGGCTCGCCGAACTCGCGGCCTACCTGCAGGACGTCAACGACCACGTGCTGCGCGCCATCGACTGGACCGAATCGGCCCGCGACATGTCCACGAACGTGCTGCAGACGCACCTGACCATCCAGGGCAACACGCTCAACGTCGTCATGAAGAAGGTCACGAGCTGGGCGGCGATCATCGCCGTGCCCACCCTGATCACCGGCTTCTACGGGATGAACGTCCCGTACCCCGGCTTCGACACCGTGCCCGGCGTCGTCGTCGCCTGCTTGCTGATCCTCGTGTGCTCCGGCGCGCTGTGGTGGCAGTTCAAACGACGGGACTGGCTGTGAGCGGGATGGGCTTCTCGACCACGACGACGGAGGAACGATGACGGAACAGACCTCGCAGGACCTGATCTCGGCGGCCGACCTGGCCGAGGCACTCGCCGCGTCGCGGTCCGGCGGCGGCCGGCGCGTCGTGCTGCTGGACGTGCGGTGGAAGCTCGGCGACCCGCACGGGGCCGAGCACTACCGCGAGGGACACGTGCCGGGCGCCGTCTACGTCGACCTCGACCGGGAGCTCGCCGCCGAGCCCACCGCCACGACCGGCCGGCACCCGCTGCCCGAGCCGGCGCGGTTCTCAGCGGCGGTTCGCCGGTGGGGCGTGAACCCGGGCGACACCGTCGTCGCGTACGACGACGCGAACGGCTTCGGGGCCGCGCGCGCCTGGTGGTTGCTCCGGCATGCCGGCCTGGCCGACGTCCGCGTGCTCGACGGGGGACTGGCCGCGTGGACCGGCGCGGGACACGAGCTGGACCGCGAGCCGGTCGACCCCGTGCCCGGGACGGTCGAGGTCGGCTGGGGCCGGATGGCCGTCGTGGAGCTGCCCGACGTTGCCGGTGCTGCCCGCGACGGCGTGCTGCTCGACGCGCGGGCGGGGGAGCGGTACCGGGGTGAGACGGAGCCGATGGACCCGAAGGCGGGACACATCCCCGGCGCGCTCAGCGCCCCCACGACGGAGAATCTCGCCGCCGACGGCACGCTGCTTCCGCCGGACGCGCTGCGGTCCCGCTTCGAGGCACTCGGCGTCACCGCCGGCGTCACGGTCACCGCGTACTGCGGTTCCGGGGTGAGCGCGGCCCAGGAGGTTCTGGCGCTGCGGCAGGCGGGGATCGACGCGGCGCTGTTCCCGGGGTCGTGGTCCCAGTACGCCGCGACGGACGGGCCGGTGGCCACCGGCGGCGAACCCGGCTGAGGGCAGGCGGAATTCTCCGTTCCGCGGTCACCCGCACCGAGATCGACGCCGGTGTGGGGTGCGTCGAGGCGGCTCGGCGTCGTCTGCCCGAGTCCGTCGGTTCCGCCCGTGCGCCCCGGTCGGTGACCACCCCCTGAGGGCGGCACCGACGGACTCACCGAGCGCTCAGCGCTGCCTGGTGGCCGACGGATTGCCCGTGGCGCCGCCGGACCGGGCGCCGGTAGCGTGCCGGTATGACCTTCGGACGACCCAAGCCCCCACCGCCCGGCACCCGCTTCACGGCGGAGAGCTCCACCGAGAAGATCTCCACCGAGAAGGCGGAGCCGACGCTGTTCACCCGGATCATCGACGGCGAGATCCCCGGTGACTTCGTGTGGAAGGACGACGCCGTTGTCGTGTTCCTCTCGATCGGGCCGCTGGCCGATGGACACGCGCTCGTCGTGCCGCGTGCCGAGGTGGACGCCTGGACCGACCTGCCCGCCGACCTGATATCACACACCATGGAGGTCGCCCAGATCGTGGGCAAGGCGCAGTTGCAGGCGTTCGACGGCGAGCGCATCGGCGTCATCATCGCCGGCTTCGAGATCCCGCACACCCACGTGCATGTCTTCCCGGCCACGTCCGAGAAGGAGTTCAGCTTCGCCAACGCTGCGAAGGACCCCGACATGGACCGGTTGGCCGCCAACGGCCGGGCCCTGCGTGCGGCGCTCCGCACTGCCGGCCACGAAGCCAACGTCCCGGAGGACTGACCTCGGCTCGGCAACCGTCCGAGCCGCCGTGGCTGTCCGTCCGGCGCCGGCGAAGTTCGTGCTTCCTGCGTCGAGTGGGCCGACGACGTCGTCACTCGCGCAGATGAGGGCGTCATCCGTCCACTCGGTGCGAGCGGGTCGTCGAGTGGGCGGACGATGTTGTTGCGGGCGAGTTTCGCCGCATCGACCGTCCACTGGGTGCGTGCGGGTCGTTGAGTGGGCGGATGATGTCGTTGCGGGCGAGTTTCGCCGCATCGACCGTCCACTGGGTGCGAGCGGGTCGTTGAGTGGGCGGACGATGTCGTTGCGGGCCAGTTTCGCCGCATCGAACGTCCACTCGGCGCGTCATGCGGCGGCGGAACCGGCCCCGGCCGAAGCGCGAGCACCGCCTGGATCGGCGTCAGCCGCTCGTGGCCGCCTTCAGCGCCGTGCGCACCCGCTTCTCCGAGACGGAGTAGGCCGTCCCGAGTTCGACGGCGAACAGGCTGACGCGCAGCTCCTCGATCATCCACCGCACGTGCGTCAGCGCCGCCGACGGGCGGGCGCCCGGTGGCAGGGCGGCGACGGCCGCGTCGTACTCGTCCTCGAGGCGCTGCACGACGGCCATCGACAACCCGTCTCGCTGGACATTCGTCGGCAGCTTCTCCAGCCGCCGGCTGATGCCCGTCAGGTAGCGCGGGTAGTGCTGCAGTTGCGCCCATCCGGTCGCCGCGACGAACCCCGGGTACACCAGGTGCTCCAGCTGGGCCTTGATGTCGTTCAGGGCACTGACCAGCGTGAGCGACGTCGTGCCCTTGAGCGACCGGCGGATCTGCGCGGCCTCCGCGAGCACTTTCTCCACGACGGCGGTGACGGCGAAGACCGTGTCGATCAGCTCGGCCCGGACGTGCTCGAACAGCGCGTCGTACGCGGCCCGGGTCCACGGCGCGTCCGCCGGCACCAGCCGGTCGATCGCGGCGAGCGTGCAGTCCTCGATCAGCGACGCGACGGAGCCGTGCGGGTTCTGCGTGAAGGTCAGCTTCTCCCGGTTGGAGAGGTGGTCCAGCACGTACCGCTGCGGCGAGGGCACCCGGAGCGCGAGCAGCCGGACGACACCGCGGCGCTGCGCCTGCGCCGCCTCGTCCCGGTCGGTGAGGGCCCGCAGGGAGACGGTGTCCCCGTCGTCGACGAGTGCCGGGTAGCCGGTGACGGCGTGCCCGGCGACCGTCGTGGAGACCTCCCGCTCGATCGTCCCGGACCCGTCCGGCCACGCGGTCAGGCCCGTCTGCTCGGCGAAGGCAGGCCCGGCGGCCGACCCGGCGGCGGTATCGGTGGGCGACGCCGGCGCCCCCTCCCGTCCGCGACCCCGCCCGCGGCCACGACCGCGACCCCGCCCACCGTCGGCGGAGTCGGTGCCGGTCGCCAGGCCGCGGCCGGCGGCCTCGCCGACCGTCTGCCCACCCAGCGTCGCCGCGACGGCGCGCCGGGACGCGTCCGCCAGCCCGGCCTGCAGCCGCTCGAGCGACGTGTCCTCGCCGAGCACGCGGCCGGTGCCGTCGACGACGACGAACCGCAGCCGCAGGTGCGCCGGGATCGCGGCGACGTCGAACAGGGCCGGGTCGACGACGATGCCGCGCAACCGCCGCAGCACGAGGGCGAGTGAGGGCAGCAGCTCGTCGGTCGACGCGTCGAAATCGGCGTCCAGGGCCTCGACGGCCGAGCGCGCGACGTCGGGAGCCGGCACGACGTTCTTGCGGATCGCCTTGGGCAGGGACCGGATCAGCGCGGTCACGAGCTCGACCCGCAGGCCCGGGATCTGCCACGCGAACGGGCCCGGCTCCAGCTGCTGGAGGAACAGCACGGGCACGGTGACGCTCACGCCGTCCTCGGCGCCGGGCTGGTGCGTCCGCTCGGCGGCCGGGTCGTACGCGTAGGTCAGGGCCAGCTCGTGGCCCTGCTGGCCCCACACCGTGGGGAACGCGTCGGTGTCCAGGTCCTCGCCACCGGCGAGGACGAGGCTGCGGTCCAGGTCGAGCAGGTCAGGGCGGCGGTGGCGTTCCCGCTTCCACCAGGCGTCGAAGTGCCGGCCCGAGACGATGGACGCCGGCAACCGCTCGTCGTAGAACTCGACGAGGGTCTCGTCGTCCACGCGCAGGTCACGGCGCCGCATCCGGGTCTGCAGCTCCTCGACGGAGTCCAGCAGCTCGCGGTTGCGGCGGAAGAACGGGTGGTGGGTGCGCCAGTCGCCCTCCACCAGGGCGTGCCGGATGAACAGGTCGCGGGAGACCTCCGGGTCGATCCGCCCGTAGGTCACGCGGCGGCGGGCGACGATCGGCAGCCCGTACAGGGTGACCTTCTCCCACGCCATGACGGCGCCGCTCTTCGCGGACCAGTGCGGCTCGGAGTAGGAGCGCTTGACCAGGTCCGGCGCGAGGTCCTCGACCCAGGCCGGGTTGATCCGGGCGTTGACCCGCGCCCACAGCCGGGACGTCTCGACCAGCTCGGCGCTCATCACCCAGTCCGGGTTCTTCCGGAAGAGGGAGGAGCCGGGGAAGATGGCGAACCGTGTGCCGCGGGCGCCGGTGTACTCGCGCTTGCGCTCGTCCCACAGCCCGACCTGGCTGAGCAGCCCGGCCAGCAGCGACTGGTGGATGGCATCGTGACCGGCGACGGCGTCGACGTCCCGGCCCGGGGCCAGGGTGATGCCGAGCGGCTTGGCGAGCTGGCGCAGCTGCGCGAACAGGTCCTGCCACTCGCGGATCCGCAGGTAGTTGAGGAACTCGGCGCGGCACAGCCGGCGGAACGCGTTGCCGGAGAGCGCCCGCTGCTGTTCCTGCAGGTGGTTCCACAGCAGCAGGAAGCCGGTGAAGTCGCTCGTGGGGTCGACGAAGCGGGCGTGCTTCTCCTTGGCCTGCGCCTCCTTGTCGGCGGGCCGCTCGCGGGGGTCCTGGATGGTCATCGCCGCGGCGAGGATCATCACCTCCTTGGCGCACCCCCGCTTGGACGCCTCGACGATCATCCTGCCGAGCCGCGGGTCCACCGGCAGCTGGGCGAGCTGGCGGCCGACCTCGGTCAGGGCCGACCCGCGTGACGGCGTCGCCTCACCGGCACGCGCCGCCGCGGTCCGTGCCGGGGCGAGGGCGCCGAGCTCCCGGAGCAGGGTGACGCCGTCGTTGATCGCCCGCTCGGCCGGAGGCTCGACGAACGGGAACGCCGCGACCTCCTTCGGGCCCTCGGCGATGCCCATCGCGGCCATCTGGAGGATGACGGCGGCGAGGTTGGTGCGCAGGATCTCCGGGTCGGTGAACTCAGGACGGGCCTCGAAGTCCTCCTCCGAGTACAGCCGGATGCAGATGCCGTCCGCGACGCGGCCGCAGCGGCCGGCCCGCTGGTTGGCCGACGCCTGGGAGATGCGCTCGATCGGCAACCGCTGGACCTTGGTGCGCACGCTGTAGCGCGAAATGCGTGCCGTGCCGGGGTCGATCACGTACCGGATGCCCGGCACGGTCAGCGACGTCTCGGCCACGTTGGTGGCGAGCACGATGCGCCGGTGCGGGCCCGGGGAGAAGACCCGGTGCTGTTCGGCCAGCGACAGCCGCCCGAACAGGGGGAGCACCTCCGCGTCGGCGAGCCGGCGGTTGCCGGGCAGACGGGCGCGCAGCGCCTCGGCCGCGTCGCGGATCTCGCGCTCGCCGGAGAAGAACACGAGGATGTCGCCGGGCGCCTCGCGGGAGAGCTCGTCGACCGCGTCGCAGACGGCGTCGAGCGGGTCGCGGCCCTCGGCCTGGGCGTCGCCGTCCTCGTCGTCCTCCTCGGCCGGCTCGGTCAGCGGCCGGTAGCGGACCTCGACGGGATACGTGCGGCCGGAGACCTCGAGGATCGGGGCGGGCTCCGGCGCCTCGCCCTCGGCCGGCGGCAGCGCGAAGTGCTCGGCGAACCGCTCCGGGTCGATCGTGGCGGAGGTGATGATGACCTTCAGGTCCGGCCGGGTGGGCAGCAGCCGCTTGAGGTAGCCGAGCAGGAAGTCGATGTTCAGGCTGCGCTCGTGGGCCTCGTCGATGATGATCACGCTGTAGCGGCGCAGCTGCGGGTCGTTCTGGATCTGCGCGAGCAGGATGCCGTCCGTCATGAGCCGGATGCGGCTGGCCGGACCGGTGACGGAGGTGAACCGCACCTGGAATCCGACCGTCTCGCCGACGGTCTCGCCGAGCTCTTCGGCGATGCGCTCGGCGACGGTGCGGGCCGCCAGTCGCCGCGGCTGCGTGTGGGCGATCAAGCCGCGCTCGCCGAGGCCCAGCTCGAGACACATCTTGGGGATCTGGGTGGTCTTGCCCGAGCCGGTCTCCCCGGCGATGATCGTCACCTGGTTGGCGGCGACGGTGGCCATGATGTCCTCGCGGCGTGCGCTGACGGGCAGCGCGGCGGGGTAGCTGATGGTGGCCGGCACGATGACCCAGTCTAGGTGTTGTGGGTCATGACGTTGCCGACGGTGGGGTGGGGGTGAGGAAACGGGCTCCTGGTCGGCACGATGGGAG